>JAZQMC010000017.1:0-95178 GCA_045543095.1 Candidatus Fimenecus sp. | reverse complement strand
GCGAAGCGAAGAATCTCCACCAAAGTGAAATGTTAACTCAACAGAGATTCTTCGTCACTGCGTTCCTCAGAATGACTACCCAATTATATAATCGCGTCGCAGACCCGATATTTTGCACTTTGCATTTTACATTTTGCATTTCGACAAACTCCCAATTTGTTGAATTCTTTAATATGATAAATAAAGATATAAAAAAGTTGCTGTAAAAAAACTTTCGTTTTTTTACAGCAACTTTAACTTTGTACTTATTTTATTTGCCAATCAATTTCTGTTAAGCCTTTTGATTTTAAGAATTCGTTTGCTTTTTTGAAATGGTTATTACCAAAAAATCCGTTATATGCTGAAAGTGGGCTTGGATGTGCACTCTCCAAAACCAAATGATTTGGGTTTGTGATGATTTTCTTCTTTGCCCTTGCGTTTGCACCCCAAAGCAGAAATACCATGGGTTCAGGTCTTTGGTTAAGCAATGAAATCACATTATCCGTAAAAATTTCCCATCCCATTCCTTTGTGGGAGTTTGGTTGACTTTCTCTGACTGTTAGCACTGTGTTCATCATAAGAACACCTTGTTCTGCCCAATATGTAAGTTCACCGTGCTGTGGGATTGGGTAGCCATATTCGGCATAGATTTCCTTATACATATTTTGTAATGAGGGTGGCGGATTAACACCTTTTTTAACGGAAAAACAAAGTCCGTGTGCCTGATTTGGCTGATGATAAGGGTCTTGCCCTAAAATTACAACCTTGACATCCTTGTAGTCCGTGTATTTTAAGGCATTGAATATGTCGTTCATATTGGGATATATGGTCTGTGTTTTATATTCCTGCACCAAGAATTTTCTCAAATTGAGATAATACGGCTTTTGGAATTCTTCTTTTAAAAGTATATCCCAAGAATTATTAAATTGTACCATTTTTAAATCTCTCAATCATCATAAATGCAGATTTGTAGATGTCGCCACAACCCATTGTGAGGACTAAATCTCCTGCTTTTGCATTTTTCACAACGTAGTCAGCAACTTCTTCTTGAGTGTTGAACCAAACAGAATTCGGAATTTTTTCTGCAAGTTGCGATGTGTAAATATCGTAGGTATTGACCTCACGAGAACCCATAATTTCTGTCATAACACATCTGTCAGGGATTTTAAGAACGTCAACAAACTCGTCAAAATGCATAGCAGTTCTTGAATATGTGAATGGCTGGAAAACTGCCCAAACTGTGTTGTAACCCATTTTCATTGCTGCTTCAAGAGTAACTTTAAGCTCGGCAGGATGGTGGGCATAGTCATCAATAAAGTCAATTCCGTTATATGTTCCCAAATCTTCAAAACGACGACCTGCACCCTTGAATTCCTGTAATCCCTTAATGCAGTCCTCAAACTTTGCACCTGAATAAATTGAAGATGCAATAGCTGCAAGGGCATTGAGTACGTTGTGAATACCAGGGATTGAAAGCTCAACATTACCTAATCTTTCACCCTTGTACATAACATCAAACCTTGTGAATGCACCCTTGTATTCTTCAACATTTTCTGCATAGTAGTCATTTTTCTTTTGGAAACCGAATGAAATCATTTCCTTACCCTTAATGCCAGCGATGGCTTTAAGGGTATTTTCATCGTCTCCGTTGTAAATAATTGCTTTGGTGGCAGACTGGGCAAACTTTGTGAAGCTTAAAATAAGGTTTTCCATTGTTTTGAAATATTCAAGGTGGTCTTCGTCAATGTTGAGAATAACTGCAACATCGGGACTCATTTTAAGGAAAGTATCCTGATATTCACAGGATTCCATAACGATGGTTTCAGTCTGACCAACACGGCCATAGGAGTTTGTAAGCGGCAATTTACCACCGATAACTGCGGACGGGTCAAGACCTGCCTCTATCATAGTCTGAACAGTTAAAGATGTAACTGTTGTCTTTCCGTGAGTGCCACAAATACCGATACAATTAGAGAATTGGCGAGAAACCTCACCCAATAATTCGGCACGTTGGAATGTGGGAATACCACTTTCAATTGCCGCTTTAAGCTCAGGATTTTCCTTTGAAATAGCGGCAGAATAAACCACCATTTCAGCACCCTCAATGTTTTCTGCTCTTTGTCCCATCATAACCTTGATACCCATTTTACGGATACGGTCAACAATTGAACTTTCGTTATTATCGGAGCCTTGGAGAGTGTAGCCCTTACTATGAAGAATTTCTGCAAGGGGACACATACCGCTACCGCCGATACCGATGAAATGTATAACTTTTACAGAATTTAATACTTTAGAAATTTCATTCATTTTTATCACCACAGTACATTATAATACAGTTTCCCGAAAATTTAAACACCTAATCACCAAAAAAGCAAAAAAACATATTCTAATACTGTAAGGGTAAGGTGAAGTGTATATGAAAAACAGAAATATTGTAATTATCGGTGGCGATAAACGGCAAAAATATCTCAAAACTTTTCTTGAAGAGCAGGGGTGTGAGGTTTGCTCTTATGGGCTTTTTGATTGGGATGACGACACCGAAAGGCTTAAATCCGCGATTTCAGTAAATTCGGTAATTGTTTTACCCCTGCCCGCCACACGAAACGATAAAACCATAAATATGCCGTTTTCAAAAAAAGAAACCTCAATTGAGCGACTTATATCGTTTTTAGGTAAAGAGAATATTGTTTTTGGCGGAATCATCAAGGGCGAATTGCTTTCACGACTTCGCGAAACCGAAATACCCTTTGTGGACTATTACGACACCGAATTTATCGAGAAAAATGCGGTGCTTACCGCTTTTGGTGCACTTAAAATTCTGCTTGAACACATTGATTTTGCGTTGCCCTTGGGTAAGTTTGCGGTTACGGGATATGGCAGAGTAGCCAAAGAAACTGTATCTGTGCTTAAATCTCTTTCGTGCAGTGTAACTGTTTTTGCACGCAATCCATTTAAAAGGGATGATGCCTTAATCAAAGGGTGCGACGCGTTGCCGATTTCAGAACTTATAAATTGTGCTGACGAGTTTGATGTAATCATAAATACCGTTCCTGCTAAAGTTATCAATACACAGGTGCTTGCAAAAATGCAAAAGGACAGTAAGATTATTGAACTTGCCTCAGCCCCTTATGGTGTGGATTTTGACGAGGCGAGAAAATTCGGTATTGATGTTGTAAAAGCATTTGGCTTACCCGGTAAATACACTCCCAAAACTGCGGGAGAAATTATAGGAAAAAGAATTTTGCAAAGGGAGGAATAGAAAATGCAAAATATAACTGTGGGATTTGCCCTTTGCGGTTCATTTTGCACCTTTAAAAAAGCAATCCCACAAATGAAAAGACTTGTTGATGAGGGGTACAGAGTAATCCCCATTATGTCACATACAGCATATACAACTGATACAAGATTCGGAAAAGCAAGAGAATTCAATGAAGAAATTGAAGTTCTTTGCAAAGAAAGAATAATATATACAATCAGCGGTGCAGAGCCCATTGGGCCTAAAAAACTGCTCGATATTCTGGTAATCGCCCCCTGCACAGGAAATACAATAGGCAAAATGGCAAACGGAATAACCGACACTTCGGTAACTCTTGCGGCAAAAGCTCATCTGCGAAATGCAAGGCCGGTAATAATAGCCGTTTCGACTAATGACGCTCTTGGTGCTTCGGCTAAAAACATAGGACTTTTAATGAATAGTAAAAATATTTACTTTGTACCGATGTCGCAAGACGATTGTTTAGGAAAGCCCAATTCAATCGTGGCTAATTTTGATTTGATACCCGAAACGGTAAAATCAGTGCTTGAAAACAAACAACCTCAACCGGTATTCATTTAAAATGTTATAATATGCTTTTCCCCTTTACATTTCTGATTTTGTTGTGATACAATAAGAATATGAAAGGGGATTTTTTTATGGCAAAAGTTTTGAGCCCGGAGAAGCTTCGTAAAAAGCAACTTCGCAAGGAAAAAGAACTGAAATATTGGGAAAAACAAAAAGCAAGACCAAAGGGTAATACATATTTTTGGTATCTTGTGCTTATTATCGCACTCATTTATGCAGTTGATGAAATTGCATCTCAAATAGGCTCACTTATGCAGACGGAAATTGCAAACACCTTCTTTCAAAGCGAAAGTGCCGTTACACTTCTTAATCTTTTACAGATTGTGGCAATACCATTCCAGATTATCGGTATTCTTTACAGACCGTTGGCTGACCGTTTCGGCAGAAAGACTTTCCTTATAATCAACACATTTGGAATGGCACTTGCAATGTTTGTGATTTTTCTCTCGCAAAATGTGATTATGTATTTCCTTGGTGCTTGTATGATTCTTTTCTTTGTACCACACGATATGCACGTTGTGTATATTATGGAATCTGCCCCTGCGAAAAGTCGTGCGATTACATATTCCGTTGTTAAATTCTTTGCCAATATGGCAGTTATGCTTGTGCCTTTCCTTCGCCGTTGGTTAATGACAAGTGCAAGTGAATGGCGTAATGTTTACTTTATTCCTGCCGTTGTAGGTATTGTGGTTTCACTTGTTGCTCTTCTCTGTGCAAGAGAAACTGACGCATTTATCGATTCTCGTATCCGTTACCTTAAAATGACTGAAGAAGAATTGCAAGCAGAAAAACTTAGAAAAACTGCACAGGATTCACAGGGCGGCGTTATTGATGCTCTTAAATTCGGTTTCAGTCACAAGCAACTTCGTTGGGTATTCATCTGCTTTGCCCTTGCGGGTATCGGTGTTATCGGCAGTATGAATTATCAGGCGATTCTCACCCACGGCTACGCACAGAGCATTTACGGCTCAAATGCAAAAGAATTTTTGGACCTTGTAAGTGTTAAAGAGGTTAGCCAAGCACTCATTTTATATCCAATCGGTATGGCTCTTTCACAGGTGATTATGGGCTTTATCTCCGACAAAAAAGGCAGAAAAGCAGCGGCAATTACCGTTGCTTCAAACTGCGTTATTTCCTTTGTAATCTTCGCATTGGGTGCAAGAATGAACTTCTTAACCCCCGAAATTATCGGATTCTTCTGTGGTACATTTGTTGGCAGCTACTACTCCACAAACGACGTGCTCATTATGATGGCAAGTGAATCTGCACCAACAAATCTTCGTTCATCTGCAACTGCGGCACAGACTGTTGTGGGCTTTGCAGGATACGCTGTCGGATTCCTTACAAATATGGTTCTGGCACTTATTTTCGGTGACGGAATCATTGGTACAGTTGCACTTTGTCTTCTTGTTCCGAGTTTTGTTGTTACAATTTATGCCCTTGTTAAGAAAACTCACGATACAAAAGGAATTGACCTTGAAACTGTTACAGGTACAGAGTGGGATTAACCCTCAAATGACATAAAATTAACTCCCTACGGTGTGTAGGGAGTTTTTGCTTTTCTTTATTAGTCATTCAACAAAATTTTCACAATTTCGCCCACGTAAATTCTGTGAAAATCATTGTTAGCATAGTTTTTCATAATGTTGTCATCAAGAAAACCGTCGGGTTTCATATCTTGATATGCAAGTTTTTTCATTACAACCGTGATTTTTGCCTGTTCAAAATCAATTACATTGCCTAAATCAATGGGAATAAAGCCGGTTTCTGCCATTTTGTCAATATCTCTTCCCGATTTGCTTCCGCAAAGCCCCAGTTCTTTTTTGTATTCTCCGCCAAAGAATGAAAGTGAAAAATAGTCATTCTTTTCAATAAATTCGTAGGTGTATCTTTGTGGACGGACAAAAACAAAACCAACATCTTTGTTCCAAAGCTCACCAATACCGCCCCAGCTTACTGTCATTGTGTTGAAGCTGTCGATTGTGCCCGCGGTGAGCAATGCCCAATCTTCGCTTAACATTTTAATGAAATTACCTTGCATTTCTCGGACACTTATTTCTTTTTTCATAATAATACCTCGCTTAATTTTTCTACCATAATTATATACCGCAAAATGAGAAAATACAACCTTAACAAACAATTTGTCGAAAACCTTTGTAAAAAATCACAAAGTTTTAATGAAAAGTTTGTATAGTTATTTTTATTCTACATCTTTAATTTAAAGTTTTTTTGTGGTAATATTAGTGCACTGTCTTTAAGACTATAGAATGAGGATGTATATTAAATGGAATTCAGTGAAAGATTAAAATATTTAAGATGTGCAAAAATTCCTACAATAACACAGAAAGACCTTGCAAATGCGTTGGGTATTACTCAGCGTAAGGTTTCGTTTATGGAAACCGGTACAACTGAGCCGTCATTGGGCGACATTAAGGCTCTTTGTAAGTATTTCAATGTGTCGGCAGATTATCTTTTGGGTTTGCCAAAAAATATGAATTATCCGGAGTAAGCTATGACTAAAAAGGAACGTGCAAGACTTCTTGTAAACGCTCTTAAAAATGAATATCCCGACGCAATCTGCAGTTTAACGGCAGAAAATCCCTTTGAACTGCTTGTGGCAACAAGGCTTTCTGCACAGTGTACCGACGCGAGAGTTAATATGGTTACTCCCGCACTCTTCGAAAAATACAGAACCCTTGACGATTATGTGAACGCGGATGTAAAAGATATTGAAGATATTATTCATTCCTGCGGATTTTACCACGGCAAAGCACGTGATATTATTGAAATGGCAAGGGGGGTGCGTGACCGCTTTGGCGGTGTAGTACCCGATAATATTGAAGATTTGACATCTTTGCAGGGTGTGGGCAGAAAAACTGCCAATTTAATCGTTGGTGATGTTTACGGTAAGCCCGCAGTTGTGGCGGATACTCATTTAATAAGGCTTACCAACAGAATGGGATTGGTTGAAACACGGGACCCGAAAAAAGTGGAGTTAGAATTAAAGAAGATTCTTCCTCCTGAAGAAAGTAATGATTTTTGCCACCGTGCCGTGCTTCACGGCAGAGCAGTATGCACAGCACGAAAAGCGAATTGCGAAAAATGTTGTGCGAGAGAATATTGTAAAAAGATTATAAAATGAATTGCGGGTAAGGTTTCTTGCCCGTTTTTTAATTAAGGCTTCCCTTGAGGAAAAGGCAAAGATTATTAATTGTATTTGTATATTGTATTTTTACAACAATATATGTTATACTATTTACATATTATGGAAACGAGGTAATTTTTATGGACCCAATCAATGTTGATTTCGGCGGTAAAAACGTAAAAAGCGTTGAACCAAAGGGCAGTACGCTCAAAAGAGTAATAGTAAGCCTTTTACTTACTCTTGTTGTTGCGGGCGTTGCTTATTATTTGATGCTCCCCGCACTCAATTTCAAGGCAATAGAACTTTATATTTATATCGGTATCATTCTTGTGGCATACATCGGTATTTTTGGTGTGGTTTCAAAGGCATATTTCCGCCCCGAATATATGGAATATGCAAAGAATAAGGTTAAAATTCCGATAGCTCTTATTCTTGTGCTTGCGGCAGTTGTGGGTATCGGTTATCTTACAGGTGCAACAATTTTCCGTGCAAAGGATTATGCGGAAATTATCACAGTTAAAGAGGGCGATTTTACAGAAGATGTAGCTGAAATAGATTTTAACAGTGTGCCTCGCTTGGATAAGGATTCTTCAAAAATGATTGCAACTCGTGCACTCGGTGAACTTTCTGACTATGTTTCGCAGTTTGTTGTGAATGAGTATTATTCAACACAGATTAACTATAAAGGAACACCCGTCCGTGTTCAATCACTTGATTATGGTGATGTTTTCAAATGGCTCAAAAATACAAAAGAGGGTATTCCTGCATATATCATTGTTGATATGACAACTCAAAAGGCTGAAACAGTAAGACTCGAAGAGGGTATGAAATATTCACCGGCAGAGCATTTTAATGAATATCTTATCCGTCATGTCCGTTTTAAATATCCGTCACTTATGTTTGGTGAAGCTTCTTTTGAAATTGACGAAACAGGCAGACCATTCTGGATTGTTCCCGTGCTTGATAAAACTATCGGTCTTTTCGGCGGTACAGATGTAATCGGTGCTATTATTGTTGACTCAATCAATGGCGATACAACTCTTGTATCGACAAGTCTTGACGGTACAACAAAGCTCCCGACAGATAAATTTGTGACTGATGAAGAATTCCAGTGGCTTGACCAGGTTTATTCAGCAACTATTGTTAACGAACAGTACAATTACTATGGCAAGTACAACAATGGTTTCTGGAACTCGATTATAGGTCAGGAAAATGTTCGCGTTACAAGTCAGGGTTACAACTATCTGGCTCTCAATGATGATGTTTATATGTATACAGGCGTAACATCTATAAGCTCTGACCAGTCAATTATCGGTTTTGTTCTTATAAATCAGAGAACAAAAGAGTCAAGTTATTATCAAGTTTCAGGTGCTCTTGAAAATACTGCACAGACTTCTGCACAGGGTAAGGTTCAGCAGTATGGTTACCGTGCAACATTCCCGCTTCTTCTTAATGTGAGTGGTGAACCCACATACTTTATGGCACTTAAAGACTCAAGTGAACTTGTTAAAATGTATGCAATGGTTAACGTTAAGCAGTCAACAGTTGTAGGTGTCGGAACAAGTCTTGCTGAGTGTACAGAAAACTATGCCGCAGAACTTCAGAAGAACGGCGTTAATGTGGACGTTGATGTTGACTCAATGGGTGAAGAAGAAACACCTGACGCACCAAAGGTTGAAACTGTTGACATCAAAGGTAAGGTTGAAGAAATCAGAAGTGTCATCACAGGTGGCGAAACTTATTTCTATATCAAACTCGTTGACAACGCAACATATTACAAGGTTGCAGTTAAAGATGCAGAAAAAATTGTAATTCTTAATGTTGGTGACGAAATCGCATTTACAGTTGACAAAGACGCAAAAGGTGAGATTGTTACAGTAAACAATGTAAAATAATAACAAACGGTACGGCGGGGTTTTAACCCCGCCTTTTATATTTTATACATTATACAATGCATAAATGCATAAAATATGCAAAATATGTAAACAAAATGCATAAATTACGAATATTCATTCAATAAATACTTGAAAATGTGTATAAAAATACAAAAATATTGAAAAAAGTCTGCAAAAACACTTGATTTAATAAAAAAAGTGTGTATAATATATCCCATACTGCATTTTGCACAAATTATAACTCAATTTTTCGGAGGAATATACAATGGAAAAGAAAGATATTAAAAAGGTAGTTTTGGCATATTCAGGTGGTCTTGATACATCAATCATCATCCCTTGGTTAAAAGAAAATTATAATAACTGTGAGGTTATCGCAGTTTCAGGTGACGTTGGCCAGGGTACTGAACTTGACGGTCTTGAAGAAAAGGCAATCGCAACAGGTGCTTCAAAACTCTATGTTCTTGACCTTAAGGAAGAATATGTTGAAGAATACATCTGGCCTTGCCTTAAAGCAGGTGCAGAATATGAGCAGTATCTTTTAGGTACTTCTCACGCTCGTCCTTGTATTGCAAAGGGACTTGCTGAAATCGCAATCAAAGAAGGTGCAGATGCTATCTGTCACGGTTGTACAGGTAAGGGTAATGACCAGGTTCGTTTTGAATTGACACTTAAAGCTTTTGCTCCTGAAATGGCAATTATTGCTCCTTGGCGTGAGTGGGATATTAAATCTCGTGAAGAAGAAATCGCTTATGCTGAGGCACACAATATTCCTCTTAAAATTAATCGTGAAACAAACTATTCAAAGGATAAGAACGTATGGCATTTATCTCACGAAGGACTTGACCTTGAAGACCCTGCAAATGAGCCATTGTACAACAAGGAAGGCTTCCTTGAAATGAGTGTTTCTCCTGAAAATGCTCCTGACGTTCCAACTTATGTTACAATTCATTTTGAACAGGGTGTTCCAACCGCTATCGACGGTGTTCAGATGAAAGGTCTCCAAATCGTTGAAAAACTCAATGAGCTTGGTGGTGCTAACGGTATCGGTCTTCTTGACATCGTTGAAAACCGTCTTGTAGGTATGAAATCTCGTGGCGTTTATGAAACTCCCGGCGGTGCAATTCTTTACAAGGCACACGAACTCCTTGAAATGATTTGTCTTGACCGTGACACACAGCACTACAAGAAGCTTGTAGCACAGAAATTCGGCGAGGTTGTTTATAACGGACTTTGGTTCACACCACTTCGCGAAGCTCTTTCTGCTTTCGTTGACGAAACACAGAAAACAGTTACAGGTGATGTAAAGGTTAAACTTTATAAGGGCAACATCATCAATGCAGGTATCACATCTCCATATTCACTCTATGATGAAAATGTTGCATCATTCGGTGATGATGGTGGTGCTTACAACCAGAAAGATTCAGCAGGATTTATTAACTTATTCGGCTTATCTATCAAAGTGAAAGCATTGTTAGATAAACAACGTGAAGAAAATAAATAAGAAATATAAATAATGTAGGGGCTGACGACCCCGGCAGCCCGTTAGTAAATATATGATTTGTTGCGGGACGCCGAGTCGACGTCCCCTACAATGGTTTAACAAAACAACGACAAGGGCAGAAAAAGTCTTTGTCGTATTGTGCTAATATAGGAGAATAATTATGCAACTCTGGAAAGGCAGATTTTCAAAAGAAATCGACCCTAAAACAAATGATTTTAACTCTTCAATAAAATTTGACAGCCGTATGTACAAGGAAGATATTGACGGTAGTCTTGCTCATGCAGCAATGCTTTGTGCACAGGGAATTATTTCTGCGGAGGACCTTGCACAGATTACTGACGGACTTAATGCTATCAAATCAGAAATTGAGAGTGGAGAATTAGAAATTGACCCAAATGCAGAGGACATTCATACATTTGTTGAGGGTGAATTGACATCTCGTATCGGCTCGGCAGGTAAAAGATTACATACAGCAAGAAGCCGTAACGACCAGGTTGCAGTTGACATAAGGCTTTATCTCCGCCACGAATGTGACGCTCTTTACAACCAACTTACAGAACTTGTAGATGTCCTTTGCAAGAAGGCAGAACAATATGCAAGTGCAGTAATGCCGGGCTATACTCATCTTCAACGCGCACAGCCTATCACATTCGGCCATCACTTAATGGCTTATGCAGAAATGCTTCTCCGTGACAAAGAAAGATTACAGCAAGCAACTGACAGAATGAACTATTCTCCACTTGGTGCTTGTGCATTGGCGGGAACAACATATAACACAGACCGTGAAATGACAGCAAAAACACTCGGGTTCAACGGTGCTATGCAGAACTCACTTGACTGTGTTTCCGACCGTGATTTCTGTATGGAACTGGCATCTGTAATTTCAATTATTATGGTTCACCTTTCACGTTTTTCAGAAGAAATCGTACTTTGGTGTTCATGGGAATTCAAATTCGTTGAACTTGATGATGCTTTTTCAACAGGCTCATCAATTATGCCACAGAAAAAGAACCCTGATATTACAGAGTTAATTCGTGGTAAATCAGGCCGTGTGTTCGGTGATTTGACAACACTTCTTACAATGATGAAAGGCTTGCCACTTGCATATAACAAGGATATGCAAGAGGATAAAGAAGCGATTTTTGATGCATTTGATACAGTTAAAATGTGCCTTACTGCATTCATCCCTATGCTTGACACTATGACTGCAATCCCTGAAAATATGCGAAAAGCTGCGGCAGGCGGTTTTATAAATGCAACTGACTGTGCTGACTATCTTGTGGGTAAAGGTCTTCCTTTCCGTGATGCATACAAAGCAACAGGTGAATTGGTTGCACTCTGCATCAAAAAAGGTCTTACACTTGAAACATTACCATTAGAAGAATATAAAGCAGTTTGCGACATTTTCGATGAGGGTGTTTATGATGCTATCAATCTTGATAAATGCGTAAATGACCGTACATCTCTCGGCGGACCAGCACCACAGAATGTACTCAGTCAAGTAAAGAGAGTACAGAATTTAAATAAATAATGTAACTATTCCGCCCCATCTTTGAGGGGGCTGTCTGCGAAGCAGACTGGGGGAGTTACTCCCTTCGTCAACACTATCGTGTTGCGACCTCCCTCAATGAGGGAGGGAAATGTAAAATAAAGGAAAATATATATGACCAAAATATTCATTGATGGTAGTCAGGGTACAACCGGACTTAAAATTTTTGACCGTCTTGCAAAAAGAGAAGATATTGAGCTTATCACTCTTCCCGAAAATTTAAGAAAAGATACAAATGCTCGTAAACAGGCACTCAATAGTGCGGATATTGCATTTCTCTGCCTTCCTGATGCAGCAGCAATTGAGGCAGTAAGTCTTATTGAAAATGAAAACACAGTTGTAATTGATACATCAACTGCACATCGTACAAATGAGGGGTGGGCTTACGGTTTCCCAGAATTAAGTGAAGACTTTGAGAACAAACTCAAAAATTCAAAGAGAATTGCAGTTCCGGGTTGTTATGCAAGTGGATTCATCGCACTTGTTAAACCATTAGTTGATGCAGGAATTGTTGATAAGGACATCTGTATCTCTTGTCATGCCTTGTCAGGTTATAGCGGTGCCGGTAAAAGCGGTATTGCACAGTACGAAGACGAAAACCGTGACTTATCTTTAGATGCTCCAAGAGAATATGCTCTTACTCAACAACACAAGCACTTAAAAGAAATGAAAGTGATTTCAGGTCTTAATAATGAGCCAATTTTCTCACCCTATATCTGCGATTATTTCAGCGGTATGGTTATGACAGTGCCACTTTTCAAAAAGGATTTGAAGAACGGCAAAACTGCAGAGGATATCAAGGCTTTATATAAAGAAAAATACAATTCAGATATTGTAAAGTATAAAGAAAGCATTGATGAAAACGGTTTTATCGCAGGTAATAAAATGAGTGAAAACGACGGTATGGAAGTTACAGTCTGCGGTAATGAAGACAGAATTCTACTTATCGCAAGATATGATAATCTCGGCAAAGGCGCTTCCGGTGCCGCTGTACAATGCTTGAATGTTAAAATGGGATTAGACCCCAAATTTCAATTAAATATATAAGATTTGGTGAATAATATGCAATTTATAAATGGTGGTGTTACTGCTCCAAAAGGTTTTAAAGCGAGTGGTATTCACTGTGGAATCAGAAAAAATAAAACGAAAAAGGATTTGGCACTCATTCTCTGTGAAACTGAATGTGATACAGCAGCAGTTTACACACAGAACCTGGTTTACGGTGCCCCAATTACAGTTACGAGAAATAATATCGCAGACGGTAAGGCTTACGGCGTAATTTGTAACAGTGGTATCGCCAATACCTGTAATGCTGACGGTGTTGAAAAAGCTGAAATGATGTGCGAAATCGTTGCAAAGGCTACAAATCTTAAACCAACTGATTTTGTCGTTGCTTCAACCGGTGTTATCGGTCAGCCAATCGATATTGAGCCAATCCAGAAGGGTATGTCACAGCTCGTTGCAGAATTAAGTGAAGATGGCTCAGATAATGCTGCTCAGGCAATTATGACAACTGATACCGTAAAAAAAGAGTTTGCAGTTTCATTCACATTAGGTGGTAAGGAATGTAAAATCGGTGCTATCTCAAAGGGTAGCGGTATGATTCACCCAAATATGGCAACAATGCTCGGATTTATAACAACCGATGCAAATATCTCAAGTGAGATGCTTAAAAAAGCACTTTTAGAAGTTGTTAAAGATAGTTTCAATATGCTTTCAGTTGATGGCGACACTTCAACCAACGATACTGTTGCTCTTCTTGCATCAGGTCTTTGTGGAAATGCACGAATTGAAACAGAAAATGAAGATTATTTCACATTCGTTTCTGCACTTAATGCAATCTGCGAAAAGTTAGTTAAGCTTATGGCAAAAGACGGTGAGGGTGCAACAAAACTCGTTGAATGTCAGGTAAGCGGTGCAAAATCAAAAGAGATTGCAAAGGTTTGTGCAAAGAGTGTTATTTGCTCTTCCCTCGTTAAGGCTGCAATGTTCGGGTCAGATGCAAACTGGGGCAGAATTTTATGTGCTCTTGGTTATGCGGGTGTTGACATCGATGTCAACAAAGTCGATGTTTCATTCAAGTCAAAAGGCGGGGAAATCGCAGTTTGCAAAGACGGTGCAGGAATAGAATTTTCTGAAGAAATTGCAAAGCAGGTTCTTGTTGAAGACGAAGTTTATATTATAGTTTCTCTCAATGACGGAGAGTTTAACGCAACAGCTTATGGTTGCGATTTGACATATGAATATGTTAAAATAAACGGTGATTATAGAACCTAATTGGAGAAAAATTATGGACATTTCAAAACTTACACATGCTGACCGTAGTGAGGTGCTTGTTCAGGCACTTCCGTATATTCAGCATTATCACGGAAAAACAGTTGTTATAAAATACGGCGGAAACGCTATGATTAACGAGGATTTACAGGACGCAGTTATGACTGATATTGTTCTTCTTCGTTCAGTCGGCATTAATGTTGTGCTTGTTCACGGTGGTGGACCTGAAATCAACGAAATGCTTACTAAAATCGGCAAGGAGTCAAAATTTGTGGACGGCCTTCGTTATACAGACGAAGAAACAGTTGATGTTGTGCAGATGGTACTTGCAGGAAAGGTCAACAAAAGACTTGTTCATCATCTTCATCTTCACGGTGGTCACGCAATCGGTATTTGCGGACTTGACGACGGAATGATTAAGGCTAAAAAGGTTGAGGATAAGGACATCGGTTTTGTCGGTGATATTATTGATGTTGATACAACACTTGTTGACGGTATTCTTGACCAACACTATATCCCCGTAATCTCAACCGTTGGTGGCGGAGAAAATGGCGAGGTTTACAATATCAATGCGGATATTGCGGCGGCTAAAATCGCAGCGGCTCTCGGTGCTGAAAAACTTCTTCTTATGACGGATGTACGTGGACTTTTAAGAGATAAGGACGATGAAAATACTCTCATTCATAGTGTTAATGTAAGTGAAGTGCCACAACTTAAAAGTCAGGGCATCATCAAGGGCGGTATGATTCCAAAAATTGATTGCTGTGTTGAGGCTGTCCGTCGTGGTGTTAAGCGTACACATATTATTGACGGCAGAATTCCTCACTCTATACTCATTGAAATGCTTACAGATTCAGGTATCGGCACAATGTTCCTTTAATTCAGGTGATACATAATGTTAGAAAATATTAAAACTCAGGCAGATAATAGTTTAATGCCTACATATGCACATTTTCCTGTTTCAATCGAAAAGGGTAAGGGTGCAACATTTATTGACAGCGAGGGTAACGAGGTAATTGACTTCGGTTCGGGTATCGGTGTTAATTCATTGGGTTATAACAATGAAGGTTGGATAAATGCTGTTACAGAACAACTTAAAAAGGTTCAACATACATCAAACCTTTACTATAACTCTACCGTTGCTGAATACACAGAAATGCTTACAACAAGAACAGGTTTTAACCGTGTTTTCCTTTGCAATTCGGGTGCAGAAGCCAATGAATGTGCAATCAAGTTAGCAAGAAAATATAGCTTCGATAAATACGGCGAAAACCGTTACAACATAATCACTCTTGTGAATTCTTTTCACGGCAGAACAATGGCTACAATTACCGCTACGGGACAAGAGCATTATCACAAGTTCTTTAATCCTTTTGTACAAGGCTTTAAATACGCAGAGTCAGGCAACATAGAGCAGTTTTTGGGAATGGCAGATGACACCGTCTGTGCAATTATCCTTGAGGTTGTTCAAGGTGAGGGTGGAGTTGTTCCAACCGATTTTGAATACCTTAAAACTATTGAAAAAGTCTGCAAAGAGAAAGATATTCTTCTTATAATTGACGAAGTTCAGACAGGTATGGGCAGAACAGGTAAATTGTTTGCTTACCAACACGCAGGAATTTCACCCGATGTGGTAACAAGTGCAAAGGGTATCGGTAACGGTCTTCCAATGGGTGCTTGTCTTTGTACAGAAAAATGTGCAAATGTATTAACAGCAGGAACTCACGGAACAACTTTCGGCGGGAATCCCGTTGCTTGTGCAGGTGCTAAATATATTCTTAACACTCTCACAAATGACTTTTTAAATGAAGTTACAAAAAAAGGGGAGTATATAAGAGAAAAACTTGCAGAAATAGATGAGGTCAAGTCAATTACCGGTCTTGGACTTATGCTTGGTATTGAGCTTAAAACCAAAAATGCCGGTGAAATTGCAAAAAAATGCAGTGAGAACGGACTATTGATTCTCACCGCTAAAACAAAGCTTCGTATGTTGCCACCACTTGTAATTTCAAAAGAAGAAATTGACAAGGGCATTGAAATTTTAAAAAATATTATTGCAGAGGTATAAATTATGAAACATCTTTTAAGTATGCTTTCACTTTCAACTGAAGAAATTACAAATCTTCTTAATCTTGCAGACCAGTTGAAATATGAAAATAAAAACGGAATTAAGCATCATCGCCTTGCAGGGCAGACACTTGGTATGATTTTCCAAAAATCATCAACTCGTACTCGTGTTTCTTTTGAAACAGGTATGTATCAGTTGGGCGGTCAGGCATTGTTTTTGTCAAATCGTGACCTTCAAATCGGCCGTGGTGAACCAATTCAGGATACAGCGCGTGTTCTTTCCCGTTATCTTGATGGTATTATGATTAGAACTTTTGAGCAGAGTGAAGTTGAAAGCCTTGCAAAGTATGGTTCTATTCCGATAATCAACGGACTTACAGATTTCTGTCATCCTTGTCAGGTGCTTGCAGACCTTATGACTGTTCGTGAACACAAAGGTCACCTTGACGGACTTAAAATGACATATATCGGTGACGGTAACAATATGGCAAACTCACTTATCGTGGGTGGTCTTAAAATGGGTATGGACGTTACTGTTGCTTGCCCCGAAAACTATGACCCCGATAAGAGAGTACTCGATTTTGCAAAGGATTACAGCGGTTTTGGTCTTTACCGTGACCCGATGAAAGCCTGCGAGGGTGCAGATGTAATATTCACAGACGTTTGGGCATCAATGGGACAGGAACAAGAGGCAACAGAAAGGAAAAAGGTTTTTGAAGGTGTTTACCAGATTAACCGTGAACTTTTAGGTGTTGCAAACAGCGGTTGTATGGTTCAGCATTGTCTTCCTGCTCACCGTGGCGAAGAAATCACCGAGGATGTTTTTGAGTCTTATGCAGATATGATTTTCGATGAAGCAGAAAACAGACTTCACGCACAGAAAGCAGTTATGGTTGCTCTTATGGAGAAAAAATAATTCTTTTTGGCATATTTTCCGCGATACCGCGTGTCTATCGGCTCGTGGTATTTTTTATAATGTTTAATCAGTTGTAAGGCGGGAGGTAATACTTCTGCTTTAATAATTTCAAAAAAATTGTACAAAATATTTGTAAAAAGTTGTTGACAAATCAAAAATCATATATTATAATAGTCAAGCCGTCAAAACGGCGGCTACATGGCGGCATAGCTTAGTTGGCTAGAGCGTCCGGTTCATACCCGGAAGGTCACAGGTTCAAGTCCCGTTGCCGCTACCAAATATGGCCCGGTGGTCAAGCGGTTAAGACACCGCCCTTTCACGGCGGTAACACGGGTTCGATTCCCGTCCGGGTCACCAAAAAGAAACAGCTACACGAAGTGTGGCTGTTTTCTTTTTTGCACGAATTCAAATGTAGTGAATCGAACCCGCGAGGATTTTTGCTTTGATAAATTTGAATTTGTCGGGATGATTTTGTTCTGTGTCATTCTGAGCAAAGCGAAGAATCTCTTTTAAATAGAGAGTAAAACCAGTAGAGATTCTTCGTCACTTCGTTCCTCAGAATGACTACCCAATCATATAATCGCGTCGCAGACCCTTAATTACGCATTACGCATTATGCATTACGAATTGAGATAGACAAACCCCAATTTGTCGAGATATAATAAAAGTGGTTATTACACAATAAGCGTGACAAGAATACCTTGTTAACGAAATGGTTTGGGTTTTTATAACGAAATAATTGAAAGTACGTTCAATTTGTGATAAAGTAACATTATGAGGTGGTTAAAATAAAAAAGATTCTTTATATGGCTACAGTGGTTTCGGTTTCTCTTTTTATATTGTTTTATACAATTTTTAGGATTACTGAAAGCGACCTTTTTCAAATTCTTTATATAACTGCTATGACTTTTTCATATCATTGGGTTATGAGATTGGTTGTAGGTTTGGGACTTCGTTTGATATACAAGGGTGATTATAACTACAATGCAAAATGGTTTCAGCAAAAGGGTTTTGAAAAGAAACTATATAAAAAATTGAATGTTAAGCAGTGGAAATCTAAAGTTCCTGCTTGGTCACCCGAAAGTTTTGAAACGAAACATCACACCTTGGATGAAATTGTTCAAGCAATGTGTAACGCAGAGGTTGTACACGAATTAATTATTGTATTTAGTTTTGTACCCATTCTGTTTTCTTTGAAATACGGAGTACCTTTAGTTTTTATTATCACTTCAATTATTGCAGCACTCACAGACTCTGTGTTTGTAATCATTCAGCGATATAACAGACCACGAATAGTAAAACTAATCGAAAAAAGGTGATAAATATGGCAAAAACAAATTGCGAAACCTGCGTTAATTATTATTATGACGATGAGTTAGAAGAATATTGCTGTGACATAAATCTTGACGAAGATGAAATGGTGCGTTTTCTCACTTCATCAAATTACCAATGTCCATATTACAGACTCTATGACGAGTACGGAATTGTCAAAAAACAGAATTAGTTTTTGGTAATACTGTTTATTGAATTTCAATTTAATAAAGCGTATAATATTTTATTGTATTAAAAAACATTTTGTTTGGGGGCTTTTTTATGGAATGGTTATTCTTTACGGTTTTAGCCATTGGTATTGTTGTAACGGGTATTTTTCTGTATTTCCGTGTTAAAGAAGACAGAATAAAAGCGGTTTTCACAAAAGCAGCGGCATCACTTTGCTTTATTGCTACGGCTTTGGTGGCATTTTCGCTTAACCGTGATAATTTTGAATATGCAATTCTCATAATTTTTGGTCTTGTGTTCAGTATGCTTGGCGATATATGGCTTGATATGAAATACATATATAAAGACCATTCTGATACATATTCTTTTGCAGGCTTCGGCAGTTTTATGGTTGCACATACACTGTTTGTGCCCGCAGTGCTTATGGGCTATGACGAATATGTGTGGTGGCATTTTATTGTAGATGCTCTTACTTGTTCAATTTTTGTCCTCAACACCATACATATGGAGAAGCAGGGCAAGGTTAATTACGGAAAATTCCGAACGATTACAATTATATATACGGTTTTTGTAATGGCAACGGCACTTTTATCAATCAACGGATTTGTAGCAAGTGGATTCACAAGTGTTAAATACATTGTAATGATTCTAGGCAGTGTATTGTTCGCACTTTCAGATATTGTGCTTTCATATATCTATTTTGGTGGCAGAAATAATAACACTTATGTAATAATCAACCATGTTTTGTATTACGCAGGTCAATTCCTTATAGCAAGTTCAATCTTGTTTTAAAAATAACCTCTAAGGAGAGAAACAAATGGAACAAAAAAAGTATGTTAAGAAAAATGAAATGACTGCTTTTTGCGTTGCGGGTTTAGGGCAGGGTATGATTTATGCTCTTATGTCAAGTTATATCAGTGACTATTATCTCAACGTTTTGCAGTTGACCCCGATGTTCGTGCTTTTGCTTATGCTTTTGGCACGTGTTTGGGATGCAATTAATGACCCGCTTATGGGTATGATTGTTGACAGAAGTAATCTTAAAAGCGGTAAGATGTTACCGTTCATCCGCTTTGCTTTGATTCCAATTGCAATTGTAACAATTCTTATGTATTTAAGCCCCAATCTCGACAAAACGGAGCTGATGGTTTATTCCGCTATCGTCTATGTTGCTTGGGGTATGATTTACACGGTCGGTGATGTTTCTTTCTGGGGACTTCCGAACGTTATGACACCCGATTCAGAGGAAAGAAGCTCTGTTATTTCAGTAAGTAAGATTTTCAACTCAATCGGTTCTGCTGTTCCTGAAGTTCTTTTCCTTGTAGTTGGTTTTGCAATTGCTGCTTGGGCAGAAAACTCAAATGTAACAGATTTCCTTACAATTCAGAAGAGAAAATATCTCATAATGGCAATTATAACGGTTGGCTTAGGTACAATCCTTTATGCTCGTGCTTGTACAGGTGTTAAGGAACACGTGAAAATGCCTGTTAAAAAGCGTCAAAAGGGTGAACCCTCACAACTTGCACGTGTATTCAAGTGCAAGCCCCTTGTTCTTGTTCTTTTGATGGGTGTGCTTTCGAGTGGGCGTTATATGGTTTCTGCAGCGGCTATTCATGTTGCTCGTTACTCTTTCTATATAGGGCCTGACCTTGCAACGCTTGCGGATGAGGCTGCAAGAAATGCCGCAATTGAATCAAGTATCTCAACGGTTAAAACAGTATTCCAGATTAGCTCAATCGTTGGTCTTTTTGGTGCAACACTCTTTATGCCAAAGCTTATGAAGAAGTTCGATTATAAGAAACTTGTTATCGTAACTTGTCTTGCAGGTTTTGTAGCAAGTATCATCACAACAGTTGTTGGTTGGTTTACAATGAATCTTTATGCTTGTATCCCATTCATCATCATTTCTTGTATTCCTCTTGGCGTTATCAACACCGTTTGCCTTGCAATGATTGGTGACTGTCTTGACTATATGGAGCTTAAAACAGGCTTCCGTGACAATGCTCTCGGTGCTGCTTGTCAGGGCTTTATCAACAAGGTCGGCAACGCATTCGCAACATCAGGCATAGTTGTTATGTATATGGTAATCGGTCTTGACCCAGCACAGATGTATTCATCAACTGCGGTTGTTTCAGCACTTGATATGCCGCCTGAAATGAGATTTGCAATGTTCTCACTTGTTTCAATTGTACCGGGTATCAGTATGCTTCTTTGCTCAATCCCGATGTTCTTCTATAAGATTGCAGGTAAAGAGAAGAAAGATATGATTTCAGCACTTCAAGCAAAGCGTGAGGCTGAAGGCTTAGTAGTAGAATAAAAGTTTATAACCGCTGATTGCAATCTTCAGCGGTTATTTTTATAGGAGAATATTATGAAAGATTTTAAGTTTTTAGTTTTAACTGACCCGCATTTTTTTGATACAGATTTAGGTTGCAGTGGTCCTGATTATGAGGATTTTATGCACTATGAGCAGAAATGCTTTGCAGAAACCGAAAGCATCAATAACGCAGTTTTTAAAAATTTGGGTGAAACTGATTTAGCAGATACAGTTTTAATAGTTGGTGACCTTACACAGAATGGTGAAAGAAATAGCCATGAGAAGTTTATAAAACTTCTTTATGACATAAAGGCAAAGGGTAAAAAGGTTTATTTAATTACCGCCGACCACGACTGGAAAAGCGACCCCTTTGCATTTGGTGAAAATGGGAGATATATGCCCGAACCCACACCTAAAGAAGACCTTATTAAACTCTATAACGATTTTGGTTTTGCCGATGCAATCGCAGTTGACGAAGAACATTTATCTTATGTTGCACAGTTGAGTGACGGTGTAAGGCTTCTTGCAATAAATGCCGACATCAAAACAAAAGGTCAGTTCAGTTTGACTGAAAAACAAGTTGAATGGATTAAGAAACAGACAAAAAAGGCAAGGGAAGACAATCAAACAATGTTTGCAATTTGTCACTATCCGGTTTTGCCTATTCAACCAGTTTTCTCAATTATCAAATCTGCACTTATGTATGATTATAAGAGTGTTGCAACACTTCTTGCAGACGAGGGTGTGCATCTTGTATTCACAGGCCACATGCATAACCAGAGTATAAATGAGTTTGTAACAGAAAAGGGCAACAAGCTTTATGATGTAACAACGGGCTCAATTATTGCTGACCCGTCATACATAAGACTTGTGACATTAAATGAAAAATCAGCACAAATCGAAAGCATTGCAACTCCCGACTTTGAATACGATACAAAGGGTATGACTTGCAAAGAATATCTTACATCAGTTTTTGATGCTATGATTAGAAACATTCTTCTTGACTTGCGTGACGATACAACCCGTGCAATGAGAAAATTCCATATTAAAGAGAGCAAAGGACTTGTATTTGTACTTCGTATGGCAGGAAAGCTTCTTTGCTCAATAAAACTCGGCACTCTTGCAAGATTATTATTCATTAAGTGTGATAAGAGCATTCGAAAAGTTAAACTTATTGATTATGCAACCGTCCTTGTGCGAAATGTCTTCCGCGGTAATCAAACTTATAACGCAGGTACTCCCGAGGGTGATGTTTTCATCGCATTCTTAAAGAGAATTAAACCAATTCTTAAAAAAATCAGCGTAAAAGACCCTTATGGTGAAAAGGTTGATTTAGCAGAATTACTTAAAAATACCGCAGGTAATTACGGATATGATGATTACAATACAGAAATAACTTGGTAGGAATTATGGCTCCCTCTGACGAGGGAGCTGTCTGCGAAGCAGACTGAGGGAGAGATTTCGCGTGCAGTTAAGCCTATCTCTCCCTCCGTCTTTGCCTTACGGCAAATACACCTCCCTCGTCAGAGGGAGGTGTTTTTCGTCTTTTTTTAAAATACTATTGCATTTCACTGCTTTAGTGTGCTACAATATTTGAAATTGCATTTTAAAGTGAAAGAAGTAATATTATGGTAACACTTGATAAAATCTATCATGCATCATTTGTTTTAAAGGACATTATCCGTAAAACAGATATGATTTATGCACCCAAAATCCGTACGGACTGTGAGGTTTATCTCAAGACGGAAAACTTGCAGGTAACGGGTTCATTCAAAGTTCGTGGTGCGGCATATAAAATCAGTCAACTTTCAGCAGAGGAAAAAGAAAAAGGTGTTATTGCTTGCTCAGCTGGTAATCACGCACAGGGTGTGGCACTTGCTGCAACAAAAAATGGCATTAAATCACTTATCTGTCTCCCCGACGGTGCTCCAATTTCAAAGGTTGAGGCTACAAAGAGTTATGGTGCTGATATCTGCCTTGTTGAAGGTGTTTATGATGATGCATATAATAAAGCATTACAGTTAAGAGATGAAAAGGGTTATACCTTTGTTCATCCTTTTGACGATGATGATGTAATTGCAGGTCAGGGTACAATCGGACTTGAAATTCTTGACCAGATTGCAGATGCAGATGCAGTTGTTGTGCCAATTGGTGGTGGCGGACTCATCAGCGGTGTTTCATTTGCTATCAAAGCACTTAATCCAAAGGTTAAAGTTTATGGTGTTCAGGCAAAAGGTGCACCAAGTATGTATAACTCAATCAAGGATGATAAAATTGAACGCCTTGACAATGTTTCAACTATTGCTGACGGTATCGCAGTTAAAGAGCCCGGTGCAAACACATTTGAATATGTAAAGAAATATGTTGATGAGGTTGTAACAGTTTCCGACGACGAAATCGCAACAGCAATTCTTACACTTATTGAACAACAAAAGCTTGTTACAGAGGGTGCAGGTGCAGTTTCGGTAGCAGCAGTAATGTTTAACAAAATCCCAGTTAAGGGCAAAAAGGTTGTCTGCCTTGTTTCAGGCGGTAATATCGACGTTACAATTCTTTCGCGTGTAATCAAGCGTGGTCTTCTAACATCAGGTCGTACATATTCACTTACAATTGAACTTGTTGACAAACCGGGTCAGCTTAAAGGTGTTTCAAATATTATTGCGGACTTGGGTGGTAATGTTATCTCAATTCACCATGAAAGAGCATCTGAAAACTCTGAAATTAACGGTTGCTATCTTCGTATTTTGCTTGAAACTCGAAACTTTGAGCATATTGAAATGATTAGAAATGAATTAACAAGTCAAGGCTACAAATTAGTATAAGGAGTATTAATTATGATTAAAACAATCAGTACAGATAAAGCACCTGCTGCAATCGGACCATATTCACAAGCAAAAGTTGTTGGAAATATGGTTTTCACATCAGGACAAATTGCAATTAACCCAGCAAATGGCGAAATCGAAGCAGTAACAATTGAAGAACAGACAAAACAGGTTTGTGAGAATATCAAAAATCTTCTCGAAGCATCAGGCAGCGACCTTGAGAACGTTGTAAAAACAACTTGCTTCCTTAAGAATATGGAAGATTTCGGAGCTTTCAATGCAATCTATGCAGAGTATTTCACCTCAAAACCTGCACGTTCTTGCGTAGCAGCAAAACAACTCCCCAAAGATGTTTTGGTTGAGGTTGAAACTATTGCCGTAATTAAATAGTATATGGTAGGGCGGGGTCTTGACCCCGCCGTTTTTTGCCTCCCTCTGACGAGGGAGGTGGCACGAACAAAGTGAGTGACGGAGGGAGAGATAGGTTTAACAGTCACCAAATCCCTCCCCCAGTCATTTTTGACAAAATGACAGCCCCCTCGTCAGAGGGGGCCATTTTTTGTTTTGTTATAACTTATTTAATCGGTGACATTTTAAATGTGTATGTATAAACCTTATTTGGCTTTAACTGATACTTTTCGCGAACCTGTGCGTCACCCGGCATATCGCCACCGACACCGATTTGATTTAAGTCAACATTGAATGTTGTAATATCATAATGTGGTAATTCGTGGATATGCTTTGCAAGTTGCAACTGGTCTTGTGTGTAGTGCCAAGCACTGAAGCAGATAGGTGTGTCACCCATAGCCTCAAAACGAAGACCTTTATTTTCTTTGTTTCTGATTTCAACCCATCTGACATCGGTACGGTTACCGTTTTCCTGTGGTCGCATATAGTGGTGTTCAAGGTCGGCAACTGATTTTTCGTGAATTGCAATCTTACCACCGGTTTTTCTATCAAAATATGTTTCCTGTGGGCCACGACCATACCATTTTACTTGGTCAAACTCGCGAAGAAGTCCCATCTTTGTACCGAAACGGAGAAGATTGAACATTTTAGGTGTACCCGTATGAGTAATCTCAAGACTTCCGTCAGGATTTACCGTGATTACAGATGTTACACCTACAAAGAACTGAACGCTCCAATCAATGTGAATTACAAGTTGTCCAATTGAATTCTTTTCAGCAGATTTAAGTGTTCCCTTTGCACCGTTTGTTGCTCTTTGCCAGTTAAAATATGGGTGGAACGGAATAAGGAATGGAACAAAGTTTGTGTTTGAAAGGTCGTTGTCAGTTACAGCACGGAAATAGTTTGGTGTAACTGCGGCTTTAAGATATTCCTTGCCGTCATATTTAAGTGACGTGATTTTACCGCCGTCAACCTTAAGGCTGAAATTGTCACCGTTTACTGAAACAGTATTGTTTTCTTTAACGAATGTCAAGTTACCGTCGAATGTTGTGGGAGCTTCTGCCTTGGGAGCCTCTTTTACAACAAACTGGTCAAAGCCCTGCTCATAACCTGCCTCACACCAAGGATGTGCAGTCTTGTTAAGGAATGAAACAATAAGTACACATTCTTTTTCAGGAAGTTTTGAAAGGTCATAAGGAATTGTAAAGTCAATCTCTGAAAGGGGAGCACAGTTGATGTCAACAACACCGCTTTGCACTTCAACGCCCTCTGCCTGTAAGCTCCACTTGAACTCAAAATCTGCAAGGTCAGTAAAGAGTTTCTTGTTGATAAGAGTGAATTCACCCTTGCTTAAATCTTTTTCCTTAACCTTGATTTCGCAGTAAACTTTCTTAACCTCAAAATATGATGGGTGGGGTTTTCTGTCCGCTGTGATAATACCGTTAGCGTTAAAGTATGTGTTTGAGCCTGTCATAGCAGTTGTGTTGGGAAGATGTGTATATCTGCCCGGCTCGTAAGGCTCAAAGTCTGTGCCGTAAAGCCATTGGTCACCGTTTTCAGTCTTTTTGCGGATTGCCTGGTCAACAAAATCCCAAATGTAACCGCCACACATGTGCTCGTGAGCCTCAAAGTCATCCATATATTCTTGGAAGTTGCCAAGGCTGTTTTCCATAGCGTGAGCATATTCACAAAGAAGAACAGGTCTGCAGTAATCCTCTTTCTTAATGGGCTTTGAGTCAGCGGCAAGTGCGTTTGCGATATTGTCGTAGAGTGAAATTTCAATAGGCTCTTTGTTGCAGAGTTTTTTCATAACACTCTCAACTGGGTACATTCTTGAAATAACATCACTCTTTGTGAAATTGAAGTCGCCTTCATAATGGAATTGACGAGTATTGTCAAGTTTAAGTGCAGCTTTCTTCATTTCAAGGAAGTTGTTGCCGTCGCCCGCCTCGTTACCTAAGGACCACATAAATACGCAAGCGTGGTTACGGTCACGAAGTACCATTCTTTCCATTCTGTCAACTACTGCAGCAGTCCACATTGGGTTGTCACCGGGAACACCCTTACGGCGAACACCGTGAGTTTCAAGGTCGCATTCATCCATAACATAGAAACCGTATTCGTCGCAAAGCTCATAGAAATATGGGTCATCAGGATAGTGAGAAGTACGAATAGAGTTGATATTCGCATTCTTCATAAAGTTAAGGTCCTGATGATATCTCTCGGTAGGAACTGCCCAACCGTTGTCGGGGTCAAAGTCGTGACGGTTAACACCGCGAAGCATAAGTGGTTTGCCATTGAAAAGGAATTTATCTCCGATGATTTCAACTTTCTTGAAACCGAAACGAATACATTTATATGTTGTCTTGCCGTCTGCGGTAATGCTGATAAGTAATTTATAAAGATAAGGACTTTCAGCGGACCACTTTTTCGGATTTTCAATTAACTTATTGAATTTAAGATTTGCAGAGCCGTCAAATTCTGCTTCGCCTAAAAGAATTCTCTCGTCACCGTCAATAATTTCTGCCTTAACGGTTGCACCGCCGTTGTTATCGTAATTATTAACCTTGATTTCAAGAGTAGTGTTACTGTCTTTGTATTCAGCGTCAAGGTCAGTTGTGATAAAGAAATCGCGAACACACTTTTTAGGCTCTGCGAATACATAAACTTCTCTGTAAAGACCGCAAAGAAGCCACATATCCTGATTTTCAAGATAAGCACCGTCAGAGAAACGATAAACCTTAACCGCAACTCTGTTCCTGCCTTTACGTGCAAATTTTGTAATATCAAATTCGTGAGGAGTCATTGAACCCTGTGAATAACCAACATATTCACCGTTGAGATAAACCTCAATAGCAGATTTTGCAGCACCGAAGTGCAAAAAGATTTCCTGTCCGTCAAAGCTCTCGGGCATATCGAAATCACGAACATAAATGCCTATTTCCTGCATTGTATGGTCGATTGACGGAATTTTGCTTTTACTGCGGCTGATTGCACGGCAATATGTAGATGCATAATAGTAAGGATAACTTTCGGTATCCTGACCAATCTGCCAAACTGACGGAACATCAATATCACGCCACAAAGATGCGTTAAAATCGTCCTTATAAAAATCTGCAGGACAATCGTTTAAGCCCCTTTGCCAATGGAATTTCCATTTGCCGTTAAGAGTCATTTTTGTAGCGGGTGCTACTCTGCCCAGTGCGTCGTTTTCATTGTCATAAGAAAAGGCGATTACATGACCGTCTTCCTTATTACGCTTGAAAACTGCGGGATTTTCCCAATCATACTTATAATTTCTCATATTTTACCTCCAACAAGGTTATTCGCTTTTAGATGCTAAATATTCAATGAACTGTTTTGCCGTGCGGGGACTTCTTCCGCCGTTGCGAAGTGCAAAAGCCTCTGCTGATAAAACAAGCTCATTCTTGTCAATACTTATATTATACTGCATAGCAAGATTTTCCACAATAGATAAATACAAATCTTTATCGGGTTTTGAAAAAGTAATTTTAAGTCCGAAGCGTGCAGAAAGACTGTTTATCTCTTGAATAGTGTCCTGAATGTGAATATCGTCACCGTTTCGGTCGCTGAAATTCTCTTTTACAAGGTGACGGCGGTTGCTTGTGGCATAAATTGCAATATTTTCAGTTTTTGCCGCAACTCCGCCCTCTAAAATTGCTTTAAGTGCACCGAAATCATTATCGTTGGTTGAAAAACTTAAATCGTCAATAAAGATTATGAACTTTAACGGGTTGTCGGCGAGCTTTTCAATAACATCGGCAAGAGAATAAAGCTGATTTTTCTTAATTTCAATAAGGCGAAGGCCCATTGAGCAATATTCATTCACAATTGCCTTGATTGTACTGCTCTTACCACTGCCCGCGTCGCCGTAAAGAAGAACATTGTTGCAAGGCTTACCGTTTATGAGTGCCATAGTGTTGTCAATAACCTTTTGTCTTTCCGTTTCATAACCACTCATCTGTGAAAGCCGTTGCGGGTCGGGGTATTTAACGGGTACAATTTCGTTATCTTTATATAAAAACATTCTGTGCTCTGCAAAAATACCATAGCCCGTTGTTCTGATTTCAGAAATCTTTTTATTGTATTCGTCTTTGATTTTTATGCTGCTGTTTTTCCATTGGGGCAGAAATATATTGGTTTTGATTTTGTCACTGATTTCTTCGCTTGTGATTTTTGCGAGCTTTTCAAAAAAATCAAGCTCATTTTCAAGTGCCTCAAGCATTAAAGGTGAGGCATTACCTTTAGCCACAGATTTTACAAATGCATTTTCGTCATTCTGTAAAAGTGAGTTTACATATCCGCTGAAATCATCGGTTGTTTCGTAAAGCGAAGAAACAAAATCTGAATACCGCGAAATAAGTTTTTCTGTTTTATCTTCATCGGTTTCCAATACCTCAAGAAACGAAGAAATTATATTATCTTTTAAAATGTTTTTGAAAATTACAACTGACTTTGCGGTCAGGTTTAATTCTTTGTAATCTTTCATATTTAACTTCCTTTGAAAATTTTTCCAACTTTTTAAAATTCGCTATTGACATATTGACTTGACTGGTCTATAATAATAAACTGCTATTAAAGTGGAATTGTATACGCTGGAGTAATTTGTGCAACACAAAGTGTACCATAAATTGCCTTAAAAATCAAGCATATACATAACAAATTTAGTAATCTCCACGCTCATTATATTATGTATATAATATGTGGGTTCAGGAATAAAAAAACGAACGGAGAGTGATTAAGCCCTATGGTAAATGTCAAACCGGTAAAACTTGGCAGAAATACCCGTATGAGTTTCTCAAAAATCAATGAGGTTATGCAGATGCCCAACCTTATCGAAGTGCAGAAAAACTCTTACAAGTGGTTCCTTGAAACAGGACTTAAAGAGGTGTTCCGTGACATCGATGCTATCACCGATTACACAGGTAACCTCGAATTGACCTTTGTGGATTATCGTATGGACGATAAACCAAAGTACACAGTCAAAGAGTGCAAAGAAAGAGATGCAACTTATGCAGCACCTTTGCGTGTAACTGCTCGTCTTCTTAACAAGGAAACAGGCGAAGTCAAGGAAAACGAAGTATATATGGGCGATTTCCCGCTTATGACAGATAGCGGAACATTCGTAATCAACGGTGCAGAGCGTGTTATTATTTCACAGCTTGTGCGTTCACCCAGCGTTTATTATGGTATGACTCATGATAAAACAGGTAAGGAACTTTACACAACAACTGTAATTCCTAACCGTGGTGCTTGGCTTGAGTATGAAACTGACCAGAATGACCTTTTCTATGTCAGAATTGACAAGAACAGAAAAATTTATATCACAACATTTATCCGTGCATTAGGCTTAAGTTCTAACGACGATATCCGTGAATTTTTCGGATATGACGAAAGAATTGAAGCTACACTTGAAAAGGATACAACTGTTAATACTGAACAGGCTCTTATTGAAGTATATAAGAAGCTTCGTCCCGGTGAACCACCTGCACTTGAAACAGCACAGGCTCACCTTGATAATCTGTTCTTTGATGCACACCGTTATGACTTGTCACGCGTGGGCAGATACAAATACAATAAGAAACTTGCTATTTCTGATAGAATTGCAGGTCACACAGTTAAAGAACCCGTTGTAAGCAGACTTACAGGCGAGATTATGGCTGACACAGGCGACGTAATCAGCGAAGAGCTTGCATACAGAATTGAGCAGGAGGGTGTTGACACCGTTATCCTTGATGTTGAGGGTAAAGAAGTAAAAGTTTACTCTAACGGTATGGTTGACATCGCAGAGTATGTTCCTGCATTCTCAGTAGAAGAACTTGAAGAAATCGGCATTAACGAAAAGGTAAGTTTCCAGGCTCTTATTGAAGTTCTTGATAAGTGCGGTGATGATAAGGAAGCCCTTAAAGAAGAAATGGCTCTTCGTGCAGACGACCTTATTCCAAAGCACATCACAAAGAACGACATTTTTGCTACAATCAACTATCTTAACTGCCTTGCATCAGGCGTGGGCGTTACAGATGATATTGACCACCTCGGCAACCGCCGTATCCGTTCAGTAGGCGAGCTTCTTCAGAATCAGTTCAGAATTGGTTTCGCAAGAATGGAAAGAGTTGTTAAGGAAAGAATGACTCTTCAGGGTCAGGAGCCTGATAAGGTAACTCCTGCAGCACTCATCAATATTCGTCCTGTAATGGCAGCTATCAAGGAATTCTTTGGTTCATCACCACTTTCACAGTTTATGGACCAGACAAACCCCTTGGCAGAGCTTACACATAAGAGAAGACTTTCAGCACTCGGCCCCGGCGGTCTTTCACGTGACCGTGCAGGTTTCGAGGTTCGTGACGTTCACTATTCACATTACGGTAGAATGTGTCCTATCGAAACTCCTGAAGGTCCAAACATCGGTCTTATCTCATATCTTGCAACTTTCGCAAGAATCAATAAATACGGTTTCATTGAAGCTCCATTCAGAAGAATTGACAAAGCAACAGGCACTGTTCTTAACGAAGTTGAATATATGACTGCTGACGTTGAAGATAACTATGTTGTTGCTCAGGCTAACGAGCCACTCGATGAAAACGGCAAATTCATCAATGCAAAACTTACAGCTCGTCACAAAGAAAACTTCCTTGAAGTTGCTACAACAGAAGCAGACTATATGGACGTTTCTCCAAGAATGCTCGTTTCAGTTGCAACTGCAATGATTCCTTTCCTTGAAAACGACGACGCAAACCGTGCGTTGATGGGTTCAAACATGCAGCGTCAGGCTGTTCCGCTTCTTAAAACAGATTCTCCAATCGTTGGTACCGGTATGGAATACAAGGCTGCTGTTGACTCAGGTACAGTTGTTCTTGCAAAGCGTGCAGGTACAGTTACTCAGGTTGATGCAAAAACAATTACCATCAAAACTGATGACGGCGAGATTGACGAATATGAACTTATTAAGTTTATGCGTTCAAACCAGGGCACATGTATCAACCAGCGTCCAATTGTTGAAATCGGTCAGCAGGTTGAAGAAGGCGAAGTTATCGCTGACGGTCCTTCAACTTCAAACGGTGAAATCTCTCTCGGTAAAAATGCCCTTATCGGCTTTATGACTTGGGAAGGTTACAACTACGAAGACGCGGTTCTTATCAATGAAAAACTCGTAAGAGAAGATGTTTATACATCAATTCATATTGAAGAATATGAAATTGAAGCTCGTGACACAAAACTCGGACCTGAAGATATTACTCGCGACATTCCTAACGTTGGTGAAGATGCACTTAAGGACCTTGACGAAAACGGTATCATCCGTGTTGGTGCAGAGGTTCATTCAGGTGATATTCTCGTTGGTAAGGTTACACCTAAGGGTGAAACTGATGTTGCAACTGCAGAAGAAAGAATTCTCCGTGCAATCTTCGGCGAAAAGGCTAAAGAAGTTCGTGACACATCTCTTCGTGTTCCTCACGGTGAATACGGTATCGTTGTTGACGTTGAAGTATTCACAAGAGAAAACAGTGATGAGCTCAACCCCGGTGTAAATAAGATTGTTCGTTGCTATATTGCACAGAAGAGAAAGCTCTCTGTTGGTGACAAGATGGCCGGTCGTCACGGTAACAAGGGTGTTGTATCACGTATTCTTCCACAGGAAGATATGCCTTTCCTTGATGACGGTACTCCACTTGACATCGTTCTTAACCCATTGGGTGTTCCTTCTCGTATGAACATCGGTCAGGTATTGGAAGTTCATCTCGGATTTGCTTACAGAAAACTTGGCCAGAAGATTGCAACTCCTGTATTTGACGGTGCTCACGAAGCAGACATCCGTGAAGCACTCAAAGAAGCAGGCTATCGTGAAGACGGTAAATCAATTCTTACTGACGGCCGTACAGGTCAAAAGTTTGATAACCCTGTAACAGTTGGTGTTATGTACTACCTTAAACTTCACCACCTTGTTGACGATAAGATTCATGCTCGTTCAATCGGTCCTTATGCTCTCGTTACACAGCAGCCACTCGGCGGTAAAGCACAGTTCGGTGGTCAGCGTTTCGGTGAAATGGAAGTTTGGGCACTTGAAGCTTACGGTGCAGCTTATACACTTCAGGAAATCCTCACAGTTAAGTCTGACGACCTTACAGGTAGAAGAAAGACTTATGAGGCAATCGTTAAGGGTCTTAACATTCCTAAACCCGGTGTTCCAGAGTCATTCAAGGTTCTTATCAAGGAACTTCAGGCACTTGCTCTTGATGTTCGCGTTCTTGATGAGGACGGCGAAGAAATCGACATCAAAAACGGCTTTGAAAATGACGATTTTGATTTCGTTCCTCCCGCAGAGTCAGAAATTGATTTTGAAGAAACAGGCAGTGTGACAAGTGAAGACGGTTTCCTTCTTGAAGATGAAGACGGAATCGTTGAAGATGAAGATGATGATTCAGGCTTCTATGACGAGCACATCATTCCTGATTTTGAAGATTCTATGGATGACGAATCAGATTATTGATTGACTCAACCTATTTAGTTTTAGAATAGATAAAGGAAGAAGGGCTATATTTAATGGAAAAGAAACCATTTGAAGCAATAAAAATCGGTCTTGCCTCTCCCGACCAGATAAGAGAATGGTCTTACGGTGAGGTTAAAAAGCCCGAAACTATAAACTATCGTACACTCAAGCCCGAAAAAGACGGACTTTATTGTGAAAGAATTTTCGGACCGCAGAAAGACCTTGAATGTCATTGCGGTAAATATAAGAAAATCCGTTATAAAGGCAAAGTGTGCGAACGCTGCGGCGTTGAGGTTACAAGAAAAGAAGTACGCCGTGAGAGAATGGGTCATATTGAGCTTGTAGCTCCCGTTTCTCACATTTGGTATTTCAAGGGTATCCCGTCAAGAATGGGTCTTATTCTTGATATTTCTCCTCGTGACCTTGAAAAAGTACTTTACTTTGCAAAGTACATCGTTATCGAACCCGGCGATACAGAGCTTACAAAGCTTCAGATACTCAACGAAAAAGAGTATCTTGATATGGTCGAAAAATATGATGACGAGTTTAAGGCAGGTATGGGTGCAGAGGCTATTAAAGAGCTTCTCCAAGAAATTGACATTCCTGAACTTTGCAAACAGCTTCGTGAGGAGCTTACAGATGCAACAGGACAAAAGAGAACAAGAATTCTCAAGCGTCTTGAGGTTGCAGAGGCATTTAAGCAGTCAGGTAACCGTCCTGAATGGATGATTATGGATGTTATTCCGGTTATTCCTCCGGATATTCGTCCTATGGTTCAGTTGGACGGCGGTCGTTTTGCAACATCTGACCTTAATGACCTTTACAGACGTGTTATTAACAGAAACAACCGTCTTAAAAGACTTTTAGAGCTTAATGCTCCCGAAATTATCGTAAGAAACGAAAAGAGAATGCTTCAGGAGGCAGTTGACGCACTTATCGACAACGGCCGTCGCGGAAGACCTGTTACAGGTCCTAACAACAGAGCACTCAAATCTCTTTCAGATATGCTTAAGGGTAAGCAGGGACGTTTCCGTCAGAACCTTCTCGGTAAGCGTGTTGACTACTCAGGTCGTTCAGTTATCGTTGTTGGTCCTGAACTTAAACTCTACCAGTGCGGTCTTCCTAAAGAAATGGCACTTGAACTCTTCAAGCCATTCGTTATGAAGAACCTTGTTGAGCTTGGTCTTGCAAGCAATATGAAATCTGCAAAGAAAAAGGTTGAGCGTGCAAGCACAGAAGTATGGGATTCACTTGAAACAGTAATCAAAGACCATCCAGTTATGCTTAACCGTGCTCCAACACTTCACCGTCTTGGTATTCAGGCATTCGAGCCTGTACTTGTTGAAGGTAGAGCTATTAAACTTCACCCACTTGTATGTACAGCTTTCAACGCTGACTTCGACGGTGACCAGATGGCTGTTCACGTACCTCTTTCAGCAGAAGCACAGGCAGAAGCAAGACTTCTCATGCTTGCTGCTAATAACCTTCTTAAACCATCAGACGGTAAGCCTGTTGCAGTTCCTACACAGGATATGATTCTTGGTTCATATTATCTTACAATGGATAAGGATGATGAGCCTGGTTCACCTCGCGTAGTAACAGACGAAAACGGCAACGAGCATACAATCTACAATGTATATCGTAGTGTTGACGAAGCTACAATGGCTTATGATGAGGGCGACATCGGTCTTCATTCAAGAATTAAAATCCGTATGACTAAAGAAGTTAACGGTGAAATGGTTACTAAGCTTGTTGAAACAACACTCGGTAAGGTTATCTTCAACAATCCAATCCCACAGGATTTGGGCTTTGTTGACAGAACTGACCCTGAAAATGCATTCAAGCTTGAAGTTGACTTCCTTGTAAATAAGGGCGGTCTTGGTAAAATTATTGACAAATGTATCAAGGTTCACGGTGTTACAATCGCTGCTGAAATGCTTGATAAGATTAAGGCTCAGGGCCTTAAGTACTCAACAAAGAGCGGTATTACAGTTGCTGTTTGTGATGCTAAAATCCCTGAAACAAAGAAAGGACTTCTTGCTGCTGCTGAAGAACAGGTTGATGTTATCAATGATTACTTCAATATGGGTCTTTACAGTGCAGAGGAACGTTCAAGAGCAGTTATTAAAGTTTGGGAAGAAACAACAAATGATGTTTCTTCAGGTATTCTTGAAAGCCTTGGCAAGTACAACCCAATCTATATGATGGTTGACTCCGGTGCCCGTGGTTCTAAGGCTCAGCTTCGTCAGCTCGCCGGTATGCGTGGCCTTATTGCCAATACATCAGGTAAAACAATCGAAGTTCCGATTCGTGCTAACTACCGTGAAGGTCTTAATGTTCTTGAATACTTCATTTCTTCTCGTGGTGCTCGTAAAGGTCTTGCCGATACAGCTCTTCGTACAGCTGACTCAGGTTACCTTACTCGTCGTCTTGTTGACGTTTCACAGGAAGTTATTATTCACGAAGAAGATTGTCATTGCCACGACGGTATTGAAGTTTACGACATTACCGAAGGTAAGGAAATGATTGAGCCATTGAGCGAAAGACTTACAGGCCGTTATCTTCTTGAAGACTTCTGCGATGCAGATGGTAACCTTATCGCATCAAAGGATGAGATGATTACAGAAGAAAAGGCAAAGGTTGTTGCAGGTATCATCAATACAAGAGAAAATCCTGCAGAACGCAGAGTTAAGATTCGTTCACTTCTTACTTGTGATGCTAAACACGGCGTATGTATCAAGTGTTACGGTGCAAACCTTGCAACAGGTGACCCTGTAACAGTTGGTGAAGCAGTTGGTATTATTGCTGCTCAGTCAATCGGTGAACCCGGTACTCAGCTTACAATGAGAACCTTCCATACCGGTGGTGTTGCTTCAAGCCAGGATATTACACAGGGTCTTCCTCGTGTTGAAGAATTGTTTGAAGCAAGAAAGCCAAAAACTCATGCAATTCTTGCAGAAATTGACGGTATTCTTTCATTCCGTGAAATCAAGGGTAACGAGCATATCGTTATTACTGACCACGAAAACGGTGATGAACGTGCATATATGATTCCTTATGGCTTCCATAAGACATTCAATGCAGAAACAGACGAAAACGGCGACCCAATCTTCGTTAAGAAGGGGACTGCTCTTACAGATGGTGCACCTAACCCCAATGATATTCTCGCAATTAACGGTGTTGACGCTGTTCATGACTATCTTATCAAAGAAGTTCAGAGAACATATCGTATGCAGGGTGTTGATATCAACGATAAGCATATCGAGGTTATCGTTCGTCAGATGATGAGAAAGCTCAAGGTAGTAGAAGCAGGTACAACAGACCTTCTTCCCGGTGCTACAACAGATAAGCGTGAATTTGCAGAAGCAAATGAAAAAGCTCGTCTTCGTTCAGAAGAAACCGGCGAAGCATTTGTTCCCGCAACTTGTGCTCCTGTTCTTCTTGGTATCACAAAGGCTTCCCTCGCAACAGATTCATTCTTGTCAGCAGCATCATTCCAGGAAACAACAAGAGTTCTTACAGATGCAGCTATCAAGGGCAAGATTGACCCGCTTATGGGTCTTAAAGAAAATGTTATCATCGGTAAGCTTCTTCCATCAGGTACAGGTATGAAGTGCTACAGTGAAGTTGAACTCGAAAAAACAATTTCAGATGTAGTTTCCGTTGAAGCATAATAATAAAAATTTAGAGGACTGATTTTCAGTCCTCTTTTTTTGTAGTGCTGAATGACCACGGCGACCTGTTTGAATTTGGCAGTATACGTTTTCTTTATTTTGTAAAAATGTATTGACAAATCTGTCTATTGCTGATAGACTATAGTTAGTCTATTAAGAATAGACAGAACGGAGTTGATTTTATGGAAGAACTTAAAATAGGCATGGTTGAAGCTCGATTTGCAGAAATTATATGGGAAAATGAACCAATGACAACAAAAGAGTTGGTGTCTGTATGCGAAAAAGAGCTTAACTGGAAGCGTACAACTACTTATACAGTTCTTAAAAAGCTTTGTGAAAAGGGTATCTTTAAAACAGAAAACAGTACGGTTACTTCGCTGATTTCTAAAGAAGAGTTTTATGCTATTCAAAGTGAGCAATTTGTATCAGATACATTTATGGGCTCTCTCCCCGCATTTATTGCAGCTTTTACAACTCGAAAAAAGCCCACCGCTAAAGAAATTGATGAAATTCGTCGTATGATAGACGCCTTTGGGGAGGAATAATTATGTCAAATTTCTTTCTCAATTTAGTAAATATTAGTATAACTGCAAGCTGGATTGTGCTTGTGGTTGTTCTTATGCGATTGATTTTAAAAAAAGCACCGAAATGGATAAACTGTCTGTTGTGGGCTATTGTTGGCTTAAGATTGATTATGCCTTTCTCTTTAGAGAGTGTTTTCAGTCTTATTCCAAGTACTGAAACAATAGGAGTTTCAACACAAACAGGAATCCCAAATGTGCAGACAGGTCTGCCGATGGTGGATAATACGGTCAATGAATATATAGGCGGATATTATTATACCGAAGCTCCTGCCGTTGCAGAAAAGTCTTTTGATTTTCTTGGTGCGTTAACTATCGTTTGGCTTGTGGGTATCCTTGCAATGCTGATTTATAGTGTGTTTTCTTATTTAAAAATCAGTAAAAGTGTAAAAGCATCTGTTTTAAATAAAGATAATATTTATTTCTGTGATAACATTCAAACGCCTTTTATTCTGGGAATAATCAAGCCGAGAATTTATCTTCCGTCAGGAATATCAGCCGAGCAGAGTGAATATGTAATCAGACACGAAAATGCACATATCAAAAGAAAAGACCATTGGTGGAAGCCTTTGGGTTTTGCGTTACTTACGGTTTATTGGTTTAATCCTGCAATGTGGTTGGCTTATGTGTTGCTTTGTCGTGACATTGAACTTGCTTGTGATGAAAAGGCTATAAAGGATATGGATAACGACGATAAAAAAGGTTATTCAGAGGCACTACTTTCAAATAGCTTGCAACGCAGAATGATTATGGCTTGTCCTTTGGCATTTGGTGAAGTAGGCGTTAAGGATAGAATTAAATCTGTTCTCAATTACAAAAAACCTGCCTTTTGGATAATTGCAGTAGCTATTGTGGCGGTTGCGGTTATTTCGGTTTGCTTTTTAACAAATCCCGATAAGGATAATAAAGAATCTACAACAACTACAACCGAGTCAACAACAGTCGGTGAAGAAAGCACAACCGACGAACCAAGCACAACTGAAACAACAACCGAAGAATCAACTACAGAAAAAGAAACAACTACAAAAAAAGAAACAACAACTGTCAAGAAGTCCTCATTAAAACCGCTTTCAAAAGCGAAAATCAATGAAATGAAAAAGGCATATATAGGCAGGCGTACACTTGCAACAGGAGATGTTATGATAGCGGAATATTACGGTACTTATGATGATTGTATAGCAATTTTTATCACTGACAGATATTCTTGGTATAATGATGAACCTGAAACTGAAAAAATAGCAGGTTATGAGTTTTCATATCCTGATTCCAGAACAATTAAGATTTATCGTGATGGCGAATTCAGTACACTTCAACGGGCATATAATCAAGGTTGGGTTTCCAAGAAAGCAGTTAAATCTATTCATCATTACTATACTTCAAAAGAGGAAAATGTAGTAATTGATACCACATACGCCATATCCGAATTGACATCTCTTTCTGATTTGTCCGTAGCAATTACAAAGCAATATTATCTCGATTATTACGGCTTTACCAATAAGACTATTTCAGATGTTACTATTAGTGAATACTTTGGTTCTTATGGTGCTGACGGAGAGTATATGGCTATGTTTATTGGAGGAAAAGGTTTTGGCAACGGAGGGATAGCCGATGTGGAAACTAAAACTAAAATTGCAGGATATACATTTGTATATCCTACCTCCAAAACAATTGATATTTGCTATTATAATGAATTCACTACTCTTGAAAAAGCCTACGAAAAAGGTTGGCTCACCGATTATGATATAAGAGATATTTACTATTATTACACGAATGCAAATACTCGTAAATCCGTTGATAATTCTTATGTTCCGCCTGCGTTCGTTCCCCTTACTGATGAAAAATCACTTAAAATTAAGCAGGATTTTCTGCTTTTCCATAAGGATGAGGCTGAAAGATATGATAGCAGTATTGAAGATATAACTATAAGCGAATATTTCGGAACATATAATGGTTGTTCTGTAATGTTTATTGACACTCCTTGGTGGTGTTATATGGACATATGCTGGAGTGAAGAAATTGCAGGTTATACATTTGGTTATGGTTCAAGTCGAACACTCGATGTTTATCGTAATGGTGAATTCGTATCGCTCAAAGAAGCCTATGAAAAGGGATGGCTGTCCAAAAAGGATATAAAAGATATTCGCTATTATTACGCTATACTGTAACAGTTTTGCAATATCAGCACAGAACACGGCGGGGGCTTATGCTCCCGCTATTTTTTAATATGAGTTGTGGGCGATTTATAAGTTGCCCACAATATTTTGCGTTACGCATTTATCATTTTGCATTTTTATTACTTTTTTCGTTATTTTGCAAAAAATGTATTGACAAATATTGTTTATTTGTGATAAACTATTCGAGCATGCGGACATAGGTCCGTCTATTAGTTATGCAAATAAATATGTATGGGGGTGAATCAAAGAATGCCAACCTTTAACCAGCTCGTTCGTAACGGAAGAGAAACTCTCGTTAAAAAGTCTAAGGCTCCTGCACTTGGTAAGGGTCTCAACTCAAAGAAGAATGTTATGACAAATAACAATTCTCCACAAAAGAGAGGTGTTTGTACTGTTGTTAAGACAGATACACCTAAGAAACCTAACTCAGCTCTTAGAAAACTTGCCAGAGTTCGTCTTACAAATGGTATTGAAGTTTCAGCTTACATTCCAGGCGTAGGTCACAATCTTCAGGAACACTCTGTTGTTCTTATCAGAGGCGGCCGTGTTAAGGACCTTCCCGGTGTGCGTTATCACATTATCCGTGGTACACTCGATACTCAGGGTGTTAACGGAAGAATGCAGAGCCGCTCAAAGTACGGTGCAAAGCGTCCTAAGGCAGCAAAAAAATAATAGGTTAATTGTTTAAAGACAGAATCTTCTTGAAAGGCAGTATTCATTCTGAATATTTGTCCAACGAGAGTGTATATATATTATGTATGCCTTTTCGTTGGTGCCACGGGGTTTTGTCACTCGAGTACCTATGATATCATTAATATGAAGGAGGGAAGCGCAGTGCCAAGAAGAGGCCAGATTGCAAAACGTGATGTTTTGCCAGATCCGCTTTATAATTCAAAGCTTGTAACAAGACTTATCAACAGCGTTATGTTAGACGGTAAGAAGGGCGTTGCTCAGAAAATCGTTTATGACGCATTCGACATTATTGTTGAAAAAACAGGCAAAGAAGCTTTAGAAGCTTTCGATGCCGCTATGGAGAACGTTATGCCGGTTCTCGAGTGTAAAGCTCGTCGTATCGGTGGTGCAACATACCAGGTTCCAATGGAAGTTCGCCCTGAAAGACGTCAGACACTCGGTCTTCGTTGGATTACTCTTTATGCTCGTCAGCGTTCAGAAAGAACAATGAAGGAAAGACTTGCAAATGAAATTCTTGATGCTATCAACTCACAGGGTGGAGCATTCAAGAAGAAGGAAGAAATGCACAGAATGGCTGAAGCTAACAAAGCTTTTGCACATTTCAGATGGTAATCTCGTAGAGATTAAGTGGAGGATATTATGCCAAGAAAAGTATCTCTTGAACAAACAAGAAATATTGGTATCATGGCTCACATCGACGCCGGTAAAACAACTACAACAGAGAGAATTCTCTATTACACAGGTGTTAACCACAAAATCGGTGAGACTCATGACGGTTCAGCAACAATGGACTGGATGGCTCAGGAGCAGGAACGTGGTATCACAATCACATCTGCTGCTACCACATGTTTCTGGAAAGACCATCGTATCAATATCATCGACACCCCCGGTCACGTTGACTTCACTGTTGAAGTTCAGCGTTCACTCCGCGTACTTGACGGTTCTGTAACTGTTCTTTGTGCAAAGGGTGGTGTTGAGCCTCAGTCTGAAACAGTTTGGCGTCAGGCTGACGAATACAAAGTACCAAGAATGATTTATGTTAACAAAATGGACATTTTAGGTGCTAACTTCTACCGTGTTCTTGACATGGTTAAAGAAAGATTTAACTGCAACGCAGTTCCGATTCAGCTTCCTATCGGTGAAGAAAGTTCATTCAAGGGAATTGTTGACCTTATCAATAATAACGCTATCGTTTATTATGATGATATGGGTAAAGATGTTAGAATCGAAGAAATTCCTGAAGATATGAAGGAACTCGCTGCAAAATATCGTAACAACCTTATCGAATCAGTTGCTGAACTCGACGAGGAACTTATGATGAAATATTTTGACGGTGAAGAACTCACAGTTGACGAGATTAAGAGCGTTATCCGTAAGGCTACTCTTACTAACGAAATCGTTCCGATTTGCTGTGGTACTTCATACCGTAATAAGGGCGTTCAGCCACTCCTTGACGCTATCGTAGACTTTATGCCTGCTCCAACAGACATTGAAGCTATTAAGGGTGTTAACCCTGATACAGAAGAGGAAGAAGTTAGACACTCTTCAGACGACGAGCCATTTGCAGCTCTCGCATTCAAGATTGCTAATGACCCATTCGTGGGTACACTTTGTTTCTTCCGTGTATATTCAGGTACAGTTAACGCTGGTACATCTGTTTATAACACAGTTAAAGACAACAAAGAAAGAATGGGTAGAATTCTTCAGATGCACGCTAACCACCGTGAAGATATTGAAACAGTTTATGCAGGTGACATCGCTGCCGTTGTTGGTCTTAAGAACACAACAACAGGTGATACTCTCTGCGACGAGAAACACCCAATTATCCTTGAATCAATGAACTTCCCGGAACCTGTTATCAGCGTTGCTATCGAGCCAAAAACAAAGGCTGGTCAGGAAAAAATGGGTATCGCACTTTCAAAGCTTGTTGCTGAAGACCCAACATTCCGTAGCTATACAGATGAAGAAACAGGCCAGACAATTATTGCCGGTATGGGTGAGCTTCACCTTGAAATCATCGTTGACAGACTTCTTCGTGAATTCAAAGTTGAAGCAAACGTAGGTAAACCACAGGTTGCTTACAGAGAAACAATCCGTACAGCTTCATCTTCAGATACAAAGTATGCTCGTCAGTCAGGTGGTAAGGGCCAGTACGGTCACGTTAAGATTAATATTGAACCAAATCCAGACGGCGGTTACGAGTTTGTAAACAACATCGTTGGTGGTGCTATTCCTAAGGAATACCACAAGGCTGTTGACGAAGGTATCCAGGGTGCTATGCAGTCAGGTGTACTTGCAGGCTACAGCGTTGTTGACGTAAAGGTTACTCTTTACGACGGTTCATACCACGAAGTTGACTCTTCTGAAATGGCGTTTAAGATTGCCGGTTCAATGGCATTCAAAGATGCTGCTAAGAAGGCTAACCCTGTAATTCTTGAGCCTATCATGAAGGTTGTAGTTATTACTCCTGAAGATTATATGGGCGACGTTATCGGTGACTTGAACAGCCGCCGTGGCGAAATTCAGGGCTTTGAGGACCGTTCAGGCGTTAAGCAGATTAACGCAAGAGTTCCTCTTTCAGAAATGTTCGGCTATGCAACTGACCTTCGTTCAAAGACACAGGGCCGTGGTCAGTATGTAATGGAACCGGATGGTTACAAAGAAGTTCCGAAATCAATTTCTGAAGCAATTATTACTGAAAGAAGCAAGAGAAGCTAACAATTTCTCTTAAAAGACTTGAATTTTTTCAAGTTTATTGATACAATAAGTATCGCAAATAATTTGTAAAATATTTTCAAAAATAAAGGGAGGAAATTCCAATGGCAAAGGCAAAATTTGAAAGAACCAAACCACACGTTAATATTGGTACTATCGGTCACGTTGACCACGGTAAGACAACATTAACAGCTGCTATCACAAAGACACTCGCATCAAAAGGTCAGGCAGACTTCGTTGATTACGCAAACATCGACAAGGCTCCTGAAGAAAGAGAAAGAGGTATTACAATCAACACAGCTCACGTTGAGTACGAGACAGAATCACGTCACTATGCTCACGTTGACTGCCCAGGCCACGCTGACTATATCAAGAACATGATTACAGGTGCTGCTCAGATGGACGGTGCTATCCTTGTTATCGCTTCAACAGATGGTCCTATGGCTCAGACAAAAGAACACCTTCTTCTTGCTCGTCAGGTTGGCGTTCCTTACATCATCGTTTTCATGAACAAAGTTGACCAGGTTGACGACGAAGAACTTCTTGAACTCGTTGAAATGGAAATCCGTGAAACTCTTGATGAGTACGAATTCCCAGGCGATGATACACCAATCATCAAGGGTTCAGCTCTCAAAGCTCTTGAAGCAACATCATCTGATGACCCAGCATGTGCTCCAATTTGGGAACTCATGGCTGCAGTTGACAGTTACATCCCAACTCCTGACCGTAAAGCAGACCAGCCATTCCTTATGCCTGTTGAAGACGTATTCACAATCACAGGCCGTGGTACAGTTGCTACAGGTAGAGTTGAAAGAGGTCAGCTCAGAACTTCTGAAGAAGTTGAAATCGTTGGTCTTACAGACGAAAGAAGAAAGACAGTTGTTACTGGTATCGAAATGTTCAGAAAGCTTCTTGACTATGCAGAAGCAGGTGATAACATCGGTGCTCTTCTTCGTGGTGTTCAGAGAAGCGAAATCGAACGTGGACAGGTTCTTGCAAAGCCAGGCACAATCAACCCACACACAAAGTTCTCAGGTCAGGTTTACGTTTTGACAAAGGATGAAGGCGGCCGTCATACTCCTTTCTTCAACAACTACAGACCTCAGTTCTATTTCAGAACAACAGACGTTACTGGTACAATCTCTCTTCCTGCAGGTACAGAAATGTGCATGCCTGGCGATAACGTTGTTATGGACGTTGAGCTCATCACTCCTATCGCTATTGAAGAAGGTCTCCGTTTCGCTATCCGTGAAGGCGGCAGAACAGTTGGTTCAGGCGTTGTTACTAAGATTAACGAATAATTTTATTCAATAAATCTTTCTCCCCTACGAAAGTAGGGGAGTTTTTGTTTTTGGCATATTTTCCGCAATACTGCGTGGCTATCGGCTCGCGGTATACCTGATACAGCGTCGCCTCTGCCACATTGTCTTGCGAAAAATCTGCTAAAAAACACAGAGTTTTAGATAATTTGTTTGACTTAAATAATATTTTGTTTTATAATATCGTAGGGTGGGGGCTTGCTCCCGCCGTTCTATTATTGTACAAAGGAAAATCTATATGGAACAGAAAAAAATTAACAGAATAAATGAACTCGCAAAAAAGATGAAAACCGTAGGCTTAACCGAAGAAGAAAAGGCTGAGCAGGCTATTCTTCGCCGTGAATATATCGATGGCTTTAAGCGAAGTCTTACCGGTCAGCTTGATAGTATGTACATTGTTGACGAAAAGGGCAATAAAACGAAAGTTGAGCGTAAAAAGAAATGAGTGAAATAAAATTAGGAAAATATCGCCACTTTAAAGGCAATGAGTACGAAGTAATCGGCATTGCAAACCATAGTGAAACACTTGAGAAAATGGTAATTTATCGTGCACTTTATGGCGAAAAAGAATATTGGGTAAGACCCGCAGAAATGTGGAACGAAGAAATCACCCGCGACGGCAAAACATTTAAGCGTTTTGAGTTTATAGGTGAGTAGTAAAAAATTGAATATCTTGGGGTGTAAAACCGCATAAAACTTGACTAAACCGCTAAATATAGTGTATAATATTTAGCGGTTATTTCTATTTTTTTGCAAAAGGATGTAAAATATGGCTAAAAAAGCATCTTATGGTAACGAAAGTATTTCACAATTAAAGGGAGCAGACCGAGTTCGTAAGCGTCCCGCTGTTATTTTCGGCTCGGATGGTATTGAGGGTTGTCAACATTCGGTATTTGAAATTCTCTCAAACTCAATCGACGAGGCTCGTGAGGGCTATGGTGACAAGATTGTTGTAACCCGATTTCTTGATGGCTCTGTTGAAATTCAGGACTTTGGTCGCGGTATTCCTGTTGACTTCAATAAAAAAGAAAACTGCTATAACTGGGAGTTAGTTTTCTGTGAATTATACGCAGGCGGTAAGTATGACACCAATGACGGTGGAAACTATGAGTATTCTCTCGGCCTTAACGGTCTGGGTCTTTGTGCCACACAGTATGCATCGGAATATATGGATGCAGAAATCCACACAGGCGGGTTTAAATATCTTCTTCACTTTGAACACGGCGAAATTGCAGGGGATATGATTAAAGAGCCATACAATAAGCGTGACACAGGCTCGCGTATTCGTTGGAAGCCCGATTTAAAGGTTTTCACCGATATTAACATTCCCCTTGAATATTATCAGGAAACAATCAAACGTCAGTCCGTTGTAAACGCGGGCATTAAATTTATTCTTAAAAATCAGATTTCGGGTAATTCCTTTGAAACTTTTGAGTATGTCTATGATAACGGAATTACCGATTATGTAAAAGAAATCGCAGCGGGTACAGAAATGTCAACAGTGCAGTTCTGGTCAACCGAAAAGGTTGGTCGTGACCGTGCAGATATGAAAGATTACCGTGTTAAAATAACTGCGTCACTCTGCTTCTCAAATAAGGTGCAGTTAAAAGAGTATTATCATAACTCAAGTTTTCTTGAGCACGGCGGAGCACCCGAAAAAGCATTCAGAAGTGCTTTTGTGGCTCAAATCGACAATTATCTTAAACAGAACGGCAAATACCTTAAAAGCGACGCAAAAATCAGTTATCAGGATATAGAAGATTGTTTGGTGTTGGTTGTTTCATCATTCTCAACACAGACTTCTTATGAAAATCAAACCAAAAAAGCAATTACAAATAAATTCATTCAAGAGGCTATGACAGAGTTTTTCCGTCATCAGCTCGAAATCTATTTTCTTGAAAATAAGCTTGATGCCGATAAGATTACAAACCAAATTCTTATAAATATGCGTTCGCGTATTAAGGCAGAAAGCACTCGTATCAATATCAAAAAGACCTTGCAGACAAGCAACGATATGACTTCACGTGTTGAAAAATTCGTTGACTGCCGAAGCAAAGATGTTAATGAACGTGAAATCTTCATAGTTGAGGGTGATTCAGCTCTTGGTGCTTGTAAGCAGGCACGTGACTCATCATTCCAAGCTATTATTCCTGTCCGCGGTAAAATTCTTAATTGCTTGAAGAGTGAATACGACAAGATTTTCAAGAGCGACATCATTACAGACCTTATCAAAGTTATCGGCTGTGGTGTTGAGGTAAGCTCGAAGTCAAATAAAGAATTGTCACTATTTAACCTTGAAAATCTGCGTTGGAGTAAAGTTATTATCTGTACTGACGCCGATGTTGACGGATTCCATATCCGAACACTTATTCTTACAATGATTCATCGTCTTATGCCTACAATTATCCGTGAGGGTAAGGTTTTTATTGCAGAATCACCACTTTATGAAATTCGTTCAAAGGACGAAACATATTTCTGCTATACCGAAAAAGAAAAAGCAGATGTATTAGAACAAATCGGAAATGCAAAATACACAATTCAGCGTTCAAAGGGACTTGGTGAAAACGACGCGGATATGATGTGGCTTACCACAATGAACCCCAAAACCCGTCGTCTTATCAAGGTCGAGCCCGATAATATCGAATCACTTATGGACGAAAAATTTGAGCTCTTTATGGGCGACGATTTGCAGGGCAGAAAAGACTTTATCGCCGAAAACGGTCATATGTATATAGATTTAGCTGATATTTCATAAAAGGAGGGATACAAATGGCACGAAAAAAGAAACCAATCGAAACCGAAATCACCGAAGAGCAACTCAATGCCCACATTCTCGGTGCAGGTGAGGTTGTAACTCAAAATATTACACAAACTCTTGAAACAAACTTTATGCCTTACGCTATGAGCGTTATTGTATCCCGTGCAATCCCTGAAATTGACGGCTTTAAGCCATCACACAGAAAATTGCTTTATACAATGTATAAAATGGGGCTTTTAAACGGTAATAGAGTTAAATCTGCAAATATTGTGGGTAGAACTATGCAACTTAACCCCCACGGTGATGCTGCAATCTATGAAACAATGGTGCGTTTGTCCCGCGGTAATGAGAGTTTGTTGCACCCTTATGTTGATTCAAAGGGTAACTTCGGTAAGGCATATTCAAAAAATATGGTTTTCGCCGCATCACGTTATACTGAGGCAAAATTAGAGGCAATCGCTGCCGAGCTTTTTCGCGATATTGATAAAGACACAGTTGATTTTGTAGACAACTATGACGCTACAATGCAAGAACCAACTCTTTTGCCCGTTTCATTTCCGTCAGTGCTTGTAAATGCAAATACAGGTATTGCCGTTGGTATGGCATCTTCAATCTGCTCATTCAATCTTCGTGAAATCTGCGAAACCACAATCGGACTTATCAAAAATCCCGATTTTGACGTTATGGAAACCTTGAAAGCTCCCGATTTTATAGGCGGTGGTAAGATTATCTATGACGAGCGTCAGATGAGCGAAATTTATCGCACAGGTCGTGGTGGCTTTAAGGTAAGAGCAAAATATACTTATGACAAAGCAAATAACTGCATTGATATTACTGAAATTCCGCCCACAACAACGGCAGAAGCAATCATTGACAAGATTATAGAGCGTGTAAAGGCAAACGCAATTCGCGAAATCAGTGATATTCGTGACGAAACCGATAAAAAAGGTCTTAAAATCACAATCGACCTTAAACGCGGTACAGATGCGGATAAATTGATGCAAAAGCTTTATAAAATGACACCTCTTGAAGATACATTCTCTTGTAACTTCAATGTACTCATTGCAGGTGTTCCACAGGTGCTCGGCGTTGCCGATATGCTTACAGAGTGGATTGCCTTTCGTACAGAATGTGTTAACCGTCGCGTTTATTTTGATTTAACAAAGGCGAAAGATAAATTGCATCTTCTTTTGGGACTTCAAAAAATTCTTCTCGATATCGACAAGGCGATTAAGATTGTCCGCGAAACCGAAGAAGAGGCAGAGGTTGTTCCCAACTTGATGATTGGCTTTGGCATCGACAAAATTCAGGCTGAATATGTTGCCGAAATCAAGCTCCGTCACTTAAACCGTGAATATATCCTTAAACGCCTTAACGATGTTGAAGACCTTAAAAAGCAGATTGAGGATATGGAAGATATTCTTGCCAATAAGTCAAGAGTTAAGAAGATTATCGTAAACGAGCTTAAAACTATTGCCGATAAATACGGCAAGGACAGACGTTCCGAGATTATCTATGCACAAGAGGTGGAAGAAGAAAAGGTTGAAATAGAAGAAGTACCCGATTATCCTGTAACACTTTTCTTTACAAAAGAGGGTTATTTCAAGAAAATTACTCCTTTGTCACTCCGTATGAGCGGTGAACATAAGCTCAAAGAGAATGACGAAATCGTAATGAGTGTTGAAACTACAAATAGCGTTGAGCTTCTTTTCTTCACCAACAAATGTCAGGTTTATAAATCCCGTGCAAGCGAATTTGACGATACAAAGGCAAGTGTACTTGGCGATTTTGTGGCATCAAAGCTTTCAATGGAAGAGGGCGAAACCGCAATTTCAATGGTAGCACTTAAAGAATATAAGGGATATATGCTCTTCTTCTTCCAGAACGGTAAGGTTGCAAAGGTCGATATTTCAGCTTATGAAACCAAGACCAACCGTAAAAAGCTTATTAAGGCATATTCTGATAAGAGCCCGTTGGTAGCACCTGTTTATGTACCGCAGGATAAAGAACTTGTAATGAAATCTACCGCAGGCAGATATTTGCTCTTCAATTCAGGTGCAATTTCTTCAAAGACTACAAAGGATAGTCAGGGCGTTGCAGTAATGAGCCTTAAAAAAGGTCACCGTGTTGAATCTGTCAGCGAAATGCAAGAGGGTCAGTTCGCAAAGCCGAGCCGATACAGAACAAAAAACCTTCCCGCAAACGGTGCAATCTTAAGTGCCGAAGACCAAGGCGAACAGTTGACATTTTAATATATTAATAGGGGACGATGCCCACATCGTCCCGTATTTTTTTGCAAACTACATATTTTGTGATATTATGATAAAAACTTTTTAAAAAACTCTTGACTGTGAAGTGACTTTATAGTTTATATTTAAGTGTGCAGGAGGGATAAAATGAAAATAAACGAACTTGAAAAAATACTTAATATAAGCAGAGCTAATATCCGTTTTTATGAAAAAGAGGGTTTGTTAAATCCCGAAAGAAAAGAAAACGGTTATCGTGAATATGATGAAAGCGAACTTGCAATTTTAAAGAAAATCATTATTTATAGAAAATTGGGCATTTCCATTCAAGATATAAAAGAAATCTTTGAGGGTAAGCTTACTTTGAGTGATGCCATAAATGAAAGTATAACTTCAATTAACAGCGAACTCACAGAACTTGCAGTTTCGGCAAAACTTTGTCGTGAAATTAAAAGTCAGGGGATTGATAATTTAAGCCTTGACGAAGAATATTATTGGAATGAAATCAACAGAATTGAGAGTACCGGTGAAGAATTTTATAATTTTGCCGGTTTAGATATCAATAGATTTGAGAAAAAGGAGAGTAGTATGAAATATAAAGTTACACTTGGTCTGACAAGTGCTGTTTTATTGATTTTTACACTTATTGTCGGTCTTTCTCGATATGGCTTGGTGTTAGTGGAATACGACAGCAGTATGCTTGGCTTTTCAGAACTTCATCATCTGCCTGTAATTCAAGCATTGTTCCCCGTATGTGCAGTTTTAACTGTTATTTTTGTAATTGCACTTGTTATTGTTATAAAGAAAGATGTAACAAACGGCAAAAGATTTTGGATTTTGTTTGTTGTTGGTATTGCTGTTTCAGGTGTTGCAATAGGCACAACAATACCTGTGTCGTATGAAACAGCCGTTTTTGATGAGCATTATGCTGATATAATGCTTGACGATGAAGAGGCAATCAAGATAAATCCTGAATATAAACAATTCTTCCCTTATTATGATGATTTTTATGAATATGTAGGTGCTGAATTCAATTATTCTTATTCAAGATGTGAAATTCCGCGGGCAGTATATGTTCATATTCAGAATTTTTCGTGGTATGAAGACGATGCACTTTATGATGTGGAATATTTTGAAACTATTGACAGAACATTGCTTGACCAATATGATTTGCAAAAAGGCGTTCCGGTATATTTTGACAATGAAACCATTGTGTATCCTGAAGGCGTTACAAAAGCCATCGGTGACATTGAATATCTAATTCATCAACACAAAAATTACTATGAAATAAGAATCATTAATGAAAAGTCATATTTTTCAATTGTTTTTAAAGATTTCAATGAAATGCTTGAACTTGATGAAACAGCATTTACCGAAATGGCTATGAAACAATACGAGTTAATGCAAAATGATGCCAAGAATAGTCGTGGTGAATCTCGAAAATTGTCAGAAGAGTTTTAGAATAAACCAAAACCGACCGCATAAAACGGTCGGTGCAGACGGTAAAGCAAACGCAAATTAAATACTCGCCGTCTGCAGTTTTATTATGTGAAATAATACTTTTAAAATTCATTGAAAAAAATCCCACTTTTTTTGTAAAAAGGCTTGCTTTTTTTGAAACAGTGTGTTAGAATATCAAGGCTATGAAAACTATAGAGTTTGGAGGTTACGAGAAATGTCAGCACTTCAGGTTGTTTTAGGTGTTTTACTTATAGTTTTGGCAATACTTATTGTTGTGCTTGTTCTTTTGCAAGAAAGCAATCAACAGGGGCTTTCAGGTGCTATTTCTGGTGGTTCTTCAGAGTCTTTCTTCGGCAAAAACAAGGGCAGAACTGATGAAGCTAAAAAAGCTTTCTTGACAAAGATTCTCACAGCAGTGTTCTGTGTGCTCGTTGTTGCATCAGCACTTGTAATGCTTTTCGTAAAATAAAAAATTCCCGATATAATCGGGATTATATGATCCACTAGCTCAGTTGGCAGAGCACTTGACTTTTAATCAAGGTGTCCGGAGTTCGAATCTCCGGTGGATCACCAAATAAAAAAAGACAGGTCAAAAGACCTGTTTTTTTATTTGCATTATTTTTTATGAGATTCGAACTCGCGAGAGTTTTTGCGTTAAGAAAATGATGCAGTGCATCATTTTTAGCAAAAAGCGGCGAAGGCGTAAGCCGAGCCAATAGTATGCGAGGAGAAGCCGAAGCAGACGTTCGAATCTCCGGTGGATCACCACTTAAAAAACCTCGTAAACCCTTGAAAAATAAGGGACTGCGAGGTTTTTCTTTTTGCCCCAAAACGCCCCTTGTGGCTTGTTTGTGGTTTACGTGTGGTTTACGGCTCAAAATCGTATGATTTTGAGCCTTTTTAGAATGATTTTAATATATTGACAAATACTATTATAAATGATATACTGATATAAATTGATACTAATTACTATCAGCAAAAAGGTGAGCTTATGGATATAAAATTTTTCACTCAAATGCTTGGTGATAAGCATTTCACAGATTACAAAAAAATGAAATATAAATATGGAAAAGATTTTGATGAGTTTTTAAAAGACCTTGAAGAAGTTTTTTTGAAATCATTATCGTTACTTGATTTTAACGGTAACAATCTTATTTATTTGGAAAATGTTCCTACAGTTTTAAAAAATATTGACAAATTTCTCATGAAATCTCAACAGGGAAATTATGGAATTAAAGCAGCAGAAGACGAAATCATATCATCTTCGGCAATTGAAAGCATTGATTTCAGTAGAGATAGTGTAAGAAACATTCTTAAAGGCTTTGCACCGAAGGATGAACAGGAAAATCGTATTTTAGGTCAAAAAAAGGGCCTGGAATTCATTGCAGACACAACCAATAAAATCAATGAAGAAAACCTTTACAAACTTTATATGATGACCGTAGGCGAATTTCTTGATAATGAATACAAATTGTTGGACGGTAATAAATATCGTCACGATAATGTATATGTTGTGGGTGATTATGGCGTTGAGCATTCAGGTGTAAATCCTGGAAAATTGCCTGCTTATATGAACTTGCTTATTGAGTTTATAAATGCCAAAGATAACATAAATGACCTGCTGAAATCGGCAATGATTCATTTTTATATTGCATATCTCCATCCCTATTTTGACGGCAATGGAAGAATGGCACGATTGGTTCATTTGTGGTATTTAGTTCAGAATGGTTATCAGTCAGTATTGTATGTAACGCTGTCTTCGCAGATTAACAAGAGCAAAAAAGCATATTATGATGCGTTTACTAAAATTGAAGAGAATGCAAAAATTAGCGGTAAAATTGATATTACGCCATTCCTTATTTATTTTGTAAATGAGGTATATAATAAATTGCCTGCAAAAAGTGACTCCATAGCAACCTTTGCAGTATATAATGAAGCACTTAAAGAGGGGAAAATTACTAAAAAAGAAACAGAACTTTGGCAGTTTGTTTTGTCTGCGTACGGAATAGGGGAGTTCTCAACAAAACAACTAGAAAAAGACTTTGGCAATGCAGCTTATGCTACAATTCGTTCTTTTGTGTTGAAATTTGAAGAATTAGGCCTGTTGACCTCAACAAAATACGGTGCAAGAATTAAATATAAAGTGCAATAATGGAGAAATAAAATGATATTATATGCGACTAATGAGCATTGTTCACATAATCAAGTCTATGATGTCAAAAATATGTTTTGATTTGCAAAAAGACCGAACAGAAATTTCTGTTCGGTCATAATTTTTATGAATTATAATCTTCCTGCGGCGGCTTTGTCGAGGAATACGTGCACATTTGGATGAAGCTGAAGAACAGATGCGGGGCAAGAGGGTGTAATATCGCCGTTTACCATGCCGTAAATTGCGTCCTGCTTGCTTCTGCCTGTTGCAATCATAATTATCTGCTTTGACTTCATAATTGAAACTGTGCCCATTGTAAGTGCAAAGTGTGGCATTGTGTCCTCGTCAAAATAAACAGAGTTAGCGTCGATTGTGCTTTGTGTAAGTCTTACTTTAAATGTACCCTTTGTGAATTTGTTTGCGGGCTCGTTAAAGCCGATGTGACCGTTTCTGCCAACGCCCAAAAGCTGAATATCAATTTTGTTTTCGGTAATCAAATCGTCATAACGCTCACATTCTGCCTCTGCATCTTCTGCATTGCCGTTTAAGAAATTAACATTTTCTTCTTTAACGTCAATGTGATTGAAAAGATTTTCGTGCATAAATGTATAATAACTGTTTTTGTCAGCCTGCGGCAAATCACAGTATTCGTCAAGATTAAATGTTGTAATATCTTTAAAACTTACCTTACCATTGTTATAAGCCTTAATAAGATTTTTGTATGTAGGGATTGGCGAAGCACCTGTCGCAAAGCCGAGAACTGAATCTGCTTTTTCATTGACCTGTTCAACAATCATATTGGCAACTGCCTTGCCGATTTCTTCTGCATTATCAAAAATATGAAGAATCATTTTTTACACCTCACGAATATTTAAAACTTGTTGAGATTTTATTTTACCATAATATTCAAAAATTGCAATAGAAAAACGGAAACATTTGGGATTTTCAAACATTTCCGTTTTTTGTTATTCTTCTTTTGTGTTCAATTTCTTGTCAACGGATTTATGCAAGCCACCAACATTTATGTATGTTATAAAAATAAAAATTATACCAATTGAATGGCTGAACCCGTTTGCTATGGGCAGACAACTTAAAATAAAGAACACAATTAAATTTATATAATGAAATATTCTGTTTCGTTTTAATGCGTTTTTGCCAATTGAAAACAGAGAAGATATAATTTCTGCCAAAGAAAAAATGATAATGCAAGCAATTACAACCAATGTAAAAAAGTATGCTTTATCCGATAACCACATATCCAAATTCATACTGTTATCAGCTTTTGTTACTGTTGCAATGATTGATTTTATAAGTGTAATCAATGAAATGTTCGTGCTTTCAAGAGTTTCGCGGTTTAAGTATGAGTATATAGGCAAGCACATCCAGAGAAGTGGCGAGAACATGAAAATAAAGCGGGAAATCTGTTCTTTACCGCCAAAAGCAGAAGTTTTGATATTATTTAATACTCTGTCAACTGCCTCTTGCTCTTTCATAGCTTTTTCGTGGTCTGCTTGAAGTCTGTTTTCAAGGTCATAATAAACAAGATTGGTTTCGCATTTAGGGCAGGTCTGTTTCATATAAAAAGGTGAGAGTTTTTCATTGCATTTTGGACATTTATTCATTTTCAGCACCTCCCGAAACTCTTGCAGAAGCGATTGCACGGCGTTCTGCCATTTCTTCGCGTACCTGCTTTAATTTATCGCCTGTAAGGTCGTACCAGATATACGGAATAAGAGGAAGAAGCCCTAAAATCGCAGGGGCTAAAGTGAACATAGCCCAAATCAGTAAATCTGTTTGTTCATAAGCCTTAACCGTAATGGTTTCTTCGCCCATTTTAACGAATGTAAGACCGATAACCGGCAAAAGCCAGTTACCGATTGTACCTGAAATTGAGCCTGTAAGCTTGCCGACAAATGTGAGCACCGAGAATGAAACACCCTCGTTTCTTTCCCCTGTTTTCCATTCCATATAGTCAATGGTATCACCAATCATTTCGGTTGGAATAACCATATTGATTGTGTTGAAGAAGCTGAAAAGAAGATTTTGCACCATAAGCAAAGGTACAACTACCCAAAGATTTGTAAAGAATTTTATACCTACAAGGAATACGATTGTACCCATAATAAGTCTTACAAAACCATTGAGGAAGATAATCTGACGGTTATCAAATCTCTGCTTGATTTTTGGAATAAGCAAATATGTAACAAAACCTAAAATTGTACCGGGAAGTGTGATGATAATTGTAAGGGAATTCATTTGCACAACCTCAGAATAGTAATATGCTTTGAAAAATTCTCCGATACCGCCAAGTGCACCAAGAACATTACCTATAACAATCAAAAGCAGAGGTTTGTTTTTTATAAGTGCTTTAAATCCGTCAAGAATACTGGGTTCTTTAATCGTTTGCACAACTCTTTCTTTGGTGCATATACCCGATAGCGAGAAGAGAGCCATACCGAATGTGCCTGAAATTATTGCCATAAGCAAGAAAACTTCAGAAAGTGAAAGCGGAATGACTTTGTTGTTACTCAAGTCCATAAGAACAGTGAGAATTGTTGTTGAAAGTCCGCCGATAAGTCCCGAAATAAAGCGGGCAGAAGAAATAACTCTTGTGCGGTCAGATGGCGAGGGGCTTATTGCTGCACTCATTCCCCAAAATGGCACATCACCAAGGGTGTAGAACAATTCCCAAATAAAATATGTTACGAACATATAAATGACTTTTGCGGTGAGTTCTGCTTTGTTGCCGAGAATCTGCGGACCCGCAAAAAGCATAATTGTGGCAAGACCCAATGGTATGGGCATAATTAAAAGGTATGGACGAAGCTTACCGTAACGGGTTCTTGTTTTGTCAATAAGTGAGCCCATAAGAGGGTCATTGAAGGAGTCCCAAAGACCTAAAATCAGCATCATTGTTCCCACTATTTCAGAGGGAATACCGAAAACCTTTACAAAAAACAGAGAAAGATAACTGCCCGCAATAATGTTATAGCCAAAGCATTGACCTGCGTTTGCAATACCATAAGCAAGAGTTTCTTTTACGCCTACATAACGGATATCGCCTTTATTTTCAGCCATTTTTCTTATCTCCTTCCCTTGTTTCTGTCGCGGAATGCTCCGCCCTTATCGTTAAGACGGTGAACTCGCTTGCCGTTAAAATATGCAAGCTTTTCGCGTGCGTTCATTTTATAATCAAAATATCTGCCCTTTATATTGTCATAAAGCTCTGTTGCGAGAGTGCAAGTGTTGTCATCTGTATTTGCTGTAATTGCAAGAATAAGAATATCACGGTCAACAGGAAGAGTAATTGTGTCACCGTCGGCATCAATTTCAACATTCCAGAAGAATAACTGACGGCATTTTGCGTCGCCGTTTTCAGTATGTGAATGTGTGAATTCATAACCTAACTTGCCGTCTTTAGTAAATGCAACCTCTTTGAAATCATATAAATCCCAACCCGCATAGTATTCTTGAATATCGTTTACCTTTACAGAATTCTTACCGATAGAAATATACTTATCACCATTAAGTGATGCCATAAGAAGATTGATTTTCTTTGTGTTTTCGGGGAGATTTATTGTTTGACCACCGCAAAGAATTGCCTTTTCGTTAAGTTCAAACTTAATACCACCAACATAAACCGTGTCAGGACGCATTTCTTCGGGGATTGTTTTGTTGATTACGGGAAGAGAAGATTTTGGTTCATCATTTGTTGAATACGCGTCAATATTGCCCGCAAAATCAAGCGTATTTGAAGTGTTTTTCTTTTCAGCGGATTTTACGGTAAGTGCAAATGAACGGATTTCATAGGGCTTCAAATCAAAAATCAACTTGCCGTTTTTTATTTCTATGTCATCAATATGTTCTTCAGACGCATAGATTTCTCTTGCACTGATAATGGGAGTACAGAGTGAGAATTCCACATTTTCCTGTGCTTTTTTCTCGCTCTCGCCAACGCGGATAACAATTTCGTCGCTGTTTTCTGCTTTTTTCATTGCACGGAGTATTGCGTTGCCGGAAAGACTTGCAAATGAAAGCTCGCCGATTTTTGCACCGCCGTGCTTTGAACAGATAAATGATGCCATTGGCATTACAAAGTTTCTTGCCTCGCACTGTGTATCGTGACCAACTGTGCCACTATGTGAATAAATCGCATAAGAATAACGGTTAAGCCCCAATTCCATCATTGACTGCATACTGTCAACGCGGTAATTTTTAAGAGGAGTGTGCATAAGGGTAAGGCGAAGAGTGTTGTTGTCATATTTATCCCAACCGTATTTACATTCGCTGATTACCGAAACGCCGAATTTACCGCTTTCGTCGGTAATATCCGCCCATTTCTGTGCAGGAACTTCAAAAAGTTTTTCGGTCATATTACCGCGTTTAATTGCACCAAGTCCCAAATCGTAAGTTGCAACGGGACTTTCAGCGGTGAAACTGAAAATTTCTTTTGCGGCAGAGCAGGTGCTTCGCCATTCGGTTTCGTCATAAACCTCAACAACCTTGCCACCACGAGAAAGTGCTACGATTGATGTAAATGTACTGTCTTTATATGTCTTTACAATCTTCATTGCAACACGACAAACACCCTCTTCAATAACCTCAATGGATTTAACGCGTGGAGCGTGCTGTGGCTCGCGGTTGAGTTCTTCATAATTTAATTCCCAAGCTGGCCAATCCTTACTGCCGTTGTAGTCAAAAACGCCTGTATAAATAGGCTTTTTAAGAATTTCTTTCTTTAATTCTTTATCGACAATTGAACGTATATCACCGTTGCTGTTAAATGTAACCTTGTATTTCTCATTTTCAAGCCCATGAATTGAAGCTTTAAGAGGTGTTGAAACTCTTGCACGCTTGCTTTGAATGTCAAGGAGCTTATAGCCCATCGGTGCAACCGTTACATAAACAAGGACAACTGAATGAGTTGCGGTGCTTTCAATAACCTGTGTGGGTAATTCGTTACCATCCATATCAAATGCCGCCATATTTTTGTAGCGAAGCTTTGAGGAAATTGTGATTTTCACAACTCCGGTTCTCTCATATTCCATTGGGTTGTTAATTACAACCGGAATACCTTTTACTGCCGAAGTGTCAATAAGTGATGCAATATTTTTAACTGCACCCTCATATTCGTTTGTGAACTGATTAAGTGACATTGCATAGTCGTTCCAGCTTCTGCGATATGCACGCTGAACCGATGTTCCGGGCAAATCGTCGTGGAACTGGTGGGCGATAACTCGTTTCCAAGCCTTTGTAAGAGCTTCCTGCGGATACTCATACCCGCCGAGTGTCATAGCGGCAACACCAGCACGTTCCGCCATATCTGCAATTTCTTCGTTTCTTCTGTTCCAACGCTTACCGATAGCACGCGAAGTGTAACCGCCAACCGCGTGGTTTGTCATTACAAGCTCGTTATTCCATACGGGGAGTTTTTGCTTGATTTCTTCAGGCATTGCATCAAGGTCGTGGAATATTTTGTCAGCAGGAGCAGATAATACCTCTATGTCGTTTGTGTCGTTATTCTTGATTTCTTCACAAACATTTTTAACAGATTCCTCTTTAGGTGCACCTCCGCGGTCACCAACACCGTGAAATACTGCGGTTATCGGGAGGTCATATTGCTCGTTTTCAGCAAGTTTTTTCTCTGTAAATTCATTCTCTCTTACTTTTTTTAAGGTCTTGTCATAGGCACCGGGATTTGTGTTGCCATATACAAAATTACCGTCAACACCATACCATTTACCAAGGTCAAAGGGTATTCCGTAAGCCGACCCCCAAGAGAGCTTTTGTGTTGTAAATCCTTTGAGATTTGCATGGTGCATAATTGAAGGCAGAGCATAGCCGAAGCCAAAGCAGTCGGGCAAGAAAATATCACAACTGCGTTTGCTGAAATTCTTCTCAAAATAATTGTTTCCAAGAAGAATATTTCTGAAAAGAGCCTCGGGAGAGGGCACGTTCACATCACCGTTTTCAAAGGCACTTCCGCAAACATTCCATTTGCCATCTGCTATGTAGTTTTTCATCTGTTCCCACATTTCAGGGTAGTATTCGTGCATAAGCTCATAACGGTATGAACCCTCAAAGTTAAATTTGTAGTCAGGGTACTTCTCAAAAAGCTTAAAATTGTCGTTTAAAGTATTAAAAATATACTTGTCAACGGTGGTTTCAAAATCCCAACTCCAAATAGTATCAAGATGAGCATTTGCAATTGTATAAATCTTCTTTTTTGCCATAATTTTGCCCTCAAAATTTCTAAAAATTTCAATAATTTAATTATATATTGTATTACCCCAAAATACAACTGTGAAATATCATATATATTGTATAACTTTTTTGTAAAAATTACTCGACATAGGCGTTGCGAACTGTTAAAATATATTAAGAAGAGTTAAGAAACGCTTAAGTTTTATTTAAGGAGTGTAAAGTGTGAAAAGATTAGTGTCATTTATGTTGGCTGTTATGGTTCTTTTGGCATCTGTATTTATGTTTACAGGTGCGGTGGCAGACCCACAGACAAAAACAATCAACCTTTCTGCCGAGAATATTTCTTACGAAATCAGCGATAAACTTTACGGCATTTTCCTTGAAGATATAAACTTTGCAGGTGACGGCGGTCTTGTATCAAACCTTGTTAATAATAACTCCTTTGAATATGAATTCAAGCCCGATATTGCGTGGAAAGTTAAGGCTAAAGATTATGCCGTGCTTACCGCAGACGGACTTAATGAAAACAACACAAATTACCTTTCAGTAACTGTTGAAGATTTAGCAAGCGTTGAAAATTTCGGATTCACCGAAATCTACAATTATAAATCATATAAATACAACAAATCAAAGGCAGAGCTTGCCGATATGGGCTTTAAAAGGGGCGAGGAATATACTTTCTCGGCATATTTTAAGAATGTGGATTTTGATGGTACGGTTAAAATTTTCCTCAATGCAAAGGGCAATGAAGAATATTTTGAATTCGACATTGATGATTGCAACGAATGGACTAAAATAGTTATGCCCGTATCCTCATCTGTCACAGCCGACGGTTCATTGCTTCTTAATTTTTCGGGTAACGGCACCTTCTATATGGATTTTGTGTCACTTGTGCCCGCAAGCAGTCATGGTTACGGCACAACAGAGTGGCAATATACCACACTCCGTGCTGACCTTTATGATGCACTCGCGGACCTTTCTCCTCGTTTTGTTCGTTTCCCCGGCGGTTGTCTTGCCGAGGGCGACACTCTCGATAATATCTATAATTGGAAAAACACAATCGGTATTCCCGAAGAACGCAAGCAGACATATAATCTTTGGGCGGATGACGAAAACGGCAGATACTATGTAAATACAAATTCTTTGGGCTTTCACGAATATTTTACCCTTTGTGCCGAGCTCGGTGCAGAGCCGATACCCGTAGTAAATGCGGGGCTTGTTTGTCAAGGCAGAGCAGGATATAACGAAACTCTTCAGAAATATAATAACGGTGAAATGACCGAGGCAGAGTGGATTTATTATATAACGGAAATTGCCTATGCCCCCGAAACAGAAGAGTTTAACAACTATCTGCAGGATATTTTTGATTTGATTGAATATGCAAACGGTGATATTTCAACCGAGTGGGGTGCAAAAAGAGCCGAAAATGGTCATAAAGAGCCTTTCAATATGAAATACCTTGCAATCGGTAACGAAAATTGGGGCGAAATTTATTGGCGTAATTTTGATGCGATTTATAAAGCAGTAAAAGATAAATACCCCGAAATCACAATAATTTCTTCAGCAGGTCATTCGGGTGCGGGCGAGGATTTTGATGCGAATTACACAACAATCAATGCCAATTACCGCGACACAATTGTTGACGAACATTATTACACCTCGGGTGGTGAACTTTTACGCACAACCGACCGTTATGATAATTATGAACGAAGCGGTGCAAAGGTTATGGTAGGCGAATATGCACCAAAATCCAATGGTGTCGGCACAATCCAGACTAAAAGCAATATCTGGGCGGCTGTTGAAAACGCTGCGTATCTTACAGGCATTGAGCGTAATGCCGATGTGGTGAGTATGATTTCTTATGCCCCAACTCTTGCAAAAATCAATGCACAGTGTTGGGATGTGAATATGATTTGGTTTGATTCTCAAGGCGTGGTGCTCACTCCCGATTATTATGTGCAGATGCTTTTCTCAAACAATTACGGCACAAATTATCTTAATACTGATTTTGATATGACCGCCGAGGGTGTTTATCAATGCTCAACTGTGGATGCAGAAAATCAAGTAATTTATGTAAAACTTGTGAATACCACGAACAAGGCTTACCGTTTCGATATAAATCTTACGGGTTTTGGGAATGTAAATAACCCGTCGGTACAGTATATGAGCGAAAACTTCAAAGCGGCTTGCAATGAAATCAATGAACCATTGCACGTAGCACCCGAAGAAATGTCCTTAAAGCTTGATGATAATACGGTAAAATATGAGGCACAGAGTTATTCTGTAAGTGTAATCCGTATTCCTTACGGCAAAAATAACGGCAACTCTCTTTACAGACTTCCATTAATGGAAATCACAACACCGTATCTGCCTGATATAGTTTGGGTTGTGCTTTCAGCAATTCTCGCAGCGGGTGTAGTTTTTACAGGTGTAATAATTCTTGGCGTCAGAATAAAGCATCATAAGGAAATTGAAAAATATAACTAATATGTATGGCGGGGGCTTGGCTCCCGCTATTATTTTCCAAAAAAATATTGACTTATTACCATAAAAAGAATAAAATAATCTGTATGTATAAATAATATTATAATAGCGAAATATTGCTTTTGGAGGCGATGTTTAAAATGAAACATACAGATATTAAAGAACTTTTTGCAAACGGCGAAAAATATGTAAATACTGATGTTACCGTTTGCGGTTGGGTAAGAACTGCTCGCGATTCAAAAAATGTTGCATTTGCAGAATTAAATGACGGTACAAGCTTTAAAAGCATCCAGCTTGTTGCTGATAAAGAAAAATTCAGTGATGAGCAGGTTAAATCTTTTATGCCGGTTGGTACTGCATTAAAAGCCCTGGGCAAGCTTGTAGCATCTGAAAGAAACGGCTATGAAATTGAGCTTAATACTGTTGAGGTTCTCGGCTCTTGCCCATCAGATTTCCCATTACAGAAAAAGCGTCACTCAATGGAATTTTTAAGAACAATTCCACACTTAAGAGTTCGCACAAGATATTTTGAAGCAGTAATGGCAATTCGCCACCAGCTTTCAATTGCAATTCACACATATTTTAATAATAATGGTTATAAATATGTTCACGCTCCAATTCTTACAGGTAGTGACTGTGAGGGTGCGGGTGAAATGTTCCGCGTTACTACTCATCCTTTCAAAACAGAGTATGCGAGTGAAGAAGAATACTACGCAAACGATTTCTTCGGCAAAAAAGCAGGTCTTACTGTTTCAGCTCAGCTTGAGGGTGAAATGGCTGCAATGGGTCTTGGCAGAATTTACACATTCGGACCAACATTCCGTGCCGAAAACAGTAACACAACACGTCACGCAGCAGAGTTCTGGCATGTTGAGCCGGAAGTTTGCTTCTGCGATTTGGCAGACATTATTGAGATTGCAGAGGATTTCATTAAATACATCATAAAAGACATTCTCGATAAATGTCCCGATGAAATGGAATTTTTCAATCAATGGGTTGAAAAGGGCGTAATCGAGAAATTGCAGACAGTTATAAACAACGATTTTGCAAAAGTAACTTATACTGATGCAATTGATATTCTTCTCAAATCAGGTAAGAATTTCGAGTATAAAGTTGAGTGGGGTTGTGACCTCGCTACAGAGCACGAAAAATACCTTGCAGACGAATATTTCAAGAAGCCTGTTTTCGTTTATAACTATCCTGCAGACATCAAGTCATTCTATATGAAGCAGAATGACGACGGCAAAACTGTTGCTGCAACTGACCTTCTTGTTCCCGGAATTGGCGAAATCATCGGTTGTAGCGAAAGAGAAGCAGATTTAGATAAACTTATCAATGCAATGAAGAAAAAGGGTATGCCAATCGAAAGTTATCAAGAGTATATCGACACAAGAAAATTTGGTAGCGTGCCACACAGCGGTTTCGGTCTTGGCTTTGAAAGAATGCTTATGTATATCACAGGCGTTCAGAATATCCGTGACGCTATTATGTTCCCAAGAACAGTAGGTAACCTTTAATACTTAAGAGGCGATTTCAATGAGCAAAGTAATTGTTCCCGAGGGCTACAAATCAGTTTTGAGTATGTATGAAACTCAAAAAGCCATCGGTATGTTAAAAAGAATATTTGAAGATAAACTCTGTCCCGCACTTAACCTTATAAGAGTGTCTGCACCAATTTTTGTTGACCCCGCAACAGGTATGAATGACGACCTCAGCGGTGTTGAGCGTGCAGTTACCTTTGATGTTAAAGAAACAGGCAGAAATGCGGCGATTGTTCATTCACTTGCAAAGTGGAAGAGAATGGCACTCCGTACTTACGGTTTTTCGGCAGGGCAGGGGCTTTATACTGATATGAATGCTATCCGCCGTGACGAAGAAATGGATAATCTTCATTCAATTTATACTGACCAATGGGATTGGGAAAAGATTATCACAAAAGAAAACCGCAATGAAGACTATCTCAAAGCAGTTGTTAAGAGCATTGTGGGTGCAATCTGCGAAACACTTGATTTTCTCAAATGCGTTTACCCCCAACTGAATGTTCAGCTTGAGAGAAATGTTACCTTTGTAACATCACAAGAGCTTGAGGATATGTACCCCGATAAATCACCTAAAGAACGCGAAAATCTCTTTGTAAAAGAGCATAAAACCGTGTTTATTATGCAAATCGGTTGTGCATTAAAATCGGGCAAATCACACGACCACCGTGCACCCGACTATGATGACTGGTCACTTAACGGCGATATTCTTTTCTGGAACGATTTACTCGATTGTGCCTTTGAAATCTCATCAATGGGTATCCGCGTTGACGAAAAAGCACTTGACGAACAGCTTCGCATTTCAGGTAAGGATGAAAGAAGAAATCTTCCTTTCCATAAAGAATTGTTAGAGGGCAAATTGCCCCTCACAATCGGTGGCGGTATCGGTCAGTCAAGACTTTCAATGCTCTTACTCGGCAAAGCCCATATCGGCGAAGTTCAGGTTTCTCTTTGGGACGAACACACAAAACAAATCTGCCAAGAAAACGGAATAGTACTTTTATAAAGCCCAATAAATATGGCGAGGTATTAAGCTCAATACCTCGCCGTTTTTGTATTTAATTATGATAACTTATGAATAAAAAGACCTGATAATAATTTTGGTTCAAACCAAGTTGATTTTGGTGGCATAACCTTGCCTGCGTCTGCAATGTCCATAAGTTCACCCAAAGATGTGGGGTACATTGCAAATGCAAGTTTCATACCCTCTGCACATCTTCTTTCTAATTCACCCAGACCACGAATACCGCCTACGAAGTCAATTCTCTTGTCTGTTCTTGGGTCTGTGATGTTAAGAATTGGTGTAATCAGGTTGTTTTGCAAGATAGAAACATCAAGGCACTCAACAGGGTCGGTTTCGTTGATGAACTCTGCCTTTGCGGTAACCTTATACCATTTGTTGTCAAGATACATACCGAATGTGTGGCGTTCTTTTGGTGCATAAGGGCTTTCATCTGCTTCTTCAACAATGAACTTTTCACCCATTTTTGTGATGAATTCTTCACTTGTATTGCCGTTTAAATCTGCGATTACACGGTTATAATCCATAATTTTAAGTTGGTCGCAAGGAAAAATTACTGACAAGAAGAAGTTGAATTCTGCATTTTCATCATATTCCCCATTACCGCGTCTTCTTTCACCAACACGAACTGCAGAAGCACATCTGTGGTGACCGTCAGCAATATAAAGATAGGGGATTTCTGCGAATTCCTTAACAAGAGTATCAATAACTGCATCGTCATTAATTACCCATACTGTCTGTGCAACACCATCGTCACTTACGAAGTCATAAGCGGGAGAGTGAGTGTTTTTCCAGCTTTCTGTAATTTCTGTTACAGTTGCATTTTCACGATGTGTAAGGAAAATTGGCCCTGTATTCGCATCAAGAGTATCAACGTGACGAATTCTGTCTGCTTCTTTATCAGCACGAGTAAATTCGTGCTTTTTAATCACATTGTTTATGTAATCGTCAACCGCAGTGCAACCCACAATACCTGTCTGTTCACGTCCATTCATAATCTGACGGTAGATATAAAGCATTGGCTTTTCATCCTGCTTACAAATACCTTTTTCACTTAATGCTTCAAGATTTTCTTTTGCTTTCTCGTAGACCTCTGCGGAATAAATATCAATTCCCTGTGGTAAATCAACCTCTGCTTTATCTACGTGCAAAAATGAATAAGGCTTATCCTTTACCATTTCGCGTGCTTCTTCTGAATTCATTACATCATAGGGCAAAGCACCAACTACACTTGCATATTCGTCCTTTGGTCTTACCGCCTTAAAAGGTTTAAGTATTGCCATTGCAATTTCTCCTTTTCTTTATATAAAGTATAATTTTCAACATTATAAACGATGCTGTGATACCTATCAAAGCACCTGTACTGTCAACTAAAATATCGCTTATCTGAAAAGCACGGTCGGGAACAAAAATTTGATGAATTTCGTCGGTAATTGCATAAAAAACTGTTCCCGCAAAAGCAATCAACGGAGTGAATTTTGTTTCCCAAGTGCTGTATGTGGCATTAAAAATGAGAAGTGAAAGCCCCATAAATTCAAGACAATGAGCACAGGTGCGAAGAAAACCCTCGTCAATATCCAGTTTAAGCCATTCTAAAATTGCCATCACAAAAGAACCGCTTAAATCTGAAGATTCTTCGCCATTTTGTGCAGAGAGCGAAAAGATTATTCCCATACAAACTGCAACCAAAATCCACGAAACCGACACATATATTTTTCTTTTATTTGTCATTTTTTCTGTCCTTTATAAAAATAGATATTTGCACGGTCGCCTACGAAGAATACGCCGTTTACATCTTCTGCAACTGCAAAAACAGAGTTTTCTGTAACTATTGGTAAAAGCACCGCGTTTTTAAGCAGATAACTTTGAGCATAAGTAGCTTTTTCAACAGTGGGGTTAGCCTTTAAATCTTCAACAATTCGGTCATACTCGGCAGAAGTATAGTTCAGCACATTGTATTCGTTATCCGTTGTGAATATTGAAAGATATTCAGTTATACTGTCGCTGTCAAGTGACATTCTGCATATTGCGGTGTCAAATTCGCCTGAAGACAGTTTTTTATTAAAATCTTCTTTTTCGCAAACTGTAACCGTGCCGTTAAGTTCAACACCGATATTCTTCTGCCAACAGCTTACAACTGCCTTTGCGTAATTTTCATATTCTTCGGTACATAAAATATTTACCGTAAGATTATCAATTTTCAATTCTTCAAAGGCTTTTATCATTTTGCTTCGTGCATTGTCAATGTTGTATGTGAGATTTTCAACCGCAGAGCCGTCAACCTCATTACCGTTCACCTTATAATATGACGGCACAACCGTTTTCATAGGAGTTTCGGTAACTGTCGAAATGTCTATACAAGAAATCAAACCTGCTCTTAAGGTGTTATTTTTCAAGGTTTCATCTGACATATTAAAAATAAGTGAAACACCCGTATTATGCAAAACAGATTGTCTTGTCTTTCTGCCTAACTCATCAATGGCTTGGGCGGATGAGAAAAATCCCAAATCATAATCACCCTTGCGAACAGCTTTTGCAATTTCAATTTCGTTATCATTAAGATAAAAGCCTACAGATTGCGGAATTGCTTTGAATGTTCCGTTATAATCGGCATTGTTCCAGATTCGCACGCTTTTCCCCTCGTTAACGGCAGAGAGATAAAACGCACCATTTGAAATAAGGTATTTTCTTTCAAGACCATATCTGCCCGCAGTAAGATTAAAAAATTCTTCATCACAGGGGAATGATACGGGTTGAGTAAGTGCATACAGAAAATTATCGGATTTTCTTTCAAGTGTAATTTTAAGAGTGAGTGTATCAATTACGCGAATTCCTAAATTTTCTTTACTCATTTCACCCTTGTGCACTTTTTCGGCATTTTTAATTACACTTAAAAGTTCATAATCGGGAGCATTTGTTTCGGGCAGAATTCCGCGGGTAATACCAAAAGCAAAATCTTCAGCGGTAACATCGGCATTAATTGTTACTTCTTTTTCTTCAGCAAAGTTTTTTGCAACCGACGGAACAAAATACTTCATATTCTCATAAAGCGTGAAGGTGTATGTAAGTCCGTCGTCAGATACCTTGTAATCTTTAACGGCACATTTTTGCGGTGTGCCGTTTTCATCTAATTTGAAAAGTCCGTCAAATATATTCACCGCAACCGCACGTTCCGAAACGCTGTCGGCAATCTGCGGGTCAAAATGCTCGGGTAATTCACTTACGGCAAGGTTGAATGTGCCACCATCTTCATCTCCCGTGCAGGCAGAAAAACAGGTAACAAGCATCAATATTGATATAAAAATACAAAGAATTTTCTTAACCATTTTATTCACCGCTTAACAGTATATCAAATTTTTTGAATTAAGGCTATATTTTCATAAAATTTTTTATAAAAAACTATCTTTTATTATATAATTTTGTTATAATAAACTGTAAATTATATATGGGGAGTAAATTTATGGAATTATTTTTTGAAATTGCAAAATATATTCTGATGACTGTTCTTGCGATTGCTATGATTGTGCTCGGTGTTTACTTCGGGAAATTGTCAAAGGCAATCAAAGAGGCAAATACCGAAGAAAGCGGAGAAATCAAGTCGCTTGAAAACAAGCTTGAATACATAACTAAAAATATGGGTGACGAATTCCACCGAATTCGTGTTGAGAATCAAAATGCCAACAAGGAAATCCGTGAAGATGTGAAAAAGAGCCTTGATGAAATGTCGGGCAGAATTGACAATATGAATAAGGGCAATTTTGAACATCGTGAAAAGGTTATCCAGATGCTTGTTGACCAAGGCGATAAACAAAACAAGTCACTTGAAACATCAATTACTAAAATGCAGGAGTCAAACGAAAAGAAGCTTGAAGAAATGCGAGTTACTGTTGACGAAAAGCTTACTGCAACTCTTACAACAAGACTTAACACTTCATTTAAGACTGTTTCTGACCAACTTGAAAATTTATATAAATCCCTTGGTGAAATGCAAAAGCTTTCAACAGGCGTTACCGAAAATGTTACTGCACTTAACCGTGTACTTACAAACGTCAAGGCAAGAGGTACTTGGGCAGAGGTGCAATTAGAGGGAATTTTAAACCAAACCATTCCAAATATGTTTGAAAAAAATGTGGCAACTGTTCCCAATTCACTTGACCGCGTTGAATTTGCTATTCGTATTCCGTCAAGTGAAAAAGACGGCAAGGATATTTTGCTTCCTGTTGACTCAAAATTTCCTATGGAAGATTATGTTCGACTTTGTGATGCCGCCGACCGTGCGGATGCTGATGCAGTAAAAATTGCCCGCAAAGAACTTGAAAACAGAGTGCTCGGTGAAGCAAAATCAATCGCAAAATATATTCATGTTCCCGCCACAACGCCTTTTGCAATTATGTATCTTGCAACAGAGGGCCTTTATGCAGAAATCGCATCATCAAGAACAGGTTTGCCTGAAAAAATACAGAATGAATATAATGTTATGATTGCAGGCCCGTCAACTATTACGGCACTTCTCAACTCTCTTTCAATGGGATTTAAGACTATTGCAATCAACGAAAAAGCAAACGAAGTCCGTGAAATTCTCGGTGCGGCGAAAGCACAGTATGAAAAATTCGGCGATTTACTCAGCAAAGCAAAGAAAAAAGTTGACGAAGCAGGTAAGACTCTTGAAGATGCCGAACGCAAAAATCTGTTTATTCAACGCAAACTCAAAAATATTGAATCTATTGACACAGTTTCTGCCGATAAACTTTTATTTGACGAAACCGATAGTGTTGATATATAATAGGAATGTTAAGTAACTATATACTTTATTGAGGAGGAAATGAAAATGGCTCTTAAACATGCCGACCTTATTGCACAGATGACGCTCGAAGAAAAAGCAAGTATGTGCGACGGTCTTGACTACTGGCACTCACAACCCGTGGAAAGACTTGGCATCAAGTCAATAAGCCTTAACGATGGACCTCACGGTATCCGTAAAAAAGGTGACCCGGGCGACACACCAAAAGGTGAAACAAATCTTTTGAAAGGTGTTCCTGCTATCTGCTTCCCGACAGCTTCTGCAACTGCTTGCTCATGGGATACTGACCTACTTTACAAGATGGGTGAAGCCCTTGGTGAAGAATGCTTAAAAGAAAAGGTTTCTGTTCTTTTAGGACCGGGTACAAATATCAAGCGTTCACCTCTTTGCGGACGTAACTTTGAATATTTCTCAGAAGACGGTGTTCTTGCAGGTGAAATGGCTGCATCATTTATCAACGGTGTTCAGAGTAAGGGTATTGGTACTTCTCTTAAGCACTATGCTGCAAACAATCAGGAAACTCGCAGAATGACAGTTAATGCAGTTGTTGATGAAAGAACACTTCGCGAAACATATCTTCTTCCTTTTGAAATTGCAGTTAAAAAGGCACAGCCTTGGACTGTTATGAACTCATACAACAGACTTAACGGCACTTATGCTGCTGAAAATAAATGGCTCTTAACTGACGTTCTTCGTGACGACTGGGGCTTTGAGGGCGTTGTTATTACTGACTGGGGTGCAGAAAACGAAAGAGTTCCCGGACTTCAGGCAGGTCAGGAAATCGAAATGCCAACATCATCAGGTATCGGCACAAAACTTATTGTTGACGCAGTTAACAACGGCACACTTGATGTTGCAGTTCTTGATGCAGCAGTTGACAAGATTATTGAAATGTCAAAGAAGGCTGAAAAAGTTCTCGGCAAAACATATACTTATGATAGTGATGCACATCACAACCTTGCCCGCGAAATCGCAGGCCAGTGTATGGTACTTATGAAGAATGACAATAATGTTCTTCCGCTTAAGAAAGATGCAAAAATTGCTCTTATCGGTGAAATGGCTCATACACCTCGTTATCAGGGTGCGGGTTCATCACTTATTAACCCGATTAAGCTTGACTCTGCTTACGACACAATGAAAGAAATGGGAGTTACCTTCTCATATTCTGCAGGCTACACTCTTAAGGGCAAGGCTAAAAAGGATATGGAACTTCTTCTCCAGGCAAAAGAGGCTGCAAAGAATGCTGACGTTGCAGTTGTATTTATCGGTCTTACTGACGAATACGAAACAGAGGGTAACGACAGAGCTCACATCAATCTTCCACCTTCACACAATGCACTTGTTGAAGAAATCCTCAAGGTTAATCCTAATACAGTAGTTGTTCTTTCAGGTGGTGCATCCGTCCGTATGCCTTGGGCAGATAAAGTTCCTGCTATTCTTAATATGTTCCTTACAGGTCAGGCAGGTGGCAGTGCAGTTTGCGATATTATCTTCGGTGATGTTAACCCAAGCGGTAAGCTTAGTGAAACATACCCACTTGCACTTGAGGACAACTCAAGCTTTAACTACTTCCCCGGCACACCTGTTTCTGTTGAATACAGAGAAGGCGTTTATGTTGGTTATAAATACTATGACACAGCAAACAAAGAAGTTGCATTCCCATTCGGTCATGGTCTTTCATACACAACATTTGAATATAGCGACATTAAGGTTTCTGCTGACAAGATTAAAGATACAGATACAGTAACAGTTTCATTCAAGGTTAAGAACACAGGCGATGTTGACGGTGCTGAAGTTGCACAGGTTTATGTAAACGACGTCGAAAGCACAATCTATCGTCCTGTTAAAGAACTTCGTGGCTTTAAGAAAGTATTCTTAAAAGCAGGTGAAGAAAAAGAGGTTTCAATTGACCTCGATAAACGTGCATTTGCTTACTACAATGTTGAACTCGGTGATTGGCACGTTGAAAGCGGTGACTTCAAGATTTTAGTTGGTGCATCAAGCCGTGACATCAGACTTGAAACATCAGTTTTTGTTGAATCAACAGTTGAGGCTACTGTTCCTGATTACAGCAAGACTGCTCCATCATACTACGGTGCAAACATTATGAATGTTCCTGCAAACGAGTTCGAAGCAGTTTATGGCAAGGCTCTTCCTCCATCACAGAGAGATAAGAATGCACCATTTACACTTCTCAATACAATCGAGGACGCACAGGACAGCAAATGGGGCGGAAGAATTTATCGTCTTCTCATTAAGATGCTTGGTGCTGACACAATGGCAGGTGCAGTTGCTACACAGCTTCCAATCAAGAACTTTATCTCAATGAGTTTTGGTCTTTTCAGCCCTGAAATGGCAGAAGGTCTTATCCTTATTCTTCACGAAGATAAAATGGGTAAGGGTCTTAAGATTATCTTCAAGGGTATTCCTAATCTTATTAAGAATCTCGGCAAGTTAAAGCAAATCTAAAGATAATAAAATGACCGCATTCCAATTAAGGAATGCGGTCAATTTTTTTTGCTTATTTATGTGCATTGCAGTTAGCACAATTACCTGTGCAACCGCCAAAATGTGCTTTGCCCTCGGGCGTGTCGCGATAATACTGTGTGTGAGTGTCTTTATGCGGAAGTGTTGTCCATAATTCTTCGGCAACGGGTTTCCACTTTTCTGCATATTCGTCACATTTACTGCACAGCTCGTCTGCAGTTTCCTGACGTTCAAGGTCAGAACTCTTTGCTCCCGTTTCCTTTATCATCTCGCGAAGTCTTTCGGGATTTTCAAGCATGGGGCAAGGTCTTAAGTGATTGTCATTGAATGGCTGATTATGATAATAAGCCATAAACAAGGGGTTTTGCAATGCTTCCAAAAGCGTGTGAGTTCTGATGTTTGAGTCAGAGAAATGAATGAACACGCAGGGCTCAATATCACCTGCGGAATTAATGTGAAAATAGTTTCTTCCGCCTGCAATACAACCGCCCACATACTCGCCGTCATTCTGGAAGTCCATAATGAAAATGGGCTTACCGGTTTTACCGTTACGCATTTTCTTATTCCACATATAAAGCTCTTTTCTTTGCTCAGGTGTAGGAATAAGATTTACATCTGCACCGTGACCTACGGGCATATAGTTGAAGTTAAGCATAAACTTTGCACCTTTGCCGATAATCATATCAACAAATTCGTCACTTGTAACAACGGGTAAATTTTTGCTTGTATAACAAACCGAAACGCCGAAAATACACTTGTTTTTGCGAAGTAAATCCATAGCCTTAACAGTAGTAGCATAAGCACCCTCACCGCGTCGCCAGTCGTTAGACTCTTCGCTACCCTCAATGCTCAAAGCAAGAGTGATGTTACCGCACTCATTCATTGCTTTGCAGAATTCTTCGTCAACTAAAGTTGCATTTGTGAAAATCAAGAAAATGCAATCCTTATTGTTACGGCAGATTTCGAGAACTTCTTTTTTCTTAATCAGCGGTTCGCCGCCTGTAAGCCAATAGAAATGACAACCCAATTCTTTACCTTGACTAACAATACTTTGCATTTCTTCGAGGCTTAAATTCTGTTTGTGGCCATATTCTGCCGCCCAACAGCCCTTGCAGTTTAAATTGCAAGCACTTGTAGGGTCAAACAAGATGTTAAATGGAATATTGCACTTGTATTTCTCTCGGTTTTTACGCACGGCTTTTGTGCCGTAATAACCTGCGTCAATGCCGAAAGAAATAAGCATCTGCTTAATTACGCTGTGGTCAATGTCATCGATAATGCTCAATGCAAACTGTGTCCATACATTGTCTTTGTCGTTGGCAATCTCTTTTATTCTTTTGAAGTTTTCGGGTGGGAAAATTTTATTGAAAATGGGCTCAATGCGATTTGCAAGCTTAACAATGTTAGCCTGCGGGTCGCGGTCGATATACTTTAAAAGTCTATCAACAACTATGCTCATTCCCGCCTTTTGAATGTTATAAACTAACTTCATTTGATTACACCTGTTTGTCGAAAAAATAAAAAATAAATATCTTATCTATTTTATTGTAAATTCATTTCAAAGTCAATAAGTTTATTATGCCTTTAACAAAAAATTAACATGCTTAAGGTTCGGCTTTTCTCACCTTCTTGTTTATTTTGCTCACAAAAAGGGAAAAATAAACAGAAAATGATGCAAGTTTATAAAATAGTTCTTTTAATTATAAGAAAAATGTGATAAAATTATTATTTGAATTTATATATTTATTTTATTTTTGGAGGATTTGTAATGAACTATACCGAAATTGCAAAAGGCGTTAAGCTCTTGTGCATTAACAGTAATAAATTCAAAACAAACTGTATAAAAATTGATTTTTGCTTGCCGATAAACGAATACCTTGCGGCACAGAATGTTCTTTCTTCATTTTTGGGTCACACATCAAAGAAGTATAATACGGTAAAAGCGTTCAACTCAAAGGTTGAAAGCCTTTACGGTGCAGATTTTGATGCGGGCATTATGTGTGCGGGTGAAGATGTTAAAATGCGTTTTTCAATTGAAGTGCCCGACGACCGTTTTTCACTTGACGGCAGAAAAATTTCAGAGGATGCAGTTGATTTTCTTATTGAAATTCTTTCTAATCCCAATGCGGAAAACGGTGCTTTTGACGAAGAAAACACAACACGCGAAATCCGTTTCACTCTTGAAAATCTTGATGCTGAAAAGAATGATAAGCGTAGTTACGCCATTTCTCGTCTTCGTCAGCTTATGTGCAAGGACGAGCCCTACGGTATTGACCGCGAAAAGCTTTATGAGGATGTAAAAAATCTTGACAGCAAATCACTTTTCAAGGCTTATGAGAATATGCTGAGCACCGCAACAATCGTTATTACTGCTTGCGGTAGTCTTGACGGTGAAATGCTTAAAAACAAGTTCACAGAATTTGCAAACGGCATTTCTAATCGCGAGCCTGCAAAACTTGAATCAGTATTCATTGAAAAAGCAGACGAAATCCGTTATTTCAAAGAAACTATGGACATTACACAGGCAAAACTTGTTATGGGACTTCGTACAGGTATGACTAATCCCGACGACAACTATTTCGCATATCGCGTAATGACAGATATTTATGGTGGCGGACCATATTCAAGACTTTTTATGAATGTGCGTGAAAAAATGAGCCTTTGCTATTACTGTAATTCAAGAATTGTTCGCGATAAGGGAATTATCTTCATTCAAAGCGGTATTGAGAATCAAAATTACGAAAAGGCAAAGAACGAGATTTTAAATCAGCTTGATGTTATGAAAAACGGCGAATTCACAGATGAAGAATTCAATTCATCAATCACCGCTCTTTGTGATTCATTCAAGGGCGTTGAGGATTCACCAAACGCAGTTTGCACCTTCTACGGCTCACAGGCTCTTGATGATACTTTAGTCAGCGGTAAAGAATATGCAGACCTTATTGCTGGGGTTACACGCGAGCAAGTAACGGAATGTGCAAAGAAAGTGACAGTTGATACAATTTATCTTCTCACAGGGGAGGAAAACTGAAATGAACAACATTAAAGAGATTAAAAACGAATTACTCGGCGAGCGTTATTTTGAAATTGACCATAGTTCAGGACTTAAAATTTTTGTTTATCCTAAAGAAAATTACGCATCAACTTATGCGATTTTCGGTACAAAATACGGCTCAATTGACACTTGCTTTAAATTAGAGGGCGAAAAGGAATTCACCGAAGTGCCCGAGGGTATTGCTCACTTTTTAGAGCACAAATTGTTTGAAAGTGAAGAACTTGACGCTTTTGCCCGCTATGCAAAAACGGGTGCAAATGCAAATGCTTATACCTCATTCGATAAAACCTGCTATCTTTTTCAATGCAGTGACAATTTAGAAGCTTCTCTCGAAATTCTTCTCGATTTCGTGCAGAACCCATATTTCACCGAAAAAACTGTAGAGAAAGAGCAGGGAATTATCGGTCAGGAAATCAATATGTATCAGGATGAACCCGGTTGGCGTTCACATTTTGAGCTTTTGCGTGCACTCTATCACAAGCACCCCGTAAGAATTGATATTGCGGGTACGGTTGAGTCAATCAGCCACATCACAGCAGATTTGCTTTACGAATGCTATGAAACATTCTATAACCCCGCAAATATGGCACTTGCAGTTGCGGGTAATGTAACTGTTGAGCAGGTGCTCAATCTGGCGGACAAAATGATTAAGCCTAAAGAGTGCAAGAAAATTGAGCGTAAATTTATGGTTGAACCCGCCGAGGTTGTGGCTGATAAGGTTGAGCACAAATTGTCAGTTGCAATGCCCATTTTTGCAATCGGCTTTAAAGAGGATATAAAAACTCCCGAAAGAACTCTCAAGGAGTCACTTGAAAGCACAATTTTAATGGATATTGTGGCAGGTAAAACTTCGCCACTTTATGAGTCACTTCTTAATGAGGGTCTTATAAATACTACATTTGATGCAGAATACTTTGAGGGCTATGGCTATTCGGCACACCTTTTCAACGGCGAAAGTAATGACTACGACACAGTTCGTGAAAGAATTACTGAAGAACTTCGTCGCGTTATGACAGAGGGTGTTGACCGTGAGGCATTTGACCGTATCAAGAAAAAGCACTACGGCAACTTCATTATGAACTTCAATGATGTTGATTCTCTTGCTAATGCACTTGTTGGCGAGTATTTCAACGGTGACGGTCTTTTCGACCAGTTGAGTGTCCTTGAAAGCATTACTGCAGAGGATATTGACAATAGACTTCGAAGTGCAATCAATCTTGACAATTCAGCAATGTCAGTAATTCTTCCGAACTAAAGGAGATAGTTTTATGAAATGGTTGACAGGCTATACCGAGGTTTTATTCCCCGGTTTAGGTTGGGAATTTGATGTGTATGACACACTTGTTGAAATTCCCTTTGGCGACAATGTAATCAGCATTAAATTTTACGGTGCAATTATTGCATTCGGATTTACCCTTGCGGTTCTTTTTGGCGGAAGAAAGGCTTATGTATGGAAAATGAGCATCGACAAAATGCTTGATGTACTTATCTGGGGTACAATCGGTGGTATTGTTGGTGCACGTGCATATTATGTAATTTTTGAGTGGGATTATTTTAAAAATCACCCCGACGAAATTATACAGATATGGAACGGCGGACTTGCCATTTACGGCGGTATTATCGGTGCTTTGATTGCGGCATATTTCGTATGTAAAAAGGTTGATTTAAGTTTTCTGAAACTGCTTGATTTAGCGGGTATGAGCCTTCTTATCGGTCAGGGTATTGGCAGATGGGGTAACTACACAAACCAAGAGGCGTTCGGCACAAACACAACTCTGCCATGGGGAATGACCAGCGACAAGGTGGTGGCTTACATAAACAGCCATCAGGCAGAATTCGCACAGAACGGAATAGAAATGAACCCTGATTTGCCCGTTCACCCAACATTCCTTTATGAGTCACTTTGGTGTCTTTTAGGTTTTGTAATTCTTTATATTGTGTGCCAGAAATTTCGTAAGTTTGACGGTCAACTCTTCTTGGGTTACGGCATAATCTATGGTGTTGAGCGTGCAATAGTTGAGGGGCTTCGAACAGATAGTCTTTATATCGGCGACACAAATCTCCGCGTTTCACAGGTGCTCTCAATGGGTATTGCGGCGGTTTGTATTGTAATTACAATTTATAAATTTGCAAAACTACACAAAGAGAAAAAGTAACTGCAGAGGTGCATGAGAATGTATAAAATTATCGACGGTAAAGAGGTTTCAGCATCTGTAAGAAATGAAATCAAGGCAGAGGTTGAAGAACTTGCAAAACAAGGCAAAAAAACAGGTCTTGCGGTTGTGATTGTAGGTAATAATCCTGCGTCCCGTGTATATGTAAACAATAAGAAAAAAGGTTGCGAAGAGGTCGGAATGGAGTCATTTGAATATGCTCTTCCCGAAGAAACAACCACAGAAGAATTGCTTGCATTAGTAGAAAAACTCAATAATGACGATGCGGTTGACGGTATTCTCTGTCAGTTGCCATTGCCAAAACAGATTGATGAGAAAAAAGTTCTCAACGCAATCGCACCACATAAGGATGTTGACGCTTTCCACCCCGTAAATACAGGTCATATTATGATTGGTGACCACTCATTTTTACCTTGCACACCTGCAGGAATTATGGAAATGCTTAAATATTACAACATTTCTGTTGAGGGCAAGGAATGTGTTGTAATCGGCAGAAGCAATATCGTAGGTAAGCCTATGGCAATGCTTCTTTTAGGTCAGAACGGTACCGTTACAATCTGTCATTCCCGCACAAAAGATTTGGCAGATGTAACAAAGCGTGCTGATATTCTTGTTGCCGCAGTTGGTAAGGCATATTTCGTAACACCCGATATGGTAAAAGACGGTGCAGTTATAATTGATGTTGGTATGAACAGAAATGCAGAGGGTAAGCTCTGTGGTGACGTTGATTTTGACGCGGTGAAAGACAAATGCTCATTCATCACCCCCGTCCCCGGCGGTGTAGGACCAATGACAATTACGATGTTACTTAAAAACACCTTAACAGCATCACGCGAACATTTTAATAAATAAATTCAAAAAGATAAGTCATTCTGAGGAGCACAACGACGAAGAATCTCCATTTTGTTTTTGCAGAGATTCTTCGCTACGTTCAGAATGACATGATTTTTAGTATCTAATAAGAATGAAGGATAGAAAATGACACAATTTAATATTACAGGTATGAGCTGTGCTGCTTGTGTTGCAAGAGTTGAGAAAGCCGTTAATGGTGTTGACGGTGTAAAGTCTTGTTCTGTCAGTCTTCTCACTAATTCAATGGGTGTTGAGGGGAGTATTGATACTCAAAAAATCATCTCTGCAGTTGAAAATGCAGGATATGGTGCAACACTCAAAGACGAAAAAACATCGTCAGAAGATGATGCGTTAAAAGATACCGAAACCCCAAAACTCAAAAAACGATTATTTTTATCATTGGGCTTTTTAGTAGTCTTAATGTATATTTCAATGGGTCACGTGATGTGGGGTTGGTATCTGCCAATCGGGAATCCGCTTATAATTGGTGTTATCGAATTTGTGTTGACCATTATCATAATGGTAATCAACCGTAAATTCTTTGTAAACGGCTTTAAAGGGCTTTTGCACAAGTCACCTAATATGGATACTCTTGTGGCTCTCGGCTCGGGTGCATCGTTCATATACAGCACATATCTGCTTGTGAAAATGTTTACAGTCAGCGGTGAAATGGCTCATCATTATTTGCACGAGTTCTATTTTGAATCTGCCGCAATGATTTTAACGCTCATAACCGTCGGTAAAATGTTGGAGGCGCGTTCAAAGGGCAAAACCACAAATGCACTTAAATCTTTGATGAAATTAGCACCAAAAACCGCGGTAATCATTAAAGACGGCATCGAAACCGAAGTACCCATTGACCAAGTACAAAAAGATGATATATTTGTTGTCCGTCCCGGTGAGCAGATTTCAGTTGACGGTGAAATCATTGAGGGCTCAACGGCGGTTGACGAATCTGCACTCACGGGCGAGAGTATTCCCGTTGACAAATCGGTGGGTGACAGAGTTTCAGCCGCAACGCTCAATCAGTCGGGGTATATCAAATGCAGAGCACTCCGCGTGGGCGAGGACACAACTTTATCTCAAATCATAAAAATGGTGAGTGATGCCGCCGCCACAAAAGCACCAATTGCCAAAATTGCTGATAAAGTTTCGGGTATTTTTGTACCCGTTGTAATCACAATCGCAGTAATCACAACAATTATATGGCTTATTACCGGTGAGCCTTTCGGCTATGCCTTGGCTCGTGGAATTTCCGTACTTGTAATCAGTTGCCCCTGTGCCTTGGGGCTTGCCACACCGGTTGCAATTATGGTTGGTAATGGTGTTGGTGCTAAAAACGGTATTCTTTTCAAAACTGCAGTTTCCCTTGAAGAAACAGGCAGAGCTAATACGGTTGTCCTTGATAAAACAGGTACAATTACCGAGGGTAAGCCAAAGGTTACGGATATAATCCCAATAAGCACATCGGAAAATGAACTTTTAACTCTTGCATATTCCCTTGAAATAAAAAGTGAGCATCCGTTAGCAAAAGCCATTGTGCAAAAGGGTAACGAAAATCAAATAAGCATTTTAGATGTGCAGAATTTTAAAGCACTTTCGGGAAATGGTGTTACTGCGGAGTTGAATGGGGAAACTATTTACGGCGGTAGTCTTAAATTCATAAGTGAAAAAATCAATATTGATGAAAATACAATCAAGATTGTTGAAAACCTTGCCGATAACGGAAAAACTCCATTATTGTTCTGTATTGAAAATGAACTTTTAGGAATAATAGCAGTAGCGGATACAATTAAAGATGATAGCCCTAAAGCTATAAAAGAATTGCAGAATATGGGTATTCGCGTTATAATGCTCACAGGGGATAACGAAAAAACCGCCAACGCAATCGGCAAAATCGCATGTGTTGACGAGGTTATCGCAGGAGTTATGCCAGACGGTAAGGAAAAAGTTGTCCGTCAACTTCGGGACAAGGGCAAAGTTATTATGGTGGGTGACGGCATTAACGATGCACCTGCATTAACTCGTGCAGACATAGGCATTGCCATCGGTGCAGGTACGGATATTGCCATTGATTCAGCAGATGTTGTTCTTATGAACAGCAAACTTTCAGATGTATCATCTGCAATAAGACTCAGCCGTGCAACCCTTAAAAATATCCACGAAAATCTGTTTTGGGCATTTTTCTACAATGTAATCGGAATTCCCCTTGCCGCAGGTGCATTCATAAGCCTTTTCGGGTGGGAGTTAAATCCAATGTTTGGTGCGGCAGCAATGAGCCTTTCGTCATTCTGCGTTGTGTCAAATGCTTTAAGACTTAATTTCAAGGATATTCACAACAGTAAAAAAGATAAAAAAATCAAGTTTAAATATAAGGAGAAAAAAGTTATGGAAATTACAATGAAAATTGAAGGTATGATGTGTCCGCATTGTGAGGCACACGTTAAAAAAGCACTTGAAGGTGTAGCAGAGGTAAGAGAAGCAATCGTAAGCCACAAAGACGGCACAGCAATTGTTACTCTTGATGCAGATGCAGCCCCCGCAACCCTCAAAAAAGCAGTTGAGGAACAGGGCTACAAGGTAATCGAATAATTAAAATATCATCACCCATTATATTTGCTGTTATTTTAGGCAAAATATAATGGGTGATTTTTATGTTATCAATCTGGTCAGCGTATTCAGAATTCAAATCCTTTCCAACTCTTGACGGAGATAAAAAAACCGATGTTCTCGTAATCGGTGGCGGTATTGCGGGCATTTTGTGTGCCTATAAATTAAAGCAACGCGGGGTTAATTGCATTGTTTTAGAGGCGGATAAAATCTGTCGCGGGGTAACACAGAATACCACCGCAAAAATTACTTCACAACACGGCTTTATATACGATAAACTCATTAAAAATTTCGGCGAAGAAAAGGCGTTGATGTATCTTGAGTCCAATGAAAAAGCCATTGATGATTTTCGCCGTTTAGCAGAGAATATCCCCTGCGATTTTGAAAATAAAGATAATGTTGTGTATTCAACCGACAATATCCGCAAGGTTGAAAAAGAATTAAAATCCCTTGAAAGAATAGGCTACAAGGCAGATTATCTTGACAAAATTCCTGTTCCTATTAAGATTGCAGGTGCAGTGAAATTTCATAATCAGGCACAATTCAATCCTCTTAAATTGCTTTCAGAAATCTTAAAGGATTTAGAAATTTATGAAAATTCCAAGGTAATTGAGGTGCGGGGCAATACCGCCATAACCTTTCACGGTGATGTGGTGGCAGATAAGATTATCGTTGCAACGCATTTTCCATTTATGAACCGTCGGGGTGCATTCTTTATTAAACTTTATCAGGAACGCTCTTACCTTATCGCCTACGAAAACGGACCTAAAGTCAACGGAATGTATCTCGATGAAGAAACGGGCGGATATTCATTCCGTAATTATAAAAATTATTTAATAGTGGGCGGGGGTGACCACCGCACAGGCAAGCAGGGTGGGGCTTATACTCAAATAAGAAATTTTGCTAAAATTCATTATCCCGATTGTCCTGAAAAATATCATTGGGCAACGCAGGACTGTATGAGCCTTGACAGTGTACCGTATATTGGGCAGTATTCGCCTAAAACTCCAAACCTTTTTGTCGCGACGGGCTTTAATAAATGGGGTATGACCTCTGCAATGGTGTCAGCAAATCTGCTTGCGGATTTAGTCACGGGTAAAGATAACGATTACAAAGAGGTGTTCTTGCCCTCACGAAGTGTACTCACTACACAACTTTTTGTGAATTTGGGTGAAACGGCAATCAACCTTGCCACGCCTACCACAAAACGATGTCCGCATTTAGGTTGTGCACTCAAATGGAACCCCGACGAGCACACTTGGGATTGCCCCTGCCACGGCTCAAGGTTTACAGAAGAAGGAAAACTAATCGAAAACCCCGCAACAGAAGATTTGAAATAGTTTCTTTTTCCGCAATACTTCGTGGCGTTCGGCTCGCGGTATACCCGATACAGCTTCGCCTTCGCCACATTGTCTTACGAAAAAATAAATCTATTTCATTTTTTGGTTTTTTTCCGCAATACTGCGTGGCGTTCGGCTCGCGGTATATTCAAAATGATAAACAAAAAAGTCGGTATTTCTACCGACTTTAATTTGTTTATTCACTTAAAAAATCCCTTTTCATAATGCATTCTTCAAAGAAATCGTTAACCGTATCCATTACGGTCAAATCCTCTTTGGTAATCAGTGTATAGTCAATATTCTGGTAAATTTCATAAGCCTCGGGACTGTTTTCACCAAGAGAACCGATACGTGCAAAAATGTCGTTCATATATTGTTCGGCATCTTTTGCAAGATAAACATTATGATATTTGCTCTCATAAAGCACAGTCCTTGCATTTTCATTGTCTGCAATTCTGTTTTTTCTGCCCACAGGACTGTTTTTAAGCGTTACCGTCAGGTCATTACCGCCGTGCATTATAAGTGTGGGTATTGCATTATTATTTATTGTATCACAGGTGCGAAGAACACCGGTTTTTCCGAATTTTATTAAATTGATAATATCAAAAAACGGACTTAAAACACTTAAATTAAGTTTTGTTTTCTGCTTTGCCGCGTCGCGAATAAGTTTGTTCATTGAGTTGAATGGCGAGAATGCTGCAATACCCTTGATTTCAACCGCAGGCTTTAATGCAGAAACATTGCATACGCTGTAAGCACCCCATGAATGCCCTGCAAGAAGAATTGGCAAATCCTTTAACTCTTCACGTTCACTCACAAAATCAAGTGCATATTTCAAATCAATAATACCCTGTGCAAAACCTTTGATTTTTTTGCCTTCAGAGGTGCAGGTGCCTGTGTTGTCATAGGCTAACACCATATATCCTTTTTGTGCAAAATAATTGATTTCGGTTGTATATGCGAGATGTCCCGCACCCATACCGTGCGAAAAAACAATCAACGCCTTGTTCTTTTCGGTTTTTGCACAGTCATAAATAAATCCGTTAAGGGTCTGACCTTTGTCCGATTTAAAGTTTATGGGTCTTGCGTTAAGATTGTCAAAATTCTTTGCCTTGAAATATTTAAGATTTTCATTACCCTCACAACGATTGTCAATTCCGGTGGCAGACATAATTTTAAAAGCAACCAGAAAGAGAAACGCGATGAGGAATATGATAATTCCACAGATAATATACGGCATAAAATCCTTCCTTATTATTACTTTTTTAGTGCTTTTATACCAATATTCTACCATATTCACAAAATTTTGCAATATTTTTATTGATAATGGGCTCGTTTCGTTGTATAATTGTGACAGAGGTGATTTTTGTGATTGCAAAAAGATTAAAAGAACTTCGTATCCGTAACGGCTTTTCGCAACAACAGTTAGCAGACGTGTTGGGCCTTTGCCGTTCCGCATATTCAAATTATGAAATCGGCAGAAGAAAACCTGAATTTGCTATAATAAAAAAACTCGCTGCATTTTACAGAGTTTCATTGGACGTGTTTGACGATACCATAACCATTGATTTGTATGATGATAGTGATTTTCAGGGTGATGCACCTCAATATGTATCTGAATTATCAAAAGGCGAAAGAGAATTGATTGTCAGATACAGACTTCTTGATTCAGCCGAAAAGCGTAAACTTCTTGAACAATTAAAAAATAAAGAAGAATGATTTTGAACCTTGTGAGTATTACACTTGCAAGGTTTTTATATTTATAATGTTGACTATTGAGCGATAACCGTGATAAAATATTATGATAATAACAAAGCAACCATTGAGAATTGTGACTTCGATTTAATCAGCGGTTACTAGAAAAGAGAGTTTAAAATGAATAAAGATGTTAATATGACTTCATCTCTTGAAGATTATCTTGAAGCCGTGTTTGTGCTTTCACAACAAAAGGGGAATGTAAGGCTTACTGACATAGCAGAGCATCTCGGTGTTTCAAAGCCAAGCGTTAACCGCGCAGTCAATACACTTACACAGAACGGCTTTCTTGAGCACATAACTTATGGCGATATTGTAATTACACCCGCAGGCGAAAGCTATGCGGCTAATGTTTTGCGTCGTCACAAGCTCATCAAGCACTTTCTTATGGATACCTTGGGCGTTGACGAGGAAAATGCCGAGAAGGACGCGTGCAAAATGGAGCATGTAATGAGCTCTGTTACAATAGATAAGTTGTATGAATATCTTGAAAGGCAGGCATAAAAAGTGAAGAAGATAGCTATAATCGGCGGCGGAGCTTCAGGTCTTGCCTGTGCTGTCGAGATTTTTAAAACTATAAAAAATGAAGATGACATAAATGTGACAATCATCGAAAAACTCCCAAGAGTGGGCAAAAAATTATTGGTAACGGGTAACGGCAGATGTAATCTTACCAATATGAATTCAGCGGATAGCGGTTATCGTGGCGATACTGCATTTGCAGAGTATGCACTTAAGTATTTCACACCTGAAAAAAATATTGAGTTTTTTAATTCTTTGGGTCTTTATACAAGAGAAGAGGACGAGGGCAGAGTTTATCCTCTTTCAAATCAGGCATCATCGGTGCTTGATTCTCTCCGTTTTGAATGTAATCGTTTAGGAATCAGCGTTGCCTGTGACTACCGTGCGGTGCATCTTAAAACGGTTGATAACGGCGTTACACAGAAAATTGTAGTGAATAACCGTGACCGCTTTGACTATGTGGTTGTTGCTTGCGGCGGTAAGGCGGCAAAGGTGCACGGAACCGACGGTGATGCTTATGAATTACTTAAAATGTTGGGTCACAAAATAACACCTATCGCCCCTGCACTTGTGTCGCTTAACTGTGACGAATTCACAAAGGCACTCAAAGGCGTGCGTTCAGTGTGCAGAATGGATTTAATCATTGACGGCGAAAAAGCACAGGAGAATTACGGCGAAGTGCAGTTTACCGATTACGGTCTGTCGGGAATTCCCATAATGCAACTTTCTCGCTATGTTTCAATGTCACCATCAAATAATATTCATATAAATCTTGATGTTACCCCCGATTTCACGGCAGAACAGATTGAAAATTATCTTTTTGACCGTCGTGAATTCGGAACAGGACTCTGCGAAAATGTGCTTATCGGTCTTATGAATAAGCAACTCTGTATAACTCTTTTAAAAGAATGCGGAATTGCACCGAACGGTAAGATTTTTGAAATGAGTGACGATGAAATACTGAGGCTTGCAAAAATCTGTAAGTGCTGGAAAATTAAAATAAAAAATTCCCGCAGTTTTGATTATGCTCAGGTTACTGCGGGAGGTGCTGATTGTTCACAGTTTTACCCCGAAACAATGGAATCAAAGTTAGTTTCTAATCTTTTCTGTTGCGGTGAAGCCCTTGATATTGATGGCGACTGTGGCGGATATAATCTTCAATGGGCGTGGTCTTCAGGCAGACTTGCGGGTCGTACCATAGCCGAAAGGATAAACAATGCTCAGAATTAGTGAAATAAAGCTCGACCTTGACTGCGAATTTTCAGATATTGAAGACGCGGCGGCAAAGGTGCTTAAAATAAATAAAAACCGAATTTTAAAAACTGAAATATTCAAAAAGAGTGTTGATTGTCGCAAGGGCGAGGTTAAATTTGTTTATACGGCAGATGTGACTGTTGACGGTGATGAAGACAAAATTCTGAATTCACTTAATAACAACCGCGTTATAAAAAGCGAAAAATACTCATATAATATTCCTCAGTCCAACCGAAAAAGCACACTGTCACCGGTGGTTGCGGGCTTCGGTCCTGCGGGTATGTTTGCAGGTCTTATTCTTGCCCGTAGCGGTCACAATCCCATAATTATTGAGCGTGGTCGTGATGTTGACAGCCGTACAGCAGATGTTAATAATTTCTGGACTAACCGCATTTTAGACGAAACCTCAAATATTCAGTATGGCGAGGGCGGTGCAGGTACATTCTCTGACGGTAAGCTTACAACGGGTATTAAAGATAGCCGTTGCCGTTTCGTCTTTGAAGAATTTGTGTCCCACGGTGCACCTGAGGATATTCTCACAAATGCCAAACCACATATCGGTACTGATAAGCTTAAAGCAACGGTGAAAGCCATTCGTGAAGAGATTATTTCTCTCGGCGGTAAAGTGCTTTTTGAAACTCAGCTTACAGATATAATTATTGCAAACGGATTTATTCACGGAATAACAATTAAAGATAAATACGGAAAAGAAACCGATTTGGAAACAGATGCACTTATTCTCTCAATCGGTCATTCTGCAAGGGACACAATCGAAATGCTTTATAATAAAGGCATAAATATGATGCAAAAGCCCTTTTCCGTGGGTGCGAGAATTGAGCATCCGCAGGAATTCATAAATACCGTGCAATACGGCGAGTTTAAAAATCACCCGAAACTTCGTGCGGCAGATTATAAGCTTGCTTGTCATCCTCCACACAGCAGAGGTGCATATACCTTTTGTATGTGCCCCGGCGGTACGGTTGTTTGTGCCTCGTCAGAAAAGGGCGGGGTAGTAACAAACGGTATGAGTGAATATGCCCGCGATAAAGAAAATGCAAACTCCGCAATTCTTGTGGGTGTTAATCCCGAGGATTTCCCAAGCGAGCATGTGCTTTCAGGTTTTCAGTTACAACGAGAAATCGAGCAGAAAGCATTTAATATGGGCGGTGGTGATTATACAGCACCCGCAACACTTGTCGGCGACTTTTTAAAGGGGCAAAAATCCACAAAATTAGGTGCAGTTAAACCATCATTTCCAACGGGAGTTGTAATGGACGATATAAGCACAGCTTTACCCGAAAAAGTTGTTAACACAATGCGTGATGCACTTGTGCAGATGGATAAAAAACTCAAAGGCTTTGCAATGGCTGACGCGGTGCTTACAGCCCCCGAAACACGAAGTTCATCACCTGTGCGAATTCTTCGTGATGAGTTTTATCAGACAAATATCCGCGGCCTTTACCCCTGCGGTGAGGGTGCGGGATATGCGGGCGGTATAGTTTCGGCGGCAGTTGACGGTGTAAAATGTGCCGAAGCAGTACTCTCCGACGAGTTTTAATGTAATCAAAATGTCATTTGACATTATAACGTAGTATTGATATTATAGTTTTAGAATATAAAGAAAGGGGCGGTAAAATGAATATCGATAATCTTTGTATGAGTTGTATGAATGAACTCTATGGCGAAAAGCAATGCCCAAGATGTGGATATTATGTTGATTCTCCGCAAATTTCTCCGTATCTTCCGTTAAAAACACCAATCGGTAATAAATATATAATCGGTAAAATGCTCTCATCAAACAGTGAGGGTGCTACATATATGGCTTATGATGTAGACCGTAAATCTCCTGTGTTAATCCGTGAGTTTTTACCCGAAAAATTCGTTGACCGCAGTTTCGGTGAAACAGCACTTGCAGTTAAAGAGCAATGGGCAGAATTCTATTATGAATATCTCAATAAATTCTTAAAATTATGGCGTAGTCTTGCCCGCGTGCGTGGACTTTCGGCACTTGTGCCTGTTATTGACATAGTTGAAGAAAACAACACTGCCTATGCGGTAAGTGAATATGTTGAGAGTATTTCACTCCGCGAATTCTTACTTAAAAGCCAGACAGGTTATCTTAACTGGGAAAAAGCAAAGGTTCTTTTTATGCCCGTGCTTTCAACCTTGTCAGCACTTCATAAAATGGACATTACTCATAACGGTATCAATCCCGATAATCTTATGATTGGTCGCGACGGCAAACTTCGTCTTTGGGGATTTTCAATTAAAGAGGTTCGCACCGAGGGTAGTGAATTATCCCCCGAACTTTTTGAGGGCTATACACCTATTGAGCAGTACGGTTATTCTTATGATAACGGTAATTGGTCAGATGTTTATGCATTTTGTGCAGTTCTTTTCAGAGCCCTTGTGGGCAGTGTTCCGCAGGACGCGGTTACTCGTTCAATGAACGACCAGCTGATTATCCCCGCACGCTATGCCGAGATTATTCCTGTTTATGTTATAAACGCACTTATGAACGGCTTGCAGGTTGACCCTGAGGACAGAACAAAAGATATTGAAACTCTTCGCGAAGAACTTTCGGCAACTCCGTCGAATGTTGTGTCATCTTATTCGGGTGCAAGTGTGCAGAAGCCCGAGAAAAAAGAGGTTTACGAAGCCCCTGTGGAATACGAAAGCACAAGTCCTGCAAAAATTGTGCTTATAACATTCCTTATAATTCTTGGTATTGGTCTTCTTATCTTTGCGGGATACATGGGCTATGAATATTTTGCAGAAAAAATGAATGATGACCCGCCTGTTGAACAGACAACTGAAGCACCGCAGATGATTGAAGTTCCGAATTTTGTGAATTCTTCTTATGATATGATTGCACAAAATCCCGTTCAGAATGAGCGTTTTACAATCGGTTCAACAAGCGAATACAGTACAACCGTTGAAAAGGGATATATTATTTCTCAAAGCATTGAGCCGGGTACAGAGGTCGAAATGGGCACAAAAATTGTTTTTGTGGTAAGCAAAGGTCCAGAGTATGTTACAATTCCGCCTGTTGAAGGTCTTAATGTGGACTTTGCGAAAGAATCTCTTGAAAAAGCGGGCTTTACAGTGAATGTAATCACTAAAGAGAATAACGGCGATTATGAAGAGGGCACTGTTTACGAGGTAACACCCGAACAGGGCACAAGTAAAATCAAAGGGACAGAAGTCTATATTCAGGTATGGGGTGCACCACCAAGCACTGAACCTGAAACCGAGGAATCCACAACCGAAAAAAACGGATTTTTCGGATTTGATTTTTTTGGTAATTAAATAAAAATAAAGGGTAACCCATTTTGAGTTACCCTTACTTTTATGCCATTTTATATCTTCACACAATCCATTGCAGAGATTTTAATACCGTTTATTGTAACATCATTGTCGGTGTAATTCACATAAACCTTTGTACTGTTATCATATTCGGTGCAGTAAACACCGTCCTGCTCTTTATAGTGTGAGGTCATTCGCTCTGCGCGAATGTCGCCAAGCACATCATTCGCCTTTGTGTAAAAACTTACAATATCGTTGATATTGCTGTCGTAATAATACTTGCCGTCAAGCTCTTCATTAAACTTGTTGCAATACCATTCTGCACTTGGAAGACAACCGTATTCAATGGATTTTAAGAATGCGGTTTTAATGTCGTCTGAAGCATTAATCCCCGCACCGTTGTATTCGGTAATTCCGTGAAGCATCATCTGCATAAATGGAATGCCAACATAAGCCGTGTTTTCTTCTTTTGCTATGGGCGAAAGGGGAATATTTGAAATAACATCTGCATTTTTAACCGAGTAAATATTGCCTGTGTCAATCATCAATGCCTTTGATGTTGCAAGCACGGGCAGTTGTGATGCAATGTCTTTTTTAGATGTTACTCTCGCATAAAAATCGTCGGAGTAATCAGAATAAAGTACCGCACCCGCGTCGTTTAATGCATATCCGTCAAAGTTTACACTTGCCGAAGCACTTAAAACATCCTCGATTTTTTCTTCAAGGTTACTCATTTTAAGATAACTCTGTTTAGCGTTTGAATAGGGGAATGGTTTTTTGTTTTCACTTGTTACCTTACCGCTGTAAAGTGCCTGAGCACCCTTACTGTTATAATCAAAGCTCAATAAATCAGTTTCAAGGAATAGTGAAAAATTCTGACTCTTTAAATATGTATAAAGTGCTTCATAATCTTTATCTTTGCCGAGTTTTTTTGAGAAATCACCAAAGTCAGCGTCACTTCCGTTATTACCCTCATTGTAAAGACCATTATAGCGAAGATAAATATTGTTAACACCTTTTGCCTTTAAAAGAGTCGCAAGTGAGAGTGCCTGTTCATAAGATGTAAGCACATTGTATTTGCCGTTTTCGTTTATGTAACCGCCTTGAATTGACAACACAAGGGGAATGTATTTTTCGTCAGTTGTGAATGTCTTTGTCCCAAGAACAGAATTTCTGATAAGATTTTCACGGCAAGCGGTTGCCATACCCGAATATGTAGCAGACCTACCTGAAAGGAAACGATAACAAAGCGTAATTTCATTTTTGAATTGGTATCCAAGAGTTTTCGTAACCTTGTTTTTGCCCTGCTCGGTAGCAATATCCGTTACATTAAAGGTTGCACCCACACGGTTAAGTGTTGAGTCCGTGCTACGTTCAGCCTCAATTTCTGCGATAGTGTCACCGCTTTCAATAATACAAAGAAATGCACCGTTTGAACGCTTCATTCCAAATGCACCAACAAGACAAGCCGAGCCTTCTGAATTTTCTGTTATGGCATTATCGTCACCATAAACCGAAAGGTTAAGGGGTGTGAATTCTTTATCTTCAACACCTGTCATAATAAGTGCACCGCTGCCGTCGGGCACAAAAATATAATCCTCTGCACCGCTGTTGTCATAAGCACCAAAATGGTTCAAAACTCTGATTTTTTCAAGACAAACACCCTTGGGCAAATTAACGGTATTCATACTTACGTTTACATAGAATGAGCCGTCGCGGAGAGTATAGTTAACGGTTAAATCTACGCGGATTTCTTCGTTCTCAAGGCTTTCAATATCAGCTTTGCCTGTTTCTTTATCAAGTGACATTGCATATTTCACCGAAACGCCATCCTCGGCAACAGTTGAAACAGCGTTACCGAAATTAACCGAATTATCCTGCGAATTGAGAACATAAACGGTGTCCTCGCCGTTTGAAAGCTCAACCTCAACGGCAGAACTTTTTATTTGTTTCTTAACTGAATTCTGTGGAAGCGATGTCCATAAATTGCCCGAACCCGTATCCTTGATAGCAACGGTCATTGTGCTTTCGTCAAAAAGCATTTCAATAAGACCCGATTTGCACACCGATTTATAAGCCTTGCTGTCTGCTTTATGCAATGCGTCACCGGAATAATCAGCGGTTTCGTATTTAATTTCATCTGCTTTAATTTTCTGCGTTGAAACACCGTTACCGCAAGCGGTAAAAAGTAAAGAAATTACGCAAATTAAAGCCAGTAGTTTTATAGTTATTTTCATAAATATCACCAAAAAATATGATAGAATATTTTATTTTACCTATTCTATCATACTTTAATGAAAATATCAAATTTTTGTCAACCGATGAGTTTTTTTCGCATATCGTTAAGTATTATTTTTTCTTTTCTCGACACCTGAACTTGTGAAATTCCTAAAATATTCGCAGTTTTACTTTGAGTAAGGCCTTTGAAAAATCGAAGCTCAATAAGTCGGCGGTCACGCTCGTCAAGAGTTGTGAGCACTTGCTGGACAGAAAGTCTGTCAATAATGGGGGTGTATTCGTCTTCGCTCGGTATATCAATCTGCTTTTCGTCATCATCTTCGGCGGTGAGTGAAATTACGGGTTGAGAAACACAGAGAAGTTGAGCGGTTTCTTCAATGCTTATTCCCATTTTATTGGCAATTTCAGAAATAGTTGGCTCAACACCGTTTTCTTTCTCTAATTTTTCTTTGACCGCGGTGAGTATTCTCGCTTGTTCTTTTAACGAACGGCTGATTTTTACCGCCCCGCCGTCACGGAATATTCTGCGGATTTCACCTAAGATTGACGGCACTGCGTATGTGGAAAAAGCAAATCCAAGGCTTTCGTCAAATCCGTCAGCCGCTTTAATAAGCCCCACGCACCCTGCAGAGTATAAATCCTCATAATCAACACCCTTGCCGATAAATCGTGAGGCACAACTGCCCGCAAGCCCTAAATTGTTTAAAATTAGTTCGTCACGTGTCATTTTTCACGCCCATGTATTTTCTTGCAAAGGGTAACGGTAGTTCCTTTTCCAAGAGTTGAACGGACAGACAGCTTGTCCGTAAAGCTTTCCATAACCGAAAATCCAAGCCCTGCACGGTCACCGCCAAGAGTTGTAAAAAGCGGCTCACGGGCTTTTTTTATGTCATTTATTCCGCACCCGCGGTCACGTATTGTAATAATCACTTTATTATCATTGTGAATTTTCACAGCTATGTAAATTTTGCCCACAGAGTTTCGGTATCCGTGCACAATGCAGTTTGTTACCGCCTCACTCACTGCAGTTTTAATGTCGTTTATTTCTTCAACCGTTGGGTCAAGCTGTGCTGTAAATGCGGCAACCGTGGCACGCGAAAAACTCTCGTTTACCGAACGGCTGTCAACGGTCATTTTAAATTCATTGATTACCATTTTTCTTCACTCCTTTACTGATATTGGCTATTCTGTCAAGTCCCGCAAGTCGCATAACCTTGTAAGAATTATTTGAAAGCCCCGTGACTTCAAGTGTACCCTCAAAATCTGAAAGTAGTTTATATCTGCCCATAACAAGACCAATTCCCGAACTGTCCATAAATGTCACGTCACCAAAGTCAAGAATGGTGTGCTTTGGTCGGCAGTTTTCAATGCGGTCGTCAATGTCAAGCCTTATGGGTAGGGTGGTGTGGTGGTCAATTTCACCATTTAATCGGCAATAAAGAGTTTCGCCGTCAAAATCAATTTTTACACTCATTTTATATTTGCACTTCCTATCTTTTTGATTTTATTCTACACCTTGGATATTAAAAAAACTGTCATAATCGGGCAAGGTTTTCAGGTCGCAAAATATTCGTTTATGTTGATTTTTGTCACTCATATTGAATGTGCGAAAACTTTTTGATATAATAAAGAAAATCTATGAAAAGGTTTAAGGGTGAATGAGTATGTTATCATATACAAGTAATCATATTTTTCCTAACGGAGATACTTATGAGGGCTATTATTCTAACGGTAAATTGAACGGTCACGGTAAATACACATGGGCAAACGGTGACGTTTATGAGGGCGAATTTATTGATGATAAACGCACCGGTAAAGGTAAATACACTTGGGTGAACGGGAATATTTATGTGGGTGACTTTGTCGCAGGCACTTTGATGGGCAAGGGTAAATTCATCTGGACTAACGGAGATGTTTACGAAGGCGATTTTATTGACAGCAAGCGTACCGGTAAAGGTAAATACACTTGGGCAAACGGCAATTCCTATGAAGGCGAGTTTATTGACGGCAAACTCACAGGCAAAGGTAAATATATTAATGTGGACGGAAATACTTACGAGGGCAATTTTGTTGATGGTAAATTGCTCGGTAAAGGCAAATATACTTGGGTAAACGGCGATGTCTACGAGGGCGATTTTGTTTATGACGTCCGTACAGGCAAGGGTAAATATAGTTTTGCAAACGGCGATGTTTATGAGGGCGATTTTGCAAATAATCAGTCCGCAGGCACAGGAAAATACATTTTTGCAAACGGTGATATTTACGAGGGTGACTTTGTAGATAATGCCCGCACAGGCAATGGTAAATATTGCTTTTCAAACGGCAATATTTACGAGGGTGGTTTTGTTAACGGTAAATTGATGGGCAAAGGTAAATATATTTGGACTGACGGCGGCGTTTACGAAGGCGATTTTGTTGACGGTAAACGTTCAGGCAAGGGCAAGCATATCTGGGCAAACGGCAATATTTATGAGGGCGACTTTAAGGACGATAAACGCACAGGTAAGGGCAAATATATCTGGGTGAACGGTGATGTTTACGAAGGTGATTTTATAGATGGCAAGCGTGTCAAGGGTAAGCACACCTGGGCAAACGGCAATATTTATGAGGGTGATTATAAGGACGATAAACGCACCGGCAAGGGAAAATTAACTTGGGCAAACGGCAATGTTTACGAGGGTGATTTTGTAGAAGGTGTGCGTACCGGCAAGGGTAAAATCACAGGAGTAAACGGCAATATCTATGAGGGTGACTTCAAGGACGATAAACGCACCGGCAAGGGTAAAATTATTTGGGCTAACGGTGATGTTTATGAAGGTGAATTCGTTGACGGTAAGATTACAGGACACGGCACAATGACGAAGAACGGTGAAACACAAACCGGCTATTTTGAAGACGGAGTCCTCAAAGAAGACACGGAATAACATAAAAATAAGAGGTAATACGGAGTTTAATCCGCATTACCTCTTTCTTTTATATATCATTCTTTTTCAATCGCAGCGATTTGTGTGTTCACATCAATAATTTTCTGATAAATTTCATCACTGAATTTCTTTTGACGGTCATAGGTGTAAAGTCCGTTCTGTTCCTGCTCAATATCATAAAGCTGAGTATAACAAAAACCGAACATCTTGTAATTACTCATAATTACATCTGTAAGACCTACATAACGCTCTGCAAATTCTTCGGGAGTTTTAACATCTTCGCCGTATCCCCATGATTTAATTGATTGGTCGCTAACCCATTTAATTCCGCCGTATTCGCTGATAAACACAGGCTCGCCTTTATATTCTTGTCTGCCACCGTTTTCAACAAGCACATGCTGATAAAGATAATCTTCAGTCATAAATCTGTCGTAATTCTTTTTGAAGAATTCCACATCATAGCTGTAATCGTGCAAATCGAAAATATCAGTTTTAACATGGAAATTACCGCTTGTATCAATGCAGGGACGAGTGCTGTCAACCGCCTTTGTGTAATCATAAACTGTTGCAAGCAACGGGTCATATTGATGTCTGCCCTTGTAGTCCCATGTTTCATTAAACGGACACCATCCGATAATTGCAGGGTGGTTGAAATCACGCTCTAGTGCTTCTTTCCATTCGTTCAAGAAGACATCAACGCTTTTTGGATTTGAGTAATCGAGTCCCCAGTTAGCATATTCGCCCCAAACTATGTAACCCATTTGGTCGGCATAATACAAAAATTTAGGGTCAAACACCTTTTGATGAAGTCTTGCACCGTTAAAGCCAAGTGCCATAGAAAGTTCAATGTCTTTTATTAAATCTTCATCACTTGGTGCTGAGTAAATACCTTTTTTGTAGAAGCCTTGGTCGAGTACAAGGCGTTGAAAAACACTCTTTTCGTTAATCAGGAATTTGTAACCGTCAAGTCGCACATTGCGAAGACCAAAATATGTATAAACTTTATCTTCACCAAAGGTGATTTTAAGGTCATAAAGACGGCCATTACCCACTTCCCATAGGTGAGTTTCATCTAATTTGATTTGCACAACCTCGTTACCGCAAGCATCTTTGAATTCTGCCTTGCCAACAGCATTGCCATCATAAAATGCTTCACAAGTAAGGTTTTCTTTACCTTTAAGGCTGAAATTGATTGTAACAAGTCCATTTTTATGGTCGGGGTATATTTTAAAATTTTCAATGTGATTTTCGGGCACATATTCAAGATAAACAGATTGCCATATACCCGTAGTTCTTGTGTAGTCACAACCGTGACTCTTTTTCCATTCACTCTGTTTACCACGAATTACAAATGGATTTTTTACATCATCTTCGCAAAGTACAAAAATCTCGTTATCGTTACCATCAAAAACGTAGTCAGTAATGTCAAATTTAAAAGATGTATATCCGCCTTTATGTCTTCCCACAAATTTTTGGTTTACAAAAACTGTTGTAAGGTGGTCTGCAGCACCAAAATGGAGAAATACTCGTTTATTTGTTTCCTTGACTTCAAACTTCTGGCGATACCATACCATATTGATGAAATTCTTATATCCTATGCCTGAAAGTTCACTTTCAATGCAGAAAGGTACGTTGATTTTATGTGTAAATATATCCATTTCATAAGGATACTCAATCATTTGCAGAAATTCTCGTCCACGATTTTCGTCCTTTGAAAATTTGAATCCCATTTTTGCTTTTTGAAATCCAAAGTCCCAAACGCCGTCAAGAATCTCAATTTCTTTTCTTTCGAACTGTGGATTAGGATGTTTCGCCATTTTAATACTCATAAATCATCACCAAAAATGATAATATCATAAATTTTTCAGTATATCAATATATAATCTGCACTTGAAATAAAAGAAAGAGATAAATTGGGGTTTGTCGAATTCTTTTGGTTTGTTATTTTTGGCTCCCTCTGGCGAGGGAGCTGTCTGCGAAGCAGACTGAGGGAGAGATTTAGTGAAGATGCAACCTATCTCTCCCTCCGTCACTCGCAAGCTCGTGCCACCTCCCTCGTCAGAGGGAGGCAATATACACCATTTAACGAGTTCGACAAATTCAAATTTATCCACACTCAA
>JAZQMC010000016.1:0-7809 GCA_045543095.1 Candidatus Fimenecus sp. | reverse complement strand
GACCCCGCCCTACAGTTAAACAAATTATTTTGTACCGAAAATTCTGTCACCTGCATCACCAAGACCGGGAACAATATATTTATGCTCATTGAGTTTTTCATCAAGTGCTGCACAGTAGATATCAACATCAGGATGAGCATCTGCAAGAGCCTGCATTCCCTCGGGAGCAGCGATGATACCCATAAACTTGATTGACTTTGGATTATACTGCTTAATCTGTGAGATAGCATCAATTGCTGAACCGCCTGTTGCAAGCATTGGGTCAAGAACGATTACTTCACGTTCTTCAATATCTGACGGTAATTTACAATAATATGGAACAGGAAGTGCTGTTTCAGGGTCACGATACATACCGATATGACCAACTTTTGCAGACGGAACGAGTGAAAGAACACCGTCGAGCATACCTGTACCTGCTCTTAAAATCGGAACAAAAGCAAGTGTTTTACCTGAAATGACCTTTGTTTTTGCCATAGCAACAGGAGTTTCAACCTCTACTTCTGCAAGTGGGAGGTCGCGAGTTGCCTCATAACACATAAGAGTTGCAATTTCTGAAACAAGTGCTCTGAACTCTTTTGAGCCTGTATTTTTATCTCTTAAAAGAGTAAGTTTATGCTGAATAAGCGGATGATTTGTAATTGTTACTGCCATTTTTATTTCCCCCAATTTTTTGGATTTCTCTTAAAAATAATTATATACCTATATTTTCTGTTTGGCAAGATTTTTATGAATTTTCTATCTCCATAATCTGGTCAATTCTTCGCTGATGTCTGCCACCCTCAAATTCTGTATTAAGGAAAACATCAACAAGTTCAAGAGCAAGACCAACACCCACAACGCGACCGCCCATACAAAGAGCGTTTGCGTCGTTATGCATTCGAGTTAACTTTGCACTGAAATAATCTGAACAGCAAGCTGCACGGATACCCTTTACTTTATTCGCTGCTATTGAAATGCCGATACCTGTTCCGCAACAGAGAATTGCTTTATCACACTCACCGCTTGTCACCTTTTCACAGGTTGCTTTTGCGATTGGAGCATAATCAATTGACTCTGCTGTATATGTTCCGCAATCAACATACTCCACACCCTGCTCATCAAGATGTTTTTTAATTGCCTCTTTTAATTCAAATCCGCCGTGGTCTGCACCTAATGCTATCATAATAATTCTCCTTTGAATTTAATTCTTTTTTAGTTTATTATTCAGTTCTCTTTCTGCCTGTGGTAAACGCAAGTAAAAAGGAACAAGATTTGCTGATTTTGTTGTGTTTTCGCCGTTTATGAGTTTTTCTTCAGTAAGTCTGCCTATTGATGATGCGTGAATATAACGGATGCTTTCGTCAGCGATTTCAATGTTTTTTAAAACGCCGTTTAATTTTTCGCAACAGATTTTTGCACCATCGCCGATAAACACAACTTTTTTATTGTATTGTTTTAATTCTTCACCCAGTTCGTCGATTAATACTGCTTTATCTTCGCAAAGACGCTTGCCACCATCAAAAATAGCGGTATAAACTTGATTACAACGAGCATCCATAATAGCACAAGCGATACAATCTTCGTTTTTCAAAGGCTCGGCAATAGCCTCAAGAGTTGAAACGGCAAAGCAAGGTTTATTCAGTGCATCTGCCATACCTTTAACTGACGCAATACCGATTCGCACGCCCGTGAATGAGCCGGGACCATTGGTTACAGCAAATAAATCAATGTCTTTAACTGAAACATCAGCATCTTTTAATGTTTTTTCAACCAAAGGCATAAGTGTCTGACTATGAGTAAGTCCGTTATTTATAAAGTTTTCTGCAAGAGTTTTGCCGTTTTCTGTAATTGCAACTGAAGCGGTTACAGATGTTGAATCAAGTGATAGAATTTTCATATTTCAACACCTCCGTCAATGGTGATAATGCGTTGATTATCACTTTCTCCCCTCTTGATTTCCACTCTTATAGTATTTTCGGGCAAAGCGTTTTCGATATTTTCGCTCCATTCAACCGCCAATATACCGCCTGCCTCATAAAAATCGAAAAATCCGCTTGAATATAAGTCGTCCCAAGTTTCAACGCGGTACATATCAAAATGATAAAGGGGAGGATTACCGCCGTAATCGTTCACAATGGCAAAAGTAGGACTACTTACTTCTTCTTTTACGCAGAGTGCCTTTGCCATTCCGCGAGTAAATGCAGTTTTGCCCATACCAAGTCCGCCGAAAAATGCAACCACGGTTCCACCCGTGAGTTTTTCAGCTAATTTGTGACCTAATTCAATTGTTTCTTCTGCATTGTTTGTTACAAATTTCTGCATAAATCCACCAATAAATTATAAGACTTTCTTTATCCGTACTATTCTATCACAGATTTGCATAATAGTAAATTATAAATTGAACTTATTTTTAAGTTTTTTATTTGTTATTTTTGACTAAAAATTTTGTAATGGTTTAATTGATTTGGCAGTTAGATGACTTAAAACTTGCATTTTTATGAGTTTTATACATTTTTTATTCCAAAATTTGCAAGTTTTTGGTGGCGTTTTGTCATTTTTAACAAATTAAAGTGTTAAAATTTAACTATATTTTTAGATATTGTGAATTGAAAAAAATATCCAGAATATGTTATTATTTTTAACATCCACACCGATATTTAAATCGGTCTATACAACCAGGGGGTTTTATTATGAATAGTTATATCGAAAAAATTCTTGAAAGAGTTGAAGAACGCGACGGCGATAAAAAAGAATTTATGCAGTGCGTTCGCGAGGTTTACGGCTCTCTTGAAAAAGTTATTGAGGCACATCCCGAATATGAAAAGTATGACATTTTAGGCAGAATGGCTGAACCCGACAGAACAGTTCGTTTCAGAATTGCTTGGGTTGATGATAATGGTAATACTCAGGTTAACCGCGGTTGGCGTGTTCAGTTCAACTCTGCAATCGGTCCATATAAGGGCGGTCTTCGTTTCCATCCAAGCGTAAATGCAAGTATTATTTACTTCTTGGGCTTTGAGCAGACATTCAAAAACTCACTTACAGGTCTTCCTATGGGCGGTGCAAAGGGCGGTTCTGACTTTAATCCCGTTGGTAAGAGCGATGGTGAAATTATGCGATTCTGTCAGGCATTTATGACAGAACTTCAGCGTCATATCGGCGACAGCATCGACGTTCCCGCAGGTGACATTGGTGTTAGCGGTAAAGAAATCGGTTTCCTTTTCGGTCAGTATAAGAGAATTGTAGGTGCATTTGAAAACGGTGTTCTCACAGGTAAGGGCATTACTTACGGTGGTTCACTTGTTCGTCCCGAGGCTACAGGCTACGGTGCAATTTACTATACAAATGAAGTTCTTGCACACGAGGGTGAAAACATTAAGGGTAAGACATTCGCAGTTTCAGGCTTTGGTAACGTTGCTTGGGGTGCTATTAAAAAGATTGCAGAGCTCGGCGGTATCCCTCTCACACTTTCAGGTCCTGACGGATATGTTTATGACAAAGACGGTATCGTAACAGAAGAAAAAATCAACTATCTTCTCGAAATGCGAGCATCGGGCAGAGATATGGCAAAGGACTATGCAGACAAATTTGGTGCAGAGTTCTTCCCCGGCGAAAAACCTTGGGGAGTTAAGGTTGACGTTGCTCTCCCTTGTGCTACACAAAACGAGGTTACACTTGAGGAAGCAAAGAAAATCGTTGCTAACGGTACAAAATACTATATCGAGGTTGCTAATATGCCAACAACTGCAGAGGCAGTTGAGTACTTCCTCCAGAATGGCGTGATTGTTGCTCCGTCAAAGGCAGTTAACGCAGGTGGCGTTTGCGTTTCAGGTCTTGAAATGAGCCAGAACAGTCAGCGTCTTGCATGGACAGCAGAAAAGGTTGACGAAATGCTTAAATCAGCTATGAAGAATATCTATGATATTTCAGTTGATGCTGCAGAGCGTTATGGTATGGGCTATGACCTTATTGCAGGTGCTAACATTGCAGGCTTTGAAAAGGTTGCAGAAGCAATGGTTGCACAGGGTGTATATTAATATACAAATATAATTAAATATTTGCAAAACATAACCCCCGTACAGAAGTATGGGGGTTAGTTATTTAAGTTAGACAAATTCAAATTTGCTACACAAAAAGAGTACGGAGTTTTAAATTCCGTACTCTTAATCTTATTTATCAAGAATTTGTTTCCCTAATGCTTTCAAGCTATCATCACGAACTTTTTTGGTGTATTTGGTGTCGCTTAACACCCAATCCCATTCGTGCTTGAACCAGTCAATTTCTCGTGCTTTTCCGCCGTCCATTTCGATTTTCACCTGTTCAATGAGCTTTTCCCATCTCATTTTATAGAATGAGCACATCAAATCACCGAACTGACGGTGGGCGTAATCGTGAAGATTACCTTTGTCAGAGAGCAAACGGCAATACCAAGTGGTAATAAGTGCTTTTGCATTGATTCTGTAAAGCTGTTTTGTGAAATCGTCAAGCTTATCGGTGTATTCCACAACAGGCTCATAATAAGAACTGAATGAAAAATACTTACTGTTGAGCAATACCCTGTCAAGTGTGTCAAAAAGACTCAAAAGTTTTTCGCTATATTCCATAAATGCGAAATAATCCTTTGATTTATAAGCTGAAATCATCTTTTTAACTGTGCTTGTCATCTTGTTTGCAAGCGATTGACGAAGCAAATCCACCGCATCATAGATATAACATTCATTGTCTTTGAATTTGTCATAGTCCTTTAAGAATAACTTAACAGCATCGTCAAATTCACTTTTTGAATAGGGGATTTTAACCGAACCGCGTGCCGTGAACATCTTGGTTTCGGGGTCAAGTGGTCTGCGACACCCCATACTTTCGGGTGCACCAAACATACTTGAACAATTTTCCTCGGCATAAACGGTTTTTAAGAGTATTTTCATACTCTCGTTTATGTTTTCACTCTCTTTACCGTAACGGCGAAGAGCATATTTTTGCACCCAATTTTCAACATTTGTAATGTCTTCCCAAACGCAAGAGAAGAAAACATCGGTTAAAATGGGGTTAACATTTGTGCTTTCAGCGGTGAGGGCAATTCCCTTGAAATTAGGTCGGGCTTTTGCCTCGCGAAGTTTTTTCGGTAAGGTGTCAACAGGACCGTAAAGTCCGTGACGACCGCCGAAGTTATTGAGGAGTCCTGTCAAAACATTGCCGTATTTTGCAAGTCTGCTGAATTTATTTGCATTGTGGTTAATTTTTTCAGAGTGTAAATCAAGCATCATTATGTGGTCATTTCTGTATTGCTTAACCGCATTGGTAAAAGTTTTGTTGGGGTTAAGTGACCAGCATTGAACTATCCACATTGCATCTTTGTCAAAAGAGAGCATACTCTCCATAACATTTTTGTAACTGTCTTTTGCAGAACTTTTGTTGAGTTTTCCGCCCTCGTGACAAACATCGCCCGCATAAAAATGGGTAATGTCACCGAAAACTTCTTTTTGACATTCATAGAAAAGACCTGCATATTTGATGTATGAAACGCTGTCTGGATTTACAATAAGCGGTCTTTCAATACCTTTCCATTTGCCCTGCTCAATAACGGGCACATCGTGGTCTTTTTTCTGAATATCGCGGGGCACAATACCTGTGTATGCCTGCAAAACAACATTCATACCAAGCACTTGCATTCTGCGGTGATTTTTGCGTGCCATTTCACACTTTTCATAGAAGAAATCATCGTGAATCGGTCCGCCTATGCCACAGATGTTACTCATATAAAACCAAGCGTAATATGATGGGCCGACTAAAAAATTCTTGATTTCGCGGTGACGATAACCGAGTTTTGTAAGAAAACGACGGTAAACCTCCTCCATACCAAGAATATCAAGCACCAAATTCACACCATTGAGTGCGAGAAAATCAATCTCTTTCAGCCAATCTTCTTGAGTCCAGAATGCCATTGAGTAAGAATGGGTACAATAGTTATATGCGTATCTGTATTTATAGTCAGTTTTACGGTCAATTTTACCGTTTACTTGCGGAAGATTATGGGGTAAATTAACCTGCTTGCCAAATCTCGAAACGTGACAGTTGCAAACCTCTTTAAGATAGCAGTTAAAAGCCGAGGCAAGACCTAAACCGCTGTTAGAGGTAAGAATAATTTTACCGCGAAGACTTGCAACCGTAAAATATTCGTCTTTAAGTCTTCTGTCAAGTCGCAAATCAAATTGAGAAACATATTTTTCACCGATTGTGCGGGCAATAATGCCATTTACCTCGTCATAAATTTCTTCGTCGGTAATCTCTTTTGCATATTCTGTTTGATTAAAGGGGAGAGGCTCACGAAATGGTGTTTTCTTTGCAGGGAAAGAGCAGTCTTCACCAATAATTTCGATATTGTTGATTGTTGGGCGTGCACCACTGTAATATTTGATGAAAATACGTATATATCGGGCAATTTTTCCGCTTTTACCAAGATGATAAAAATTCACGCCGTCAAGACTTGAAAGAATTTCGTAGTTAACTTCAGTATTTTCGGGGAATACCACAACAACATCGCGTACACTCATATTTTTGTTGAACGCAAGGTCTAAAAAACAGGGGTAAGTGTCGCACGAAAACATAGGCAAAGCGTTTTTATCCGCTTCACCGCTGGCATTTAATATTTCATAACTTAAAAGTTCCAAAAAATCACAACCATTTGAATAATCTACCACTAAATATATCATAATTTTCACCAAAAGTCTATCAGTTAAATAACTAATTTTGTAAATAACCCAACAATTTACAAAGTATAGAAAAAAATGGGTGAAAACTATTGAAAAATAAAATGTTTTTTGTTACAATTTATAAGGTTAAGTGTGTCAATGCGTATTGATACATTTAAGTTAATATCGTTAATAATTTTTTGGAGGTATAAACAATGAGCAAAAAGTTCGTTTACCTTTTCAAAGAGGGTAACGCTTCAATGCGTGAACTCCTCGGCGGTAAGGGTGCTAACCTTGCTGAGATGACAAGTCTCGGTCTTCCCGTTCCTCAGGGCTTTACTGTTACAACAGAAGCTTGCACACAGTACTATGAGGATGGCAGAAAAATCAATGATGACATTCAGGCAGAAATTATGGAGTACATCGATAAGATGGAAGAAATCACCGGCAAAAAATTCGGTGATACACAGAACCCACTCCTTGTTTCAGTTCGTTCAGGTGCTCGTGCATCAATGCCCGGTATGATGGATACAATCCTCAACCTTGGTCTTAACGAAGAAGTTGTTGAAGTTATGGCTGCAAAGTCAGGCAACGCTCGTTGGGCTTATGACTGCTACAGAAGATTTATTCAGATGTATTCTGACGTTGTTATGGAAGTTGGTAAGAAATACTTTGAAGAGCTTATCGACGAAATGAAAGAAGCTCGTGGCGTTACTCAGGACGTTGAGCTTACAGCTGATGACCTTAAAGAACTTGCAAATCAGTTTAAAGCTGAATACAAGTCAAAGATTGGTAAAGACTTCCCATCAGACCCAAGAGAACAGCTTATGGGTGCTGTTGAAGCAGTTTTCCGTTCATGGGACAACCCTCGTGCAAACGTTTACCGTCGTGACAACGATATCCCTTACTCATGGGGTACAGCTGTTAACGTTCAGGCTATGGCTTTCGGTAACATGGGTGACGATTGCGGTACTGGTGTTGCATTTACTCGTGACCCAGCTACTGGTGACAAGGGCCTTATGGGTGAATTCCTTGTAAACGCACAGGGCGAAGACGTTGTTGCTGGTGTTAGAACTCCAATGCCAATCGCTCAGATGGCTGACAAGTTCCCAGAAGCTTATGCTGAATTCGTTAAAGTATG
>JAZQMC010000015.1:0-39408 GCA_045543095.1 Candidatus Fimenecus sp. | reverse complement strand
AAATCAAGGTAATTTTCTTCTCTGTAGTCGCTGTCGTCTATCTGGGCAATGGATGACATATCGCTATCATAAAATGTTACCATAGGGTCTGTATCAGAAACAGAACGCAAAATAAATTTACCGCTTTCGGTAGGAACAAATTTTACGTACTCTTCTTTTGTGACGGTATAGGTGTCACCGGCTTTGATTTCATTACAGATAGCTTCATTGCAAACATCACAGAAAATATTTTCGTCTTCATCTATGTGTACATCTGTTCCTTCGCCGTACCATTCACCACAAACCTCACACTGATAGCCCTTGCAGGTCTGTGTGCCACCTGTATGTTCAGTACAAGGTGCAAATAAATATACAGTGTAGTTGTATTCTCCATTGTGGTCATAAAATTTAAAGTAATAGGTTTCACCGGCTGTAAATTCATATTTAAAATAAAAATCATACTCATTTTCTCTGTAGTAGCTGTCGTCTGCCTCATCAAGTTCTTCCATGTTGCTGTCATAAAGTGTTACCTTCGGGTCAACATCAGATACAGAACAGATAGCAAATTTACCGCTTACGTCAGGAACAAATTTTACATACTCTTCCATTGTGACAGTATAGGTGTCGCCGGCTTTGATTTCATTACCGACAAAAGCATCACAGACATCACATAAACCATCTTCGTTTTCATCTGTGTGCTCATCTTTGCAAGGCAGGTCTAAAATAACGGTGTAGTTGTATTCTCCATCATAGTCAGAGAATTTAAAGTAATAGGTTTCACCGGCTGTGTATCCATATGTTAAATAAAAATCGTAACTATTTTCTCCGTAGTCGCTGTCGTCTGCCGCATCAAGCTCTACCATGTTGCTGTCATAAAGTGTTACCTTCGGGTCAACATCAGATACAGAACAGATAGCAAATTTGCCGCTTTCGGTAGGGACGAATTTTACATACTCTTCTTTAGTAACAGTATAGGTGTCACCGAGTTTGATTTCATTATACTCCTCAACTGCAAAAGCAGATAAAGGTGCCATCGTTATAAGCATAAATATGGTTAATATTATACTTATTATCTTTTTTGTTGTGTTTGTTTTCATATTATTTCCTCCTGAGAGTTAAATTAACTTGTTTTTGGGATATTTGTCATTCTAAAGAGCAACACGACAAAGAATCTTATTGCTTAAATGAATATTTAATTTGAGATTCTTCGCTACGCTCAGAATGACACGGACAGATGAGGACATCTGTCCCTACGCAATTATTCTGTAAAAACTTTCTTTTTATTTGAATTCATAATCAGCACTATTCCAAATGCACTTACAATAAGAATTGAAAACCAAGCATAAGAACTTGCATCTGTATCCGGAATTTCAGGGTCGGCTACGGGCTGTTTGTTTTCGTTATTATCATTTTCATTGTTTTGATTATTCTGATTGTCTTCATTTCCGCCCTGTTGGTCATTATTTTCATTTACAACCCATTTTGTATAGAGTGTAATATCGCCGTTAATCTCGTCATTAAAGCTGAACTCGTTTGTGAATTCTTCATCTGTATAGAATCCTGCGAATGTGTAGCCATCTTTTTCAAGGTTGAGCACTTCAGAGAAATCTTCAATGCCGAAGAAATCGCAATAGAATTCATTAAGTGACACACCTGCGGGAACTTCTGCCGCCACACCGTTATTAAGGCCGTTGATTGTTACTCTGTACCCCAATGGCTCAATTGTCACATCCTCTGCGATACTGCCGTCTTCGTTAAGAACTGTATAGAATACATTGTCATATATATTGTCACATTCTGAAACCGTAGCATTTTCGGGGTTTGTGATTGTAAGATTTTCGCCGATTTCAACACCCATTTGAGCCATAATTGCAAAACCGTCAGGTGCTGAAACATTTAATTTTGTGCCAACAAGACCGGGGCTGTATTTACCGGGTGTTACTTCGTCACAGAAAACACTTACATAACCGCCTGAGAAACTACCGTCCTCATCTTCATTGGCCACAACATAAATACCTGTGGCAAAAGTTATAAAGCCTACCGTATTACCTGTTGTAACAGTCACGTCACCTGCATAAATTCCAACATCGCCACCAAAGATGCATATACCAACGCTCTCAGCTTCCGGCTCATAACCGTTATCCTCTGCAGGCACTGTTGCATTACCGCCCCTTGCTACAAGAGCAGAGTTTGCATCATAAGTATAAACGCCTACAAAATCGCCATATACACCTGTACTCATAGCGTGAGATTCACCTGTTACATCGCCGCCGGCAATCTCCAAATAGCCGTCATATACAGAAATGTTAATATACTGTGTTGCATTTTCATCGTCAGTATCGTAAATAATGTTGTTTGCATAAGCTGTAATACCGTCACTATAAGCAGTATCTGCTGTTACATTTCCGCCCTCTGCAATCAAGGCACCGTCAAAATCAACGCTTATGTCACCAAAAGTATAAACACCTGAGCTTTGAGCCCGGCCTTTTATATTAATATTACCGCCAAGGGCATAAACACTTGCACCCTCAACATACACACCGTTTGTTGCAAAAATGCCGTAGCTATCAGCATAGTTATAGTCACCGCTAACCGCGTCGCAAGAGGTGTATAATGTGCCGTCGCCTGAAATGTACAGGCTTCCCGCCACACCAATACCGTATGTGAGCTCGTTAGCGGGTGTAGTGATTATATTGTCCGAGCCGTCTGCAAGCACAATATTCAAATCTTGACCTGCAAGAATACCAACATTAGTGTATTCATCCATTGCATAACCTTCTGTGATGTCCAGACCGTCTAAATAAAGCTCGTTCGTATCAGGATTATAGCTTGCTGTACCATCACCTAAAATGTCGTCAAGGTTATCTTCATTAACGGCTACACCGCCAACGAAAAGGTTGTAAATGCTCGTGCTATCCTCTGCAAACGCAGTTACCGACAACATACCAAAGCACATTGCCACCACCATAATTATTGCTAAAAATTTTCTTGTTTTTGATTTCATATTTAAGCCTCCTTAAAGGTATATTTTACTTATATTGTTTTAATTTCGTTTATTGCTTCACTTAAAGCTTGTTTGTTTTGATTTTCAACATATCGTGTTAGTCGTTTTAATAAATCGTGACCCATTTTGTGATAATCGGTTTCGAGAATTTTTTTGATTACTGTTTCGCGTTCTTCAAAACTGATGTCGTAAATCTTTAAAAGACAAGTTAAAATAAGCCGTATTTTATCTTCTATTGTATAAGCATCGGTGCAGGCCTCGGTTAATGCACTTCGCTCAATACAGCAGGTTACATTTTCAACCCTACGGAATCGTTCGAGCGTCCAATCAGAAAGTCTTTCACCGAGTATTTTTTGATTCTTTTCGGCTGTCCAATCCTTTACGTATTGAAGTGTTAAGGGATGAGAATAAATTGCAAGATAAATATCTTTTGCCTGCTCATTCTCTTCACAAAGAACAATTTGTGCTGTAACTTCCCAACAATATGAATACAAATCGTTTTTTTCATTTTTTAAAATCTTGTCTATACTCTTTGTATGGAACTGTGTAATGTCTTTTGTAAGCTCTAAAAGTATATGTTCTTTTGTGGGGTAATAAAACGTTAAGTTACCTGTGCTGATATTAAGCTCATTACTAATTGCTTTTGCTGATGTGCTGGTAAAGCCTTTTTCAAGAAACATCCGTATCGCAACCTGCATAATTTCAAGTTTCGTTAAATTCGATTTTCTGCGAGCCAAATCTTTCACCTCTCACAAAAATTAGTACGCGTACTAATTTAGTACGTATCCTATATTAGCACGCGTGCTAAAATTTGTCAATAAATAGTGTTAAAATTTTAACACTTAATGTTGCACAAAGAATTTTTATATTTCAAGTGCAAAATGCACAAATAGGAATGTGAGGTTACAGTTAAATAAAATAGGGTTTGTCTAACTGAAATTATACATAAAACGGTAGGGCAGGGTTTTGACCCCGCCCTACCGATAATCATTAAAATTTATTTTATATTTTGTTCGACAAATTCAAATTTATTTTTCCCGTATAACTTATTGCAAACGCGATTACAAAATGCTACAATTTACCTATGAGGTGATTGATATGACAGACAATAAAAAAATGATGAAAATTTACACAGCTATGTGGGGAATTATTGCTATTGTTTACGGATTATGGATGTCATTATTTATGAGTTGGGACCAATATCCATATATAATTCCAACCGATGCGGATATGTCTTTACCCGCTGACCAGTTTATTGCAAAATTTGACGGTATGCTTTATGAACCGTTGTATCAAAACGCAACTGTTTTCTGGCTTTGGGTAATTGTTTCAACTGTATTGCTTTTCTTATATGGTTTATTTATAAGAAAAATTCTCTTTGCAGAGAAACTTACAAAAGCGACAACTGTTTTCTGTGTAGCAAATCTTATCGCTGGCTTTGTTTTTATCACTTGGTACGGCTTTTTGCCATTCCCTGAACAATTCGGCAACATTTTAACTGACGTTACAGCAAGTATGCTCGGACTTCGTTATCCTTGGGAATTTAAAGCTTGGGGCGTTCTTGCATCATTATCAATATTTACAAACACACTTTATATGTATCGAAAGAATAATTATAAAGGTAAGGCAGGTGTAGTTGTAACCTCACTTGGCTGTGCTGCAATTTTTGTAACAGTAAATGTGCCGTCAGCAGGGCTTGACCTCGTTATGACTGCTCGTTGCCTTGGTCACTGGGCAACTGCGCTTATCTTTGCATTTTTAGGTGCGGCAGGCGTTATAATCTTCTTGTTCCACAAATGTAAGCAGAAAGATAAGAAGTACATAATTGCAACCATAATTTTTATTGCTGTGCTTTTGCTTATGCTTGTTCTTTTGGTAACCGTCGGTAAGAGTGCCTTTATTGAAAATCTTCCTATGTGGGTAGCTTATGCACTTTTATTTATAATCAATTTCACCTCCTTCTTTGATAAAAAAGAAGAAAAAATTGCTGTAAATGTATAAAGGAGAAATACTATGTTAGAAATTTTAATGTCAAATGTTCCCGCAAGTGTTGCAACAATCGGTCTTATACTTTATTTCTTCGGTATGGCAATTGTGTTTATTATTAGTCCTTTGAAAAATGCAGAAAGTTTTTCAATTAAGCCTGTCGATAACGCAGGCAAAACTGAAATCCGCGTTTACTACGGTGGTATTTCAGGTGCTTTGGGCGGATTTTTACTTTTCCTTATGCTCGCACTTAAAACTCCGTACTATTCAATGATTGGCGGACTTTTCTTCGCAACAACAGTTTTTGTAACAAGAACAATCTTCCTTTGTGTTGATAAAGGTTGGAAATGCCCTTATACAAAACTTGCAATTCCTGCAGAAGGACTTTTTGTAATATCACTCTGGACTTGTTTTGTGCTTTCCAAGACATTATATTGATTAGATAATCATTGAAAAAGGACTACCGATTAAGTAAAAGTATATTTTTAAATATAGTAAGTATTGACTGCATCTAGTTATGTTGATATAATGCAAGTGTAAATAGTGACTTTAGGCGGTTGCTTAGCAACTGGGAAACTTACTGCAAACCTGACAGACTTGCGGTAACTTTCGGCAAAATGCACTTATGGTCGCAGACTCGTCGAATACGGGATAATTGTCGTTATTTAGGCATCTGCGATTTAATTGCAGATGCTTTTCTTTTGTCCTTTTACAAATATTTAGTAAAGGGGTTAACATTATGTTTTCCAAAATTAAACTGTCATTAAAAAGAATCAATCTCAAACTCTATTTCGCACTTTTAGTCCTCGGATTAGCACCTACCATATATACAACGGTGCGTGTGTTTTTTCTCGGCTCTCTTCCCGGAGAATATTCTTTCTCAATCGCCGGGCAATTATCTTGGGTTAATTTGCTTTATGAAATTATAAACGAGGCGATTATTCTACCGTTGTTTTATTTCGTTGGTAAGGTCGTAAATGATAAAAAAGAATTTACCAACCGCGTAAAAACGGGAATGTTATTATCCGTAAGTATTTATTTTATTTTATCAACTATCATCATCTACTTTGCAAAACCGCTTTTATCTCTTATGGCAACAGACGTTAGTATTATTGATGCATCAGCTACATATATTCGCATTGAAAGTATCGCAAATATATTTTTAATACTTACACAATTCACGCTTGTTGCACTTGTAACCATAAATAAAAGCAAATATCTTTATATATTAACCTTTGCAAGACTTGTATTAAGCCTTATTTGTGATACATTCCTTGTATCATCATTGCCTATATCATTAAACCTTGGTGTGAACGGAATTGGTTACTCGAATATAATTGTAAATATTATTTTACTTGCCATATCACTTGCACTACTTTCAAAAGAGCAGATTGTTATTTATAATGGAATAAAACTCGAATTTACTTGGGTAAAAGAATTTTTAAAAATAGGCGGTATTTCGGGGCTTGAATCTCTTGTTCGTAATGTCGCTTATATGGTTATGATTTCCCGAATGGTTAATGTTGTTGGCGAACAAGGCACTTATTGGGTTGCAAACAACTTTATCTGGGGGTGGCTGCTTTTGCCCGTTATACAACTTGGTGAACTAATAAAACAAGAAACTGCTACCGATAAAGATAATATCCGAAAAAACACCATTGGCTACTTTGGAATAACAACAATTATTTGTTCCTTGTGGTTTGTGTGCATACCACTTTGGAAACCATTTATGACAAATGTTTTGCAGTTTAACGATGTAGATAAATTATTTGAATTAGTACTTGTTTTGGTCGGTTTTTATGTGCTGTATGCATTCCAAAATGTGTTTGATTCAATATTTTACGGACTCGGCAAAACCAACTATATGTTTTTTGAATCAGTGATAACTAACACTATTTATTATGGTACTGCGTTCGTACTGTATATAACTGGTTTATGGACACCGTCACTTATAGGAATCGCGTTACTTTTCGGCATTGGTAATGCCTTTGATAGTGTTGTTTCACTTGGTGCATTTTTATTCCTGCTAAAAAAAGAAAAAATGAACATTCTTAAAGTAGTATAAGATTTAAAGGTGTGTCGTGCATTTTGTTCAGCGGGGTCAAGACCCCGCCATACCATTTAATATGACAAAAGAGACAGAAAAGCTCTAATTTGTTATACAAAAAAGGTGGAGGTTGCCCTCCACCTTAAATTATTCTGCTATAATTTTGATTACGTTAATAAACTGTTTTTCTTCGCTGAGTTCTATTGCACCCTTATCAACAAGTGCTGCGTTTGCAGGGTTGATAGGAAGCTTTGCAAGAACAGGAACACCTAATTCTGCTGCGATTTCGTCAATCTTGCTTTCACCATAAATATAGTGCTTTTTGTTACAGTCAGGACACTCAAAATAACTCATATTCTCAACAATACCGATAATCGGAACGTTCATCATTTTTGCCATATTAACTGCTTTCTTAACGATAAGTGTAACCAAATCCTGTGGAGTTGTAACAATCACAATACCGTCAACGGGAAGTGACTGGAAAACTGTAAGCGGAACATCACCTGTTCCCGGAGGCATATCAACAAACATAAAGTCAACATCACCCCAGACAGTTTCCTGCCAGAATTGATGAATAAGTCCTGAAATAACAGGTCCACGCCAGATAACCGGCTGGTCTTCTCTTTGGAGAAGAAGATTGACACTCATAATTCTTGTACCGAGCTTTGATTCCAACGGATACATTCCGTCCGCTGTCCCTTCAGGCTGACCATGAACACCAAATGCCTTTGGAATTGACGGGCCTGTAATATCAGCATCAAGAATTGCTGTCTGATATCCCATTGTCTGTGCTGTAACTGCAAGTGAAGATGTGACAAAGCTTTTACCTACGCCACCTTTACCACTTACAACACCGATAACCTTTTTGACATCACTCATTGGGTTTCCGGGAATTCGTAAATCCTGTTTTTTGCTGTCGCAGTTTGATGAACAACTGCTGCAATTTCCGCTACATTCACTCATTTTATATAACCTCTTTTCAATATAGATAATTATTAACTATTCATTATTTTCCTACACAGAATTGTGCAAAAATTTCATTAACAACAAGTTCCGTTGCCTTTTCGCCCGTTAAAATCATAAGATTTTCAATGGCAGAATCAAGGCAAACCGTAACCGCATCCATTGTCATACCAAACTCGAGAGCATTTTCTGCATCTTTTAACGCATCAAGTGCCTTTTTACAGCAATCACATTGACGGTCATTGACAATGGCAGTTGCAGATGTGTCAAAATCTGCAGTCCCTAAAACATCTTCAATAGCTTTGCTAAGTTCTTCTTTTCCCTCGCCTGTTTTGGCTGAGATAAAAATTAACTTAGCGAATTTTTCTTTCAAATTTTCTGTTAGATGATTTTTGTCTAAATCTATTTTATTGACAATTCCGATAGCCTTTTTGTCCTTGCAAAGTTCAATAAGCTTCTTATCCTGCTCATTAAGTTCACGACTTGCATCAAAAACAGCAAGGACTAACTCGGCACTTTCAAGTCTTTTCACCGCACGGTCAACACCGATGCTTTCAACAACATCTTCTGTTTCACGAACACCTGCGGTATCAGCAAGTCGAAGAGTAATTCCACCCACATTAACGGTATCCTCTACAATATCTCTTGTTGTACCTGCAATTTCGGTAACGATAGATTTTTCCGTACCTGAAAGAAGATTCATAAGTGTGGATTTTCCCACATTGGGACAACCCACAATGGCGGTGTCAACACCCTCCATTATAATTTGCCCCTTGCCAAAGTCATTTATGAGCTTTTCAAGACTGTTAATACTGTCTTCGATATGCTCTTTTAAATTATTATCTGACAAATCTTCAATTTCTTCATAAGGATAGTCAACCCAAGCAGAAAGAAGTGCCAAATCATAAACCAATTTGTCATTAATTTTCTTAATTTCTTTAAAAAGTCTGCCCTCTAAAACTCCAAGGGCAATTTTTTCTGCCTGTTCACCCTGTGCAGAAATAATATTCATAACGGATTCGGCACTTGTTAAGTCCATCTTTCCGTTTAAAAATGCTCGTTTTGTGAATTCGCCCGCCTCTGCAGGTATTGCCCCCGCATCATAAACGGCTTTAAGTACTTTATCGGTAACAAAAAGTCCTCCGTGGCAAGAAATTTCAACAACATCTTCACCGGTATAGCTTTTAGGTGCTCTAAAAAGCAACGCTACAACATTATCAATATTGCCTTTGTTGTCATAAGCCTTGCCGTAAAGTGCGGAGTAACCCTCTATTTCACAGAGCTTTTTATTGTTGAATGAGGAAAAAACTTTATCACCGATTTCGATTGCGTTTTCGCCTGAAATTCTTATAACTCCAATACCGCCGGGTGCTCTGCCCGTTGAAATTGCTGCTATTGTGCTCATTTTTCCTCACCCGCTTTCTTCTTTCTTAAATCTTTAAAGAATGTTGAGAGAATTTCGGCACATTCTTCACCCATAATTCCGCCTTCATACAAGGGTTTATGGGTAAAATTCATATCAAAAAGACGTGCCGCCGAAACGACAGCACCGTTTTTTGTATCCGTTGCACCAAAATACACATTTTTTATTCTTGAATTTATAATTGCACCTGCACACATTGGACACGGCTCCAAAGTGACATACAAATCACATTTCCAGAGTCGCCAACCGCCAAGATTTTTGCAGGCATTGTTGATTGCTTCGATTTCTGCGTGATGAAGAGCATTTTTCACAACTTCGCGTCGGTTTCTGCCCTCACCGACAATTTTTCCATCGCAAACAACAACTGCACCCACGGGAACTTCACCCTCCTCGGCAGAGAGGCGGGCAAGTGACAGGGCATATTTCATAAAATCAATTTTTTCCATAGTTAAAATTTAATAGTTCCGAGAGTCTGGAACAATAAAAATATAATTGCAAAAATCATTGGCACATTCAAAAACAAAGCAGAAAACTTTTCGCCTGTTTTAAGTGTATCCACACCATTTTTCAATTTAGCTTTGTAATTCATAGGGAAATAGAGCAATCCGCCCACTACTCCTGAAACAATAAACAAACCGATAAACAGAATTGATGCGACTGAGCCTGCAGTATCTCCAAAATTATCATAAACTGCAAGCAATGCCACCGAGTAAAAATTATTTATAAAATGAAGAATAATTGACGGCCACAAGCTACCTGTTGCAACTGCAAGATAACCTAAAAACAAGCCTGCCACAACTGTATAAGGAATCTGCACCATATTACCGTGCATAATACCGAAAATGAGTGCCGATGCCACAATTGCGAACTTATCGCCAAAGCGGCGTAAGGGTTGCATAACAATTCCGCGGATAATCACTTCTTCAAGTACCGCAGGCAAAACAGCAGTCGAAAGTGTGGCAATTAAAAATCCGTCCACACCCATAATCGCAGGGTCTTCAACTCCTGTTGTAAAGGTTATTCCAAAAATATTCTGAATAATTGTTGATATAAAGTTAATTGCAAAGGTTGAAAAAAGCATCAACGGTACACAAAGCATTGTAAGGCTTATTGTGGCTTTTTTGTTGTAGGTTGTGCCCATTGGCAGTATTCCTGCAATTTTTTTCTTTTTAAGTACGATATAAGCAACGGCAAATGGAAGAAAAATAAACAGTACGGACGCAATAATCTGATATGCCATTGACATATTGTCATCAGTATAAAGCAATTCAATTTTTGAAATAACACCCGACAATAAGCCAATTATTACCCCAAAAATTGTTGCAAGAACAGAAAAACTGATTATACTGAGTCCAAAACAATTACCCATTGTTTTAAGTAATTTTTTATCGTTCTTTTTCTCTTTTTGCTTCTCGTATTGCTCGTTGTAATAATTATAGTAGGGAGCATTATATCCGCCATAAGCACCCTGACCCCATCCGCCAAACTGACTGTTAGGATTATAATTGTTATCCATTAAAAAACTCCTTGTTTGTCAGTTAGTTATCAGTTGTTTTTCTTGAAACATAACCGCCGATAACTGTGATTGCAGTTTTTCTGCCTTCTTCATCAAGCACAATATTTGATTCACCATAAAGCTCCATCTGAAGTTTCTGTGCAGCAAGAGGATAGTCAACAACCCAAATCCAAGCAGTTGAGCGTGAAGAATAACCATAACGGGTATCGGGAGTGGGCATAGTAACCTCTGTAATTTCAAACTTTGCCCATCCGCCTGAAACTGCCTGTGCCGCATAAGAAAGAATTGATTTCTGACTAATATTTGTTCTTACATTTGCAAGAATAACATCTGCAACCTCGTTAATTTCAGAAAGAGATGCATCAAGACATTTTTCAATAAGTGCATTTATAACCTGACGTTGACGCTTAACACGGCTTACATCACCGTCAGCATCTGTTTTTCTTACTCGGCTGAAAGCAAGTGCCTGTTCACCTGTAAGAAGAACATTTTCACCTGCGGGAACATACGCAATGTCGCCGGTTTCTTTACCCAAGTTAAGACGATTTGCAACATACTGTGGCACATCAACTCTTACACCGCCAAGCACGTCAATAACCTGACGGAATGAGTCAAAGTCGACCATTACATAACCGTCAATTTCAATCTTATAGTCATTTTCGATTGTTTCTACAAGATATGCAGGGCCACCGTTTGCACAAGCCGCATTGAGCTTTGCATAACGGTCAAACTGGTCCATATAAGTATAGCTGTCACGCATAAACGAAACAAGCTTGATTGTTTCGTTTACCTTATCAATAGAAACGAGCATCATAACGTCAGTATTACCTTTTTCGGTAATATTAACTCTGCCGTCCATTTCTGCGGAAGCATCACTGCCCACAAGAAGAATATTGATTACATTCTTGTTGCTCATTTTGTCGCCACCGTTGGTAGCCCAATTTTTAAGAATTTCTCTGAAATCATTACCTGTTGCGTCGTCCATTTCGGCAAAGTCAAGCGTTTCATCTTCATCATCAACGAATTCCTGAGTAGGATTAATTGTTGTTGATTCGGGAGTATCAATTTCAATAAGACCTAACTTTTGAATAATAAATCCGCCAACTACAAGCACAGCCACAAGAACAAGTGAAAGAATTGGAAGAATAATTAAAAGTGCTTTTTTCTTTCTCTTCTTTTTCTTGTCATCAGTTGTTGTTTCGGGCTGAATTTCAGATTCTTCAACTTTTTCTTCTTCAGTTTCAACAACTTCTTCTGTTGTTTCTTCGATTTCCGTTAAATCCTTTTTGTTGTCTTCCATAATATCTTTCCTTTCACATCAGAAAAAATTATTCCTCTGTAACAACCTCTGTTTCCACATTTTCAATTTCTTCGTCTTCATCTTCGTGCTGAGCAAGAGAAATTGTAACAACCTTTTCGCCCTCTTTAGTCTTCATAAGGATAACACCCTTTGAAGGACGGTTGCATTCTCTAACCTGCTCTGCAGGAAGACGGATAATAATTCCGTCAGAAGAAATCATAATAATATCCTGTGTTTCTTCTACCATTTCGATAGCACAAACTTCGCCGTACTGCTCTGTATGATAGTTTGTAAGTCCCTTACCGCCACGGTTCTGAACACGATAGTTAGAAACATCACTTCGTCTGCCGTAACCTTTTTCACTGATTGTAAGAACTTTACCCTCGTTACCGAAAATAACCATTCCCACAACCTCGTCACCCTCACCGAGAGTGATAGCACGAACACCACGAGCAGTTCTGCCGATAGCACGGGCATCATTTTCATTAAAGCAGATACTCATACCCTTGCGGGTTGCAACCATAAGATTCTGCTCACCGTCAGTAAGTTTTACCCAACGAAGCTCGTCGCCCTCGTCAAGATTGATAGCAATAATACCGCTCTTACGGATATTTTTATAAGCATCAAGCTCGGTACGTTTGATAATACCGTTCTTTGTAGCCATACATAAGAAGTATTTATCCTCGCCAAAATCGGGAACGCGAAGCATTGCAGTAACCTTTTCTTCTGCAGTAATGGGAAGAATGTTTACAATGTTCATACCCTTGCTGTTTCTTGTGCCCTCGGGGATTTCGTAACCTTTAAGTCGGTACATTTTGCCCTCGGAGGTGAAGAAAAGAATGTAATCGTGAGATGAACAAATAAACATTGTTTCTGCAACATCTTCTTCACGACGACTCATACCCTTGATACCCTTACCGCCACGACGCTGTACCTGATAAGTTTCAACTGGCTGACGCTTGATGTAACCCATCTTTGTAAGAGTAAATACGCAGTCTTCTTCCGCAATAAGGTCTTCAATATCAACCTCACCGCTCACATTAACGATTTCTGTTCTTCTGTCATCATTATATTTTTTACCGATTGCAGAAAGCTCATCCTTTAAGATTTCTTTAACCTTTGTTTCTGAACCTAAAATTTCAAGGTATTCAGCAATTTTTGCTCGGAGTTCGTCACGCTCTGCTATAATCTTAAGAATTTCAAGACCTGCGAGCTGACCAAGACGGAAAGCAACGATTGCGGCTGCCTGTGGCTCGTCGAAATCGAATTTTTCCATAATAGCGGTTTTAGCCTCTGCTTGTCCGCCCTTACAACCACGGATTGTGGCAATAATTTCATCAACAATATCAATAGCACGAGCAAGGCCTTCAAGAATATGTTCTCTTGCTTGAGCTTTATTAAGGTCATACTGTGTTCTTCTTGTAATAATTTCACATTGGAACTTAATGTATTCTTCAATAATCTGTTTGAGTGTGAGGATTTTAGGCTCACCGTTAACAAGTGCCAACTGAATAATACCGTAGGAAACCTGAAGCTGTGTCATCTGATACAACTGATTAAGTACAACCTGTGGATTAGCATCTCGTTTAAGGTCAATAACTATTCTCATACCGCCACCACGTTTTGATGAATAGTCATTGATATCGGAAAGTCCTTCAATTCTCTTATCCTTGTGTAAATCTGCAATAGACTCAATAAGTCTTGCTTTGTTTACCTGATAAGGAAGTTCAGTGATAATAATCTGGAAGCGTCCGTTTTTCTCATTTTCAACGATTTCTGCACGGCCACGAAGTGTAATCTTGCCACGGCCTGTTGCATAAGCAGCACGAATACCGCTTCTTCCCATAATAATACCACTTGTGGGGAAGTCAGGTCCTTTGATATGCTCCATAATATCGTCAAGCTCGGCATCGGGATTGTCAATCACACAGCAGATACCGTCAACCAATTCACCAAGATTGTGAGGCGGAATATTAGTTGCCATACCAACAGCAATACCTGTTGAGCCGTTTGCAAGAAGATTCGGATATCTTGACGGCAGAACGGTTGGCTCTTTAAGACGGTCGTCGTAGTTAGTTGTAAAATCAACTGTGTCCTTATCGATATTTGTAAGCATTTCAAGAGCGATTTTGCTCATTCTTGACTCTGTATAACGGTATGCGGCAGGTGGGTCACCGTCAACTGAACCGAAGTTACCGTGACCGTCAACAAGAACATATCTCATTGAGAAATCCTGTGCAAGACGAACCATTGCATCATAAACAGATGCGTCACCGTGTGGATGGTATCTACCAAGTACAGAACCAACTGTGTCGGCACACTTACGGTGTGGCTTGTCAGGATAAAGTGAATTTTCATACATTGTATAAAGAATTCTTCTGTGAACAGGTTTTAAACCGTCACGTACATCCGGAAGTGCACGTGAAGTCAAAACAGCCATTGAGTAGCTAAGAAATGATTCTCTCATTTCTTTGTTAATCTCAACATTTATAATATTCTGTTCTTCAAGTGGTGTGTAACCACCTAAATTTGGATTACTAATTTTACTCATTTTCTTACCTCTTAAATGTCAAGATTCTTAACATACTTTGCATTTTTCTCAATAAATTCTCTTCTTGGTTCAACTTTATCACCCATAAGAATTGAGAATGTTTCGTCTGCTTCCATTGCGTCTTCAAGTGTTACGCGAAGCATTGTTCGAGTTGCTGGGTCCATTGTTGTTTCCCACAACTGCTCGGGGTCCATTTCACCAAGACCCTTATATCTCTGAACGTCACAGTTTGAACCCATTTCTTCAAGGAATGCATCTCTCTGCTCATCGGAGAAAGCATATTCGTGACGTTTACCTTTACTAACTTTAAAAAGCGGTGGTTGTGCGATGTAAATGTATCCACCGTCAATCAAATCTCTCATATATCTAAAGAAGAATGTGAGAAGAAGTGTTCTGATATGCTGACCGTCAACGTCAGCATCGGCCATAATAACAATTTTGTGGTAACGAAGTTTTTCAATATTGAATTCTTCACCGATACCCGTGCCAAGTGCGGTAACAACAGGTGTTAATTTATCGTTACCGATAACCTTGTCAATTCTTGCTTTTTCAACGTTGAGCATTTTACCCCAAAGTGGGAGAATTGCCTGAATTCTGTTATCTCTGCCCTCTTTAGCAGAACCGCCCGCAGAGTCACCCTCGACGATGAAAATTTCTGTATTTTCAGGGTTTTTATCAATACAATCTGCAAGTTTACCGGGAAGTGAGTTTCCTTCAAGTGCAGATTTTCTTCTTGCACTGTCACGAGCCTTTCTTGCTGCTTCTCTTGCCCTTGACGCATCAAGTGCTTTATTGAAAATAGCCTTTGCAACTGACGGATTTTCTTCAAAATATGTCATCAACTTATCGTATATCATTTTTGATACGATAGTCTGCATTTCTGTATTTCCAAGTTTACCTTTAGTCTGTCCTTCAAATTCTGCTTCTGTAAGTTTTACGCTGATAACGGCAGTAAGACCCTCACGGACATCATCACCTGAAAGGTTTTTGTCGTTATCCTTTAAGAGTTTGAATTTTCTTCCGTATTCATTAAATACTCTTGTAAGTGCAGTTTTGAAACCATTTTCGTGAGTACCGCCGTCGATTGTACGAACACCGTTGGCAAAGCTCAAAATAATTTCATTGTAACCGTCATTATATGAGATTGAAACTTCTGCACTTCTGTCACCGCTTACTGTTGTGAAATGCATAATATCATCTGCAACAGGAGTAAGACCACGGCTTGTGTTGATATAATCAACGAAAGATTTAATACCACCCTCATAACAGAAATTTTCTGTTACGATATTTTCTTCGTCACGCTTATCGGTAAGTGTAATTGAAAGACCGGCATTGAGGAATGCCTGCTCACGAAGTCTGCGTTGTAAAACTTCATATTCATAAACAGTTGTTTCTGTGAAGATTTCAGGGTCAGCCTTGAACATAATAAATGTTCCTGTTTCGTCTGTGTCCCCTACGATTTCAAGGTCTGTTGCAATATTACCGCGTTCAAATTTTTGACGGTGAATATGACCGTTCTGGCTTACTTCAACAACGAACCACTCTGAAAGAGCATTTACAACTGATGAACCAACACCGTGCAAACCACCCGATACTTTATAACCGCTACCGCCGAATTTACCGCCCGCGTGAAGCACAGTCAAAACAACAGTAACTGCAGGAAGTCCTTGTTGCTCATTAATACCAACAGGAATACCACGGCCGTTATCGCGTACTGTAATAATATTATCGGGTAAAATTTCAACTTCAATATGAGTACAATAACCCGCAAGTGCTTCGTCAATAGAGTTATCCACAATTTCATATACAAGGTGATGAAGTCCTTTAGGACCCGTTGAACCGATATACATACCGGGACGTTTTCTTACCGCTTCAAGCCCTTCAAGAACCTGAATGGCAGAGGCGTCATAAGTTTCGGTTACAACCGTATCCATAACCTCTTGTTCTTCAATGTTTTTAATCTGGTCGCTCATTTTTTTCCTCCGTCAAAAATATGACTTATTTTATTCTCTTAAATATTGTTGATGTATTAAGGGGTGAAATATAAATTTTTCTTTTATTGCCGTCATCGGTAACAATAAACGATTTTGGCAATTCTTCAAATGATACCGTTATACATTCACCGTTTTTTGATGCTGTGTTTATATATTCTCTTGTGGCTTTACTGACCGTTGTATTATCAAGGTCAAAAATACCTAAAATATTTTTATCGGTTATAACTGTTTCCTGACCTAATTCAAGATACATCAGCCCACCACTTTTCCGCTTTCTATTTTAAATACCTTACCCGCACAAAGTCGGGAAACTGTTTCTTTTTCGCAACAAGTGATAAATACTTGCTTACCTGTCATTTTATTAAGTATGTAATTCTGTCGCGTGCTGTCAAGCTCACTCATAACATCATCAAGCAAAATAACAGGATGTTCGCCTTTTAAATCTTTAATGATTTCTGCTTCACCAAGTTTTAAACTGAGTGATGCACTTCTTTGTTGACCTTGTGAGCCAAATTTTCTTGCCGAAATTCCGTTTATTAAAATTTCAATGTCATCACGGTGCGGACCTGATGTTGTATTTTTTAAATACAAATCATTCGGGCGGTGTTTTTGTAAGTTTTCAAAATATATTCTTGCAATATCCTGTTTTTCTTCACTTTCATAACGGACATTGCTTAAATACTTAATTTTAAGTTCTTCTTTTTCCCCGGAAATACCCGAATAAATTTCAGTAGCCTTTGCTTGCAACATTTTAATATAATTTATTCTGTCAACTATTACTTCTGCACCCGCAAAGGCAATTTTTTCGTCCCAAATATCAAGAGTATCTAAAAGTGACGGATTTTCTGCCGCATTTTTTAAAAGTGCATTTTTTTGACTTATCAAATGATTAAAATATGTAAGTTTTTTAGCATACATATTATCGGTCTGACTGATAGCAGTATCAATAAATTTTCTTCTGTTTAAAGGTCCGTCTTTAATAAGGGATAAATGTACGGGCGAAAATACAACAGCATAATATTTTCCGATAAGCTCGCGAGGGGAAGAAAGACTTACGCCGTTTAAATTTGCCGTTCTTTTTTTATCAATAAAAATTGCGGCATTATTTTCGCGAAGTTCAGTCTGAAAACTCATTGAAATTTTTGAATTTTCACTCTCAAACTGCACAAGCTCACTATCCTTTGAAGTTCTGAAACTTTTACAACCCGTAAAAAGCCAGATTGCCTCTAAAAGATTTGTTTTACCTTGCCCATTTTGCCCATATATTACATTTATTTCTTTATCTGGAAAAATCCCCATAAAGTCGATATTACGAAAATTTTCAACTTTTATTTCGCTAATATACATTCAGACAACCTCATAAATTACATTGTCAAATAAAACTTCGTCGCCAACGCGGATTTTCTTACCGCGGGCAGTACAGATTTCGCCGTTTACCTTAACTTCGCCCTCTTGAATTACAATTTTAGCGTGACCGCCTGTCATAACCGCATTACAAAGCTTTAAAAGTGAATCAAGTCTTATAAAATCAGAGTCAATTTTAATTTCACGGCGTTCTTTTTGTTTAACTCGAACTGAAATCTTTTTCATAAATTAGTTCATCCTTACGGGAAGTACCATAAACAAGAAGTTTCTCTCATAAATTAATGAGCCGTCATCTTCGGGTACCATAATAATAGGTGAAGTTGCACCGTTAAGTCGAAGTGTGATTTCATCTGTATCACAAACCTTAAGTGCATCAAGAAGATATTTATTATTAAAGCCGATTTCAACTCTTTCACCCTGAATATCTGCAAGTAATCTATCATTCGCAGTACCGAGAGCAGTTGTACTTGAAATTCTGATTGAATCTGTATCAAAAATACATCTTACATAACTCTTAATTCTTTCAGTAATGATAAGTGAAGTTCTTTCAATACTGCTGATAAGTTTTCTTGTGTTAACCTTAACCTCTGTTTTTGCAGTTGTGGGAATAGCACTCTTATAGCTTAAGAATTCACCCTCAAGAAGACGAGAAACAATAACATATCTGCCACATTCAAACATAATATGACGAGAAGCAACTACCATTGAAACTGTTTCTTCTCCGTCACCTGCAAGCTTTACAACTTCATTAAGTGTTTTCTTTGGAATAATAAATACTTTTTCTTCGCCAACATAGTCAATTTTTTCATTTCTGATAGCAAGCTTATAGCCGTCAACTGCAACAAGACGGATATTTTCATTTGTTACCTCAAAACGCACACCTGTATGTACCATTTTTGCACCGTTATCTGCAGTAGCAAAAATAGTTTTTCTAACCATATCTTTTAAAATTTCACCATTGATAACAATTGGGAAACCGCCTGAAACAGATGGAAGTTCAGGATAATCTGCCTCTGAAAAGCCTGTGATTGAAAATTCAGAATCACCGCTCTTAATTTTACAGATAAGACGCTCGTCACATTCAATTGAAACTAAATCATCGGGAGCATTTCTCAAAATATCGCAAAGAATTTTAGCATTAAGAATAATACTGCCTGTTTGTTCAACTCTGCCTTCAACAGATGTGATAATACCCATTTCAAGGTCATAACCTGTGAGCATAATTCTGTCATTTTCAGCTTTTATTAAAATACCCTCGATTGTAGGAAGATTTGAAGATTTTGTAGATGTAGCACGTTGCACATTCATACATGCTTCGCTGAGAATTTGTGAGGAACATATAAATTTCATAATCATTCTCCTTTTTTAATAAATAAAAAATAAATAAGTAATAGTATTAGTAGTAGAGGCGGTTCAAATTGTTGAAAACTATGATAATGTAAGCAAAATCAATGTTTTTTTAAATAAAAACAGCCTTTGAAAACTTTTCGAGTTAATGTCAGCTTTTAAGTAGAAATTTAACTTGTTGAAAACTGAAATGTTGAAAACTTATAAACTGTCGAAATCTTAGTCATTTATATTCTTAATAATTTCGTTGATAAGATTTTTATATTTACCGTCGGTGTTGATTTTATTCTGTACATTTTTAAGTGATGAGTTTACGGTTGAATGATTTCTTCCGAATACCTTACCGACTTCATCCTGTGATAAATCAGTAATTTCGCGTATTATGTACATTGCAGCCTGACGAGCATTATTTATATTTGCATCACGGCGTTCACTTTTAAGCTGTTCAACAGTAACACCGAATGTAAATGAAACCTTTTCAAGTATGTTATCAACAACAACGCTTACAGGCTGACTTGTTATAAGAATATCTTTAAGAACATCCTTTGCAATTTCAACTGTGGGGACAACATTGTTGAATGAGCAATAAGCGTAAATATTTTTAACAGAGCTTCCCATCTGACGAATATTACCCTTGATATTCTCTGCAATAAAGAAGCACACATCATCGGGAATTTGAAAATTAAGATAATTTGCTTTATTTTTAATAATTGCAACTCTTGTTTCAAAATCGGGTGGTTGAATATCACAAAGAAGACCGCTTTCAAAGCGTGTTTTGAGTCTGTCTTCTATTTTTGGAATTGCACTTGGTGGTTTATCAGATGTAAGAACAATCTGTTTTCCTGCTTTTATTAAAGTGTCAAATGTATGAAAAACTTCTTCTTCTGTCTGTGCTTTGCCTGCAATAAACTGAATATCGTCAATAAGCAATGCGTCACAATCTCTGTATTTATGATGAAAATCATGAGTTGTTTTTGTATTTAAAGCAAAAACTAACTCGTTAGTGAGATTTTCACTTGTGGTATAGACAATATTTGCATTTGAATTATTATTCTTTAATTTTTCAATAATTGCATTGAGAAGATGAGTTTTACCAAGACCTGAATTTCCATAAATAAAAAGCGGATTAAAAACTGAACCCGGGTTTTCGGCAACTCTCATTGATGCGGTATAAGCAAATTTATTTGAAGGACCGACAATGAAATTATTAAAAGTAAGTTTTTCTTTTTCAATACTTGCAAATCCTGTGTTCTGTTTTTCCTGTGGTTTTTCTTCAGGAATATTTTCAAAGGGGATAATGTCAATATCCACATCAAAGCCCATAATATTTAAAAATGCTTCTTTTAAAAGTCTGCTGTAACGGTCTTTTAAAACATTTATTTTAAAAAGCTCTGCCGCAATAATAACTCTGTCAGCTTCAAGTTTAATAAGCTTTAAAGGCTTTATCCACATTTCATAAGCGGTATTTGATTCCATATTATCTTTACAGTAATTGCAGATTGTTTCCCAAAATTGAGAATAAGAATTCAAAATGTTTCATCCTTTCTTAAAATTTATAAAAACAAGGGTAAATGCTGTAATTTCAATAAAATATGCCCTATTTGGCGTTTTGGGTGCTTTTAAGTGTAGTAACCCAATTTCATACATAATCAATTTTAGCACACTTTTAAATGAATTTCAATGGAAAATATAATAAATATATACTATTTATATATATAATTTATAGTGAAATTTTTGGCTTATTTTTTATCTTAAAAACTTATTTTTAAATTTTTTTAGTAATTTTTTCGACAAAAAACACAATATATTGTTGAAAAATATTTTAAATAAGACTTTTAACCGAATATATTGAAAAAATACATATAAATTTTATAAGTTGACAAGTTGACTTTTTTTTTATATAATGTCTATCCGCAGATATTTTTACAATGTGTGACTAAATTATGAAACGGAGGAGTAAAAATGAAGAGAACTTATCAGCCAAAGAAGCGTCATCGCAAGATGGAGCACGGCTTCCGTAAGAGAATGTCTGACAGAAACGGCAGAAAGGTACTTGCCCGCAGAAGAGCGAAGGGCAGAAAGCAGCTGACATACTAATTTTTGTCGGTTCGGGTTTTAGAAATTGAAACGGACAGTAACAATTAAAAACAACTGTGATTTCCTCAGACTTTATGGCAGAGGAAAATCATTTCAGAGTCCTGCACTGGTTTCTTATGTAATGAAAAACCGTGCGGGAATTTGTCGTGTAGGAATAACTACTTCAAAAAAAATTGGTAATGCTGTTGAGCGTAACCGTGCAAGGCGAGTTATACGTGCAGCTTATCGTATGATTGAAGATAAAATTTGCGGAAATTACGATTTTGTTTTTGTAGCTCGTACTAAAACAATATTTATTAAAAGCGGCGATTTGGCAGATGTAATGCTCACTCATCTGAAAAAGGCAGGGGTTATTGATGAAAAAACTGATGCTTAAAGCAATTCGTTTTTATCAAAGAAAAATTTCCCCTTTATTCGGGCCTCGTTGCCGTTATTACCCGACCTGTTCACAGTATGCTTTAGAAGCAATTGAAAGATTTGGAATTTTAAAAGGTTCCTTTCTTTCCGTTTTAAGACTATTACGGTGCAATCCCCTTTTTCCCGGCGGGTATGACCCCGTTCCCGAGAAAAAACAAAAAAAATGAGTCCTAAAAAAACTTGGAGGACAAAATGGATTTTATCAGAAACGTATTTTCAATACCATTCGGTTATCTCATAGGTTTTTTCTATGATTTAAGTAATAATTATCTTCTTTCTTTGTTGCTTATGACGATTTGCGTTAAGCTTCTTTTACTCCCGTCCTCGATTAAGCAACAAAAGAGTATGGTTAAAACCCAGAGAATGCAACCGAAAATCAAACGAATCAGAGAAAAATATGCCGGTAATCAGCAGAAAATGAACGAGGCGATGAATGAGCTTTATGCAAAAGAAGGCTATTCATCAATGACCGGCGGTTGCCTTCCCATGCTTATTCAGTTACCTGTTATGATGGGTGTTTATTCGGTAAACTACAAGATTCTTTCTTATGTTCTTCGTATTGAAGAAAGTGTTCTTAATGTAATTAAGGATGCAGGAAGAACACTGGAGGCTTATACAAGCCTTATTCCTAAAAATGGTGACACATCAAATGCAGAATACAGACTTGAGTCTATTATTATCGAGCATTTTGATACTCTTGTTGCCGATGGTAAACTCAGCGGTGTGCCTGCTGAAGTTATCAGTAAAATCGATACATTTATCGACAATTTTACAATTTTTGGTGTAAACCTTTCAAGAACTCCCGATGTTAAAATGGGTTGGGATTTATTATGGCTTATCCCTATTCTTACAGGCTTAACATCTCTTGCAATGGGTGTTTATACTTATATCAGACAGAAAAAGACAAATCCTGAAATGGCTAAAAACCCATCAATGGGATGTATGTCACTTATGACACCTGCAATGAGTATTTATTTCTCATTCCTTTTCCCTGCAAGCGTTGGTGTGTACATTATCATTTCATCTGCTCTTTCATTCATTCAGATGGTAATTACAAACAAAATTTTTGCACCTAAAAAGATGCTTGCAAAATCAATGGTTGATGAAACAATAAATCGTCGTGCAAGAGAAAAAGTACTCAAAAATGCTGCAGAAAAAATGAACGACGAAAAATAATTCGAGGTGTAATATGATTAAAGAAGCAATCGGAACCGGTACTACGGTTGAGGCTGCAAAGACTGCTGCTATGCTTGAGCTTGGCATCAGCGATTTTGACGATTTCAACGTTGAAGTTTTACAGATTCCTGCAAAGAAGTTTCTTGGTCTTTTCGGCGGTAGTCCTGCAAAGGTTAAAGTAACAATCGAAGTCAGTGACCCAAAACCCGAAAAGAAACAGCATAATAACAAAAATCACAAGAAAAATGACAATAAAAAGCCCCAGCAGAAGAATGAGGCTAAAAAAGAAGAAAAAAAGGCAGAGCCTAAAAAAGAAATGAAAGAAGAAAAGGTAGAAAACCCCGAACTTCCTCTTGTTGAAACAAATCTTTATAAGGAAACTGCTGATTATATCAAGTCAATCGTTCTCGGTCTTGGAATGACAGAGTGCGAAATCAAAGAAATGTCAAACGAAGAAGAAATTTACTTTGAGCTTGATTGTGGCGATGATTACGGTATTATTATCGGTAAGCGTGGCGAAACTCTTGATGCTATTCAGTACCTTGCAAGAATGATGGCTAATAAGGGTAATCAGAGTTATAAGAGAGTTGCAATCAACGTTGGCAATTACCGTGCAAAGCGTGAAGAAACTCTTAAAATTCTTGCTCGTAAAACTGCTATGAAGGCAGTTCGTCAGGGAAGAAACATTTCTCTTGAACCAATGAATCCTTATGAGAGAAGAATTATCCACACAGCCGTTCAGGACGTGCAGGGTGCAACTTCTCATTCAGTAGGTTCAGACCTTGACAGACGAGTTGTAATTACACCTGTTGAGGGTGCAAGAAACGGTGGTAACCGTGGCGGAAAAAATAATCGTAACGGTGGCAGACGCGAGAGAAAAGAAGCTTATAAGCCCGAAATTTCTCCCGATAGAGCTCCCAAGAGTGATATTGACGGTGGTTCACTTTACGGTAAAGTTGAAATCCGCAGTGCAGTAACAGAAGAATAAAAATAATGGCGGTGGTAGGAATACTTACCGCTATTTTATTTTGAGGAATAATTATGGAATATTTTGCAAAAGAATATGATATTGCCGTTATCGGTGCAGGTCATGCGGGTATTGAAGCCGCACTCGCCTCTGCTCGACTTGGTGCTAAAACGGTGATTTTCACAATAAATATGGACTGGGTTGGCAATATGCCTTGTAACCCGTCAATCGGCGGTACATCAAAGGGACATCTTGTTCGTGAAATTGACGCTCTCGGCGGTGAAATGGGTATTGCCGCAGATAAAAATTCCATACAGACAAGAATGCTTAACCGAGGCAAAGGCCCTGCGGTTCATTCCTTGCGTGCCCAGATTGACCGTCGCGAATATTCCAAATATATGAAGCACACTCTTGAATTGCAAGAAAACCTTGATATGAAACAAGCAGAAATAGTTGACCTTTATAAAGAGGGCGATTTATTTATGCTTAAAACTCAACTTGAAGCGATTTATTCTGCAAAGGCAGTAATTCTCGCAACCGGCACATTTTTGGGCGGAAGAATTTATATTGGTGATGTGTCTTATGAAAGTGGTCCCGACGGTATGTTTGCCGCAACCCGACTTACAGAGGCACTCAAAAAAATGAATATTCCGCTGCGAAGATTTAAAACAGGAACTCCATCGCGAGTTAATAGACGTAGTGTTGATTTTTCTGAATTAGAAATACAAGAGGGCGATGAGCAGATTGTTCCATTCTCATTTGATACAACAGAATTGCCCGAGAATAAATCTGTTTGCCATATTACATATACAAACGAAGAAACAAAAAGAATAATTCTTGAAAATATTCACCGCTCACCTCTTTATTCGGGAAAAATTGAGGGTGTTGGCCCCCGATATTGCCCCAGTATTGAAGATAAGATTGTGAGATTCAGTGAAAAAGAAAGACATCAACTCTTTATTGAGCCCTGCGGACTTGATACCGAAGAATTGTATTTGCAGGGTATGTCATCATCACTTCCCGAGGATGTTCAACTTAAATTCTTGAGAAGTATCAAAGGACTTGAGAATGTTGAGGTTATGAGAACTGCTTACGCAATCGAATATGACTGCGTTGACCCCTTGGCACTCAAAGCATCGTTAGAATTCAGCAATATTGAAAATCTTTTCGGTGCAGGTCAGTTCAACGGCTCATCGGGTTACGAAGAAGCTGCGGCACAGGGACTTGTGGCGGGTATTAATGCTTATAACAAAATCAACGGTAAAGAACCATTTATTCTTGACCGTGCAAGCTCATATATCGGTACACTCATTGACGACCTTGTAACAAAGGGTTGTTCAGACCCATACAGAATGATGACCTCACGAAGCGAATACAGACTTTTACTTCGTCAGGATAATGCGGATATTCGTCTTACGCAGTTAGGCTATGAGCAAGGACTTGTATCACAAGAGAGATATGACCGTTTCTGCAAGAAAATGGAACTTATAAAGCAAGAGCGTGAAAGAGTTGAGAGTATTACCATTGCCCCCTCGCCTGAAATCAATGAGGTTCTTGTTTCACGTGAAACAGCACCAATGAAAACGGGCATAAGATTGGCAGAGCTTATTAAACGCCCACAACTTGATTATGAATGTCTTACACCATTTGACAAAACCCGACCGAAGCTTACTCCCGATATTTTTGAACAAGTTGAAATTGACTTGAAATACGAGGGATACATTAAGCGTCAGCAGGCAAAGGTCAATGAAATGCGACGACTTGAAGTTAAGAAAATTCCTGCGGATATAAATTATGACGATGTTTATTCTCTCCGCCTTGAAGCAAGAGAAAAACTTAAAAAGGTGCGTCCCGAAAGCGTTGGACAAGCTTCCCGTATAAGCGGAGTTTCACCATCAGATATTTCGGTATTATTGATTTATCTTGCAAAGAATGATATATAAAAAGGCTTCTCCTTGAGGAGAAGCTGTCGAGCGTATGCGAGACTGATGAGGTGTAATTAAAAAAACACCTCATCCACCGCAAGCGGTCCCCCTTCCCCTCAAGGGGAAGGCATATCTGTGTAAAGGATTACAATTATGCTTAATAAAGAATTATTTTACGAAACAATTAAACCATTTGAAATAAATATTGACGACGATGCATTTACTCGTCTTGACAAATTTGCAGAAATGCTTATTGAAACAAACAAGAGTTTTAATCTTACTGCAATCAAAGAGCCTGACGATGTAACAGTCAAGCATTTTGCCGATTGTCTTGCAATCTTTAAATATGTGGATATTCCCGAAAATGCAAAGATTATTGATGTTGGCACAGGTGCGGGTTTTCCGGGTCTTGTATTAAAACTTGCTCGCCCCGACATAAAAATGACATTTCTCGACAGTACTCGCAAAAAATTAGGCTTTATTGAAAATGTTTTGAATGAGTGCGGTGTTCAGGGCGAAATTTTGCACATGAGAGCGGAAGAAGCGGCACAGCTTGCAAAATACAGAGAAAAATATGATTTTGCAACTGCACGTGCGGTTGCAGCACTCCCCGTTCTTTCTGAATATTGCTTGCCGTTCGTTAAACAAGGCGGAAGCTTTGTTTCAATGAAATCTGCAGAGAGTAATGAAGAAATCGGCGAGGCTAAAAAGGCTATTGGTATATTGGGCGGAAAAATTGAAGAGGATATTGTGTTCGATTTAGTCGAAAATATGCCCCGCAGAATAATTAAAATTAAAAAGAATTCGCAAACCCCGACAAAATATCCAAGACCATCTGCACAAATCGCGAAAAAACCTTTAAAATAATAGCGAAAACCGTTGATAACAAACCATTTCGGGCGAACGGATTTTCTTTACAAACAAGCCTTCGTAGTGCTAAACTTGTAATCAAGGACAAGCACTGCGGAGGTTTTTCTTATGCGACGACAGAATAAAGACAAGCGAGAAAACAAAATAATGTTAATACCTCAAACCGACATTCTCCCAAATCCAAATCAACCGAGAAAAAGGTTTGATTATGATGAGCTTGAGGGATTGGCACAGAGTATTCGTACAAACGGTATTCTTCAGCCCTTGCTTGTTCGTTCGCTTGAGGGCGGAAAATATGAACTTATTGCAGGCGAACGCAGATTGCGAGCCTCCCGACTTATCGGGCTTGCGACAGTACCCTGCATTGTTACCGAGATTTCTGAAACCGACTCCGCCGTGTTTGCAGTCCTTGAAAATCTGCAAAGACAAAATCTTGATTATTTTGAAGAAGCAGAAGCTCTTGCGACTCTTGTAACCGATTACCGTATGAGTCAAGACGAACTTTGTAAAAGGCTTGGCAGAGCACAGTCCACTCTTTCAAATAAATTAAGATTATTGAAACTCAGCGACGAAATGCGTTATCAGATTAGCCGTGCAGGACTCACCGAGCGTCACGCGAGAGCGTTATTATCATTAACAGACGAAGTTCAACGCTCGCGTGCATTATCAATAATAATTGAAAGGCACTTGAATGTGGGCGAAACCGAAACGCTTATAGACCAGATGCTTCGTAAGAATGAAAATCCCAAACGACAAGTGCTTAAAGGCTTCAAGGACATTCGTATTTTTATAAATACACTTAACAATGCGGTAGATACTATGCGTAGAGCAGGTATTGATGCAGATTCAGTCAAGACTGAAACCGATGAGTATGTTGAGTACATTGTGCGAATTCCGAAACTTGATGATAACATCAAGCAGATTGCAACTTAATTTGATAAAACCACTCCATCCCCCGATGTCGAGTGATTTTATACAGTGGCGAAAGCCACCCATATCCTTCTCTTTCACACCCCACATCCACAGCGAAAGGCTCCCGCAAGGGAGTCTTTTGCTGTTCTCATAAGGTATGTTTATTGTGTCATTCTGAGCGAAGCGAAGAATCTCAACCAACCAAAATATAAAACAACGAGATTCTTCGTCGCGTTGCTCCTCAGAATGACACTTAACTTGTTCCACGTGAAACATTGGTAAGCAATATTTAGAAAATTTTGTAAATTATTATAAATTTGTAAAAAATCTGCTTTTTTACTTTTATTTTATAAAAATATATGTTATACTTATGTAAAATCGGGTATTTGGGTGCGAAAAAAGTACCTTTTTACCATTTCGGAGTGGGATTTCTTGGCAAAAGTCGTTTCAATTATTAACCAGAAAGGCGGAGTGGGTAAAACTACAACTGCCGTGAGCCTTGCAGCCGCAGTGGGTGCTAAAGGCTTTAAGGTGTTGCTTGCAGATATTGACCCCCAGGGTAATTCCACAAGCGGATTTGGTATAAACAAACGCAAAATTGTCAATTCGTCCTATGATATTCTTGTCAAGGACATAAATGCCAATGACGTGGTTGTAAAAACACCGTTTAAAAATGTTGATGTTATTCCCGCCGATTTGAATCTTGCGGGTGCAGAGGTTGAACTAATTGAAATAGAAAAGCGTGAAAGCCGATTAAAAATTGCGGTGGCACAGCTTTGGGATAAATATGATTACATTTTCTTTGATTGTCCCCCCTCTCTCGGTCTTATAACAATCAACGCTTTAACGGCTTCTGATACATTTTTAGTTCCCGTACAGTGTGAATTTTATGCACTTGAGGGTCTGGCACAGTTAATGGCCACCGTTCGTCAGGTTAAAAGACTTTATAACCCCCATATTGAACTTGAGGGTGTTTTGCAGACAATGTATGATGGCAGACTTAACCTTACACAACAGGTAGTAAGCGAAATCAAAAAGTTTTTCCCGAATAAAGTTTATAAAACCACAATTCCGCGAAATGTAAGACTTTCAGAGGCTCCGTCTTTTGGTGAGCCGATTATGTATTATGATAAGAATTCAAAAGGTGCAATCGCTTATAACGATTTTGCAGAGGAATTTTTATCCCAGCAAAAATGAGGTGAATGAGAATGGCTAAAAAAGGCGGATTAGGCACAGGCTTAGATGCTCTTTTTCTTGATAATTCCGCAACAGAAAACGGTACATCTGCCGTAAAACTTGCAATTCATGAAATTGAGCCAAACCGTGACCAGCCACGTAAACTTTTTGATGAAAGTGCACTTAATGAACTTGCAAAAAGTATTGAGAAAAACGGTATAATTCAGCCCTTGCTCGTTCGTCCTATGTCGGACGGCAGTTATCAGCTTGTAGCCGGTGAACGTCGTTGGCGTGCGGCTCATATTGCGGGTCTTCACGAGGTTCCCGTAACAATCCGTGAAATGAGCGATGAAGAAGCAAGCGTGTTTGCTCTTATTGAGAATTTACAGCGTGAAGATTTGAACCCCGTTGAAGAAGCAGAGGGGCTTAAATCTCTTATTGAAACCTATGGGCTTACACAGGAAGAAACTGCAGACCGTGTTGGTAAATCTCGCGTTGCAGTTACAAATACACTCCGATTGCTCAAACTCCCCAAATCTGTATTGACATTATTGAGTGAAGGTAAAATCACAGCGGGACATTCCCGAGCATTATTAAGCCTTGACGACGAAAAAGAAATGCTTCGCATTGCAGAAAGCGTAATTGCAAACGAGCTTTCAGTACGTCAGGTTGAAAAAATGGTAAAATACGCTTTGCAGGGTGAAAAACCAACACCGAAAAAGCGTGAGAAAAAACGAGATAAATTCTATGACGAGGTTGAGATTGCCCTCACAAATATTCTTGGCAGAAAAGTTAAGGTTTATTTGTCAAGCTCAGGTCATAAAGGCACTCTCGAATTCGAATTCTTCGGTAAAGAGGATTTGACAAAACTCGCTAAAGAATTCGACAAAGAATAATGAAAGGAAAACAATTATGTTAGATATAAAGTTTTTAAGAACTAATCCCGATGCGGTTAAAGAAAATATAAAGAAAAAGTTTCAGGATGAGAAACTCCCCCTTGTTGATAAGGTAATCGAGCTTGATGCTGAATACAGAGCTGCAAAAGGCAGAGGCGATGAGCTTCGTGCACTTCGTAATTCCGTAAGTAAAGAAATCGGCGGACTTATGGCACAGGGCAAACGCGACGAGGCAGAGGTTGTTAAGCAGAAGGTTAAGGATATTGCGGACGAGCTTAATGCACTTCAGGTTAAAGAGGGCGAATTAGACGAAGAAATCCGCAAAATTATGCTTGTTATTCCTAACATTATCGACGATAGTGTGCCGATTGGTAAGGACGACAGCGAAAATGTTGAAATTCAGCGTTACGGTGAGCCTGTAACTCCCGATTTCGAAGTCCCCTACCACGTTGATATTATGGAAAGCCTTAACGGTATCGACCTTGATTCTGCAAGAAAAACAAGCGGTAACGGTTTCTATTACCTTTGCGGTGATATTGCAAGACTTCATTCAGCAATTCTCTCTTATGCAAGAGATTTTATGATTGACCGTGGCTTTACCTATTATATTCCTCCATTTATGATTAGAAGCGACGTTGTAACAGGCGTGATGAGCTTTGCAGAAATGGAAAATATGATGTATAAAATTGAGGGCGAAGACCTTTATCTTATCGGTACAAGCGAGCACTCAATGATTGGTAAGTTTATTGACAGCCATATTCCCGAAGATGAACTTCCCAAAACTCTTACAAGCTACTCCCCTTGCTTCCGTAAAGAAGTTGGTGCACACGGCATTGAAGAACGCGGTGTTTACAGAATTCATCAGTTTGAAAAGCAAGAAATGATTGTTGTTTGTAAGCCCGAAGAGAGTATGAAGTGGTATGACACACTTTGGCAGAATTCAGTTGATTTCTTCCGTTCACTTGATATTCCGGTAAGAACACTTGAATGTTGTTCGGGTGATTTGGCAGACTTAAAGGTTAAGAGCTGTGACGTTGAGGCTTGGAGTCCTCGTCAGCAGAAGTATTTCGAGGTTGGCTCTTGCTCGAACCTTGGTGATGCACAGGCTCGTCGACTTGGAATTCGTGTTAAGTCAAAAGACGGCAACTATTTTGCACATACATTAAATAATACAGTAGTTGCACCGCCGAGAATGTTGATTGCGTTCCTTGAAAACAATCTTAATGCAGACGGAAGTATCAACATTCCAAAGCCTTTACAGATGTATATGGGCGGAAAAACAAAGATAGAGAAGTAAAAACTACGCAAATTCACTTTGGAGAGGGATATATAATGAAAAACAGTATTGTAAAAATTGTCAGCATTATTATGGCACTTTCACTTGTAATGCTCACCTTTGCGGCTTGTAATGATGAGCCACAGTACGAGCCTGACGGCAGTTCAACAACTACAACAACCACAGAAACAACAACAGAAGCAATACCAACAAATCTCAATCCGCTTACAGGTAAAGCAGATTTGAGTGACGGTGCAATCGGTGCAAGACCCGTTGCAATTATGGTTGAGAACTCACCTTCTGCTCGTCCGCAGTGGGGTATGTCAACACCCGACGTTATCCTTGAAGGTATGGTTGAGGGCGGAATCACACGAATGATGTGGATTTATGCCGATACAGAGGATATTCCCGAAAAGGTTGGCCCAACAAGAAGTGCTCGTCATGACTTTGTTGAAATCGCAGCAGGACTTAATGCAATTTATATTCATTGGGGCGGCAGCGGAAGAACAAACAGTACTCTCGCTTACGGTGCAATCAAAAAATACGGAATTGACAATATTGACGGTATGACTTACAGCGGAACATACTTCTTCCGTGATACTACAAGAAATGTAAGTTCAGAGCACCGTGGATACACAAAGGGTTCATCAATTCAGAAGGCTATTACAAAGCTTGGTTATGAAACAAAGGCAAAAAACACTAACTGGACACCGTTCAAGGTTATCACAAACGGTTTAAGAATGCCTTATGGTGATGCAAGCGGAAGCTGTTCATCAATCAATATTACATACTCATCAAGTTATAAGAGAACTTTCAAATATGATGCTGAAAAGCAGACTTATGATGTATATATGAATTCAACACTTTGCAAAGACGGTACAACCGGCGAAAAAGTGTCAGTTTCAAATGTAATTATTATGTATTGCGGTGTTTCATCACTTGGTGATGCAAAAGGTCATCAGGAATGGAATATGGAAGTTTCAAGTGGCGACGCAGTTTTCGTATCTAACGGCTACGGCGAGTCAATTACTTGGAAAAAAGACGGCAAAACAGGTGCTCTTAAATTCTATGGTAAAGACGGCAAGGAACTTACAGTTAATCAGGGCAAGTCATTTATCGGCGTAGTTCCCGAAAAGAACCGCACTCTTACAACAATTACAGAGTAATATAATCAAATAAACCGATTTTTGCTCCCTTGCGGAGAGAGGAAATAAGGTTTGTATATAAAAATCCTTAACGGAGGAAAAATTTATGGAAAAGAAAATTGTAGCGATTGTGGTAGCGTTGGTGCTTGTTGTAACTGCAGTTATTGTAGCAGTTGTAATTTCAAACAATCAAAGAGAATACATTGTTGATGACAACGGTGCAGCACACTGGATTTACAAAAATGAAGAAGGCAGCACAGTTTTAAACGATAAGGGCGAAATTGTAGTGTATGCTGTTGACGGAAACGGCAAGCGTCAGAAAGACGAAAACGGCGAATATGTAACTGCCGCTATTGATTTTCCAAGAAAACTGATTGACGGCAATACTCTTGAAACACCCGATTATAAATTTTCATTACCGGAAGAGTGGGAATTGAGACCCAGCGGTATCTTTATGCTTGGTGAGAGCTCGGATGTCAAAATAAAGGTGAATGTGCTTGAAAATGAAGATGGAGTTTCAATAGACGGCTATTTTGAAAATCTTTATAAAGACAGCGAGGAGTATATTGCCGGCTTAAAGGAAGAATTTCCGGTTTTTGAAGAAAAAACAAGCGGTAGCACTATCACATTAAAAAAGCTTGATTGCCGTGTAATTGAATATAAGCTTGCAAAAGAAGAGGGAAAAACAGACTTATATACTTGTGGTATATATTTCGCACGCGGAACAAAGATATATCACATAGGTCTTACTTGTCTTAACGGTACTTATGAGCAATACGGAAAAGACATTGACCTTATTTCTCTTGCGGATACTAACTTTGTAGTAAAAGACAGAAGAGCAGAATAATTTAGTTTATGTTCATCAGGCGGAGCTTCGGCTCCGCCTTTTTTGTGTAACAGAAATTTGAATTTGTAGAGCAAAATTGATTTTATATGTCATTCTGAGCGAAGCGAAGAATCTTTCATAAAAATACATATCAACTAACAGAGATTCTTCGTCGTTTCACTCCTCAGAATGACATAAATCACCCCTACAACCGACCATATTGGTGAGATATACAAATTGCATCGCAGAACAGAAATTTTGCATTTTGCACTTTACATTGTGCATTTTTCAACATCTTGTCCACAGAGTTTTACCACTCCCCTATATCTTGTGATTTTGCAAGAAAATTAACAAAAACGCATAAAATGTTGATTAAAATGATAAATTTTTATCAAAAATGTCAAGATAATAGACACAATGTCGACTAATTAACTATTTTTTAAGAAATTCGTCGAAATGACAAAATTTTCTTTTGTAACTTTGCACAAACCAAACAAAAAATTTATGTAATTTTTGCAAAAAAACGAAAAAAATGTGAATTAGGTATTGCCATTCTTGATTTTTGGGTGTACAATTACTATAACCATAGGAATGGTGTAATGGGGCGAAGTGTCTTCTTTTTTAGAAAACACTTTTAAATGCCTCGCATTTGATACACATCCTAAGGTAATAACTCGGGTGTGTATCATCAGTCTTCCGCCGGCTTTCTTTTGATGTAAATTGAAGCGGAAGCGGTGTGAAGGCAGTCCGGGTAAATTAGAGCACTTTTGACGAGCTCTGCCGAATCGCAGGATGTAGTTGCGACGGCTGGGTCAGAGAGTGAGCGACTGTTGCTCTCGTATCGCCTCTCCCGTGGCGATGTAAAAATTAATTATGGGGAACTATTAAAACATTGCATATATATAGTATGCAAAATCCTAATAGGAGGAAAAATAATATGAACAAATTCAAAAAACTGTTAAGCGTTCTTATGGCTGCGATTATGGCAATCTCATGCTTCGCAGTTCTTGGTTCAGCTTATCAGGCTTATGAGGACCCAGATGCTTATTTCTATGATAGTAACGACAATCCTCGTTCATATCTTTACACAGATGAGCAGAGATTCTCATTCTTGGCTGATACAGTCAATGATTTGCTTAAAGACTTAAACATCAGAGTTGAGCAGTCAATCCTTTTTGACACAATCGTTTTGGACGCAAGAAGCCTTGACGCATTGTTCGACAGCTTTGATGACCTTAGTGGCTACCTCAACACATTGGGCGGCCTTCTTGGTGACCTTGGTGACCTTGATTTCAGCAGATTGTGTGATGCAAGCATTTCTGTTTACAACGATGGCGGTGCTCAGCAGGTTTTCACAACTCTCGTTGACTTCTTAGGTGACAATGCTGACGAGATTGGTGACATCATTAAATCAGGTGAACTTGACTTAGGTCTTATCGGTAACTTCGTTGACGTTTCAGCAGTTAGCGATATCCTTGGCGACCTTCCAGGTCTTATCGGTGGTATTATTTACGGTCTTGGTACTCGTAAATTGACAAACGGTATCGGTGACGACCCTAAATATCCTAACAGCACTCTTTGGGACGATATGGAAAGTGGTGCGAAGCCAAACTTCGACACAATGGTTCAGAACCTTCTCTTCAAGCTCCTCACAGAGCCAAACAACACAGAGAAGACAAAGGACCCAACTCGTAACTTGATTATCACAAATCCTGAAGCTTATGGTGCAACAGCTGCTCAGATTCATCAGGATGAAGAAGGTTACTACTACATTTACGGTACTCAGAAGGGCGGTAAGTGGATTTTCACAGAAAACACAACAACTTCTGACGATTCCGACAAGAATTACATTTCTCAGTGGAAAGATGATTCATCTCTTGTTGACGGTGCAGCAGCCGACCAGCTCAGAGAAATCATCAACCTTACAGAGGGCGACCTCTACACAATGCTTGAAAAAGCTATTCCATGGGCTTACAACACATTTGCAGGCCACAACCTTGACGGTCAGCTTCGTGCAACTCTTATGCAGTTCTGCGGTGCTTTCAACAGCGGTAACGTTGATGAAGCAACTAAAGAAGAGTTGAAGACAATCGTAAATGGTTACAAAGAAATGGAAGATAATGCTGACAAAGATAAGTCAGTTCTTCGCAACGAATTTGCTACTACTCAGGGTGTTGCAGGTAACTACAACTTCTTGTACATCGACCTTGAAGGCAAAGAAATCGGCGATAAGACTTCTGACTCTCTCTACTATGTAGTAGAGTGGGGCAACAGCTGGCAGTTCTACCACGTTGAATACGGTGAGAACGGCGAAAATGTTAACGCATTGTTCGACCTCATCGACTGGGAATACCAGGCTCCAATGTGGGAAACAATTGCTTCTGAAGCAGGCCTTGTTGCAGGTCAGTCAATGCTTCTCCACATCAACGATATCGTTGGTGCAATCCTTAAGAGAGCTATGCCTACACTCCAGTGGACAGCAGGCACAGCTGACAATACACTTGCAAACAACTTAACAGCTCTTGCAAAGCTTGTTATCCACAATGCTAAGGGCGAAATCTGGGGCGACCACTATGTTCTTCCTGATGGTTTCGACAGCTTTACTCTTGAGCAGTTACTTGTTTTGATTGCAGGCGAACTTCTTGATATGCTTATGCCTCAGCTTGTTCTTCCTGATGATGTAACATCAGTTGAAGAAGTTGGTGCTTATGCTCTCAGAGAATTTATGGCAGAAATTATGCCTCACCTCGGTGCAGGTTGGGACGCAATGTTTACAGAAGCTAAGGCTCTTTCGGGCTCAGCAAGAGAAGATGCATTCCTTAATATCGTACTTAACATGGGTACTTCAACAGGTGCATACTATCTTCAGAACCTCATTGGTCTTGGCACAAAGACAGATGGTGCAAACACAACAACAGTAGAAGCAGTTCCTATGGGTGCTGACTACACATGGCAGGAAATCCTCAGCTATATCATTGATTGGGTTGTAGCAACATTTGTTCCGGACCTCACATCAAAGATTGACCTTTCAAGCACTAATCCGCTTGATAAGCTTTCAGCAGTATTCAGCACACTTGCTCCTTCACTTGTTAAGGTTCTTGGTGCAACTACTGACAGTTATGCACTTGACCTCAACCATGTATATGACGACCTCAGACTCGCATTCAACGGCAACTTCTCAGAACTTGCTAAGGGTCTTCAGAGAAAGACATCAGGCACATCAGCTAACATGACAGCTATGGGTGCTCTTGCAACTCTTCTTACAGAACTCTTCGGCGGTCTTGGTATGAATACACATTCAAGATGGTCAGAACTCAAGGGTGTTATGGATAACGCAGCAGCTTCTGCAACTCCATTAACAACTCTTATCGGTACTTACGGCGACAACACAGCTCTTTCAAACCTCATCAAGCCATTCATCGCTTGCCTTGCAGGTACAAGAACAATTTGGTTGTATGATGCTGTAAATATCCTCTTACACCTTATCGGTGGTCTTAACGCAGAGCTTAAGACAAGTGAATTCATTATTGACGGTATTCTTCCTGCTTACACAGGTGAAACAAGCTACAATATTGAGTTCTCATACGAGCTTACAACAATCGGTGTTAGAACATACTTCAACAACGGTCGTTATAAGACAACTGCAGGTGCTCTTGCAGACCAGAAGACAGGCTTCGACGGCGACTACGCAATCAAGTTCTACGAAGTTAGAGTTCTTGACGAAGCTGGTAATGTTAAGGCTACAAAGAACTACAATGGTTTTGAGCAGGCAGCTAACGCAGCTATTGCAGACTCTATTGACATCACAGGTGTAACAGAAGCTATTGAAACTTACACTCTTGAACAGGACTACACAATCGTTGCTCCTGACGGTTCAGAAGGTAAAACACTTACTTATAAGAAGTCATTCATCGTTACATCACTCAAGAACGACGCTCTTTCAAAGACACGCGTAGAAACAGGTTCTTATACTCAGGGTACAAGTGGTTCTGCTTGGACATCATCAGGCGGTAGCGGATGTAACAAGTATTCAATCAACTTCACAGGTAAGTGGGCATTCAACTGGACAAATATCTATATTTCTGAAGTTGAATCTCTTACAAAGGCTGCAAACCCTGTATTGTCAATGACTGACCTTTCTTCAGAAGCTCACAGCACAGGCGGTAGCTGGAAGGGTTATCACTCATACTCAAAAGCATGGGTTTGGAACTACGGTACAAACACATTTAATGATGACGGTTCTATCACAATCACTAGTGATGGCGGTGCAGAAAGCATTATCATCAACGATGGTGCAACAACTGTTCACGACGTATGGTTCAAGTGGGCAGGTAATGATAGCGGCAATATCGTAAGCGGTGCTGTTACAGTTCCTGCAGACAGAGTTGGTGCTACTTACACAGGTTCAACAACATACGATTACACAGGTGCTGACTTCCCAATGTGGAACGTTGAATCAACTAAGGTTCGTTCAGACTTCGAAGCTGACTACACATCATATAAGATTCAGGTTCCGCTTTCAATCAACGCAAGTATGACTGACGAAAAGAATGGTAAACCTCTTGAAGGCGATGCTATGAACGTTCAGGATGCTGTTACAATTACTCAGTACATCACTCTTTACAACTCTTATGACCTTCAGGCTAAGCTTGACGCAGCTCTTGCAGTTGATGAAGAAGATTATGATACAACAGCAGCAGAATGGACAGCATTCGCAAATGCTATTGCTTATGCTAAGACTCAGATGTATGGTCAGTGGCAGGCTGCACAGTTCCAGGCTAACCATACAATCAACGTTGCAAACCTTCCTACAGCTATCCCGAAGGATTCTGAAGGCGTTGACTGCGAAGGCTATGATGCAGAAACAGTTTCAACATTCAAATATGCAGGTGACAGACTTGACGAAGCTATGTTAGCACTTGACAACTGCAAGCTTGAAACAGAAGATTCAGCTGACGATACACTCGTTGCTCCTTCTGACCCTGCATCAGACCTTTACAATATCTACAACTACATTATCAGTGTTGAAGAAAATGAACAGTTAAAGAGCCATAACTATGTTCTTTACAGATGGTTCAAGTTCAACGACATCAAGACAGCTCTCAGAACTGCTCTTAACGCTGCAACACCTCCTTCAGGTGAAGCAAGCAACACTCTTGAAGGTGTAGCTCTTGATAACGAAGGTATTGAAGCAGTTATCGACACAATCGATGACGCTAACCTCAAGGCTATTGTTGAATCTCTCGTTGAAGCTCCAACTCAGGAAGCTATCGACGCAGCAGCAGAAGCTCTTGCAAACTTCGACCCAGCAGCTATTGACTTAACATCACTTAACCTTCAGATGCAGAAGATGCAGACAAACGAGAAGAGACTTCTTCCTAAGTATGATGCTCAGCAGAAGTACTTCCTTAACGATGCTATCACTAAGTATGGTAACGAAGCTGCAGCTGCATACACAACAGAATCTTATAAACTTTATTCTGATGCTCTTGCAGCAGCTCAGGCTGCTAACACAAGCTCAACAGCAAATCAGTACGAAATCTTCTCATCAAGATATGAACTTCTTGTTGCTTACAACAACCTCATTAAGGCTGACGAAGCAGTAGATATGGAAGCTCTTAAGACAGCTATCGCTGACGCACAGGCTATCATCGCTGCTATCGGTACAGAAGATGAATACGCTCTTGCTGCTGACGCAACAGTAGAATCACTTGAAGAAGCTTACAAGGCACTTGTTCTTGCAATGGGTATTGAAACATCTTATGATGACACAATGTACTACATTGGTGGCAACTTCAGTGGTGAATACGCTCTTGCTCAGGAAGGCTTAATCACAGCTGCTGAACAGCAGGCTTGGGTTAACAGCGTTACTGCAAATGTTAACGCAGCAGTTGCTAACTTCGAAGCAGTAGGTGCTTTAGAACCATCAACACTTATGGTTAAAGAAGACTTTGAGTATGCAGATTACGTAGTAATCGATACAAACAACACAAACAACGGCGAATACACAGGTATCGTTTATGGTATCGATACACTTGACCAGAATATGTATCTTGAAACTCTCGCAACACTTGCCGATGCACTTACAACAAACAATGGTGACGATTATCTTGTAATCGAAGCTAATGAACAGGGTGTTGAGTCAACAGGTGCAACAATTACAGTTGTTGACGAAAATGGTGATGCACTTGAAACATACGTATTTGTTTACTTCGGTGATGTTGACGGTGACGGTATGATTACTGGTTCT
>JAZQMC010000014.1:0-77489 GCA_045543095.1 Candidatus Fimenecus sp. | reverse complement strand
TTGATAGCGACGGAATGGTATCTGGTGGTGACGGTTATATCATGTCAGAATATGAAATGTCATATGAAGGCGTTGAATACCAGTACAACCTTGCTATGGCTGTTGCTGAAAACGGATATGTTTACGAATGGATTTATTAATAGATATTCCAAAGACGAGCTTCGGCTCGTCTTTTTTTGTGTTCTTATCCAATCCCGTCTTGACATTGTGTCTATTTTTGTGTAAAATAATAAAGATAGTATGGGATATTGGTGTTTTAATATCTTTAAATACTACATCACCTTAATTTCATTACATATTTTTGATATATTTTTTGAAATTAAATATTATTTTTAGGAGGTACCAACAATGGATACTATTGGTATTGTTGTTGCTGTTATCTCTGCTGTTGTATTCGGAGTTCTCGGATTTATTTTCGGTGGGCTCCACCGCAAACGTGTTGCCGAGGCTAAAATCGGCTCCGCTAATGAAGAAGCATTAAGAATTGTTAATCAGGCACAGCAAACTGCCGAAAGTAAAAAAAGAGAAGCTATTCTTGAAGCTAAAGACGAAATACACAAGTTAAGAAACGAAGTTGATAAAGAACTTCGTGAAAGACGCGCAGAGGTGCAGAAACAAGAACGCAGACTTATTCAAAAAGAAGAAAACATTGATAAGAAAACTGAAAACCTTGAAAAGAAAGAAGAAATTCTTTCTGAAAAAATCAAGGCTGCTGATGAAAGAATCGAAGAGGTTGAGCGTTTAAAGCGTAGTGAGCTTGAAATGCTTGAAAAAATCAGCGGTTACAGTAAAGAGCAGGCAAAGGCTCTTCTTATGCAGGAGCTTGATGAACAGCTTACTCACGAAAAGGCTCTCAAGATTATGGATTATGAGCAGAGAACCCGTGACGAAAGCGATAATCTTGCCCGCGAAATCATTACAGGTGCAATTCAGCGTTGTGCCGCAGACCACGCCGCAGAGGCTACTGTTTCTGTTGTGGCTCTTCCAAATGACGAAATGAAGGGCAGAATTATCGGTCGTGAGGGTCGTAATATTCGTACTCTTGAAACAATCACAGGCGTTGACCTTATCATTGACGATACTCCCGAAGCAATTACAGTTTCAAGCTTTGACCCTGTTCGCCGTGAGGTTGCAAGACTCACTCTTGAAAAACTTATTCAGGACGGCAGAATTCACCCCGCACGCATTGAGGAAATGTTTGAAAAATCAAAGCGTGAGGTTGAACATACAATCAAGCAGACAGGTGAACGTGCAGTTGTTGATGCCGGCGTTAACGGTGTTCATCCCGAACTCGTAAAACTTCTTGGTAAACTTAAATACCGCACAAGCTTTGGTCAGAATGTTCTTAACCATTCACTTGAAGTTTCTTATATTGCAGGCCTTATGGCACAGGAACTGGGTGCTGACGTTAAACAGGCTAAACGTGCAGGTCTTCTTCACGACATCGGTAAGGCTCTCGACCGTGAATTTGAGGGTACACATATCGAGCTCGGTGTTGAGGCTGCAAAGAAATACAAAGAAAACGACAATGTTGTTCACGCTATCGCTGCTCACCACGGCGAAATTGAGGTAAAGACAATAGTTGCAGTGCTTGTACAAGCTGCAGACGCTATTTCTGCCGCTCGCCCCGGTGCTCGTCGCGAAAATGTTCAGAACTACATCAAGCGTCTTGAAAAGCTTGAAGAAATTGCAACATCATTTGAGGGTGTTGAAAAATCTTTCGCTATTCAGGCTGGCCGTGAAATCAGAATTATGGTTAACCCTGAAAGAGTTTCAGACGAAAAGATGGTTATTGTTGCTCGTGATATTGCAAAGAAAATCGAAGATGAACTTGAATATCCCGGTCAAATTAAGGTAAACATTGTAAGAGAAAATCGAGTTATCGACTTCGCTAAATAAAACTAATAATTATGCCCCGTGGTCTTTCGGCTTCGGGGCAAAATAAATTAAATCCATATATAGAAACGGTGTGCTTATGTCACGCGAAATTAAAGTGCTTTGCGTTGGTGATGTGGTCGGCTCGGTCGGTTGCGAATTCTTACGCAAAAAGCTCTCTGAATTCAAAAGAGAAAACAAAATAGATGTATGCATTGTCAACGGTGAAAATTCCGCCGTGGGTAATGGTATGTTGCCACAATCCTGCAACCATATATTCACAAGCGGTGCAGATATGATTACAGGTGGTAATCATTCGCTTAAACGTCGCGAGATTTATGAATATCTTGACAACAACGAAAACATTATTCGCCCTGCAAACTACGGCGACGGTGTATGGGGCAAGGGCTACGGTATTATTGACAAGGGTGCTTATAAAATCGGCGTTCTAAATCTTATGGGTAGAGTTTACCTTGAAGGGCACGATGACCCGTTCGCAACTGCCGACAGAATAATTGCAGAACTCAAAAAAGAAACTAAAATTATTTTTGTTGATTTTCACGCGGAGGCTACTTCTGAAAAAAAGGCTCTTGGATATTATCTCGACGGTAAAGTTACTGCAATATTTGGTACGCATACTCATATTCAGACATCTGATGCTCAAATTATGAGTGGCGGTACGGGTTATATCACAGATTTGGGTATGACAGGTCCCGAGGAATCCGTTCTCGGCGTAAAAAAAGAGATTATAATTGAAAAATTCAGAAAAGGCTTTACAACTATGTTTGAAACTGCCGACACTCTGCCTTTTATGCAGGGTTGCGTGTTTACGGTTGACCGTGACAGCGGTAAAACAGTTGGTATTGAGGCGATTACGGTGAGGTGAGCAAATGAGAAGTGCAATTAAAATAATTTCATTGCTTTTGTGCATTTGTATGCTTTTTTCTGCCTGCAAGCCTCAAAATGAAGTACCCGACGAGAGCACAACAACCCCAGTTGAAAATCAGACTGAAAGCAATGTGAACACAGAGGATACATTCTCAAAAAGTGACGGTAAAATCTCACTCCCCTACAACGAAAGTGACGGACTTAATCCGTTTTTCGCAAAAAGTGACGAGAATTTATATCTTTGCAAGCTCCTTTTTGACCCCTTGTATGCGGTTGACAGTAAATATAACCCCAACGGCATAATTGCAGATAGTCTTTCAGTAAAAGGTAATATCGCAACCGTTAAAATTAAACGCGGTGTTTCTTGCCGCGGTTCGTCAGACATCAATGCAGATGATGTGGTTTATTCATTTAATCTCGCAAAGGCATCTTACGGCTGGAGTGACGACTTGAAAGGTGTTTCCAACGCTCAAAAGTCCAATGATTACACGGTGAATTTTACTCTTGATTATGCGGATACTCTTGTAGCGGGCAAGCTCACATTCCCGGTTGTAAAAGTCGGTACGGCAGATGTGCAGACCGCAGTGCCTACAGGTAGCGGTGATTATTACGCTCTTGAGGGTAAGCTGATAAATATTGCAAACAGTGAAAAACAGATTTCACTTTGCTTTGTAAGTACTCGCGAAAGCGTTGAAAATGCAGTTAAAATCGGCTCATCCGATGTATATTTCAGCAATATGTCCGATTGTAACTATACAGGTGCGGCGGGAAAAACACAATCTGTGATGCTTAACAATATGGTTTTTCTTGGGCTTAACAGTGAGCGTGGTGCTTTGACCAAATATATCCGCAGTGCCATTGCGGCAAAAATTGACTGTGACGAGATTGCTTTGTCGTCATATCAGGGTCACGCGGTGGCATCAAAACTGCCGATTAATCCTGAAAGTGTGACAACCGCTGAAATCACACAGATTGCAACAAAAGGTGATAAAACACTTGCTGATAATATCATTGACCGTTGCGGTTACACAAGATATTCGGGCAAGGCAAAAACCAACGGTGCATATTTGCTTTCGTTCACTCTTATTGTGAATAAAGATAACAAATATCGTGTTGCGGCTGCTTACAATATTGCAGATAGTTTGTCAGAATGCGGATTTTATATAAATGTGCAGGCACTATCCTTTGCTGATTATAAAGAGAGAATTACATCGGGTAATTATGATATGTATTTAGGCGAGGTAAGTCTTGACGGCTCAATGGATTTGAACGCATTTTTCGTTGAGGGCGGTGCATTAAGTGCAGGAATAAATAAAAATGGCCGTGCCGTAAAAGAATATTACAACTATCGTGCAGGTAAAATTACCGCAGAGGAATACTACGGTGTTTTTGCAGAGGAATACCCCTTTGTGCCTGTGGTATTCAGAACAGGTTATGTAATCAGCTCTGATGATATTAAAATAGATTTAAAACAAATGCCGTTTAATTTGTATAACGGAATATAAGGTGAAAGTTATGAAGTTCTCCGACGATATTAAGTACATTAAGGGTGTTGGCGAAGCAAGGGCTACCGCGTTTCGTTCTCTTGGTGTGTCAACTGTCGGGGAACTTTTGCGTTTTTATCCCCGAGCCTATGAGGATTGGGGAAATATTACTCCTATTTCACAATGCGTAATTGGTGAAAATGTGTGCGTTAAAGCAACGGTGATGTTTCCGCCGAAAAATCAAAGGGTAAAGGGCGGAATGCTCATAGCCAAAGGCACAGTCACCGACGGGGATGATGTTATTGCCGTAACATTTTTCAACAACAAATATATTGAAAAAATGCTTAAAAGCGGTGAAGAATATCTTTTCTACGGTAAAATTACTCTCGGCAAATTTGCTGCCCGTGAAATGATTTCGCCAATGTTCATAAAATCAGCACAAAGTGTTGAAATTAAGCCGATTTATCCGCAGAATAAAAATATTACCTCAAAGGTAATTCAATCAGCGGTGCAGAATGCACTCTCAAATATTGATGAAATCCCCGAATTTTTGCCACCGTATATTATTGAAAAGTTTAATCTGGTAACTCTTGACAGGGCTATTCGGGATATTCATTTTCCTAAAAATGACGAGGATTTGCAAAATGCTCGCAATCGTCTGATTTTTGACGAATTGTTTATTCTGCAGTTGAGTTTGCTCACCTTAAAAGAAGATAATTCAACGGCGGACACAAAAAATATTGCAAGAAAAGACTATACAGAAGAATTTTTCTCTCTTTTACCTTTTAAGCCCACAAATGCACAGAAAAGAGCCGTGAAAGATGCAGTTGCAGATATGAGAAGCGGTAATCAGATGAACAGACTTTTGCAGGGTGATGTTGGTAGCGGTAAAACGGCAGTTGCGGCAGCTATTGTTTATAACGCGACTAAAAACGGAATGCAATCGGCACTTATGGCACCCACCGAGGTGCTGGCGGTTCAGCATTTTGAAACCTTCCGAAAGCTTTTTGCTAATAGTGGTATCCGTTGTGAACTGCTTACGGGCAGCACAAGAGCAAAAGAGAAAAAAGAGATTAAAGAACGCTTAAAAAATGGTGAAACAGATTTAATAATCGGTACGCACGCACTTATTCAGGACGATGTTGTTTTCAAAAAATTAGGTCTTGTTATAACCGACGAGCAACACCGTTTTGGAGTCAAACAAAGAACAGGACTTTGCAGTAAGGGTGAAAATCCCCATGTTTATGTTATGTCTGCAACACCCATTCCGAGAACTTTGGGACTTATTATGTTCGGCGATTTGAATGTTTCAATTCTTGACGAATTACCCCCGGGCAGACAAAAAATAGACACTTACGCGGTGAAATCGGGTAAGCGTGGCTCAATGTTTGAGTTTATCAGAAAGCATCTTGATATGGGCTATCAGGCATACATTGTCTGTCCCCTTGTTGAAGAGAGCGAATTGGTGCAGGGCGTAATGTCCGCAGAGGAATACTTCAAAAAAGCACAACCGCTGTTTCCCGATTACCGTCTTGATTTGCTTCACGGCAAAATGACGCCGAAGAGAAAAGACGAAATAATGATGAAGTTTAAAAATGGCGAAACACAGTTGCTTATTTCCACCGTTGTTATTGAGGTTGGTGTTGACGTGCCAAACGCGGTGATAATGGTAATTGAAAATGCCGAGCGTTTTGGTCTTTCGCAGCTTCATCAGTTGCGTGGCCGAGTTGGTCGTGGTAAGGCAAAATCCCATTGTATTCTTGTAACTGATGCTACAAATGATGAAGCACAGGCTCGAATGAGGATTATGTGCGAAACTACTGACGGTTTTAAGATTGCCGACGAAGATTTGCGTCTTCGTGGACCCGGTGACTTTTTCGGAACTCGTCAGCACGGTTTACCGAAGCTTCGCATTGCAGACTTACTCACCGATACAAAAGTGCTTATGCAGACACAGGAGCTTGCAAAAGATATTATGACAATTGATAGTGAATTCCAAATGCCTGAGCATCGCCAAATCGGTAAACAGGTGATGAAGAAAATATATAGTTTACAAGTTTCTAACACCGCAAACACAATTTAGTAAAAATTAGCAGATAAAATAAACTTGTCATTCTGAGGAGTGAAACGACGAAGAATCTAAAAAACAAGATTCTTCGCTTCGCTCAGAATGACAATGGAAGTTTTAGAGAAAAAGGAACAATTTTTATGAACGAAATTAAAGGATATTTAAGAGATTTCCGCATTGATGTACCCGATGTAATTTACGAATGCAGAGGACTTAAAATCTTTGGCAGAAGAATAAAATCAATCGTGTTTTCAACGGATGTGAGTATTATCCGCAACTGTAATGCCAACGCGGTTATTGCGGTTTATCCTTTTACGCCACAGCCCGTCATAACCCAAGCGGTTATGATGGCGGCGGATTGTCCTGTATTTGTGGGCGTTGGTGGCGGACTTACCAAAGGTGAGCGAGTAATCAATCTTGCCCGCCATGCCGAGTATCAGGGTGCTACGGGCGTTGTGCTTAATGCCCCAACATCTAATGACACAATCAGGCAGGTTGCAAATGTTGTGGATTTACCCATTGTAATTACCGTTGTAAAAGAAGATGATATTCAGGCTCGTTTAGATGCGGGTGCACAGATTTTAAATGTTTCAGCGGCAGCAAAAACACCTGAATTGGTGGCAAAAATACGCGAAAAGTATCCCGAAGTGCCGATTATGGCAACCGGCGGACCAAATGAAGAAAGCATTAAGGCTACAATCAAAGCGGGTGCGGACGCAATTACATGGACACCGCCATCAAACGGCGAGGTTTTCCGCGACATTATGGAGGCTTACCGCAAGGGCGAGCCTCATCCATAAAAACAAACAAATTTAATGTCATTCTGAGCGAAGCGAAGAATCTCTTGTGCTTTTATGAGATTCTTCGTCGCTTTGCTCCTCAGAATGACCTATAAGGGGTATGAATATGTACATCTTAAAACCTATTCTTGAGAAAAACTGGGAAAATACTGCAAAAAGTGATGCGAAGCGAATTGCATCACAAACCGAGCCCGAGGGATTTGAAAAAATTCTTGATATTCCATATATTGACGATGGCGAAAAGGGTCATCTTCTCGACATTTATTATCCCGTACATACAAAAGAAAAGCTCCCCGTAATCATTGATATTCACGGTGGCGGTTGGATGTATGGTTATAAAGAAATCAATAAGAATTTCTGTTTAAAGCTTGCTGAAAAGGGCTTTTTGGTGGCATCAATCAACTATCGTCTTGCGGGTGATGTGCTTTTTGATGACCAGATTCGCGATATTTTTGCCGCACTCAAATGGTTGAGTGAAAATCTTAAAGATTACCCTGCCGATTTAGACAATGTATTCCTTGCGGGCGACTCTGCAGGTGGGCATTTCTCTTGCGTAACAACTGCAGTAAATCTTAATGAAGATATGCAAAAGGATTTCGGCGTTACATATTGCGGACTTGGTTTCAAGGCCGTTGCGGCAATCTGCCCCGCGGTTGATTTGTTAAGCCCGAATATTGTTATGAATATCAATGTCCCCATACTTCTTGGCGATAATTACAGAAAGAGTAAATATCGCAAATATCTTGATGTTGCACAGATTATTTCAAAGGATTTTCCACCATTTTATGTTAATACTGCAACAAATGATTTTCTAAAAAAGCAGTGTTACAAATTGAAAGCTTTGCTTGAAAAGTACAAAATCCCGCATTTCTTCCACGATTTCAAAGAAAAACAATACGGTGCATATCTTACCCACGTTTTCAATGTTATTGACCCATTCGCACATTACGGAGATATGGCAAACACCGAAATCGCAGAATTTTTCAAAGCACATATAAAATAGTATATGGCGGGAGCTTTTAGCTCCCGCCAATTTTGTTTAGTTCTACAAATTTGAATTTGTAGGGCTATTTTAAATTTTGCGTCGCAGACCCTTAATTTTGCACTTTGCATTTTACATTTTGCATTTCAACAAACCCCAATTTATCAAACTGACTAACAAACCGCTCTCGAATATCGGGAGCGGTTTGTTTTATATATCCTTATTTTCTAAAATTCTTTTCGGGTTTATTCTCATACATTCTGTGATGATTTCTTCGGTGATTTCTTCGGGTAAATCCTCAAATTTTTCTTTAATTTTGTTGTGGCGGTAGATTGGGTGATGAGCGTCTGTGCCTATAAGTTTTGCGATTCCTCTTTCAAGCATATCAACTGCCATTGCTTGTGCACTTCTGCCGTTAAGACCAATCACGCTGTCAAGATTTACCTGAAAGACAACATCGCGGTCAATAAGCTCATCAATTATGAAAAGATTACGGTGGAATTCGTGGTATCTTTCGGGGTGAGCAATAACGGGCACATATCCGCGGTCAATAAGCTCGTCAATCCATTCAGGCACACGATTTATATTGAATGGTCCTAAAGGAAATTCGCAGAGAATGTATTTTGAGTTACCCAAAGTCAATTCGTCAAGATTATCTGCGGAAAAAACTCCGTCACTCAAATAAAGCTCTGCACCCGCATAAAGTTTAACAGGTATTCTTTCTGCATTAAGCATATTGCGAAGCTCAAAAATTCTGCTATCGCGTTCTTCAATAAAATTCTCAACATCTGAAAAATTGACAAAATGCGGTGTAAGAACAATATGCTCTATACCGTTTTTATAAGCGTCGCGGCACATTTGCACAGATGCTTCAATGGTTTTAGCACCGTCATCAATATCAAAAAGTATGTGATTGTGAATATCAATCATTATTATCTTCCTTTATTTCAGGTTTTACCTTTTTAATAGATTTTTCGTTGAAATGGAAAAGAGTTATAATGCCTTCGTCGTTTAAAAGCTTGAGCATAACAAGAGTTATGGGCAAGAGGAAAAGACCGATAAAACCGAAAAGTTTTGTGCCCATAAACATTGCAATAACCATAAGGAATGCGGGAATTCCCAACTGTGCTGCGACAAGTTTCGGCTCAATAATCTGGCGGATAACCGTAATGCACACATACATTATAATAAGTCCTATTGCCATTCCGTAATTACCGTTAAAAAGTGAAATTAACGCCCACGGAATAAGCACTGTGCCTGTGCCCAAAACAGGGACAATGTCGATAAGTGCTATAATGAGTGCAATTATGAAAATATATCCGCTGTCAAAAATGCCTAAAAGTTTTAAAACGCCAAGGCCCAATGAAATTTCACAGAATGTAATTGCGATAATTTTACCGTAAGCTTTTGCCATTTTGCCCAAAGAGGGAATAAGCAGGTTTTTTCCTCTTACAATTTTATCCCTTGTTTCAGGGCGGAAAAACCCGAGCACAAGCTGACGCAGAGTTTTATAGTCAGAGGTCATAAAGCAACAGGCAATGAGGGCTACGAGAATTGAAACGAGGGTTGTGGGAATTGCCTTTGCCGTGTCAAGAATACTGAGAAGAGGGGTTGAAATAGCAGAAAAATCAATACTCATACCCGCATTTGCAGAACTCTGAGAAGAGTCAAGCAATGATGAAAGTTTATCGCTGACAAAAGAGGTTATGGTGTTTTCAATACTGTCGGGCAAGAAAGAAAGTCCGTTTGCAAGATAATGCTCAATTTTATCAACAAAAGCAGGAATGTCTTCTAATTGGATAATAATATAATCAATAAAGCCTTTAAGTTCAATACCCGCCCAAACACCGATAAGAACAAGTATCGCAATTAATGTGAAAAATCCTAAAAGAACACAAAATACAGAAGCAAGGCCTCTTTTGATAGGAGTTTTTTTACTGATAAAGTTTACCGGCTTTTGCAAAACCATTGCTGCTGCAATTGCCACTAAAAACGGGAAAAGCGTGCCGAAGGCATATTTGAAGAACAAATAGAACAACGCCAACAGAATGACCGTATAAACTGTGTTTATTATAAAATTCCTTTTCTTTTCAATTCCTGTCATATTAAAAATCTCCGCAAAATTTTTATATAACTATATAATAAACCATTTTAAGCCAATATACAATTAATTTTATGTAAATTTTTCTAAAAAAATCAATAAAATTATTTTAAATATATTGTATATTGCCCCTTTATTCTCTTGAATTTTTGTGATAGAATATGTAAAAGTATTTTATAATGTTAAATTATAACCTTTTTTAGCCACAGTGAGTGGCAGTAAGGATGTGAATTGATAATGTATGTAGCAGTTATGGGTTATGGAACAGTTGGTTCCGGCGTAGTGGAAGTGCTTACAAAAAATCACGAAAGTATTGTTAAAAGAAGCACACAGAATGAGATGGAAGTTAAATATATTCTCGATTTGAGAGATTTCCCCGGCGACCCTAATGAAGATAAGATGATTAAGGATTTTAACCTTATTCTTAATGATGACGATGTTAAAATTGTTGTTGAAACAATGGGTGGGCTTCACCCTGCTTATGAATTTGTTTCTTCTTGTCTTAAAGCGGGCAAAAGCGTTGTAACATCAAATAAAGAGCTTGTTGCGGCAAAGGGCTGTGAGCTTTTACAGTTTGCGGCAGAAAATAATGTTAACTTCTTGTTTGAGGCATCTGTTGGTGGCGGTATTCCGATTATCCGTCCTATTTCACAGTGCCTTGCAGCAAACGAAATTGACGAAATCGCAGGTATTTTAAACGGCACAACAAACTTTATTCTTACTATGATGATAGAGAAGAATATGAGTTTTGAAGATGCTTTAAAACTTGCTCAGGATAACGGCTATGCAGAAAAAGACCCGACAGCAGACGTTGAGGGCCATGATGCTTGCAGAAAAATCTGTATTCTCGCATCGCTTTGCTTTGGTAAACATGTTTACCCTGATTCTGTTTACACAGAGGGTATCACAAAGATTACTCTTGACGACGTTGCATATATCGGTGCATTTGGTGGTGTAATTAAACTTCTCGGCCGTGCTAAGAGAATGGACGACGGCAAGATTTTCGCTATCGTTTCTCCTGCAATCGTAATGAATGGCAGTCAGTTGGCATCTGTTAACGATGTTTTCAATGCAATTCTTGTTCGTGGTGACGCAACCGGCGATGTTGTATTTTATGGCAAGGGTGCAGGTAAGCTCCCAACAGCGTCAGCAGTTGTGGCAGACGTTATTGACTGTGCACGCAATATGGGCAGAAAGAAACCGCTTGGCTGGGGAGAAGCAGAAGAAAATTATGTTGTTGACTATAAGTCAGCGGTTAATCCTCTTTATATTCGTGCCGAGGTTACTGATAAAGCAAACGCATTGCAGGATGTTGTGGCATCAATCGGCAAGATTCAGGTGCTTGAATTTGCAGGATGCAAATCAAATGAGCTTGCGTTCGTAACATCACCTATGGCAGAGGGCGAACTTACAGAAAAACTTAACGCAATTCAATCAATCAGTATAAAATCTCTTATCAGAGTTACTGACTATTGATAAACTAAATTCGTAAATAATCCATACAGGAGGCAATATATGGGACTTATTGTTCAGAAGTTCGGCGGTTCAAGTGTTCGTGACGCCGAAAGAGTTATGAATGTCGCCAAGATTGTTACTGATACTTACCGTGAGGGCAACGATGTTGTTGTTGTCGTATCGGCACAGGGTGACACTACTGACGATTTAATTGAAAAGGCTTATGAAATAAACGGCAAGCCTTCAAAAAGAGAAATGGATATGCTTATGACAGCCGGTGAGCAGATTTCAATAGCACTTCTTTCAATGGCTATTGAAAAGCTTGGTTGCCCCGTAGTTTCACTTCTCGGTTGGCAGGCAGGCTTTAACACAAGTTCTGCTTATGGTCAGGCAAGAATCAAAAACATTAAAACTGACAGACTTCGTTCTGAAATTGACCGTCATAACATTGTTGTAGTGGCAGGTTTTCAGGGCATAAATAAATATGACGACCTTACAACTTTGGGCAGAGGTGGTTCTGACACAAGTGCAGTTGCAATCGCAGCCGCTATGAGAGCCGAAAAATGTCAGATTTTTACAGACGTTGAGGGTGTTTATACTGCTGACCCGAGAAAAGTGGAAAACACAAGAAAATTGCAGGAAATCACTTATGATGAAATGCTCGAATTAGCAACTCTCGGTGCACAGGTGCTTAATAACCGTTCAGTAGAAATGGCAAAGAAATATAATGTTGAGATAGAGGTGCTTTCAAGCCTTAAGAGAGTGCCAGGTACAATCGTTAAGGAGGTTACCAAAATGGAAAAAATGCTTATTAGAGGTGTTACAAAGGATACAGATGTAGCACGTATTTCAGTTACAAAAATACCCAACACTCCAGGTATTGCTTTCAAACTTTTTGATGCTCTTGCAAAACATAAAATTAATGTTGATATTATTTTGCAGTCAGTAGGTCGCGACGCAACAAAGGATATTACATTCACAGTTTCAAAGGGTAATGCTGATGAAACAATCGAATGTGTTAAAAAGGTATTTGACATTGATGATGCAGACATCATCTGCGATACATCGGTTGCTAAAATTTCAATCGTTGGTGCAGGTATGGAATCTCACCCGGGTACAGCTTCAAAAATGTTTGAGGCTCTCTATGAACGCGACATCAACATTGATATGATTGCTACAAGCGAAATCAAAATTTCAGTTCTTATTAACCTTGAGGATGCTGACCGTGCAGTCAGTGCAATTCATAAAGCATTCTTCCCGGCAGAGTAAGTGCGACTATTTTTAGAGAGAAACAGTTTAGTTTCTCTCTATTTTATAAAGAAAATTAAAGTGAAGGAGATATAAATTATGATTACAGACAACAAGTTTGCTAAAGAAGGTCTTACCTTTGACGACGTGCTTCTCATTCCTGCAGAAAGTAACGTTCTTCCAAGCGATGTTGACATTTCAACTCAGCTTACAAAAACAATCAGATTGAACACACCCGTACTCACAGCGGCTATGGATACAGTAACAGAAAGCAATATGGCTATTGCTATTGCTCGTGAAGGCGGTATCGGTATTATTCATAAGAATATGTCAATCGAGGCACAGAAAGCACAGGTTGACAAGGTTAAGAGAAGCGAAAACGGCGTTATCAACAATCCTTTCTTCCTCTCTCCCGAAAACACAGTTCAGGAAGCAGATAACCTTATGCACCGTTATAAGATTTCAGGTGTTCCCGTTTGTGACGAAAATGGCAAACTTGTTGGTATCCTCACAAACCGTGATATGAGATTTATTGCTGATTACAGCGGTAAAATCAAGGATTATATGACAAGCGAAGGTCTTGTAACTGCTCCTGTTGGCACAAATCACGATGAAGCAAAGAAAATCCTTATGAAACATAAGATTGAAAAACTTCCTTTGGTTGACGAAGCAGGTTACCTTAAAGGTCTTATCACAATCAAAGATATTGAAAAAGCAGTTAAATATCCTAACTCTGCAAGAGATTCAATGGGCAGACTCCTTTGTGGTGCTGCTGTTGGTGCAACTGCTGACGTGCTCGACAGAGTTGCAGCTTTAGTTGAAGCAGGTGTTGATATGATTACTCTTGACTCTGCTCACGGACACAGCCAAGGCATTATCAATGCTGTTGCAAAGGTAAAGGCTGCATATCCCGAACTTTCACTTATTGCAGGTAACGTTGCTACTGCTGAAGCTACAAAGGCTCTTATCGGTGCAGGTGCAGACTGCGTTAAGGTTGGTATCGGCCCCGGCTCAATCTGTACAACTCGTGTTGTTGCAGGTATCGGTGTTCCGCAGATTACTGCGGTTTATGATTCTGCAAACGAAGCTGCAAAGCACGGTATCACAGTAATTGCTGATGGTGGTATTAAATATTCAGGTGAAATCGTTAAAGCTATTGCTGCAGGTGCTTCTGCTATCATGGTAGGCTCACTTGTTGCAGGTTGCGAGGAGTCACCAGGGGAGAGCGAAATTTATCAAGGCCGTCAGTTCAAGGTTTATCGTGGTATGGGTAGTATTGCTGCTATGAACAACGGTTCAAAGGACAGATACTTCCAGGCTAACAACAAGAAACTTGTCCCCGAAGGCGTTGAAGGTCGTGTGCCTTACAAGGGACTTCTTTCAGATACAATTTATCAGCTTATGGGTGGTCTTAAAGCAGGTATGGGTTACTGTGGTTGCGCAACAATCGAAGAACTCAAAACAAAGACTAATTTTATCAGAATTACAAACGCAGGTCTTAAAGAAAGCCATCCTCACGATGTATATATCACTAAAGAAGCTCCAAACTACTCAGGAAATATATAATTAAGGAATTTATAAAATGTTTGAAAATTTATTAGATACAATCGGATTTATAAACAATACTGACCCCGAAGTAGCTTCTGCTATGGGTCTTGAACTCAAAAGACAGAGAGAAAATCTTGAACTTATTGCAAGTGAAAACATTGTTTCTCCTGCTGTTATGGCTGCAATGGGCAGTGTGCTTACAAATAAATATGCTGAAGGTTATCCGGGTAAGAGATATTACGGCGGATGTCAGCACGTTGATATTGTAGAAGATATTGCACGTGACAGACTTAAAAAACTTTTCGGTGCAAACTATGCAAATGTTCAGCCTCACTCAGGTGCTCAGGCAAACCTTGCAGTTTATTTTGCACTTATCGAGCCGGGCGATACTGTTATGGGTATGAATCTTGCAGAAGGCGGTCACCTTACTCACGGTTCACCTGTTAATATGTCAGGTAAATACTACAATTTCGTACCTTACGGTGTTGACGAAAACGGTTTTCTTGACTACGATGCTTTTGAAAAGAAAGCAAAGGAATGTCAGCCAAAACTCATCGTTGCAGGTGCATCTGCATATCCGAGAGTTATTGACTTTGAAAGAATGGCAAATATTGCACATAGCGTTGGTGCTTACTTTATGGTTGATATGGCTCATATTGCAGGTCTTGTTGCAGCAGGTCTTCACCCATCTCCTGTGCCTTACGCAGATGTTGTTACATCAACAACACATAAGACTCTTCGTGGTCCTCGTGGCGGTATCATTCTTTGTAAGGATGAAGAATTCGGAATGCAGTTCAATAAGGCAATCTTCCCCGGTACACAGGGCGGACCTTTAATGCACACTATCGCAGGCAAGGCGGTTTGCTTTGGCGAAGCATTGAATGACGACTTCAAAGTATATCAGCAGAGAGTTGTTGATAATGCAAAGGCACTTGCAGAGGGCCTTGTAAAGAGAGGTATTAACCTCGTTTCAGGCGGTACTGACAACCACCTTATGCTTGTTGACCTTCGTTCAGTTGGTGTTACAGGCAAAGAGCTTGAGCACCGTCTTGATGAAGTTCATATCACCGCAAACAAAAATTCAATTCCAAATGACCCCGAAAAGCCCTTTGTAACAAGCGGTTTAAGACTTGGTACTCCCGCAGTTACAACAAGAGGTCTTGGGGTAGAAGATATGGACAAGATTGCAGAGTTTATCTATCTCGCAGCTACTGATTTTGAAAATCAGAAGGATTACATTAAAAAAGGCGTTGCTGAAATCTGCAAAAAATACCCATTGTACGAATAATCACATACACACTCCCCACTGCATAGGATGTTAAAAATGCAGTGGGGGATTATAATGAGATTTATAAAAATGCACGGTGCGGGCAATGATTATATTTATATTGATTGCTTTTGCCAAAATGTTGAAAACCCCAAGGATTTGTCTGAAAAATTAAGCAATAGGCATTTTGGTGTGGGTGCGGACGGAATTGTGCTCATTAAACCGTCAGAAAAAGCTGATTGCTTTATGGATATTTATAATTCAGACGGTTCCCGTGCCAAAATGTGCGGAAATGCGGTGCGGTGCACTGCGAAATATGTGTTTGATACAAAGATTAGACGGGATATAATACATATTGATACTGTCAGCGGGGTAAAATCCGTTGAAATTATATCAAAAAACGGTGTTGCCACAGGTGGCAGAGTGAATATGGGTAAACCCAAATTCAGCGGTAGGCAAATTCCAACGCGATATGGCGACAGTATTGTTAAAAACAAAACGCTTAATATTGACAATAAAGATTATGAAATAACTTGCGTGAGTATGGGTAATCCTCATTGCGTGGTGTTTCATAAGAATATACATAAATTAAATCTCCAAAAAATCGGTCCGCTTTTTGAAACCCACGAAATGTTCCCCGAAAGAATAAATACGGAATTTGTAGAGATTATTGATAAAAACAATCTTAAAATGCGTGTGTGGGAGCGTGGCAGTGGTGAAACATTAGCCTGTGGCACAGGGGCATGTGCAACGGTTGTTGCAGCGGTATTGAATGGATATTGCCCTAAAAATGAAGATATTAAACTTCACACAAAAGGCGGAATTTTAACAGTTAAATGGCACGAAAATGATAATGTGTATTTAAGTGGAGAAGCGGTCAAGATTTTTGACGGCGAAATATAATTCGCTCCCTACGTGAGGGAGCTGAATAAGGATATAAATTATATTCGGAGGGACAATTATGAAAATAAATGATAACTTTTTAAAAATTCAGAGTTCTTACCTTTTCTCTAACATTGCAAAAAAGGTAAATGCTTATGTTGCGGCTAATCCCGACAAGCCAATTATCCGTCTTGGCATCGGTGACGTTACTCGTCCTCTTGCTGATGCTTGTATTGATGCAATGCACAAGGCAGTTGACGAAATGGGTAAAGAAAAAACCTTTATGGGTTATCCTCCCGAATACGGTCACAAGTGGCTTTTGGACGCTATTAACGAAAACGACTATAAAGCTCGCGGAGTAGAACTTGACAACAGCGAAATTTTCGTATCAGACGGTGCAAAGAGTGACTGCGGAAACATCGGCGACATTTTCTCAACCGACAATAAGGTTGCAGTTTGTGACCCTGTGTACCCTGTATATGTTGACACAAATGTTATGAGTGGTCGTTCAGGCGACAAAACAGCAGAGGGCTGGAGCAATATTTACTATATGCCTTGTAATGCAGAAAACAACTTCTTACCTGAACTTCCAAAAGAAAAGGTTGACATTATTTATCTTTGTTTCCCTAACAACCCGACAGGTATGGCGGCAACAAAGGATGAACTCAAAAAATGGGTTGACTATGCAAATGAAAATGGTGCGGTAATCCTTTTCGACTCTGCTTATGAAGCATTTATCACAGAGGATAATGTTCCTCATTCAATTTATGAAATCGAAGGTGCAAAGTCTTGTGCTATCGAATTCAGAAGCTTCTCAAAAACAGCGGGCTTTACAGGTGTTCGTTGTGGTTACACAGTTGTTCCACACGACATTAAGGTTGACGGAGTTGAACTCAATGCACTTTGGGCAAGACGTCAGGCTACAAAATTCAACGGTGTTTCTTATGTTACACAGAGAGCGGCAGAAGCTTGTTACAGCGAAGAGGGTAAAAAGCAAGTTCGCGAAATTATTGCATACTACCAGAACAATGCAAAGATTATCTATAACGGACTTAAAGAATGTGGTTTCACAGTTTATGGTGCAGTAAATTCACCTTACGTATGGCTCAAAACTCCTGACGGAATGAGCAGTTGGGAATTCTTTGACACACTTCTTGAAAACATTCAGGTTGTTGGTACTCCCGGTGAAGGCTTCGGCCCAAGCGGTGAGGGTTATTTCAGACTTACAGCATTTGGCTCAACAGAAAATACAATCAAGGCAGTAGAAAGAATTAAAAATTATTTCGCAAAATAAAACAAAAAGCTCCACTTCTTCGGAAATGGAGCTTTAAATTTGTCAGTTACTTGAAATGGCTCTTATATTGTGATAAAATTATGTAAGGTGATTAAAATGGATTATTATTTTTCTCAGCGGATTTCGGGACTTCAGCCCTCGGCAATCCGTGAAATATTAAAAGCAACCCAAAGTCCTGATGTTATTCCCTTTGCGGCGGGTAATCCCGACGCAGCGGCATTTCCGGTTGATGAGGTTAAAAAGATTTCGGCAGAGATTTTTGAGAATGAACCTATAACTGCGTTGCAATACGGAGTTACAGAGGGTTATACTCCTTTGCGAAACCGCCTGACTACATTTGTTAAAGAGAGATATAATATCGGCAAAGAATTTGACAGCCTTATTGTTACTTCGGGTGCACAGCAGGTTATGGATTTGGCAACAAAGTCACTCTGCGATTTTGGTGACACGGTAATCTGCGAATGCCCCTCATTTATCGGCTCGCTTAACTGTTTTCGTTCTTATGGTTGTCAGCTTGCGGGTGTTTCTGTTGAAGCGGACGGAATGAACATTGAAGAACTGGAAAACACAATCAAAAATGCTCATAATCCGCGATTTATTTATACAATTCCCAATTTCCAGAATCCGTCTGGTGCTACAATGAGCCTCGAAAAAAGAAAAGCAGTTTATGAACTTGCTAAAAAATACGGCTTGCTTATTTTAGAGGACAACCCATACGGTGATTTGCGAGTTTCGGGGGAGGATATTCCCTCAATCAAGAGCTTTGATGAAGACGGCATTGTAATTTATGCGGGTTCATTTTCAAAATTATTAGCACCCGGAATTCGTGTGGGCTATATTGTTGCCCCCGCACCGATTATTGCAAAAATGACTGTCGGCAAGCAGGCGTCAGATGTTCATACTCCCGTTTTCTCACAGATGCTTGTGGATAATTGGATGGAAAAATATGATGTAAATGCACACATTGAGAAAATCCGCGGAATTTATCGTGAAAAGCTTAATCTTATGTGTGATTTGATTGACAGTGAATTGGGAGATTTTGTTAAATATGTTCGTCCCGAGGGTGGACTTTTCGTGTGGTGCGAATTGCCCGAAGATGTGGATATGCTGGAATTTGTTAAAGAATGTGTAACTAACAAAGTTGCACTTGTACCCGGCACGGCGTTTATGGTGAATGACGAGCATACAAATTGCTTCAGAATGAATTTCTCAACACCCTCAAATGAAAAAATCCAAGAGGGTATGAAAATACTTGGTAAGGTAAAGAACAAATATGTCAGATAAGAAAAATTATACGCTCACCGACATTTCGGTTATTAAGCGTGTTATGGGTGAGCACGGTGTTACATTTTCAAAGGGATTGGGACAGAATTTCCTTGTCAACCCCACGGTTTGTCCCCGAATGGCAGATGCGGTAAAAAACAGCACTACGGGCAAAATCGGTGTGCTTGAAATCGGTGCGGGTGTGGGGGTTCTCACAAAAGAATTGCTTGAGCGTGCCGATAAGGTAGTGTGTGTTGAACTTGACACTCGTCTTTTCCCCGTGTTAGAAGATACGCTTGCGGGCTATGATAATCTCACTCTTATCAATGAGGATATTCTTAAAGCCGATTTGCAGAGTATAATAAAAGAGCATTTTGATGGTATGGAAATATTTGTATGTGCAAATCTGCCCTACTATATCACTTCTCCCGTAATTATGCGACTATTAGAAGAAAAATTGCCTTTTAATAAAATTATTGTTATGGTGCAACGTGAAGCGGGTGACCGCCTTTGTGCGAAAGTTGGTACAAGAGAAAGCGGTGCAGTTACTGTTGCAGTAAATTATTATGCACAGGCAAAGAAACTTTTTGATGTTTCCCGCGGTTCGTTTATGCCCGCACCGAATGTTGACAGTTGTGTAATTGAACTTGATTTGACAAAGCGTGGCGATTATAATGTCACCGACGAAAAAGTATTCTTTAAAATGGTGAAATCTGCTTTTGCACAGAGAAGAAAAACAATTCTCAACTCTCTTTCAAGCGGAATGGGAATAGGTAAAGATTTAATCTCAAAAGCAGTAGAAATGGCGAACCTGAGCCCAACCGCCCGTGCAGAAGCACTTACTATGGAACAGTTAGTAACACTCTCGAACAAAATCTGTGAGGTAACAAAATGAAATTCAAATACAGAACAAAAGGAACTTGTTCAGGTCAGATTGACCTTGAACTTGAAAACGGAATAATCAAAGATGTAGTGTTTTATGGCGGATGCAACGGCAACCTTAAAGGTATTGCAATGCTTGTAAAAGATAAACCCGCACAAGAGGTTATTGACAGCCTTAAAGGGCTTAAATGCGGTTTTAAGCAGACATCTTGCCCCGACCAGTTAGCCCTTGCATTAGAAGCGGCACTCAATGAGCAGAACTGAATTCAAAAAGGCTTCCGCTCTTGCGATTAAAATGCTGAATTCCAATGGGTTCGAAGCATATTTAATCGGTGGCAGCGTGCGTGATTTCATAATGGGATTACCCATTGGGGATATTGACATCACAACAAACGCGACTCCGCAGCAAGTAGAAGAAGTGTTCAAAGATTTTCGTGTTATAGAAACGGGACTTCAGCACGGCACAGTTACGGTGCTTATAGATGACGAACCCATTGAAATAACCACATACAGATGTGAGGGAACTTACTCTGATAACCGACACCCCGACAGCGTGACTTTTTCAACTTCGCTATCGGACGATGTGGTGCGTCGTGATTTCACAATGAATGGTATTGCCTACGACTTCAAAAACGGTTTTTGCGACCTTGTAGGCGGTATTGAAGACATTAAAAGCAAAACTATCCGTTGTATTGGTGATGCGGAAACACGATTTTGTGAGGATGCTTTGCGAATTCTTCGTGCTATGAGGTTTTCAGCGGTTTTAGGCTTTACCATTGAAGAAAATACAAAAAAAGCAATCCACAAATGCCGTGAATTGCTCAAAAATATTTCTGCAGAGAGAATTCGCGAAGAATTCACAAAGCTTATTTGCGGTAAAAATGCTTATTCGGTGCTTAATGAGTTTTCTGATGTTATTTGTGTTTTCATACCCGAGTTAAAGGCTTGCGTAGGCTTCCTGCAGAAAAACCGACATCATATTTATGATGTTTACACCCATATTTTAAAAGCGACGGCAGAAAGCAGACCCGAGCTTGCAATCCGCCTTGCCCTGCTTTTCCACGACATCGGTAAGCCCGTGGTAGCTCATTTTGATGAAGATGGAGAGCAACATTTCTATTCTCACCCTAAAATCAGTGCAGAATTGACCGATAAGATTATGACTCGACTTCGTTTTGATAATGAAACAAAAAATAAGGTCATAACTCTTGTAAAATTTCACGATTCACCAATTATGCTTAATAATGAAGTTAAGCCCGACCGAAAGCGACTTAAAAGAATTATGTCGCAAATCGGTAAAGACTTAATTTTTGATTTGATTGAAATTAAGAGATGTGATAATTCGGCACAAAATTCAAAATATTATCGCGGTGACGAATTCTATACTGCAACGCTTGATTTAATCAATGAGATAATCAACGAAAATGAGTGCTTTTCTGTAAAAGACCTTAAAATCAACGGCAATGATTTAATTACTTTAGGTTATGAGGGAAAAGAAATTGGCGAAAAACTTAACACTTGTCTTGATGCGGTAATTGATGGTAAGGTTGAGAATGATAAAGAAAACTTAATTGATTTTATAAAAAAGAAGTGTCATTCTGAGGAGTGAAATGACGAAGAATCTCAAAAGACAGAGATTCTTCGCTTCGCTCAGAATGACACTTAATTATTTTTTATGTTAATCTCCGCATCCGCAACCCATGGGGTAACTGTCTTTCAGGCAACCCTCTTTTGGCGGGAAGAATTCATCAATAGGGAACTGAATTTTGCGGAAAGCGTCGCATGGATTATCGGTTTCGCAACTGCATTCTTTCTTTGGTATGCAGAAATCGTAAGCGGGAATAAGCATTTGCACATCGCGTTCAAGCTGAACGATTGTGAAAATACCGAGAGTAACGGTAACTGCTTTTTCGGGTTCTCTTTCATAACTTTCAAAATCACCCTCAAAGCAACGGCATACACATCGCGGAACTCTTGATGGCTTGCAACAACTGTCGTGATGACAACATTCGTGCACTTTGCAAAGTTTTGCGTCAAGGCAGATTGGGTCTACTGTCTGCACTTTGGCACGGGGATTGGTATTAACCATATCAAGCTGACTGTCAACTTCACCGCAAGAGAATTCAGATGAAAATACCTTTACATTGCCCTCTGAACCATAGAGAATGCATTTTTTTGAGAATGTTGCCAAGCCCTCGACCATTGTGGGCGGGTTGGTGTGACCGCAGAAAACATCAAGGCAGATTTTGAAGAAATAGGTTATGTCGACCGAGTAAAAACCGCGATTAAAGGGAACTCGCTCGACCTCAATAAATGCGTTAAGTACTTCAGCTCCGCGACAACGCACATTGGTTGCACGGTCAATTACACATTGTGCAGAATCGGTGAAATAGACTCTCAAATCCTCAAGGCAATCCTTGTCGGCACAAGAATCATAGACTCTGTTTGTGTCAATACATACGGCTTCTTTTATTTTTGACGGCATTTTGTCATTACAAAATTTGTTTTCAGACATATAAAAACCTCCCGTAAAAATTATCAACTGACAGTACCATTGTATGACGAATTGATAAATTTGTTACGGGAGGTTGATGTTTTTTGTTTATAACATTTCTTGCATTCTGCGTTTTGCACGTCGCATTGTCTTTGCAAGGAAAATCGCACTTAAAACAAGAGAAACACTTTCTGCTATGGGGAAGGCGAACCAGACAAGCTCAAGTCGTCCGCTCTGTGCCAATAACCACGCACTCGGTAAGAGTACCACAAGCTGACGGCAAACGGAAACAATCAAACTGTGGGTGGGGTTGCCGATAGCCTGGCAAACCGAACCCGCAATGATACAGAAGCCCGCAAAAAGAAGATGAATACCGATTATTCTAAGAGCCGGAACACCTATTGCAAGCATTTCTTCAGATGCGTTGAAGAATGATAAAAGTACATGGGGAATCAGTTCAAATGCAAGAAGACCGAGGGTCATAATTGACATTGCAATTGCGATTGAAAGTGCAACGGTTTTCTTGATTCGCTTAAGACTTTTAGCACCGTAGTTATATGCGATAATCGGAACCATTCCGTTGTTAAGACCGAATATAGGCATAAAGATGAAACTTTGAAGCTTAAAGTAAGCACCGAATACTGCCGTTGCGGTTGTGGTAAACGCAATAAGAATTCTGTTAAGGCAGAATGTCATTACAGAGCCGATTGATTGCATAATGATTGAGGGTAGACCAATTTTGTAAATTGCTTTTACAATTTTTGTGTCCCAACGAATAAGCTTGGTGCTAATATGAACTTCAGGGTTAAATTTGATATTAAAAATTATTGCAAGAATACCGGCAACAATCTGCCCTGCAACCGTTGCAATTGCAGCACCCGCAACTTCAAGTTTTGGAAAACCGAAAAGACCAAAAATAAGAATGGGGTCAAGAATAATATTGATAATTGCACCAACAAGATGTGTAATCATTGTTAAAAATGTTCTGCCCGTTGCCTGCAAAATCTTTTCAAAGCAGAACTGTGTAAAAATACCCATAGAAAGACAAAGGCAGATTGTAGCGTAGTCCGTACCGTAATCTACAATCTCGGTAACATCTGTCTGCATCATAAAGAAAGGGCGTGAAACAAAAAGTCCGATTATAACAAAAACAATGCAACTTAACCCGAAAAGGAAAATACCGGTGTTCGCAATCTTATTTGCACGGTCAAACTTTTTCGCACCCAAGGACTGCGAAAGCAATGCGTTCATACCAACTGCAGTACCGCCGCAAACGGCAATCATAAGCTGTTGCAATGGGAATGCCAATGAAACCGCATTAAGTGCATTTTCACTTAACTGCGAAACGAAAATGCTGTCAACAATGTTGTAGCAAGCTTGCACAATCATTGAAATCATCATTGGTGCAGACATTGAAATTAACAATTTTGCTACGGGCATAGTACCCATTTTGTTTTCTTGCGGTGGATTAAAATTTTTATCTTTTTCCATTTTGTTCTCCGTTTTAAGCAAAATACAAGCCGTACTGAGTACGGCTTGCTTAATTTTAATTTTTTGAAAATTATTTTTTCTTGCTGTCGTGAGTTGCACCATAGCCATAACCGTAACCGTAGCCATAGCCATAGCCGTAGCCATAACCCTTCTTGCTTCTCTTGTTTTTGATAAGCTTTGAAGCGGTACTGCTTTCAGCATAGTTGTAAATACAACCGATAACCTCTGCACTTGTGCTTTCCATATCTTCAATAGTTCTCTTGATACGGCGTTTTGACGAGAAGTCGTTACGAACTACCATAACACAACCGTCAGCGTACTGGGCAAGGATTGCTGCGTCAGCAACAAGACCTGCAGGTGGTGTGTCGATGATTACATAATCAAATTCATTCTTAACTGCTTCAATGATGTCTGCCATTTCGTCAGATGCAAGAATTTCTGCAGATTCTGTAATAGCCTGACTTGTAACAAGAAGGAAGAGATTGAATTTTTCAAAGTATTTGATTGAATCGCTGAGTGATTTTTCACCGCGGATAACCCCTGTAAGACCTGCTTCGTTAGCAGCAGAAATACCGAGTTCCTTATAAACTGAAGGCTTACGAAGGTCAGCGTCAATAAGAAGAACTGATTTGCCGCTCTTTGCAAGTGCTAATGCAGTGTTTGTAGCAGTTGTTGTCTTACCTTCGTTAGCAGCAGTACTTGTAAATACAAATGTCTTGTAATTTTTACGCTTTGAAACGTTTTCAATCTTTGTTCTTATAAGTTTAAAGGACTCAATGAACATAAAGCCTGTTTTCTTATCTGTGATAAGAAGATTTTGCTTTTCACCTTTTTTGCCGGGCAACTTGATGTGAATGGTTGTTCCGAGGATTTTACTGCCGATTTTGTTTGTGATGTCGTCAGCAGTTTTAACGGTATCTTTAATGAAAACTGTTGCACAGATTACAAGAACAACCAAACCTGCACCTGCTACAAGACCTAAAAGTGTGTAGAGAAGAGTACTGCGGTCATTGTTTGGCTTTTCGGGTTTAACAGGTTCGTCAATAAGAATTGCACGAGTGTTGCCATAAGCCTTTTCAGTAATCTGAGTGTAATTATTAGCGTAACTTACTGCAACTGCATAAGAAACATCGGGATTTGTACTTGTGATTGAAAGTGAGATGATTGATGTGTCTTCAACAAGATTATAACTAATCATCTTTTTAACATCGTCACCGGTAAGTGCTTTATTGTTTACCTTGTAACCGCTGTTCTGAGCAACAATATCCATAAGACTGTTGGTATCCGTCATAAGAACTGCATAGTTCTTAGCAAGGGCGATAGCCGCGTTGATGTCTGAATTGGTAGCACCCGGAGTAACAGTGTTTTCACCCTTGTTGTCAACAACAAATCGCATAGTACAAGTGTATGTAGGTGTATAGGTTGCTTTTGCAATAATAAAACCTGCACTTGCAAAAATTACTGCGGCAAGAACAACTGCCCACCATTTCTGAAGAACTCTTATTGCATATTGCAATATGTTTTCGAAATCGATGCTTTCTTCAACATTAGTGTTTTTTGAATTGTAATCCATATCATTAACTCCTATCACTAAATTTTAGGATATTGAATATCAAAGCACATATTCAATTTATTATAACAAAGACTATTGATTTATGCAATCCTTTTTAATAAGTTTTTACATCGGAAATCAATTTTCGTAAATCTTTTTATCAGAAACAGTAATAACTCTTCTGCATTTTTCAAGAACTGATTCTCTGTGAGTGATAAAAAGAACCGTAAGGTCGTTTCTTGAAACAAGGTTCTGGAGAACAGTTTCTTCGCTGATAACATCAAGAGCACTTGTTGCTTCGTCCATAAGTATGATTTTTCTGTTGCCGAGAAGTGCACGGGCAATTGCAAGACGTTGTGCCTGGCCTTCTGAAATTCCTGCACCATCTTCGCCAAGAACAAAATCAAGACCGTTTTCAAGGTCATACACGAAATCTGCACAAGCATCATTTAAGGCGGTTCTGATTTCATCTTCGGTGGCTTGGGGACGAAGCAAGGTTAGATTTTCGAGGATTGTACCGCTGAAAAGCATATTACCTTGAGGAACAACTGAGTAAAGATTTCTCGCTTCTTTACAAGGAATATTGCCGTAAGTGGTTTCAATGTGAATTTCACCCTCATTGGCGGTGTAAAGACCTGTTATGAGCTTGAAGATAGTGGATTTACCTGCACCCGAAGCACCCTTTATACCCACAAAATCGCCTTTTTCAATGGTGAAGGAAGAATCTTCAATAACCACTTCGTCGCTGTAACCGAAAGAGATATGTGAAGCCTTAATTCTTTTGAAACTATTGTAATCAATTTTATCGGTATTTTTTTCAAGCTCGTGCTCTTCTGAAGAAATTTCAATCAGGCGTTGAGCCGAAGCGGTCATTCCAAAGAAAGAGGGTAACATTCCGGTAATTCCCATAACGGGGGACTGAAGCTGATTTACAAGTTGAATAATGGCAACAACTGTACCAAAAGTCATTGCACCCTCAAGCACACCGTAAGAGCCGTAAGCGATTGCACCTAAAAAGCCGGTTGCAAAGGCGATTGAAAATCCGATTGAAGTGAGAATGGTGAAACTCTTTTTACGAACTTTTTCACGATAGAATTTCTTTTGCTGTCTGATTGAACGGTTGATAATCTTGTCTTCAACCCCGAATACCTTTATTGCAAAAAGATTTTCAATCATTTCTTGCATAAAAGAGCGTACTCGTGACTCTTTTTCCTGAACTCTGCGATGAAGATTTTTAAGAGTCTGGCGAAGCAGGACAGCGGTAATTATAAGAATAAGCCCGCATATTATAAAAATTATTGCAAATCTGCGGTCAAGTATAAAAAGTGCGATACCGCCACTAAATATTCTTACTGCAAACCCTGTGAGTGCGGGTAGAAAATGCACATAAGTATCACTTACAGCAAGAACATCTGCCGTAAGCCTTGTCATAAGGTCACCGCTGTGACGTTCGGCAGAATTTGCATAAGCACCGTGAATAATACTTGCAAAAACGCGGGTTTTAAGCGAAATTTCTGCTTTGCCCTGACCAACTGCCTCAATATACGAAGAAATAATTCGGCAGATAATCTGTGATGCAATCACAAGAAAAAGAATTATTACATTTTTTATTAAAGCCTCTCTATTCTGGCTTTCTGCATTATCCATAACAGTTTTTGAAAGCATTGCGAAAAGAGTTACGCAAAGAGCCGACCAAGCATTAAGAACTATAAGTATAACCGCTTCGCGTCGTCTTTTACCGCAATTCTCATATATCCATTTCAAAACTGATATTTCGTTATTTTTTTGGTTTTTCATTCTTCAATAAGATTATGCTTTCTCATTTTTTCAATAAGATTTTCTACGTCTGTTTTAACCATAGTTACATCAACACCGTAGTCAGCGGCGATTTTTGATGCGATTTCATCAACGGTTCTGGTTCCGTCAAGTAAATTGAAAACAGCCGCACCAACATCGTTGAAGGTCATAACTCCGTTAAAATCAAGTCTTGCCGAGCCTGTTGCAATAACGATTTTACTGCCTGCAACATCTTTCAAGATAAAACCGTCTTTAATTTTCATCTTTTATCAGCCTTTCTATTTCGTTATAGGCAATTTCCGCTGCCTCGGGGTCAAGATTGCAGCCCAGAGAGAATACAGGGACATTGCGAAGAATTAAATCTGTATATTCAAGCATTTTTTCTGCAAGAGTGCGGTCGGTTGGGTTGATTGTTTGCTCAAGAAATTGGGTGACCGCAAGTGCGGGTGGCATTTTTTTCACCTGATTTATTTCACTTCTGTGAAGAAAAATGATTGCTCTTACCGGAATTTTTACATTGAGATTTTCGTCAGTCTTACCCGAAAAAGGAGTTCCGCAAGCGTACCATTTTCCGTCTTCACATATAAGTGCAGGCTTGTCATCGTTTATGATTCGTGTTCCCGAAAGATTTTCAAGCCAAAGGTGAGTGTGGGTCGATTTACCCGTGCCGCTTCGTGCAGAAAAAAGATAGGCATAACCGTCTTTTTCGACACATGACGAGTGAAGCATAATTCCGTTGTGGCGTAAAAGCTCATTGTAGAATGCTTCACAAGTCCACATATATTCGTGCTCATCAAGAGTCATATAGGGGATTTCTTCTTTTTTCTTCTGGAAAAACTCCTCTTTTATATTAAGACGGATTGCGGTTTCTTTGCTGTCGAATTCTGCTTTATAAGGTGCAGAACGCTGACGAAGCAATTCTCCACGCACATGATATTCAGTTTTGTGACCTGCAATAATAAATTGTTCCATAGTTTATATTCCCAAATAAAGTGCAGGGTTTACATTGTTGCCGTTCACCTTAACTTCGAAGTGGAGGTGAGCGCCTGTTACATAACCCGTGGCACCGATTTTGCCGATAGCTTGTCCGCGAGATACGCGTTGTCCCGAACGGACTTTAAGACCCGGTTGCATGTGACAATACATTGTTGTGAGTCCGCCACCGTGATTTATAATTACCGTGTAACCGCCCGAACCGTACCAACCCGCAAAGGTTACTGTGCCCGACTCTGCCGCTACAACTGTACAGCCCGAGCTTCCGCCGGGACGCACAATATCAATACCGCCGTGCCAGCCGTCACCAAAATTACGGTAGCCGTAACGTGAAGAAATTGAATAAGCACCGATTGTGGGCCAACCAAGTTTGCCACCGGTGTAACTTCCGCCACCTGACCCCGATGAAAAACTCTGTGTCTTTGTGCCAACCTGAATCTTTTCATCAACTGTTTCGCGGATAGTTGTTCGTGAAACTTCTTTTGAAGAAATGCGGACACCGTCGATATATGTTACAAGTTCAGTAACTTCTTGAAGTCCGTCAACACCTTTGGTTACAGTCTTTGTGTCACCTTTATAAAGACTGCTTGTGTTGACTTTGATTGTTCCGTGAGGGATTTCAACCTTGCGGGTTTCTGTTTTGGTCACTTGAACTTGAATAAAGTTAACATCTCTTGAAATAAGAACTTTTTGTCCTATATAAATGTTTTCTTTAAGTTTGGGATTTAGGTTGAAAATTTCAGAAGATTTCATATTGAATTTTTCGGCAATCTCTGAAACTGTATCGCCTGCCTGAACAGTATAATAAACAGCCTCACTCTTTTTTGAATTGAGCTTTTCGTTGAGATAAGAAGCGTCTTTTACTGTGTTTGTGTTATCGGGGTAAAGGCCTTGAACATATTCAATGTCTTCAACAAAGCTTACCACTGCGTTTGCTTCGCCTGTTTCGTGCTCGGCAAGAATGTTGTCAAGAACACTTAATGCATCAGTTTCGTTTTTAACGGCACAGATAAATGTGTTATCAACATAAATTCCGCAGGCATTGGTAATTTTTGTTTCAGAATTTTCAATAAGCTTGTCGCATACTTCTGATGAGTTGTTAATTTGGCTTAATTTAACCGGCTTGATTTTGAATTCTGCTTCACCGATAAGCTCGGTTACATCAGTTGTGCTTGAAGATGATGAAGCGGATAGGTCAAGACGGTCAAAAGCCAAATCGCGAGCCTCTTTGTAGTCGGCTTCGCTTTTTACATAACCAATCACCTGGTCGTTATAATTGATTTCAAGAGCAAAGGTTACATCGTTCCATACATTGATTACATTGAAAAGCAAAATCAGTGATAAAACAGGTAGAGCGATATTGAAAACGTATAAAAACGCTTTTTTGTATTTGCGATAGGCAACCTTTATATAGTGCCCTAAGCGTTTGAATACGCCGATTTTACCCCCTGCGTTTTCGGATGTAAGCTTGAAAGTTACCTTTTTGGCATCGGCAGAGAGTTCGCGGAATTCGTCAACGATTTCGTGAAAGGTTTTTAAGGCGAATTTATCAACAACAATAATGATTGTAAAAAGCAAAGTACCGATAGCCTTTACGGGCTTGAGCAAAAGACTTAAAAGCCAGCGGAAAAATCTTTTTCCGTAGCGGATAGTCTGAATACCAAGATAGTATATTTGGTTGTAAATGATTTCTGACATAATTCATTCCTCATTTGAACGCATATATATCTAAAGTATATCACAAATTAATAAAAATGGCAAGTGCGGTATTTTTGGTATATTTTTCGCAGATTTTGTTTACAACAAAATTGAATTTGTCGAATTTTTTTAATTTAATATATCATTAAAATCGACCATCAAACTTTGTAGGGGACGACGACCACGGCGTCCCGTTGTAGTTTGATTGCATACTTTAGAACGGGCTGCCGAGTCGTCAGCCCCTACAACTCACCATATTTTAGTTATAATATAAAATCGCGTCGCAGACCCGATATTTTGCACTTTGCACTTTGCATTTTGCATTTCGACAAACTCCAATTTGTAATTACCTTTTGTATTTCAAGTTCAACTTAAATAAACAAAAAATATTCAATATTACAGTTTACTTTTTTTATCAGTTGTTGTATAATATTTTATAATTGTATAATTATGTGTATTTTTATAAACAGATGGGGAGATTTTAAATGAAAAAGAGTACAAAAAAGTTTTTAGGATTTGCAATTCCCACTGCAGTTCTTGCGGCAGGAGCTCGAAAGGCTTATGTTGATGTTCGCTATGGTGCAAAAAACGCAAAGGATACATTAAAGTTTTCAGAAATTGCACAGGGTAAAGAGGGCATTAACCTTACTGCTCACAGAGGACTTTCTTCGGTAGCTCCCGAAAACTCTCTTGAAGCCTTCAAACAGGCGGCGAAATACAATTATTATGCTCTTGAATGTGATGTTCATTGCACAACTGACGGCAAATGGGTAATTATTCACGACCACATGCTTCAGTCAATGGCAAAGGAAAAGGGCGATGTTAAAAAGATGTCCTTTGCTGACACTCTTTCAAAAATAAAATATACAAACGGTGCAAATATCAAAGATTATCCCGACGCAGGAATTATCCTTGTTGAAGAATTCATTGAAATCTGCAAAGAGGCGAATATCAGACCTATGATTGAGGTTAAGGACAAGCGTGTTGAAAAGGTTGCAGATTTGCTTGAGATTATCCGTAAATATGAAATTGAAGATAGCGTAATTCTTATTTCTTTCCATAAGGACGTGCTTCGTCAATTCCGTTTGCTTTCACCCGATATGGAACTCTGGTATCTTATGCACGCAATTACTGACGAAAAACTTCAGGAATGCATTGAAAATAATAATGGTGTGGCATTTGAGGCGTCACGCAATGTTAAGAAACCCGAAATGATTCAGAAAATTCATCATAACAATCTTCTTGCGGCTTGCTGGACAGTTGACACCAAAGAAATGCTTGATGCAATGATGAGTCAGGGTGTTAAGTACATTACAACAAACGCAATTCTTCCCGAATGAAAATCAAACTAAATAAATGTCATTCTGAGGAGTAAAACGACGAAGAATCTCGAGATTCTTCGCTACGCTCAGAATGACACTATACAAATGAGGTATATACATTGACAGACTGCAAAAAAATTGCTGATTTAATTTTCAGCGATGTGGACAAGTCCACAGAATATTATGAAGAACTTTATCCTGCAAGAGATTTACCCGAGGGTGCAAGAGTAACAAGATTTGCTCCAAGCCCCACAGGTTACTTACACTTTGGCGGACTTTACGCAGGTTTTGCATCAAAGCTTACTGCGGACACAACAAACGGCGTGTTTATGCTCCGTATTGAAGACACGGACAAAAAACGTGAAGTTGAAGACGGCGTTACAGGTATCGTAACAGGTCTTAAGGCTTTCGGTGTTTCACCTGACGAGGGTGTTACGGGCTTTAATACAGAATTTGGTAACTATGGACCTTACACACAAAGCCATCGCCGTGCAATTTATCGTGCTTTTGCAAAGAAACTTATGGAAGAGGGCAAGGCTTATCCTTGTTTCTGTACTCCCGAAGACCTTGATGAAATTAGAGCAAAACAGGAAAATGAAGACATTAAAGGTTATTATGATTCTTATGCAAAATGCCGTGACCTTACTGATGAAGAAATCATTGAGAAAATCAACGCAGGAGTTCCGTTTACTGTACGTCTTCGTTCAACGGGTGATATTTCAAGAAAAATCAAGTTTGACGATATGATTAAGGGTAAAATTGAAATGAGCGAAAACGTGAATGACGTTGTTATTTTAAAGGCAGACGGAATTCCCACATATCATTTTGCCCACGCTATTGATGACCACTTAATGCACACAACTCACGTTGTCCGTGGTGATGAGTGGATTGCTTCAGTTCCGCTTCATATTGAGCTTTTCAGAGCTTGCGGCTTCAAACCAGTAAAATACGCTCATATTGCCCCTATTATGAAAGAAGAAAATGGTGGCAAGCGTAAGCTTTCAAAGAGAAAAGACCCCGAGGCAAATGTTTCTTACTACATTGAAAAGGGTTATCCTGAAGCATCAGTTAAGGAATATATGCTCACAATTCTCAATTCCAACTTTGAGGAATGGAGAAAGGCTAATAAGACAGAAGATATCAGTAAATTCCCGTTTAACCTTAAAAAGATGAGCGTTTCAGGTGCACTTTTTGATATGGTTAAATTTAACGACGTATCAAAGAATGTTATTTCTGTTATGACCGCAAAGCAGGTTTACAAACTGGTTACCGATTGGGCTATGGATTACAACGAGGTGCTTTATGCACTCTTTGTTGACGATAAAGAAAAAGCAACTGCAATTCTAAACATTGACCGTGAAAATCCGAAACCCCGTAAAGATATTGCTTGTTGGGAAGAAGTGGAAAATTATGTTTCATATTTCTATAACGAATTGTATGACGCAGATTATACTCTACCCGACCATATAAACAAAGAAGACGCAGTTGAAATTCTTACAAAGTATAAGGAAATCTATTCCGCAGACGACAGTAAGGAAGAATGGTTCAATAAAATCAAAGAGCTTTGTTCTGCTTGCGGATTTACTCCCAATGTTAAAGAATATAAGCAAAATCCCGATGCGTTCAAAGGTCACGTGGGTGATGTTTCAACAGTTATTCGTGTTGCAGTTACTTCTCGCACAAACACACCTGATTTGTATTATATTATGCAGATTTTAGGCACTAACGAAGTGATGAGCAGAATTGATGACGCGATAAATTCATACAAAGCATAAAGAGGCAAAATTATGGAAGAAATTATTACAACTACTTCAAATTTTATACACGATTTCATTGACGAAGACCTTGAAAAAGGCGTGTATAATAAGGTGCAGACTCGTTTTCCGCCCGAGCCAAACGGTTATCTTCACATTGGCCACGCAAAAGCTATCTGCATTAACTTCAGCACATCAAACAAATATAAGGGTGAGTGCAATCTTCGACTTGATGACACAAATCCGCAAAAAGAAGATACCGAATATATTGATGCTATTAAAGAGGACATTGAATGGCTTGGATTCAAGTGGAACAAATGCCTTTTTGCATCAAGCTATTTTGATTACATCTATGAATGTGCAGTAAAACTTATTGAAAAAGGTCTTGCCTATGTCGATGACCTTTCTGCTGACGAAATCAGAGAATATCGCGGTACTCTTACAGAACCCGGTAAAAACAGCCCCTACAGAGAAAGAAGCATCGAAGAAAATCTTGATTTATTCAAGAGAATGACTGACGGTGAGTTCCCCAACGGTGCAAGAGTTCTTCGTGCAAAGATTGATATGGCATCATCAAACATCAATATGCGTGACCCTGTTATTTATAGAATTGCTCATGTGCCACATCATCAGACCGGTGATAAATGGTGTGTATATCCTATGTATGACTTTGCACATCCTTTGTCAGATGCAAGAGAGGGTGTTACTCATTCTCTTTGTTCACTTGAGTTTGAAAACCATAGACCGCTTTATGATTGGTTCTTACAGGCACTTGATATAGAAATGCCACCAAGACAGATTGAGTTTGCCCGCCTTAACCTTAACTACTGCCTTACAAGTAAGAGAAAATGCTTGGCACTTGTAAACGAGGGTATAGTAGATGGTTGGAATGACCCGAGAATGGCAACACTCAGCGGTATGAGAAGACGCGGTTATCCCGCAGCGGCAATCCGTAATTTCTGCGAAAAAATCGGTGTTTCAAAAGCATATTCAGTTGTTGACTACGGTCTTTTAGAGTCTTGCGTTCGTGATGAACTCAATGCAAATGCACCAAGAGCAATGGCAGTTCTTCGTCCGTTAAAGGTTGTTATTGATAACTACCCCGAGGATAAAACAGAAACTTTAGATGTTGAAATTCATCCTGAACACCCTGAAATGGGCACAAGAAAGGTGACTTTCGGCAAGACGATTTATGTTGAGCAGGAAGACTTTATGGTTGAGCCTGTTAAAAAGTATTTCAGACTCTTCCCCGGAAACGAAGTTCGTCTTAAGAGTGCATATTTCGTTAAGTGTGTTGGCTATGACACCGACGAAAACGGAAATGTTACTTGCGTTCATTGTACTTATGACCCCGAAAGCCGTGGCGGTAATTCACCTGACGGCAGAAAGGTTAAGGGTACTCTTCATTGGGTAAGCGAAGCAGACTCATTTAAAGCAGAAGTTCGTCTTTACGACAGACTTTTCAATAAAGAAAACCCATCCGACGAAAGTGCGGGGGCATTCACAGAAAATCTTAACCCCGATTCACTTGCTGTTCTTAAAGACTGCTTAATCGAAGGTGGTCTTAAAGATAATCTCAAGGTTGGCGATACATTCCAGTTTATGCGTCAGGGTTATTTCTGTGTAGATATTACCTCAACAGAAGAAAATGTTGTGTTTAACAGAACAGTACAGCTTAATTCTTCTTGGGGCAAATAATAGGTGATAATTATGAGTAAAACAAATAAAATCAAAAGAAAAACTACAGGCTTTGATGTGGTTTACAGAGTTGTAACTGCTGTTATGGCATTGGCAACTTTGCCGATAGCATATTTTATGAAGTTGATATTTATTGTCATTAAGCATGAAGAAATTTCAACGCTTTTGAACACTCTTACCGGCGAGGAAGACCCGGGAGGAACATATTTTGAATATGCAATAGCGGATATTTTTGACCCGTCAAGCTCACTTTCATTTATTATTGGTGATAGTCCAACAGAAAATCTTGATTTTGGTGCACTTTGGGGTAATCAATATCTTAGAGCAGTATTATTTGCGGTAATTTTCTTTGTAATTGCACTTGTAATTGCACTTGTAATTTTTGGCTTTGCAGTATTTTCTAATAAAGTAAAGGTGATTACGGCACTTTCAGGTGGCGGTGTTATTGCTATGCTTGCTTCATGGATTTCTTTTGCAAGCTTTTTTGCAAACCCTATTACCAGCGGTGCGGTTTCAATTTCAGATGTGTTTGACATTTCGGGTACGATAGCCAATATTGCCATAGGTTTTATTGATGTTACAACAATTAAACTTGAGGGTGCATTCTTCGGAGTGTTGTTTATGTTGCTCGGCATTCTTATCTGGTCAGTTTCAGTTATGATTGTAAACGCAAGTGATGAAAAAGAAAAAGCCCAAAAGGCAATGGCAAGGGCTAAAAAACAATAACAGCAAAAATTAAAGGCTCGGTTTACCGAGCCTTTTTTATGTTTAGTTATTCTCTAAATTCTTTTGTGATTGCATTTTTAAATATGCATTGATGAAACCATCAAGGTCGCCGTCCATAACAGCATTTATATTACCGTTTTCAAAAGAAGTTCTGTGGTCCTTTGCAAGTGTGTATGGCATAAATACATAAGAACGAATTTGGCTACCCCAAGCGATTTCCTTGTGGTCGCCTTTGATGTCTTCAATCTTTGCAAGGTGCTCACGCTCTTTAATCTCAATAAGTTTTGATTTAAGCATTGTCATAGCAACCTCGCGGTTCTGGTGCTGGCTTCTCTCAACCTGACAAGAAACCACAATGCCTGTGGGCTTATGAGTAAGACGAACAGCTGAAGATGTTTTGTTAACCTTTTGTCCGCCTGCACCGCTTGCACGATAAACTGCCATTTCAATATCATCAGGGTTGATTTCAACATTTGTATCTTCGTCGATTTCGGGCATAACCTCTAAAGATGCGAATGATGTGTGGCGTCTTCCCGATGAGTCAAAGGGAGAAACGCGTACAAGACGGTGAATTCCCGCCTCACTCTTCATAAAGCCGTAAGCATTTTCACCCTCGATAAGAATACAAGCAGATTTAAGTCCTGCTTCGTCGCCGTCAAGATAGTCAAGTGTTGAAACCTTATAGCCGTGACGCTCGCCCCAACGGTTGTACATTCTGAAAAGCATTTCTGCCCAGTCCTGTGCCTCTGTACCGCCTGCACCTGCGTGGAAAGTAAGAATAGCATTTTTTGAGTCATATTCACCGGTGAGCAGAGTTGAAAGTGTTTGTGAATCAAGCTCTTTTTCAAAGCTGAACACACCTTGAGTGCATTCTTCAACAAGACTTTCGTCTTCTTCCTCGTCGGCAAGCTCAATCATAACGAGAGCGTCTTCATAATTGCTTTTAAGCTTTTCATAAGCATCTACTTTATTTTTCAATGTGCTTGTTCTCTGAAGAACCTTCTGTGAATTCTGAATATCATCCCAGAAGCCTTCCTGTGCCTGCTGTTCTTCAAGAACTGCAATTTCTTTTTTCATTTTTTCAAGACCGAGAGCATCCGCAAGATTTGCAAGCTCATCCTTGTGGCTCAAAAGTCTTAATTTTAATTCTTCATACTGAAGCATAATTTTTACCTCTCTTAATGTAAATATAGCAGCAAAATTGTCACTTGTCCGTAAAAAAGACATAAAATGAATTAAGATTACCGTTTTAATAAGAGTGCGGGTAGGCTTTGCCTTTTAAAAAGCCCACACACTTAACGGATTTGATATATTGCTACTGTTCAGCCTCAGCATCTGTTGATGACGGCTCTTCTGTTGATGATGGTGGCTCAGTTGTTGTGTCACTTGCCACAATATCGTCATTTGCGTCATCTGTGGTGGACTCTGCAGGCTCGGTTGTAATAGCCTCGGGAGTAGTTGTGTTCTGAATAGCTGAAATGTAAAGATTATCATTCTGTTCACGAAGGGTAATCTTTATGTATTTATCGGGTGCGGGGGCAACCATATCACCGTTTTCGCCCTGTTCCCAGCCGTCACCCGCAAGGCATGCAACTGTAAGAACAATTGTGTCAGATGAAGTTGTTTTGTCAACTACCTGCGGAGTGTAAATAGGTGTGATACCCGTAAGCGGAACGGTATATGTTTCGGATTTTGTGTCATAAACGAATTCAAGTCCGCCGTAACCCTCGATAGTCTGATGAGCAGGTGTTATTTCTGTGCCGAAAAGCTCAACAAATTCTTCTTCGACCGCGGTTTTCGGAACTTCAAGACCGTTTTCGTTACTCTTGAAAGTATCGGGAGCTATGTCGCTTTTAAGAAGTGACCAGATTGTGATTTCCATAAGCTGTGTCATATCAGCCTTTGTAATATCGTCAAAGGTGTCGGGGTCAATAAGCACAACGGGAGTGAGAATTGTGTTGTACTCTTCGTAATGCTTGTTTTTTTCGATTGCGGTATCAATGCCCTTGACTGCAGACACTATAACAGTAACAAGACCAATAGCGGCAAGTATGATTACCAGACTGCCCACAGGGAAGGCGGCTTTGTGAGTGCCTTTGTGCTTTCTCTGTTTGTTTTCTGCCATTTATCTCACCTGACCCTTTCCGTAAATTTTGTATTTAAAGGAATTTAATTGCGGGAGTCCCAAAGGACCTCTTGCGTGAAGCTTTTGAGTCGAAATTCCTATTTCTGCACCAAATCCGAATTCACCACCGTCAGTAAAACGAGTGCTTGCGTTGTGATAAACCGCCGAGGAGTCAACAGAATTCATAAAGATTTCTGCATTTTCAGGGTTTTCTGTAACAATACATTCACTGTGACCCGATGAGTATTTTCTAATATGCTCAATAGCATCTTCTAAAGAAGAAACAATTTTAACCGACATTTTATAATCAAGATATTCGCGGTAATAATCTTCTTCGGTAGCCATTTCTATATCGGGACAGATTTCGCGGGCAATTTCGTCGCCGTAAAGAATAACGTTCTTTTCGTCAAGACGAGCCTTGATTGCAATAAGTGCAAATTCCGCAATATCTTTGTGAATAAGCAGACTTTCAGCGGTGTTGCAAACAGAAATTCGCTGTGTTTTCGCATTAAAAATAATATTGCAAGCCATATCAATATCCGCTTCGCTGTCAACATATATATGGCAGTTGCCAACACCTGTTTCAATTACGGGAACTGTTGAATTTTCAACAACCGCGTTTATAAGTGATGCACTTCCGCGGGGAATAAGCACATCTACATATTTGTTCATTCGCATTAAAGCGGTTGAACTTTCTCTTGAAGTGTCGCGTACCAATTCAATAATATCGGGGTTAAAGCCGAGGTTTTCAATCGCATTACGCATTATATCCATAATGGTTGAATTTGAGTTGAACGCTTCTTTGCCGCCACGAAGAATTGCGGTATTACCTGATTTTATGGCGAGAGCAGCGGCATCGCTTGTAACATTTGGTCTTGCCTCATAAATAATACCGATTACCCCAAGCGGAGTGCTTACTCTCTGAATTTTCATACCATTTGGTCTTTCAGTTTCCCAAAGGACTCTGCCAACGGGGTCGGGGAGCGAAATAACACCTTCAATGCCCTGTGCCATACTCTCAATTCTGTCAGCGTTCAGCATAAGACGGTCAACAAGTGACTCCGCCATACCGTTTTTTCTGCCGTTTTTAATATCAATGGCGTTGGCTTCAAGTATTTTGTCAGAATTTTTGCGTAAAGCATCTGCCATTGCCTGCAAAATTCTGTTTTTATCTTCAGTTGATGCAACAGATAAAGAAACTGAAGCATCTTTTACTCGTTTACCGATTTCTGTGAGCATTAAAAATCACTTACCTTTAAAGAATGTACCGACTTGTTTTCCGTCAAGGGCTTTATATATTTCTGTCGGGTTTTCACCGTTCATAACTATTGTGTCAATTCCCGCATCCATTGCAATTTCAGCTGCGTGAAGCTTTGTTACCATTCCGCCTGTGCCGAGAGTTGAACCCTTATCGCCTGCAATGGCATACAAATCCTCGTCGATTTTTGTAACAACAGGAATAAGCTTCGCATCTTCATTCTCGGCGGGGTTAGCGTCATAAAGTCCGTCAATATCGGTGAGAATTATGAGTGCGTCTGCATTAACAAGCTTTGCAACGATTGCAGAAAGTGAATCGTTATCGCCGTAAACAATTTCTTCAACTGCAACGCTGTCATTTTCGTTGATAATAGGAATTGCACCGAATTCAAACAATTTATTAAATGTATTTATAAGATTATGTCTTCTCTCGTCGTTTTCAACGTCGCTCTTTGTAATAAGAAGCTGACCCACAGTATGACCGTATTCGCCGAAAAGCTTATCATACATAAACATCAGCTCGCATTGACCGATTGTTGCCGCCGCCTGCTTGCCTGCCGTGTCAGCAGGTTTTTCTTTAAGCCCTAATTTACCAACACCAACGCCAATTGCACCGCTTGTGACGAGGGCTACCTCAATGCCTGAATTTACAATATCAGAAAGCACGCTGACTAACTTGTGCATTCTTCTTATATTAGTTTTGCCCGTACTGTATGTAAGAGTTGAAGTGCCAACCTTTACAACAATACGCTTAACATTCTTTAAAATTGCCATAATGACGCCTCGATATAAATATAATCAGTATATTTTATCACATATTTTCAATTTAAACAACTACTTTTGAGTATATTTTCCGCAATACTGCGTGGCTTTCGGCTCGCGGTATACCTAATACAGCTTCGCCTCTGCCACATTGTCTTGCGAAAAATCTACTCAAAACAAATTAGGTATTTTCCGCAATACTGCGTGGCTATAAAAATGCAAAGTGCAAAATGTAAAGTGCAAAATGTAGGGTCTGCGACGCAATTACATATATATCAATCCTATAAAAATCGAGAAAAATATATGAAAAATCGTGAAAATGTTTGAAAAAACAAGGAAATAGCATTGTGCACAACAAAAACGTTAAAAATTTGTCAAAAAAGTCACGAAAACACACTTGCGGTTCAAATGAACCTGTGATATAATCATATCACAATCAATCAAGAAACAAAAGGAGGTGTGAATATGTTAGATTTGATTCCGGGTACGGTTCTCAAATTTAACAGCTCTGCAGCGGAAGATTGCTATTCTGTGATTTCGCCGTTGCTGACAGTTACAAGAGGGCTTACGTTGGCACAGGTCAGAGCGTTGACGGGACTCGAAGCATCGACAATTCAAAATTGGGTAAAACGCGGCTGGGTAAAGAATCCCGAGGGCAAGCGTTACGGCGAAGAGCAGGTTGTTCGCATTATACTTATAAATATGATGCGTGGTTCAATGCAGCTTGAGCAAATCGCATTCCTTTTGGCCTATATAAATGGGTCGGTGGAGGACCGTTCAGACGATATTTTGCCCGACAGAGAGTTGTTTAATATTCTTTGCAGCATAATATATATATGCGAGCAGAAATCAATGTCTGACACCGCTTATCTTGACAAGGTGATTGATGCACAGATTGAAAATTCAGGCATCAGCGACTTTGTTTCGCAAAAGCGTCTTAAAACTGCATTAAGAGCAATGGTGCTGGCGTTTCTTTCAACAAAAATGAGAGAAGAAGCACAGAAAGCATTTTTGCAGTTGGTGTAAAGGAGGGTTAAAAATGACAAATTTGTATGTATCAATTTCACCAAATGAAGTTGCAAAGCTTATTACGGATACCATTGTCAATAATTCTGTTACAGGTGAATTGATTGATGAATATGTAACAGATACAGACAACGGCAAAATGGTGATTGTTCAGGTTTACGAAAAACACTATTATCGTGCGGGCAACCGTCTTACCCTTACTGTTGTGATTGATAACCTTTCAGGAAGAACCCATATTCACGCAATAGGTGGCGGTGGTGGTGAAGGCCTTTTCAGATGGGATGCCGGTGCCGCTGAAAGCTTTGAAGACTGCATTTATGACGCGATTTATAAGTATATTATAAAATAGGAGGATACATAATGGAATATCTTATAGCCAATCCGTGGATAATGTGGCTTGTTGTAGCGGTGTTCTTCCTGGTGGTTGAACTTCTCACTACAACGCTTGTATCAATCTGGTTTGTGCCCGCGGCGATTATAGTCTGTTTTCTGACTTTTGTCATTGACAGTCTTGTGTGGCAGGTTGCGATTTTTGTGGTGTTAAGTGCTATCTTTATGGTGTTTGCCCGCAAAATTTACAAAAAGCACATTAAAAAGCCCGTTGACGACGTTGACCAGAATGAAAAACTCATCGGCAAAGTAGCAATAGTCACCGAAGAAACAACTCCCATTTCGGGCAGAATACTCGTAGGTGATGTTTATTGGCGAGCAGTAAGCGAAAACGGTGACATAATCCCAAAAGGTGAAACAGTAGTTATTAAGAGAGTAGACGGAACTACTCTTGTAATAAACAAAAAATAATTTATAAAAAGGAGAAAAAATATGGAATTCTTAATCATCCCCATCATTCTTATCGCGATTGTTATTGCAATCATCATTTCAAACGTACGCATAGTACCTCAGGCTAACGCTTATGTTATTGAACGTCTTGGTGCATATCACACCACATGGGACACAGGTCTTCACGTGAAAATCCCGATTATCGACCGAGTTGCAAAGCGTGTAAGCCTAAAAGAAGCAGTTGTTGACTTCCCGCCCCAGCCCGTTATCACAAAGGATAATGTTACAATGTCAATCGACACAGTTGTGTTCTACCGCATTATCGACCCCAAGCTTTACACATACGGTGTTGAAAGACCTATGATGGCTATCGAAAACCTCACAGCAACAACACTTCGTAACATCATCGGTGACCTTGAGCTTGACGCAACTCTTACATCGAGAGATACAATCAACTCAAAGATTACTGAAGTTCTTGACGAAGCAACAGACGCATGGGGCATCAAAATCAACCGTGTTGAGCTTAAGAACATTATGCCTCCTCGCGAAATTCAGGATTCAATGGAAAAGCAGATGAAGGCTGAACGTGAACGCCGTGAGAAGATTTTGCAGGCTGAAGGTGAAAAGAAGGCTGCAATCCTTGTTGCCGAAGGTGAAAAGGAATCTGCAATTCTTCGTGCTGACGCTATCAAGGAATCAAAAATCCGTGAGGCAGAGGGTGAAGCTGCTGCAATCCTTAAGATTCAGGAAGCAACTGCTGCTGGTATCGAAATGATTAACAAGGTTAATCCAAGTCAGGAATTCATCAGCATTAAAGCTCTTGAATCCTTTGAAAAGGCTGCTGACGGTAAGGCTACAAAGATTATCATTCCGTCAGAAATTCAGGGACTTGCAGGTCTTGCAACATCTCTTACAGAGCTTGTAAAGAAAGACTAAAATCACAAAATTAAGGCGGGGATAATACCCCGCCGATTTTAAAGGATGGGTTTGTAATGAAACCGTTTATTGGCATTGACATTACAGAGAATAAAGACAACGAAAATTTTAATGGCAAAGAGTTTATAGTTCAAAATGTTTCTTCAATGCGTCAGCAGGCGTTTGAAAAAGCAACTGATAATGCAATGGACTTGGGCGAAAAGGCAAAACTTCCGTTGCCGATACGAATTATTCATTGGATTTGCGGATTCGTTGGTACAATATCATTGGTCGGCTTTATAAGAGCGATTGGTGACGAAGATGGAGTAACTTTTGCCGAAGCTTATCAAAATGCACCGTGGTTTTTCTGGCTTATGGTTGCGTGTCTTGTGGTCTGGGTAATATTAAAGGTTATCAGTCAGAAAAAAGAAAAAGAAATAATTAATAGTACCGAGGGTGACAACGCAAAAAGAACACTTGATTTTGCAACCAAAAGTATTTATGAAGAGTTGGGCGTACCCGACGATGCAATCACCGTTGATATTTTAGGATTTACATATAAGATAAAAGATGGTGAGCCAAAAGCTAAAGAAACAGGGTTTAATCCAACGGCATATCTTAATCTTGAAGTTAAAATTTTTGTAAGTGACGGCAAGTTGTTTTTAGCAGATTTGGAAAATAAATATGCTTTTCCGTTATCTGGAATGCGTGCAATCAAAACTGTGCAAAAGGGTATTTCTGTTTCGGGATGGAATAAAGATGTTCAACCGAATAAAGGTATATACAAGCCTTACAAAATGACCATTGACGATTTTGAATGTGTACATTTTAAACCCTATCATATTCTTGAATTTGAACACAACGGCGAAATCTGGGGAATATATTTCCCTTGTTACGAGCTTGAATCTTTTGAAAAACTAATCGGATTAAAAGCAAAATAAAATTCAGGGCGAGAGTAAACCTCTCGCCCTGTAACTATTTATTCATCAACAAACTCAATTATATCTTCAACTCTGCAATGGAGAATTTTGCATAAGTCATCAATTTTCATTGTGCTTATACCGTTGCCTTTGCGGATACGGTCAATGGTGGCACTGCTTATGCCGTGTTTGTTGATTAAAGTATATGTGCTTTCGCCTTTTTTCTTTAAAGTTTCCCAGAATGGCGCGTATTTTATCAAGTTAATCACCAAATTTAGAATATAATAAGGTCACATACTTGACAATGGTCATAAAAATGACTATAATCAAAATGCGACAACAGATTGACCATCATTTTTTGTAAAATGTTTCTATTGTGTCATTTCTGTCTGTCGCTTTTTATGCGAAAAATCAGGGCGAGAGGGTTGTTCTCGCCCTATTTATATGTATTATGTGTATTTGAACTCGTTAAATTTGAATTTGTCGGGGTCTTTTTATCCCCCCTCAGTCGCTTCGCGACAGCTCCCCCTCAAGGGTGGAGCCTAACATAGCCTTCCCCCATCGAGGGAAAGGTGGCACGAGCAACGCGAGTGACGGAAGGGGGGCAAACAGCCCGACAAACCCCAATTTAGCAGAAAAATTTTTAAATCCTTGAAAATAGTTAAAAAAAGACTAAATAATTAAAAATTAGTCAAAAAATTACTAAACAGAGTGATTAGTAAACACTTTAAAGCGTTAGTGTTTATAAAATGGTGATTGTTTATATCATATCAACAAAAAAGTGTCGAAAAGCGTAAATAAACTAATAATTTTACACAATAAAAACTGTTGACAAATAGAAAAAATCAGTATAAAATTATAATATTAAAATAGTAGAACTATTTCTATAACTATCAATTTTTTTAGGTAAAGTACTTATAGGAGGAACTTGTTTTGGCAAATTACATCATTAAAACAGGCAACGATTATACAGAATCATATTATAATAAAGATACAGGCTTTGAGGTAGGTTATTACACCGTCAAAGAAATGAAAGCACTTTATCCCGACGGCGGTATTCGTGTTTCGGGTCAACTTAAATACGGCAAGGACCAATTGGGTGTAATTACAGTTGATGGCATTGAAGAACCTGTTTATAAGGCAACTTCAAGTGCAAGGTATAAGACAATCGGTTACATAGAGCTTGAAACAGGCTCGTTTATTGCAGTTAAGAAAGATACTTTAGGTGCAATTATACTTTGGATTTTACTGGGTATTCTTGTTCTTGCGGGTCTTGTTTTCGGAATGACTAAATTTATTCAAGCAAACAATGAGCCTGAAACTACAACTACAACAGCACCGTTCATTCTTGACCAGAATGCTGAAGAGGGCGAGGGTAAATTAGATTTACCAGAAAAAATTGACACTTCGTCAAAGAATGTTACAATTGTCGGAATTCCCGAAATCAACTTCAAGGCAAATCAGAAAGAGCAGAATGTAATTCTCACAAACCATAAAAAGAACGAGGGCGTTTGTTTTATGGAATTTACAATCTATCTTGATAAAAACAGCAACAAAAAGATTGATGACGGTGACGAAATGATTTATAAATCGGGTCTTGTTCAGCCCGGCTATTCAATTTCAAAGTTCTCAATTAACAGAACGCTTGATGTTGGTGAATATGATGCAGTTGTAATGCAACAGCCTTATTCATTTGACCAGCAGAGAACAAAACTTAACAATATGGTGGTTGCAACAAAAATTATTGTTAGTGAACCAGAAGCAGAATAATATACCTATTATATAGACAACCTTGAAAGAAAGGAAGATGAGCATGAAAAAGAAGAAGTTCCCGAAAAAACTCCTTGCGATATTTTTGAGTTTTGTTATGATTGCAACGTCAGTACCACTGGGAATAATGAGTGTGGCAGCGGGGGCCTATGACCCTGCACCAAAATTTAGTGATGATGCAATTGAAGAGGGTGCAAGAGCGTGGCTTGATGATGACGGAAATGTTCACGTAGCATACCCTGCGGCAAATGCGGAAGATACATATAAGGGCGAGGAATTGTCAATCGCATTTTATATTCTTGAGCTTGTTAATATGGGTTCAAAGAATTCATCTCATACCAATGTTGTACTTGACACAATCAAGGTTACAGGCACATCGGGAATATTCCCCGCAGCAGATATTGGAAAAATTGACCTTGAGAATAATCGTTACAGTGTAACAGTAACAGCAGTTGATACAGAAAATTGGTTCTCACTGCCACTTTATACAACGGTTACAGAGGTTCCTACCTTTGAATATGATGCAGAAAGATATCAGGTTTTCACTGCAGATACAACTGCTGCACGTGAAATTATGACTTATGATTCAGGTTCAGATGATGGTGCTGTAACAGGTGGTGTGCTTCAGTATCTTGGTTCAACTCCTCAGGTTGGTGTTGAAGATGAAACCGGTAAAGATACTAATGCATTGCGTTTTATGATGCGTTCACAACCCACAAGCACACAGACTTTTGACACCTCATATTCTCGTCAGACTTGGGACTATGTTGGTGCGGATGAAGTTTGGTTTTGGATGGACTTGACAGACGTTGAACTTACAGGACTTTCTTTCAGACTCAGAACAAATGAAAAGTTAAGAGCTGAGTGGAAAAGTGGTAAGACTGGAGATATAAACGAATCTCAAAGAGCAGGCGATGTTGTTTATTCAACAAAGGGTACAGCAGCATCTACATATACAGGGGAAGCACCTTATGTATGGGTTCAGCGTGAAGACGGCGGCTGGAACAAAGTAATGCTTAAGAGTGATGGGACTCTTGATATTGGAAACTTTAAGGGATATGTGAGAATACCTCTTAAGTTCATGTGCTCAGAAACAGCTACTTATGTTGATATCAGTAATCAGGAATTCAATACAGGAAAGAATTTCGTTAGTGGTGCGCTATTCAAGCTAAATAAAGATAATGCTTTTGCTTGGATGAAAAGTATGACGTTCTCACAAAAAATCCTTGTCGATAATGCAGGAACAAGTGTTTCGGACGCGTTACTTCTTCAAAGACGTGCATATAAAACGATGTCAGGCGCATTTAATGCAACAAGTAACACATTTACATGGAACATTAATGGACAATACCACGTTGAAGAAAAGAATCCGAATTACGACTATTCACAGGTTGGATATATGCTTGCAATGCCGTTAGATAATGATGCGGCAACAACAAGTGTTACAACGGGTAATCATTCTTCAGACCGTGCCTATGTTGCAAATGGCTCAGTTCAAAACAGAGAGGCAGGTCTTAAAGCCATTGAAGATATTTATAATGCAGGCTTCTCAATTGAAGGTTGTTCGTCAGACAGTATAGATAACAGCTTCTATCTTGACAATGTCTTCTTCTATCGTGATGACGGTGAGCAATGGACTGACCTTTCACTTAGCGGTTACGATGCAAATACAGGCGAATCAATGTACAATTATTATGACCAGGAAACTATAATTGCAACAGCAATTTTTGATGCTGTTGATAAATATATAAGTACTCCTGACTGGGCAGATTATCGCGAGGTTGAATATATCCTCGATACGATTGATGGTTACAAGAGAGCCATTGAGGAGGCAAACAGCAAAAACACGACTGCTGATACAAAAATCAGTACGGATTTTTTAAGTTTTGAAAATCTTGCAAAAAAATCTCAAGAATTAGGCAGAGCTTCGTGGCAGAATGCAGTAGATGCATATTTAGCTTGTATAGAAGCGGGAACAATTAGGGTAACAGATACGGGCGAGATTATCTGCAGAGCAAATGCAAGCAAAGATGAACTTGTTCCGTTGATAGTTAATCAAATGGAAAAGCTTCCTGAACCAGAAAACATTACAGCGGTAAGTGATGCACTTCGCGAATATGTTCTTGAAATTTGGAAGGCATATTCACTCCTTAACTTAGGTCAGCTTGAAATGCTGGGTGAGGAGGAAGAAATCAAAATTCTTAAATATATTGCCTTGCTTGATGGTTTGGCAGATATTGATAAAGAAGAGTTCATAGTTGGTCAGAGTCTTGCTGACAGACCTTTCATTCTTTTTGATGATTTTGAAAACTATGAAGTGGGCACACAATCATATAAACTTGAAGATGCAGTCAATATCTATAATAAAGGAGATTCTGACAAATATACAGACTATCGTTACACTAAAAATCTTGTTACTTATGCTCCTGAAACCTTTGAGGATTTTGCAGGTAAGAGTAAGGACACAGATAACAATGCTTTATCAACCCTTTTGGGTGTAGCACAGCCTACTCAAGATGGTTTCGATAATAGTTTGAAAACAAAAGCGTCGTGGGCTACTATTACAGAAGATGGTTTCCAAGGCTCAAAGGGTGCTACAATGTATATTGATAGCCAGTTCTATTCTTCGGGCGAAGGCGTTTACAATGTTCTTTCAACAACATATAAAGGTGTTGAAGCGGCAAATATTGATGCATTGAGAGCTCAAGGAACAGGTAATTCTTCCGTAAAACTCGGCGATTTGGCTAAATCTTTTTCAGGTGTTGAAGTTAGCCCATATCTTTCATTGGTATTCTATGTTGACTTTACACAGCTTACTGATTTTAATATGTCAGCAACCATTCAGACATATTTTAACGGCGATTTGAACGATTTCCAAATTGCTATGGGTACAAATGCAACAGACCAAAACTTCTTCATTCTTGACCCTGATAGCGGTGAATGGGTTCAGGCGAACAATGCTGCAGATGCGGGTAGGTCTTTTGCGTACACATCGCGAGCTGGTGCTGATACAAATGGTGACGGAGTTTTTGATATTACTCTTGCAGGCTATAAGGGTTATGTAAGAATTCCGCTTTACCACTTCAAGCCCGGTAATAACAGCCAGAAACTTGATGAATCTGCAGAGGCACTTAATAATATCTATCGTATTTCAATTGGTATCGCTCCCGGTAGTGAGGCGGCTGCCGTTGAAATGGACGGAAATAGTTATACAATCGATAATATCGGTTTCTCTTATGACCCAAGTGCTTATAGCGATGGTGTAGCAAGCCGTAAAGCGGCGGGTGTTACAGACCCTTATTTCGACGAGTTCTTTGATGCAAAATCAGTTCCTGCTGCTAATTTTGAAATAATGGTTGACGCAATTGACCCTTATGAAAAATCGACTTTGCAAACAGAAGTAACTAATGCTCTTGCAGTATATAACAGCCTTTCTGATTATCAGAAATCATTGGTGCAGGAAGAAAAAGACACACTTGATTTATATTTGCAATATGTTGCAGGAACAAGTACTCTTCCAAATCCAGTATATACACCTGAACAGGTAGAGGCTTTTATTGATACACTTCCGGATGCACTAAAAAATGCAACGATAGAAGAAATTCCTGAACCGGGATTTTCTAATGGAGCTGTAAATTACGGAGCAATGGGTATTACTCGTGAAATTGCTGATGAAATCATTAAATACTATCAAGAGAGTTATACAAGATTTTCCGGAACTCAAAAGGCATCAATAGAGAATTCAGCACAGTTCATAAATGCGTACAATATGTGTATGCGTATGACACAGACTCTTGAAGACATTAAGGATGCTTCGCTTAAATTCTTGCCTGAATTGACAGCTCTTTATACCGTGAAGTACGATTACGACGGCGATGGAGTTCTCGATGACTTTGATGAAAGTGTAGCAGATTCTGATGCATATAAGGTTGGCAACTTTGTAAGTATTGCGGGCAGGGACGAGGTTGAAACTTTCAAAACTGAAAAATACAATCCTTTGCAGTACTATTCAAAGACTTCAATTGATGACGGTTCGATTTATCCACAGCTTCAGAATACTTCTCGTGGATTTACATATTTCCTTAACAACACAAGAAGCTTTACTGTTGACGGTGAAGAAATAAACGGCGGTATTATTACTTTCCGTGATAAGTTGCAGACCGTTTATGATATCGCAAGCGACCACATACAAAACAGAGTTCGTTTTTCAGCAGATGAACTTCAATATGTTAAGGATATTCTTGAAGAATACAATGCTTTTCTTCCTGCATATTACAATGTTGAGGAACTTTATGAGCTTGAACAGAAAATCCTTAGATTGTTCCCTGTAAGTGACATCGCAGTGATGAATGCTGCAACAGGCGGTGCAACAGTTACAAGAGTTGAGCTCGATAATGATGATGAACAGTCAATGAAACAGACAGTTTATGTTGATTTGACTTACAACGCAGCATTGCTTGACACAACAGTAACTCTTCAGGCAGTTTCCGACTTGAAGCTTACGCAGATATCGGGCACTTCTTATTCGAATCTTAACTCGTTTACGGCGGGTTCACTTGAGGCTAATGTTGCGACTACATTGGGAACATACGATAACCTGTATCCTGATGAAAACTTTGCAAGAATTCCGATTGAAATTGCAGTTGATTCTGCAATAGCAAAAAAAGTTCCAACAGGTGCTGTTTATGAAGGTTCAATTACATTGAATGTTTACGATACAGCAGATATTGAGGCTGGTCTTACAGGTGAAGACCTTGTTCCAATAACAACGCTGGAGCTTCCTGTTCAATTCGCATCAACAAATGGCTCAGTTCCGGTGGTTTATGTGGTTGAAATTCCTGCAGATATGGAAATTGAATGGGACCAGACAGCTCCTGAAAATGTTTCATATAAAGTTAAAGAAGCCACACTTAATGGTGGAAAACTTACGATAGGTGTTACAGACAACACAGGTAATTTTGACTCAAACACCAATAAAGGCGAATTAACTAACGGAGATAATGTTCTTGCATATACAGCATCGAACTTTAAAGATACTGAGTTTGCTACGGACATTTCAACCGAAACGCTACCCGAAGACGCACCTGAAATCACAATTGAACAGAACGATTGGGACACAGCAGCGGTTGGAAACTACAAAACAATTTTAACGTATACTGTCGTTTATGATGACGGTACAGAATAAGGGAGGAGATGATGTTTATTATGAAAAAAGCTTTATCCGCAGGTCTTGCGTTGTTAATGCTCTTGCTTTGTGTAACTCCTGTCTTCGCAGTTGAAGACAGCAGTCAATCAATGGAAATTTCAACAAAAGCAGATGTTGACTATGTACTTTCATTTCCCGCGGATGTGGAAATCCCATGGATGACAGAAACTATGGGTATCGGCGAGGTTAAGGCTGAAAAAATGTTGATTGAATATGACAAAACAGTCAAAATTTCAGTTTCCTCACAAAACGACTGCAGGCTCGTAAATGTTGACGACCCGCAAAGAGTTATTGCTTATTCCCTTGCAGGGCATGAAAACATCTCTTTCTTGCCCGGCGATTACGGAAAGGCTTTTCCCCTTGCAGTAAGCGTTACAGAAATGCAGTGGTTACAGGCGGCATCAGGCAGACATAGTGATATTCTTACTTTCACTATTGAATATACCGACGCTGTTTAAATAGTAAATCTATATCTTATATAAAGGAGAAAACAACTATGAAAAAAGTTATTTCTATCGCACTCGCTATCGTTATGATGATGGCAATCGCAGTTCCTGCATTCGCAGCAGACCTCAGTGCAAAAGACACAGATGCTGGTGATGTTATTATCACAACAAGCACAGATAAAGCAGACGGCACAGACGGTGACTGGTATTTAGTTACTATTCCTGCTGACACAGTAATCTCTTGGGGCGAAGAAGCAACAGCGCTTAAGTATTCAGCAGAAACACACCTTCTCTATGGCAAATCTCTTGATGTAGCAGTTACAAGTGCTGACTATGTTATGACTTATGAGCCGGAAGCAAATGTTGTTCTCGACCTTGCATTTGCTCTTTCCGGTGACACAGCAGTTAACTTTGAAACAGTTACATACCCAGCAGTTGAAAAGGCTATTTCTGTTGACATTACAGCAGACGCTTGGAACAATGCAGTTGTTGGCGAATACGCAGACACACTCACATTCTCAGCAGCTATTGTTTAATTAACAAATTAAACCTAAAAAGGAGATAAATATTATGAAAAAGATTATTGCTATTATGATGGCTCTCGTAATGATGATGGCTATCGCAGTTCCTTCATTCGCAGCAACTCTTAATGTTGGTTCATCATCAGGTGATGCAACAGTTATCACGGATACATCAGGTATTGTTGGTGATGGTGAATATACAGTTACTTATCCTGCAACAATGTCTCTTACATGGGGTGCTGAAACAACAGGTTTCCAGTATTCAGTTGAATCACAGCTTAAAACAGGCAAATGCGTTGCAGTTGAAATCATTGACAAAGACGCAAACGGCTTGGTAATGGTTAATGCCGGCGGCGAAACTCTTGCATACTCACTCAGTGGTGAAACAACAGCAAAAACAACAGCTCCTGTTGTTCCGGCAGATGGAATAGACGCAACATATGATTTTAGCGTTAATGTTGCAAAGGCAGCTTGGGATGCAGCAGCTTTTGATACATATCAAGATACACTTACTTTCTCATCAGAAGTAGTTGACCTTTAATTTCTAAAATACAATTTGATTAAGGAGAAAATATTATGAAAAAGATTATTGCTATAATGATGGCTCTCGTAATGATGATGGCTATCGCAGTTCCCGCATTCGCAGCTAACCCAATTAAAGAAACAGGCGAGCAGACAGGCGAATCACTTGTTAAAACAGACATTACTTCAGTTGGTGCAGGTTCGTATACAGTTACATATCCTGCAGAAATCGTTATTCCTTGGGAATCTGAATCATACACAGCAACATACACAGTAACAACACAGCTTGCAGTTGGTAAAACTCTCAATGTTGCAGTTGCTGACAAAACATCAACCAATCTTACAGGTACAATGACAGCTACAGGTACAGCTGACACACTTTCATACACACTTTCAGGTGACGTTTCTGTTGACTATGATGAGGTTTCAAACGAAACAGAAAATCTTATCTTCAAAGTTGCTGACTGGAAAAAGACAATCGCTGAATATTCAGGTTATGTTACATTTACAGCTACTCTTGCTGATAAATAATTTGAACTAAATGTCTTTTAAGGAGAAAATATTATGAAAAAGATTATTGCTATAATGATGGCTCTCGTAATGATGATGGCTATCGCAGTTCCAACATTCGCTGCAGAAATCAAAAAAGACGATGCAAGTCAGCTCGGTAAGGCTACAGTTGCTACAACAACCTCTGACACAGACGCAACATACACAGTTACTTATCCCGCATCATTCACATTTGCTTGGGATGATGTAGTTGCTAAAGATGCTAACTATTCAGTTACATCACAGCTTCCTATCGGTGCAAGCCTTACAGTTTCAGTTGCAGCTGACAACGGCGGTGTAATGACAAGTGCAACAGCAACAGCTTACGACCTTACTTATACTCTTGCAGGTGGTGTTGCTGCAAAAACATTCAATGAAATTAACAATGGTACAGGTCCTGACACAGATATCACAATCGCTATCGCACAGAGCGAATACGATGAAGCAGTTCCTGCAGTTTATCAGGGTACAGTTACTTATACTGTTGCTTACACACCAGCTCCATAAGTAAAAAAGATTTAATTCTATCTATTTAAAGGAGAAAATTACTATGAAAAAGATTTTAGCAATTATGATGGCTATCGTAATGATGATGGCAATCGCAATTCCTTCTTTTGCAACAAAAACTCTTGACTCAGCTGCAAGTGCCGGAGATACAGATGTTATCGTTGACGGTACAAACGGCGGTACTTATGAAGGCTCATATATAGTTACAATCCCAGCATCAGTTGACCTTACATGGGGCGAAAACGGTGAAGATTATTACTATATCACAAGCCAGCTTGCTACAGACAAAAGAGTTCAGGTTACTCTTGCAAAATCAGTTGATTTGACAGCTGGTGCAAATGTTATTCCTTTCACAGCAACAGATACAACAAACGGTCTTTCAAGAGCAGAAGTTGTTGCAGATGAAGACCATAAATTTGAAATCACAATTGACCCTGCAGAATGGTTAGATGTTCCTTATGATGTTTATGAAGGACAGATTTCTTTCACATCAGAAATTGTTGACGTTTAATTGATTTAAAAATGAGGGCTTAATATGAAAAAAGTACTTTCATTGGCTCTTGCTCTTGTTATGATGTTCGCAGTTTGTATTCCTGCATTTGCTATTGATTTAGATGCAGGAACACCTGCAGGCAATACACAGGTTTTAGTTGACGGAATTAGTGATATGGGCGAAGGCTCATATACGGTAACAATTCCCGCAGAAGTTAAAATTCCTTGGGGAAAAACAACCGCAGATGTCGGTTATTCAGTATTCTGTCAGCTTCAGACAGGCAAGCTTGTTAAGGTTACAGTTTCTTCAGCAGACGGCGGTGTTATGAAAAACCCTGCAAAAACTGCAACACTTAATTATTCATTAAGTGATACAACATATACCACAACAGAATCAGTAATTTTAGAAGCATCACCTGAAACATCAATAGTAAAGGTGAATATTCCCACTGCTAATTGGGAAAAGGCTTCAATTGATAATTACAGTGGTACATTAACATTCACAGCAGAGCTGGTATAACTATTTAGTTAGGAGAAAATATTATGAAAAAGATTTTAGCAGTAGCTATAGCTATTGTAATGATGATGGCTATCGCAGTTCCTGCATTCGCATTAACAGAAACAGTCACAGGCGGTAACCCTGTTGCTAATGAAACAATCATTGAAACTCTTACAACAAAAGAAGACGGCTCAGACCCCACTTGGTACACAGTTACAATTCCTGCAACACAGACAATTTATTGGGAAGCAAAAACTACAGATGTTGAATATACAATCAACAGCCAGCTTGCAACAGGCGACGCAGTTTTTGTTGTTGTTTCAGGTAACGGCAGCTTGAAAAATGCTGCAGGCGATATTCTTCATTACGGCCTTGTAAATAACGAGTACACAGCAACAGCTTCTGTTGTAGTTGACGAAGTAGCTTCAGTTACAGTTGATACTACCGGTGCAAACTGGAAAGGTGTTCCTGTAGATACATATACAGATACTCTTACATTTACAGCAACTATTGCTTAATTCCTTGGCAAAATAAAGGAGTAAATTATTATGAAAAAAGTTATTTCTCTTGCACTTGCTGTCGTAATGATGATGGCAGTTGCAGTTCCGGCGTTTGCAGGTGACATTACTCAGGATGTTCCTGCTGTAGTTGACGGTAAGCAGACTACACAAGCAGAAGTTGTAACAACTTATGATAATGCAACTGACTGGTCATATACAGTTACAATTCCTGCAAAAGTTGATGTTGCATGGAACAATTCTAATCCACAAGATGCAACTTATAAAGTTGAGTCACAGCTTCTTATCGGTGCAAGCCTTAAAATTTCAGCAGCTGCTGATAATGGCGGTGTAATGAAAGCTACAGGCACAGATGATGAACTTGTATTTACAGTTGCAGGTGGCGGAATAGTAGAATTTGGCCCTGTAAATGCAGCTAATACAACGGCTCCAAACGTTGTTGATGGTTCAAATGTAACTGTTACAATTGCTGCCGACCAGTTCGTAGGCAAGGCTGTTGGTGCTTATTCAGGCACACTTACATACACAGTTGAGTATGTAGCTCCGACTACAGTATAATCGACCTCCGTGTTGATTTGTTTCTAAAATTTTTCAAGGAGGTGGATTTCATTGAAAAAAGTATTAAGCGTTATTGTTTCTCTTGCAATGATTATGGTAATGGCTATTCCCGGTTTTGCAATGCAGCTTGGTACTACTGTGCCTTCTGAGCACAATGTAACAATTAATTACAATGACGGTGGTTTTGTTCTTGTCAACGGCAAAATTTGCGCTGACGGAGCACAGTTTAAGATTGACAGATTTGGTGAAATCGACCTTGGTGTCTATTTGGAAAACGGTTATCATCTTGACAGTATCACCGTAAATGGTGTTGATGTTACAGATGAGTACGTTAACGGTAATCTTAAAATCAGTGATATTGTTACTGATACTTATGTTGATGTTACCTTCCAGAAATGCTCTGATGACCCCAATGACCAGTGTAAGAAGACTGACGTTGAGGGTACCGTTTATTTAGGTAATAAAGATAAAAAAGAAGAAATCAAAGGGGCTCAGTTGAGTTTTGATTTCGGCAGCGTGACTGCTACTACTGATAATGATGGTCGATATAAGGTCAGTGATATTTCTGAAGGCAAGCATTTCGTTACAATCTCAAAGGACGGAGAAGTTCTTGCAAATACATCATTTGTTATTACAATGACGGATGATACGGACAAAGTTGTTCTCACAGAGGCTGAAGATGGTACTCAAGTGGTTATCGTTCCTACCGGAACAGAGGTTGTTTATCTTGATTTCTATATTGCTGATAATGACGGCAATGGAATTCCCGACCAGGACCCGGACAAAACAGACCCCGGTGACCCGAATAATCCTGACCCTGTTGACCCCGATGGCCCAGGTGATGTGATTTATGACCCGGATGATGACGGCGATGGTATTCCTGATAAGGATGACCCCGACCACCCTGACCGCGACACAGATGATGACGGCATTCCCGACAGAGATGACGACGATGACGATAATGACGGCACTCCCGATAGGGATGATGACGATGACGACAACGACGGCACTCCCGATAAGAAGGACCCTGACCATCCCGACCGCGATACAGATGATGACGGAATCCCCGATAAATATGACCCCGATGACGATAATGACGGTATTCCCGACGTTGACGACGATGACGACGACAATGACGGAATTCCCGATAAGAAAGACCCAGATAGTCCCGAAAGAGATACTGACGACGATGGTATTCCGGATGTTGATGATGAGGATGACGATAACGATGGTCTTCCCGACGGTCCCGGTGATGTAGTTTACGATGACGATGATGACGGTGACGGAATTCTTGATAAAGATGACCCTGACCATCCAAATCGTGATACAGATGGCGACGGTATTCCGGACAAATATGACCCCGACGACGATAACGACGGTAAGTCTGACAGGGAAGATGATGACGACGATGGTGACGGAATTCCTGATAAGGATGACCCCGACCACCCGAATCGTGATACAGATGGTGACGGAATCCCTGATAGCAAGGATAAGGATGACGACAACGACGGTATTCCCGATAAGGAAGACGACGATGACGACAATGACGGTATACCCGATGAACAGGACCCTGACCACCCGAATCGTGATACAGACGGCGATGGACTTCCCGATAGAGAGGATAAGGACGACGATAACGACGGACTTCCCGATGGCGATGAGTATGACGACGATTTCATAGATACAGATGGCGATGGTACTCCCGACAAGGAAGATGATGACGACGATAATGACGGCATCCCGGATAGTAAGGACCCCGACAAAGACGGCGATGGTCATATAGACGATTATGACGGTGGCGATAAGGATAAAGACGACGACGGCGTTGTAATTGAAATCGGCGGACCTAAAAAGCCTATTCCCGTTCCCGAAATCCCTGAAACTCTTGCAGAATTCTTGCAGAATCCTGTTGCAATGGGCTCGGTAATGGTATTCAGTTTGTTCTTAGTTCTGATTATTCTCTTCAAACGCAAAAAGGATGAAGAAGAGGAAGAACAACCTGCTGTTTAAATCTTATAACTTAAATAATTAAAAGCCACTCCTTGTGAGTGGCTTTTTAAATGTATTATGCGTATTTAACCTCGATAAATTTGAATTTGTCGAACTCATTAAATGGTGTATATTGCCTCCCTCTGACGAGGGAGGTGGCACGAGCTTGCGAGTGACGGAGGGAGAGATAGGTTGCATCTTCACTAAATCTCTCCCTCAGTCTGCTTCGCAGACAGCTCCCTCGTCAGAGGGAGCCAAAAATAACAAACCAAAAAGAGTTCTACAAACCCCAATTTGTCGAGTTGATATATTGCAATTTTTATCGAAGTTCTGAACCTGTGAAATCATGGTTATCAATTGAGTTTTTATTTTCATCAAATCTTTCATAGTTGTTCCAACGGTACCCATCAGGACAATCTAAAATGAAAAATTTTGGTTCATCAATCGTAGCATCTTGTGGTATCTCTATGAAATCACTCCAGAATTCTTCAAGACCATCTTCAACGGGTTTGAACTGAACCTTTATATATTTATAATCAGGTGTATTGTAGTAAATCATAAGCTCATCACATATGGGACGTTGGTCAAGACTTGCCATTGTATAGTTGCCGTTTGGTCCATAAGAACAATGTGATCGCTCAAATCGATTTTTTATATTAATACCAAAGAATTCTATTGAATATATGTGATATATTTTAAAATTTTCTTCATTTTGAACTTTGGGTACATAAATTCGGTGAACAACCCCATCATGTTCAATTTCTGTAAGTAATTCAATTGGTTTGCCGTCGGTTCGGTTTTCTAAAATCCATTCTTCTGCCTCTTCAGCAGTGTCGGCATAAAAATAGTTATCAAATTCCGTTCCAACATTAATCAGTATAACAACGCCCAAATACATTATAGGTAAAGCGAAAATAACACAAGCGATTTTGAATACTCTCGCCCAAAACAACTTTGTTCTATTTGCTTTTTTGAGTTCCAACCCTAAATAGTGTGGGTGTCCCATTTCTTCAAGAATTTTCTTTGTGATTTCGGCTTCATCATCACAAGTGCTACTAAAATCCTCATACATATCGTCCATGTGTGTTGACATTTCTTCATAAATTCTCGTGTGAAGCTTTTTATAATGTATATGTTCCAGAACTTTGCCTATGTAAATCTTCTTCTCGGTATCAAAATCCTTAATTTCTCTCATATCTTCACCACCTTAAGAGTGTTTGAATGAAACTACATAACAGTGTGTGTAGTACCACCGACTGAATTGGTAGGTTTTTTATATTGGTTGTCAAAAGGTTTATCAATCGGATTAAGATTCTCGTCAAAATAGTTGTATTTATACATTGAATACCCTTGAATAGACTCTACTTCAATAACACAAGGTACATCGGTTATTTCAAAAATTTCACCTGTGATTTCGTCGTCATCTGTAGCGTATGGGTTGTAGTGGTAACAGGGCTTGTATGTAAATGAAACGTACTTTGCATTTGACGGTGCGAGAAAAACTTCAAAACGTGCATTTTCGCACATGAAACAGTCACCTGAATTTGTAAACATACAAGAGATGATAGGATAGCCACTAAAATCGTGACCAAATGAACTGTATTTGTCAGGAAGATTTTTGCCGAAAAACTTTGCTGATTCAGCAAAATAAACTTCGTAACAATCTTCTGGTTGTGTGATAGGTACATACAATCTGTATTTTTGACCATTGCTTTCATATTCGCCCAAGAAGGTCATTTCACTATATTCTTCAGTTAGAGCAGTTTCAACATCTTCTACATCAAAATATTGCACATAATCAACCAATTCATTCAATACTGGTGGGGCATATATTAGGCAGATAAGAATTATTGCCGTCCTCACTAAAAGTGTGATGGTTCTTGAAGTTAAATATTTTTTCTTGTTGGCGTTGTATAACTCTTTGCCTAATTCTTCTGCATTGCCCATTTCTTCTACAATCAACTCGGGAACAGAACCTTCACCAATACCGTCGTTTACAAAATCTTCATACATATCGTCCATGTGCTCTGATAACTCGTTATATATGCGTTTGTAAAGTCTTTTTTCTTTGCGAATAGATTTACAGGCGATAGATAAATAACTTTCTTTTAGTTTTTGGTATTTTTCGTTCATCAGTATCACCTCACGCAAATGTGAGCACTTTTCTTGCGGCCGTTGTAAAGGTGAAGAATTCCTGCTTTTTGTCAGCCAATTCCTTTCTGCCCTTGTCGGTGATTGTGTAATATCTGCGTTTGCGTGCAGAATCGGTTTCTTCAATATAAGAAGTGATTAACTTGTCATTTTCAAGTGCGTGTAAAACAGGGTAGAGCGAGCCCTCTTTAAGCTCAAAAACATTCTCACTCTTGCGTTTTAACTCCTTGATAATCTGATAACCGTACATATCCTGTGTTTCGATAAGTGACAACACCAAAAGAGATGTATTGCCGTGCATTAAATCGTTCTTTGCCATAAATATTTCCTCCTTAATTTTAAATACCTATGTAACCTATGCATATATTACCATAGTATTACAAATTTGTCAATAATAACCTGTAGGGGCGATTCACGAATTGCCCGCAAAAAATCCCCACCCGAAAAAACAAGAAACCCGACTGCCGGATATGATGATAACAGTCGGGTTCCTTTTTTACTCATCGGGTGAGGATGGTAACTATTTTGACGCGGGTAAAAGTCAGGAAAGGGGATTTTCTGCTTTAATATTCAAAGAACAAATCACTTAAAAATCATTGCCCTCTGCAACCCGCTTCTTTATTATGGTGACAGTTTATCACATTTGCGACACTTTGTCAATATGTTTTTGCAAAAAATTTAAAAATACATATTTTTTACAAATATTTTGAGTTGTATTTTTATAGGTTTTTATGCTGCTTTACAGGTGCTTACAGGGATTTATAAGAATTAAAAACAAAAATAAAAAACTCACAAAGCCTTATATATCAAGGATTTGTGAGGTTCTCAAATAGCAGGGGCAGAAGGATTCGACCGTCTGCTTCGGCTTACGCCTCGCATACTGACCGCTCGGCGACCCAATTTCTCGCGAAATTCGGTACCCGCCGACCACTTTTGGCTAAAAACGATATACTATATCATTTTCTTAACGCCAAAACCCTCATGGGTTCTCATCCTTCTTTATCTCTAAACGAAAAACGCACCCACTACAAAAGTAGCAGATGCGTTTTTGGCAGGGGCAGAAGGACTTGAACCCTCGGCACGCGGTTTTGGAGTCAATCCGCGGTCTCACAGACTGCGTGCCATATTCCGTAGAAAAACAACTACATTCAGATTTATAAAAAATCTCCAAATCACAATTTGATGCTATTTTGATGCTATCCAAAACTATCGGTAAGGAAGGTGCAAAATTTACTACACAGAAACCAAAGAAAAAGACTTCAAAAATTACAAAGTAAATGCTTCAATTAAATTGATTTTTATAAATTCATATTGTATAATTATTTTATTAAAGTTTGTATTTGTTATATAGTTTTTGAAGAGGTGAAACTTGAAAAATGAATATATTACATATGAAATACGCAGTTGAAGTAGCAAAAGTCGGTTCTCTTAATAAGGCTTCTGAAACCTTGTTGGTTGCAACTCCAAACATTAGCCGTTCCATAAAAGAGCTTGAAGCTGATATTGGTATTTCAATCTTTGACCGCACTGCAAAAGGTATGGAACTTACTCCCGAAGGCGAAGAATTCATAAATTATGCAAAAGGTATTCTCAGTCAGATTGATGAAGTTGAAAATCTTTATAAAAAAGGTACATCAAAAAAACAGAAGTTTTCGATTTCTGTACCTCGTGCTTGCTATATTTCAGAAGCGTTTTCAGAATTTTCAAAATCTCTTTCAAATGACCCTGCTGAAATCTTCTATAAAGAAACAAACTCACAACGCACAATTAAAAACATATTAAATCACGATTACAAACTAGGTATTATTCGTTATGCTGAAAATTATGATAAGTATTTTAAGGCAATGCTTGAAGAAAAAGGATTAGTATATGAAATGATAACAGAATTTTCATATTCCCTTATCATGAGTGCAGATAGTCCGTTGGCACAGAAAGAAGAAATAACTTTTGATGACTTAAAAGGATTCATAGAAATTGCTCATGCCGACCCTTATGTTCCGTCAATGCCTCTTTCAAAGGTTGTAAAGGAAGAACTTCCCGACAATATTGACCGTAGAATTTTTATTTTTGAGCGAGCTAGTCAGTTCGATTTGCTTTATAAAAATCCTGATACATTTATGTGGGTTTCTCCTGCGCCGGATAGTTTGTTGAAACGATATAATCTAGTTCAGAAAAAGTGTATAGATAACAACAAAAAGTATAAAGATGTTCTTATATATAAAAATGGCTACAAGTTGACAAAACTTGACCGTCAATTTATAACAGAACTTTGTGAATCCAAACGAAAATATCTATAAAGTTCAGTTTTATCCGTTCTCAAAAAGAGGACGGATTTTTTTATTTTCAAGTGTTATCTTTTTTGATAATACCCCATAAACATTTTAAGAATTCACAAGTAAAAAGAAGTTTGTTAAAATGTTAACGAACTCGAAACGAGGGATAAATAAAAGCAAAATAATCTGAAATGTTAAAAACAAATTTTAGGAGGATACAAATGGAAACAAAAAATTACGCAATTGTAGATAGCGTTGAAAAGCTTCAGGAAGCTATCGCTAACACAAGAGAAGCTCAACAGAAGTTTGCTACCTACACACAAGAACAGGTTGACAAGATTTTCCTTGCAGCAGCTTCTGCCGCAAACAAGGCAAGAATCACACTTGCTAAAATGGCAGTAGAAGAAACAGGCATGGGTGTTGTTGAAGATAAAGTTATCAAGAACAACTATGCTGCTGAATACATTTACAATGCATACAAGGAAACAAAAACTTGTGGTGTTATTGAAGAGGACAAAGCATTTGGTATCAAAAAGGTTGCAGAACCAATTGGTGTTATTGCTGCAGTTATTCCTACAACTAACCCAACTTCAACAGCAATATTCAAGTGCTTACTTGCTCTTAAAACTCGTAATGCAATCATCATTTCTCCTCACCCAAGAGCAAAGAATTCAACTATCGCAGCAGCTAAGCTTGTTCTTGAAGCAGCAGTAGCAGCTGGTGCTCCGGAAGGAATTATTGACTGGATTGATGTTCCATCTCTTGAAATGACAAACACAGTAATGAAGGAAGCTGACATTATTCTTGCAACCGGTGGTCCCGGAATGGTTAAGGCTGCTTATTCAAGTGGTAAGCCTGCTCTTGGTGTTGGTGCCGGTAACACTCCTGCAATTATTGATGACAGTGCAGACATTCTTCTTGCAGTTAACTCAATTATTCACTCAAAGACATTTGATAACGGTATGATTTGTGCTTCTGAACAGTCAGTTATCGTTCTTGAAAGCATTTATGATGCAGTTAAGACTGAATTTGCATCAAGAGGTTGTTACTTCCTTGACCCTGCTGAAACAGAAAAAGTTAGAAAGACAATTATTATCAACGGTGCTCTTAATGCAAAAATCGTTGGTCAGCCTGCTGCAAAGATTGCAGAACTTGCAGGTGTAACAGTACCGGCAGGTACAAAAATTCTTATCGGCGAAGTTGAAAGTGTTGACATTAGCGAAGAATTTGCACACGAAAAACTTTCTCCTGTTCTTGCTATGTATAAAGCAACTGATTTTGAAGATGCTCTTTCAAAAGCAGAACATCTTGTTGCAGACGGTGGTTACGGTCATACATCTTCAGTTTACCTTAACGAAGTTACAGAGACAGAAAAGCTCAACGCTTTTGCAGCGAGAATGAAGACTTGCCGTATTCTTGTTAATACACCTTCATCACACGGTGGTATCGGTGACCTTTACAACTTCAAACTTGCTCCATCACTTACACTTGGTTGTGGTTCATGGGGTGGCAACTCAGTATCAGAAAACGTTGGTGTTAAACACCTTATCAATATTAAGACAGTAGCAGAAAGAAGGGAAAATATGCTTTGGTTCCGCGCACCTGAAAAGGTATACATTAAGAAAGGATGCTTACCTGTTGCTCTTGATGAGCTTCGTACAGTTCGTGGTTCAAAGAAAGCATTTATCGTAACAGATACATTTCTTTATGAAAATGGCTACACAAAGCCAATTACAGACAAGCTCGATGAAATGGGTATAGCACATACAACATTCTTTAATGTTCAGCCAGACCCAACACTTGGTAATGCTAAAGAAGGTGCTGCACAGATGGCAGCATTCAAGCCAGACACAATCATCGCACTTGGTGGTGGTTCTGCAATGGACGCTGCAAAGATTATGTGGGTTATGTATGAGCATCCTGAAGCAGACTTTATGGATATGGCAATGCGTTTCATTGATATCCGTAAACGTGTATATACATTCCCCAAGATGGGCGAAAAGGCATATTTTATTGCTGTTCCTACCTCAGCAGGTACAGGTTCAGAAGTTACACCTTTCGCAGTTATCACAGACGAAGCAACCGGTGTTAAATATCCTCTTGCTGACTATGAGCTTCTTCCAAATATGGCAATTATTGATACAGATTTCCATATGTCAGCACCAAAAGGACTCACAGCCGCATCAGGTATCGACGCAGTAACTCACGCAGTTGAAGCTTATGCTGCAATGCTTGCAACAGACTACACAGATGGTCTTGCATTACAGGCACTTAAGAACATCTTCAAATACCTTCCTCGTGCATACGAAAACGGTCAGACAGATGTTGAAGCAAGAGAAAAGATGGCAAATGCTGCTACAATGGCGGGTATGGCTTTTGCAAATGCATTCCTTGGTGTATGCCACTCAATGGCTCATAAACTCGGTGCATTCCACCACCTTCCACATGGTGTAGCAAACGCTCTTATGATTGAAGAAGTTCTTCGTTTCAATGCAAGTGAAGCACCTGCAAAGATGGGTACATTCTCACAGTATGACCACCCACATACACTTGCTCGTTATGCTGAAATTGCTGACTACCTTGGACTTGGCGGTACAACTAACGAAGAAAAACTTGAAAACCTTATTAAGGCAATTAACGACCTTAAAGCAACAGTTGGTATCAAAGAAACAATCAAAGATTACGGCATTGACGAAAAAGCATTCCTTGAAAATCTTGACGAAATGGTTGAACAGGCATTTGACGACCAGTGCACAGGTGCTAACCCAAGATATCCTCTTATGAGCGAAATCAAGCAGATGTATCTCAACGCTTACTATGGCAAACATTTCGTTGAAGCTCCAAAACCAACAGCAGCTCACATCGAAGAAGGCGCAAAAGTTGACGAAGTTAAAGTAACATACCGTAAAGGTAAAAAGGCATAATTAAAGGAGGAAATCGAAATGAAACTTGATAGAGTAATAGCAGTAAGAAATAACAAAACTATCTATCGTGATGGCGATAAGTGTGTTAAGGTTTTTAACGAAGATTATTCAAAGTCAGACGTTCTTAACGAAGCTCTTAATCAGGCTCGTATTGAAGAAACAGGTCTTAATATTCCAAAAATTCTTGAAGTAACAATGATTGAGGGTAAATGGGCTATCGTTTCTGAGTACATTAAGGGCAAGACACTTCAGCAACTTATGGATGAAGATGTTGAAAAGAAGAATGAATATATCGAACTTCTTGTTGACCTTCAGCTCGGTGTCCACTCAAAGGAATGTGCACTCCTTAATAAACTTAAGGACAAAATGAACAGAAAAATCAGTATTAGCGAACTTGATGCAACAACACGTTATGACCTTCATACACGTCTTGAAGGTATGCCAAAGCATAAGAAAGTTTGTCATGGCGACTTTAACCCATCAAATATCATTATTACAGAAGATGGCACTCCATATATTATTGACTGGTCACACGCTACTCAGGGTAACGCTTCAGCAGATGCTGCAAGAACATACCTTCTCTTCTGGCTCAATGGCGATATTGAAGGTGCAAAGACATATCTTGATATATTCTGCACAAAGAGTAACACAGCAAAACAATATGTTCAGAAGTGGATGCCAATTGTTGCTGCTTCACAGTCAGTTAAGGGTAATGAAAAAGAAAGAGAATTCCTTCTTTCTTGGGTTGATGTTGTAGATTACGAATAAGGAGAAAAGTAATAATGAAAATTACAGTATGTATTGGTAGTTCATGTCATATCAAAGGCTCACGTCAAGTAGTAGAACAACTTCAGTATCTTATCAGCGAAAACAAGCTTGGTGATAAGGTTGAGTTGGGTGGCACATTCTGTATGGGTAAATGTCAGCAAGGTGTTTGTGTTACAGTAGATGATACTTTCCATTCAGTAACACCTGACACAGTTGACGAATTCTTTAACAAAGAAGTATTAGCAAAGGTAAAATAAATTATGATTATTCAGGTTTGTGTTGGCAGTTCTTGTCACCTGAAAGGCTCTCCTGAAATAGTTGAGCTTCTTCAGAAAGCCGTTGAACAAAATCATTTAGAAGACGAAATCACACTTGCCGGTAGTTTCTGTATCGGCAAGTGTAATCGTGTAGGTGTAACTATTCAGATAGATGATGATATTCATACAGGCATTACAAAAGAGAACTTTAAAGAATTTTTTCAGGAAAATGTCCTAAGCAAATTTTAAATGAAAGGGAGTAGCAGTAAATGGCTAATTGTTTGACACTTAAAAAATCAAACTGTAAAAACTGCTATAAATGTATCCGCCACTGTCCTGTAAAAGCAATTCGTTTTTCGGGAAATCAGGCGCATATTATCGGTAACGAATGTATTCTTTGTGGTCAGTGCTTTGTTGTTTGTCCACAGGATGCAAAGGAAATCGTTAACGAAGTAGAAAAGGTAAAAGTATTCCTTCAGAGTGGTGAACCTGTTGTTGTAAGTATTGCACCGTCATTTATTGCGAACTATGATGGTGCTGGTATTGACTCAATGCGTACAGCACTTAAAAAGCTTGGCTTTTATGATGTTGAGGAAACTGCAATCGGTGCAACAATCGTAAAAAACGAATATGAGAGAATGTTAGAGGAAGAAGACCGAGATGTGATTATTTCCTCCTGTTGTCATTCAATCAACTTGCTTATTCAGAAACATTATCCGTCAGCATTAGAATATCTTGCGGATGTTATGTCACCAATGCAGGCACATTGTCAAGATATCAAAAAGAGAATCCCAAACGCAAAAACGGTTTTTGTAGGTCCTTGTGTTGCTAAAAAGGATGAAGCCCAGTATTATGACGGTATTGTCGATGCAGTTCTCACTTTTGAAGAACTTTCTGAATGGCTTCAGGAAGAAAAAATTGAAATAGAAACTGTTCAGGATAACAATAACTATAGCCGTGCGCGTTTCTTCCCTACAACAGGTGGCATACTTAAAACTATGAGTGAAGTTAAAGGCTATACTTATGTTGCAATTGATGGTGTTGAAAATTGCATTCAAGTGCTTAAAGACCTTGAAAAAGGCAAAATACATAATTGCTTTATAGAAATGTCTGCTTGTGTAGGTAGCTGTGTCGGTGGTCCTGTTATTGAAAAATATCATCATACCTCAAATATCAAGGACTATATTGAGGTTGCAAATTACGCAGGTGAAAAGGACTTTGATGTGGCTCAACCAAAAACTATCGAGCTTAAAAAGACCTTTTCCTATATTGAACAGAGAAACACAAAACCATCTGAAATTGAAATAAACAACATTCTTCGTCAGATGGGCAAATTCAAGCCATCACAGGAACTTAACTGTGGTTCTTGTGGATATAATACTTGTCGTGAAAAGGCTATCGCAATTATTCAGGGTAAGGCTGAAATTTCAATGTGTCTTCCATTTCTTAAGGATAAAGCGGAAAGCTTTTCTGACACTATTGTTAACAATTCACCAAATGGTCTTATTGTTCTTAATGAACAGCTTGAAGTTCAGCAAATTAATGATGCTGCAAGAAGAATGATGAATATTCGTTCAGCCTCTGATGTTTTGGGTGACCAGGTAATCCGTATTCTTGACCCTATAATATTTATGAATGTTATGAGTAGCGGCAGAGAAGTCCGTGACGAGCGAGTTTACCTTGCTGAGTATAAGCGCTATGTTGAGCAGACAGTTGTTCACGATAAAGACTCACATCTTTTAATTAGCATTATGCGTGATGTTACTGATGAAGAAAAAGAGCGTGAAAAGAAAGAGGATATCAGTCGTCAGACAATTGAGGTTGCTGACAAGGTTGTAGATAAGCAAATGAGAATTGTTCAAGAAATTGCATCACTTCTTGGTGAAACAGCAGCTGAAACAAAAATTGCTCTTGCAAAGCTTAAGGAGTCAATTACCAATGAATGATTTGTGTGCTGATATCGGATATAAAAGTATAAATCATCACGGTGAGGAGCTTTGTGGTGACCACGTTGATATAGTTGAGCCAAGTGACGATTCTACGGTTATTGTGTTATCAGACGGACTTGGTAGTGGTGTAAAAGCAAGTATTCTTTCTACGCTTACATCAAAAATTATTTCAACAATGCTTGCTGAAGGCTTATCCCTTGAAGAATGTGTTGAAACTATTGCTGCAACTTTACCTGTTTGTTCAGTCAGAGGTGTTGCATATTCAACATTTACAATTATTCATCTTAAAAATAATCACACTGCTGAGCTTATTCAATATGATAATCCTCACGCTATTATTATCCGTGATGAACAAAATTGGGATTACCCAAAAACTGAAATGAATATTGGTGGTAAAAAGATATTCAAATCAGTTATCAAATTACAAGAAAATGATATTTTCGTTGCTATGAGTGATGGTTGTCCTCACGCCGGAATTGGCATGTCATACAATTTCGGTTGGAAAAGAGAAGATATTATTGATTTTATTGAAACTCTTGCACCGGCAGGTTATACTGCTAAAACTCTTTCGACAATGCTTGTTGATGAGTGTGATAAGCTTTATGGTCATAAGCCTGGTGACGATGCAACTGCTTGTGTAGTTCGTATCAGAAAACGAGTTCCGATGAATATGCTCTTTGGACCTCCGTCAAATCGTGATGATGCTGATAGAATGATGTCACTTTTCTTCTCAAAAGAAGGTAAACACATCATTTGTGGCGGGACAACATCTTCAATTGCTGCTAAGTTTTTACGAAAACCACTCAAAGCATCGCTTAATTTTGAGCAGAGCGATGTTCCTCCTATTGCAGAATTAGAAGGTGTTGACCTGGTCACAGAAGGTGTTATCACTGTCAATAAAGTCGTTGAGTATGCTGAGGACTACCTTGGCGAAAACAAGCATTATGAGCATTGGAGTTTCAAAAAAGACGGTGCTTCTCTTATCTGCCGTTTGTTATTTGAAGAAGCAACCGATATAAATTTCTATGTAGGCAGAGCTATCAACCCTGCTCATCAGAATCCCGACTTGCCTATAAATTTCAATATCAAAATGAATCTTGTTGAGGAACTTTCAAAGTCCCTTAAAAAGATGGGCAAAAGGATTAAAGTAAGTTATTTCTAAGGAGATGACATTATGAGAAAATTTGATACAAAAGTGCAGTATCTTAAATATAAAGTTTTGCGTGAAGTTGCAAAGCACAGCTGGAATGACACTCTTATTGAGAATCTTTGGGATATTCCAAAAACAATTTCTCCGGGTAAAGAGCCAACTATGAGATGTTGCGTTTATAAAGAAAGAGCAATTCTTAGTGAGCGTATAAAACTTGCAATGGGTGGCGATAAGGAAAACCATAATATTATCGAAGTCATCGATATCGCTTGTGACGAATGCCCTGCAGCAGGATATGAAGTAACAGATTCCTGCCGTGGTTGCCTTGCTCATAGATGTGAAGATGTTTGTAAGCGTGGTGCGATTTCATTTGACCATAATCACGTGGCACATATTGATAAATCAAAATGTGTTGAATGTGGTCAGTGTGCAAAGGTTTGTCCTTTTGCTGCTATTGTAAACCGTAAACGCCCCTGTCAGAATGCTTGTAAAGTTAAAGCAATTTCAATTAACGACAATAATGCCGCAGCAATTGATAATAATAAATGTATTCAATGTGGTGCCTGTGTATATCAGTGTCCATTTGGTGCTATTAGTGACAAGTCATATATACTTAATGTTATCGATATTATTAAGAAAAGTCAGAATAACGAAAAATATAAGGTGTATGCAGTTGTTGCTCCTTCAATTTCCAGCCAGTTTACTTATGCGAAGCTGGGTCAGGTAATCAGCGGACTTAAAGAACTTGGCTTTTATACTGTTGTTGAAGCAGCTCTTGGTGCTGATATGGTTGCAATGGAAGAGTCAAAAGAACTCAGTGAAAAAGAATTCTTAACAAGCTCATGCTGTCCTGCATTTGTGCAATATATAAAATCTTCATTCCCAACACTTTTACCTAATGTTTCACATAATTTGTCACCAATGGCAATGCTTGCAAAGTACATAAAGGAAACCAGTGAAAATGCAAAGGTAGTTTTCATTGGCCCTTGTACTGCTAAAAAAGCTGAGGCACAGCTTGAATCCGTTAAACCTTATGTTGACAGTGTTCTTACATTTGAAGAGCTTCAGGCACTCTTTGACAGCAAAGATATTGACATTACAACTCTCGAAGAAGATGTACTTGATAACGCATCATATTTCGGCAGAATTTTTGCCCGTTCAGGCGGTCTTTCAGATGCAGTTAAACAAGCACTCGATGAACAGAAAATTGATTTCACAGTAAAACCTGCCGTATGTGATGGCATTGAAGCTTGTAAGGTAGCACTTCTTAAAAAAAGTAAGAATGTTCTTGATGCAAACTTCATTGAAGGTATGGCTTGTGTAGGCGGTTGTATCGGTGGTGCAGGATGTCTTACCCACGGTGAAAAGAATAAAGCTCAAGTAGATGATTACGGTAGAGAAGCGTTTGAAAAAACAATCTCTGATGCCGTGTCAATAGTTAAATAATTCTTCCGATTAACTTATCTTTGTATTTGATTATTCTATGTGCAAAGCTATACTTTAATGTAATTTGTATATAAAAAGAGGACATTGAAACCAATGTCCTCTAAATTTTTTTCACCAGTATAATATTTCATTTGAAATATTATACAGAGTTATTCATTTTTCTGATTTTCTGCTATTATTTTACTTCGCTTTCTGTATTCTGACGGTGTCACTCCCGTGTATTTTCTAAATAATCGACTGAAATACAATGCATTATCATAACCGATTGTGTTAGCAATCTCAGTTATATTTTTATTGCTGTTTTCCAGATACCCTTTTGCTGCGGCAATTCTTAAAGAAACAATGTACTGCATTGGTGGTACTTTCATAACATTTTTAAAGTTATGAATAAACCAATTCACACTCATAAGGTGTTCACTAGCGTATTGCTCTATGGAAATTGGCTTACTGTAGTTTTCATTGAAATAGTGTACTGCTCTTTCAATATCGTTAATTGTATCGTTTTTTGTTTGTTTACCTTCTTTAATGTATCTGTTTATTGTTAAAAAGATGTGGCGAAGAAACAGTCGTATCATATCCTCATAATTCTCACGTTGCAACTGTAACTCTCTGATAATTTGATTATATATCCAAGGATAGTCTGGTGAAACTCCGGTAAAGAAAACATTTTCTTCTTTTGGTAATTCATAGCGTTCAAGGTATTCTTCTACTTTCCAACCAGTGAAGTGAACCCAATAAACCTCTGTTTTATCTACTGCATAGTAATAATACACTTGTGGTTCTTTGGGCCTGAACAAAACCATATTACCTTTTGTAACAACGGTGGATTCTTTGCTACCCTTAAAATAGAAATAACCTTTTCCTGACGCAATATATAATAACTGATAATCATTTCTTCCTTCGGGGTGAGGTGTCTCAATGACAGGGGTTGTATGAACACGGTAATAACCACAGTTGTTTACTTTGATAGGCACAGTTAAATCTTCTAAGTTAGGATTTTCGTCGTCAACATAGGCTACGTTAATATACAAGTAAACTCCTCCTAATGTGATTATGTTTATATTATATAGTAAAATCATATCATAATCAATATATGGTAAAGTGATTTTGTGCATATTTTGGTTAATTTTATTTATTGTTTGTGTATTTTTCATAGTTTATAATGAAATTACAAAATAAATTTGTGGTCATCACAAAAAAGAAAAGGGGAAAAACTATGGAACAGAAAAAATACTTAAAATGGTATCACAAAGTCGGATATGGTTCCGGCGACGTTGCAGGAAACTGCGTGTATGCACTATTAACAGCTTTTATGATGATTTATCTGACTGATACAGTCGGATTGAGTATGGGTATTGTAAGCACCTTAATTGCTGTTTCAAAGATTTTTGATGGTGTATCAGACTTCTTCTTCGGAAGAATGATTGATAAAACTCATTCAAAAATGGGTAAAGCACGTCCTTGGATGCTCTGGCCATATATCGGTTGCTCAATTTCACTTGTAGCTTGTTTTGCAATTCCTATGAATTGGGGAGAAACAGCACAGTACATATTCTTCTTTATTTCATATACACTTCTTAATGCAGTATTCTTCACTGCAAACAATATTGCATATGCATCACTTACAGCTCTTATCACAAAGAACACAAGTGAAAGAGTTCAGCTCGGTTCTTTCCGTTTTATCTTTGCATTCGCTACAAAAATCATAATTGAAGCAGTTACAATTCAAGCTGTAAGCTGGCTTGGTGGCGGCGCTTTCGGTTGGAGAACTATCGCTATCATTTATGCAATTCTTGGTCTTATTGTAAATACAATCTCTGTTTTCTCTGTAAAAGAGCTTCCTGAAGCAGATGAAGGTATGGATAAGGAACGAGAGGAAGAACACAAACTTACTTTCTTCAAATCCTTTGGATTACTTATGAAGAACAAGTACTATGTTATCATTTGTGTTACTTATATTATGACACAGATTTACGCTTCTGTTATTGGTATGGGTACTTATTATGCGAAATATATTCTTGGTAACGAGACACTCTTTAGTGACCTCTCACTCGCTATAAATATCACTATGGTTGTGGCTCTTATTGCACTGCCTATGATTATTCAAAAGATGGGCGGTATGTATAAGCTTAATATTGCAGGTTATATCCTTGCAACTGTAGGACGTCTCGGAGTTATGGCTGCCGGTTATATGGGTAATATCCCTCTTATGCTTGCTTTCACAGCTCTTTCTACCGTGGGTATCGCACCTCTTCAAGGCGATATGAATGCACTTATTGCTTCATGTTCTGAATATACAACATTAAAGACAGGTCATAGACTTGATGGTATGATGTTCTCTTGCTCATCTCTCGGTATTAAAGTCGGTGGTGCTCTCGGTACTGCTATCTGCGGCTGGCTTCTTGACTTTGCAGGCTATGTTGAAAATGCAGCTGAACAGACTCCTGCAACAGTTAATATGCTCCACTTCCTCTATCTTTGGGCACCTGTAATTCTTTGTGCAGTAGTAATTGTTCTTCTTTCACAACTTAAAGTTGAGAAGGCTAACAAAGAACTTCTTGAAATAAAGCACATGACTGAAGATAATGTTGAAGTTGTTTATGGCAATGTATAAGGTGATGATTATGAAAGAATTTCAAAGTTTTGACAGAATAGGCACAATGCCTCACAGAAGTTACTATATTCCTTTTGCTGTTGATGATACAGTAAGAACAAAGCATAGCATTCTTGACCGTACTTCAAGTTCAAGATTTACATCTCTTGATGGTATGTGGCAGATAAAACAACTGGACCATGTTGAGGATTTCGATATCAATGAAATGCTTGGAGATTCTATTCCGGTTCCCTCTTGCGTTCAGATGCACGGATATGACCATATTCAGTATTTGAATATAAGATATCCGTTTCCTGTAATGCTTCCACATCTTCCTTATGACAATCCTTGTTGGCACTATCGCCGTACATTCAATCTAAAAAAACAAAAAGGTGAAAAATATTATATCAATTTTGAAGGTGTAGATAGTGCATTTTATCTCTACATTAACGGTCAGTTCAAGGGATATTCACAGATATCTCATGCCACAAGCGAATTTGATATTACGGATTTGGCAGTAAATGGTGAAAACACTATTGATGTTCTTGTTTTGAAATGGTGCATCTCTACTTATCTTGAATGTCAGGATAAATTCCGATTTTCAGGTATATTCCGAAATGTGTATATGCTTACGCGTCCTGAAAATCATATTACGGATTACAAGATTGAAACAACATTTGATGGTGATGATGGTATATTGACTTTCATAAACGAAAGTCCTATAAGCATAAAAATTGCTTTGGAAAATAATGAAATTATCGTTCCTGCGAATATGAAATCAGAAATAGTAGTTCCTAATGTTAAACGTTGGACAGCGGAAACACCAAACTTATATACTCTTGAACTCTATGCAAATGGAGAAAAGATTATTGAAAGTGTTGGTTTCAGACAAATCTCTATTGAGGGCAAAGTATTTAAGATTAACGGTGAAGCAATAAAACTTAAAGGTGTAAACCGTCACGATTTCAATTGTGAAACTGCTGCAACTGTAAGTCTTGAGGAATTAGCAAGAGATATTCATCTTATGAAAGAACTTAATGTCAATGCAGTAAGAACTTCACATTATCCAAACAGTCCTGAATTTTATATGTTGTGCGATACTTTTGGCCTCTATGTTATGGATGAAGCAGACCTTGAAATGCATGGTGCTTGTAGTCGTGATGGTCGATATGATATTCCACTTTGGGAAGAATATGCAGAAAATGACTTTTTCACACCGGGTATTACTGACAGACATACTGCCCTTGTTGAGCGTGACAAAAACAGACCAAGTGTCATAATATGGTCTCTCGGTAACGAAAGCTCTTTCGGAAAAGCATTTTTTGAAGGTGCAAATTACATTAAGAATCGGGATAAAACCAGACCTGTTCATTATGAAGGTTTACAGAATGCTGACCCTAAATACTATTATACAGAACTAGTTGATATGGTAAGTATGATGTATCCATCATTTGAGACTATCCGTGAAAAGGTACTTGATAATCCACAGGAAAATCGTCCATTCGTACTTTGTGAATACACTCACGCTATGGGAAATAGCTGTGGTGATATTGCTGAGTATTGGGATATGATTTATAACAATGAGCAGATGATGGGTGGATTTGTCTGGGAATGGGCAGACCACGGTATAAAGACGGATAAAGGGTTCTTATATGGCGGTGACTTCAAAGAACCTGAACATGACGGAAACTTCTGTGCAGACGGTTTGTTAACTCCTGACAGAAAAATTAAATCAAATGCACTTGAAATGAAAGCAGTATATGGTGGCAAAACAAAGTCAGAAGTAAATATTGTTGATATTCCTACAAGTACATATAAATTTTCATCAGCAATCGATATCCAGGTAAATGAGCATACCGGTGAAATCACATCAATAAAGGCGGACGGTAAAGAAGTACTTCGTACACCTATGCATTTTAACATTACTCGTTACACCGATAATGACCGTGACCTTGTTCCTCATTGGATTGGCAGGTGCCATCTTGATGCATGCAGACCTCACATATTCTCTTGTGAAAAGAAAGAAAATTCATACAAGTTCAAAGGCTGTCTTGCTGCCAACTGCTTGATGCCTGCAGCAGAATTTGAATTAATATATGAGATTTCAGGCAATACATTAACAGCAACAATTGAATACAAGCTTGCTGATTATGTGGAAAATTTCCCGCGTTTTGGTATTGAATTTGGTGTAGATAAAGCTCGTGCAAACTTTTCTTATGCAGGCTTTGGTCCTTCAGAAAGCTATGTGGATAAACATGTTGCCTGCGAATATGGGTACTATGTAAATTCTGCTCAAGAAAACTATGACCATAAATATATTCGACCTCAGGAATCAGGAAGCCACTATGCTTGTAAGTATATGGCAGTAAAGGATTTATTTAAAGTTACTGCGGAACAACCGTTTTCATTTTCGGTAAATCCTTACACAACAAAGCAGCTTTGTGAAACACTTCACTCTTTTGAGTTGGAAGAAAACGATTTTGTTAATGTTTGTATCGACCTTGCAATGCGAGGTGTGGGCTCACATTCCTGTGGTCCTGAATTACAATCTGAATATGAAATCCCTAAAACAGGAAAGAATATTTTCAAATTCACATTCTAACAATGAGTTATTACAATATATGCACTATTAAATAACAATTCAAATCAGAACTACTCAGTTTGAGTGGTTCTTTTTTGCTTCAAAATATATGATGATTTGTGAGGCTTTCACAATGAAATAAAGAAACAATCCCAAACCGAGAGCTAAAACGATTTTAGGGGGATTTGTGAGGAAATGTGAAGAAGCAAAACAATAAATAAGAAGTTGTTTTTTTTAGCATTGGGAAAAGCATAAAAAGCTATGTTTTTACTTCAAAATCGTCCGTACGATTTTATTGCAGGAAAAAGAGGAGGGGTTGCGAAGCACCCATTCCTCAATCACAACAGCCCGCAATGCGCACTGTTTCAACGATTGTAAGCATTTCAAAAGTGGTGTAAAATAGGGTTGCTAAAAGCCTTTTTGTGTCACAATTTGACTGCAAAATCAACAAACTACGCTGTTTAGCCATTTATAGCAGGGTTGCTGTTATGTTAAATGGTATTTTATGTAATGTTTAGGGTAAGAAAAAGTTCTGGACTTCTCTCAATTCCTGTGATATTGTGTGTTGAAAAAAGGAGATGATTAAATGCCTGAAATTATTAAACAATACCCAAAAGCTCAACTTATATCAGTTGAAAAACTTTCAGATATGGAATATCAAAAGTGGATGTGGAGAGAGATGTTTGGAGGATATATCGGCGCACTTAGTATATTAGAAAGCGAGAATAAAAACCCTAACAAAAGGTATCTACATTTTAATAAATCAAAAGAATACCTAACAACAGGTTATGCCTTTGTAATATGAATATGTTATACCTCTACACAATTTGTAATCTTCAATGATTTCAGAAAATAATTCTTTATATTCTTGTTCGATAGGTAAATCTTCTAATTCTTCTATTGAGCATTCTACAAATTTCTCAAAATTACTTAAAGGATTTAAAAATAAATTATTACGTAAATAAAAATCGTGTTCTTCCGTCCAGTCGCTTACAGTTTCTTTTGTTTCTTCAAAGTTTTTCTTAATATGAGTAAAAGATATTTGCTTTTCCACTTCGCCTAATGAATTTAATTTTGAATTAATTTCACTAATGACATTTTCATATATCTTTATATCAAATCCTATTTCAGTTGGATTGCATTTATCTATTAAACCTTTTTGATAATTTAATAAAGCAATTTTATAAGGAATTGAGGTTTTATTAATATGACAAAGTTCAATTATTGATGCCTTCAAAAAATTGCAAAGAGAATTGTTGTCATCTCTAGTAAGAGCATTTTGACAAATGCTTAAAGATTTGAGATAGTCCCCAAAGCAGAATAATGTATATGATTGAATTTCACTAAATTCAATTAGGGGTTTTTCGGGAATGTTTTCGTTGCCAATTAAACAAAGTGCGATTTCAAAGTTAGTTCTTTTTAATAACTCGTAAAACTTCCAATAATCGCTTTGCTCATTAAGTGTATTAAGACCAAAAAAGTTGATGGGTCAACGGGCGTTTTTACAAATAATCTGGTATGATAATGACGCACTAACATAAATAAAAGCCCAATCAATGCCATATGTTGATTAGCTTCAAACATATCATTTATTGCAGCATTGTAGTAATATTCCATTCGTTCGTCGTTATCTGCTTCATTTAGAATTTCTATTAACTTTTGTTGTGTAAGTTTTATTTTATCCATAATATAACACCAACTATAAACGATTTATTATTAAATTATATCAAAATTATTCAGACTTTTCAATTCTATCATAGAGCATATAGTGGGCGAGCAGTGTGATTTTTTTGATGCTATTTTGGTGATGTATTAGACGGAATGTTTCAGAACAGAAAAAATGTTTGAGAAAAAGTGTCGAATTTGATGCACTTTTTGAAGCTCTGATAAGCGTCAGATTGACCCTGTGCCAAACATTATAAAACAAGAAAAAAGCCTTGAAACCACGCAGTTTCAAGGCTTTTCGTAATGGCAGGGGCAGAAGGATTCGAACCCTCGGCACGCGGTTTTGGAGACCGCTGCTCTACCAACTGAGCTATACCCCTATATTCGATTTTGAAAAACTGGTGGGCCATCAGGGGCTCGAACCCCGGACCGACCGGTTATGAGCCGGTTGCTCTAACCAACTGAGCTAATGGCCCATTTTGGCGGCAACTTTACTAGTCGCCGAAGTTTATTATACCATAAATCCGTTTTTTGTCAATGTTTTTTTGCTTTTCTTCTGTGATAAAGCCGCCACAATTCTTGTGGCGGCTTTTTTCAGGCAATTATCGGTTCTCTAATGCATCCAAAACCAGTGCAAGGGCCTCTTTGGGGTCGCCGTAAGCTTCGGTCGGGTAGCATTTAGAAAGCGTTGTAAACAGATATTCCGCACCGTAGCGCGTATATTCCAGCGGTTGTTCCCCGGTGAGCATAGCGCGGCGCAGAATATTGATATAAGACTCCCAACGCGGGCGGTAGAAATCGCTCAGCA
>JAZQMC010000013.1:0-101414 GCA_045543095.1 Candidatus Fimenecus sp. | reverse complement strand
AGCTGTCTGCGAAGCAGACTGAGGGAGAGATTTAGTGAAGATGCAACCTATCTCTCCCTCCGTCACTCGCAAGCTCGTGCCACCTCCCTCGTCAGAGGGAGGCAATATACACCATTTAATGAATTCGACAAATTCAAATTTTATAAGACAAAAACAAAAATATTACAAACAGAAATTCTCACATATAAAAGCAAAACGGAGTCAAACGACTCCGTTTTTTATTTTACAATGCATCCATAGATATTTGAATATTTATAGCTGTCTTCGTTCTTGCCGCCTTCTTATCCAAAATAAACTGTTCTGCTATATGTTTCTCCATTCACCTCATAATAATCCATACTGTTACCTTCTGTATCATAAAAACTTATGTATCCCACATCTCCTAAAGCACTCCATTCAACTTTTAAAAGTTCTCCATTGGCTTCTTCAACAATCTCTTTTAAATTGCCTTTCTTATCATAATTTTCAATTTTTGAATAATATGAGCTCTTTCCATCTGCAGTTGCTATCAGCTTGCCACCACGATGTGTGTATTCTGTTATAAACTTATTACCATCTTGATAAGTTTTTTCTAATTTTAAAAGAACTTTATTCTCGCTTAAGTCAATGTATTCGTAATTTATGTAATTTGTGAACAAATTCATATAGTCCAGTCCATCATCAGCATAAAAACTTAAGCAATCCATTTCTGAACTATAATAAATATAAAAATCTGGGTCTTCGCCTAATTTTGAAGCTAACACTTTATCTAAATTAGAGCGCTCATAAGTTCGCAACAACTTACCCGATGCATTTTTAACTCTGGCACGGGTTTGTATCAAATCAGATTTTTCATTGTTTTCTGTGTAATCATACTCAATTTCACAGAGTAATTTACCATTACTGTTATAGTACAATTCACGTGAAGATGTTCCCCACATTATGCCACCATAAAACTTGTAATCTACACATTCAGATACCTTAATATCATACCCTTTACCATATATAAATGTATAATCCCATACATCTAATCTGTTCTTAGGGTCATTAGGAGTAAGGCTTGTTACTACGTCACCATTTTCGTTGTAAAGGTCTAAACGAACAGTTGCGCCATTTCTGTCTTCAATATAAGCATAAGGATTACCGTTGCCACCCGCTATAAAATAATAGGAATTGGAGTTAGTTTTAAAAGTCTGAATTTCTTGAATAAAAGCATCTGTTTCAAAAATTTCTACTAAATAACCCTCTCCGCGAAAAGACGTATATAAGCTTTGTCCCGCAAATGTAGGTTTATAAGAATTAATCACATTCTTATCTAAATCCAAAATGTCAAACAACATAACACCCTCAACACCACAGTTAGTGCCAAGTGTAGCACGATAATAGCCTATATGTTTTCCATAATTATCATAACGATTTTCTAATTCAACACTGGTTTCATCAAGAATAATCTGTGGCTCTGAAAAAATGTCAATAGGCTCTTCGGTTGAATTGCTACCCGATTGTCCCCCAAGAGAATTACCGAATTGACCTAAAATTTTATCAAAAAATGAGCTATTTGAAGAATCACCCGCTTGCCCGTCTAAAGAATCACCCTGTTGCGATGCATTACCACAAGCGGTAAGGCTTAAACAAAGCACAAGTGTTATTGCAATTAAAAACTTTTTCATAAAAATTCCCCTTTATTGCGGGCGGTAACTAAAGACCGCACCTACTGTGTCAAATATATCATTTGTATAATAATTTGTCAATAAAAACAATGGTCCCCCACCCTTTGACAAGGATGGAGGACCTATATTTTTTAATCAATAAAATCCATACACATATTAAGCACAAACATTGCTGTTCTCTGCATTTCGCCGGATGTGATACCGTCGATTTTACCGAATGTTTTAAGAAGTGTGCCGTCGGGCTTATGCTTACCTGTACGCTTACCACCGGGCATAAGCACATTTACGCCTGAACGAACTCTATATGCCTGGTCGCACATTTCGGGGAATTCGGGGCTCTTTGATGAGCGCATCCACCAGTCAGTCATAACCATACCCTCATAATTCCATTCGCGACGAAGAATTCTCTCGCAAAGTTCGTAATGGTAATGACCCCAAACGCCGTTAATCTTGTTATATGATGTCATAATGCACTTTGGCTTTGCATTCTTAATGCAGATTTCAAAGCCCTTGAGATAAATCTCACGAAGTGCACGCTCTGAAACTCTTGAATCGTTATGCGTTCTGTTTGTTTCTTGGTTATTACAAGCATAGTGTTTAGGACAAGCCGAACCACCGCTACTCTCTATACCCTCAACAGATGCGGCACCCATAAGACCTGAAAGCACGGGGTCTTCAGAGAAATATTCAAAGTTTCTTCCGCAAAGAGGACTGCGGTGAATATTCATACCGGGGGCTAACAGAATGTCGCTACCCTTTTCTTTCATTTCTTTGCTAATAAGTGTATAAACCTCTTTAACAAGGTCTGTGTCAAATGAGCAAGCAAAGGCTGTACCGATTGGAATAAGTGAGCAATATGAAAGAAGTCTGATACCTGACGGTCCGTCAGTTGTGATTACTGCGGGAACACCCTTTTTGCGTAAGCTTTCGGTAACACCGCCGATTGCACCTGCATTACCCTTTGCACCGAGAGGTGAATCCATTGTGTAGTCACCGCGAGAGATTGCTTCAAGCTCGTCAAGGTCAAGCTGTGAAACGAAATCCTCCATTGAAACTCTGCCCTCTTTAACATCTATGAGCTTATAACCCTTGTCGCCTGTTCGGGGTATTGGGCGAGGGATATTTTCAATGATAATATGTCGTAAATCATATTCTTTAACGGGTGTTTTTTCATATTTAAGTTTGCCGTCATTCACCATACGGTCAAATGGAATTTCGGGTGAGGAAGTTTGTTGTAATTCAAGCACCTGAACTGTTTCTTCCTGATGATAAGACCATACTTTTTCGGCTGAACGGACATCGGTACCTACATAGAGCTTGTATTCGCCCTCTTCCATTACATAGGAATAAGCGTAACCACTCTTACCGCTATCGTCATAAGAACAGAAGTATTCGTTAGGAATTTCAATTTTAACCTTTTCGCTCTTTTTAGGTGCCAAAAGACCTGTTTTTGCAAAGCCGACCAATTCGCGTGCAGGGTTGCCGAGTTTTCCGCAAGGCTTTTTAAGATAAACTTGAACAACCTCTTTACCGCTGTATTCGCCCACATTTTTAACTGTGCATTCAACTGTTACGCTGTTTTTACCCTTTTTAACATTGCCCGGTTTAAGCTCGAAATTGGTATATGACAATCCAAAACCGAATGGATAAAGCACGTCGTCTTTCTCAAAGGTTTCAAAATAACGGTAACCAACATAAATATCTTCTTTATAGTTATTGTATGCAATACTGCCGAAATCCTTTGATGATGGATAATCCTCATATTCCTCGGCGATTGTGTCAGCAAGCTTACCGCTTGGGCTCACCTTACCGCAAAGCAAATCTGCAACCGCGTTACCGCTTTCCATACCGCCCTGCCACACAATCATAATAGCACCGATTTTTCTGCCGTATTTCTCTGCCCATTCCATATCAATAATACTGCCGATATTGAGAAGAACTGTTACGCTGTCAAAATACTTTGTAATTAAATCAAGGCTTGCTTTTTCATTATCGGTGAGATAATAGCTACCCTTTTCGAGTGCATTTTCTCTGTCTTCTCCCGATGAACGACCGATTATGTAAACTGCACTATCGCTCTTTTTCGCCGCATTCTTCACGATTTCTTCGGTTAAATTCATATCGGGGTAATAGCGTGGCCAATGACCCCAGAAACCGTGGTCAATGGGATTTTCTTTGTTCCACTTTGCATAAATATCTGCAAGCTCGGTGTTAAGAATTAAATCCTCACAGTTTTTAATACCCTCAATAAGATTTACGCCGTAAGGCTTTTTAACATCACCGCCCGAGCCGTAGCCTGTGTAGAACCATTCGTACTGACCTCTGCCGAAAACAGAGAGAACTGTGTCCTTTTTATATGGAAGAACGTCATTGTTTTTAAGAAGAACTGCAGTATCTGCCGCCGCACGACGAAGCACTTCGGGCATACCCTCTGTGATTGTTACAGGTCCTAAAGCCTCTAAAGCCTCATCTTGCGAAACACCGCTGACAAGCTTTGTGCCGAATTTTATCGCTTTATTTACTATTTTACTGATTATAGCCATATCCAAAACCCTTCCGAAGATAATTAGCATTTTAATTATAGCATATTAAAAAATAAATAGCAATATTGCAAAATTATTGTAACATACCATTTGAACAATTAGATAAATTGGGGTTTGTCTATCTCAATTCATAATGCATAATGCGTAATTCGTAATTAAGGGTCTGCGACGCGATTTTTATATCTCACCAATATGTTCGGTTGTAGGGGACGACGGTTCTCACCTGCCGGTTCGGTCGGTGCTTCTGCTTCGCAGAGGTGTCCACCGGACACCCGCACCCCCGGCGTCCCGTTTGTAATTAAATTGCACGCTTTGGAACGGGCTGCCGAGGTCGTCAGCCCCTACAATGTTTGATAGTCGATTTTAACGAGATATAAAATTAAAAAGAGTTCGACAAATTCAAATTTATCAACTTCTTTTATTCAAATTTAAACATAAAAATACGGCGGGAGCAAGCCCCCGCCCTACTATATGCTATTCATTTTGCACTTTGCATTGTGCATTTTATACTTTTTTAATTTCCCCTGCTTTTGTGAGGGCGATTTTTGTGAGTAATGGTCCGACTAATTCATAAACGAGAGTTGCACAGAGTATTACGGCACGGATTTGCTCGCCGTATTCGGGGACAACCGTTAATGAAAGTTGTGCCATACCGATTGCAACACCTGCCTGTGGCAAAAGAGTTATACCGAGATATTTCTTAACATTCTTCTCGGTTTTCACAAGTGCACAACCAAACATTGCACCGAAATATTTACCTGCAGAACGGAGAACTAAATACAGCACGCCGATAAGACCAACTGTTTTGAATATTTCAAAATTGAACTCTGCACCAGAAATTACGAAGAAAAGCATAAAAAGTGGCGGTGTCCAACGGTCTGTGCACTCCATAACCGCATCGCTGACCTTTGAGAAGTTCGCCATAGCCGCACCGATTGCCATACAAAGCAAAAGTGATGAAAGACCGAGCATTTCTGAAAGTCCTACACCTAAAAATACGGCAGTAACTGCAAGTGAAATTCTGTTTGCACGAGATAAAAAGAATTTTGTGGCGATTGAGAGTACAAATCCCACCGCAAATCCGATTACAAGTGAACCCACGATTTCAAGAATTGGCTTTAAAATAGTTGCTTTGAAATCAAATCCTGCACCCGCCTCAAGTGATTTTGCCACACTTGAAAGAATTGAAAAGAGCATAAGACAAACGGCATCATCAATCGCAACAACGGGCAAAAGAGTTGCAGTAACAGGACCTTTTGCCTTATACTGACGCACAACCATAAGTGTTGCCGCAGGTGCTGTTGCAGATGCGATTGCACCAAGAATAAGGGCAAGTGATGTGTCAACACCCAATACAATCATCACTGTTGAAACAATAACCGTGGCACCCACAGCCTCGAAAAGTGTGATTACAAAAACCTTTGCACCAAGCTGTTTAAGTGATGATAATTTGAACTCACCGCCGATTGAAAATGCTATAAATCCAAGTGCCGCATTAGTGAGAATTGTAAATCCCTCAAGGTTTTCACTTGAAAATATATTTAAGCAATAAGGACCAACCAAAAGTCCCGCAATAAGATAACCCGTAACATTCGGCAAGTTTATTTTTTTCATTATTCTCGTCATCAGCAGACCCACAACCATTGCTAATGACAACCCCAATAAAGTATTCATTATTTTGCTAGTCCCTCGATTGTAAGAATTGGTAAAGTCATCATAATGCCTGTGTTTGCCTTGTCAAGACCGCCCGTAACCTCGTTGACGATTTTCTTAACTGTGTCAACCTGACCGTCTTCAAGGGCTGAAATGAGAATTTTGTTCATTCCGCCACGCTCGGGGTTAAGATATTGACGAAGTGAGCCAAAAATTGGTGGTGGTTCAACTGAATTGTGGCTCATAGCCTGCAAAACGCCCTCGCAGTCCAAAAGCGAGCCACCGTGAATGCCCGCTTCAAGCATTAATGCAAGAGCTTTATCCATATGTCTTGAATTATGTAATATGAGAATAAGTAACTGCATAAAATCACCTTTCTTAAAAAATTTTTAATGATTTTTCGTCTTCATATTATAGCACTTTTATGTTATAATGCAAGTATGGAAAGATATTTGAAATATAAAATTACAGAAAAATATGATGGTGAGCGTGTACTGACCTTTCTTAAAGACGAAATTGAAGCTTCAGCAAGGCTTATTCGCCACCTTAAAAACATACCTGACGGAATTACCTGTAACGGCGAGCATATCCGCACCGTTGACATTCTTCATTCGGGTGATTTGCTCTGTCTTCATCTGCCCGAACAGCAAGACCACAAGCACAAAATTGTTGAACCAATGCCCTACGATTTGACTATTCTCTATGAAGATGACGATTTGCTCATTGTTGACAAGCCCGCGGGGTTGCCCTTGCACCCCTCACACAATCATCAGGGTGATACATTGGCAAATGCGGTATCATATCACCTTAAAAAGCAGGGCAAAGAGGCAGTTTTTCGTTCTGTTGGCAGACTTGACCGTGGGACTTCGGGTGTTGTAATCTGTGCACTCAACAAATTTACCGCCGCACGACTTTCGGGTAAGGTTTATAAAGAATATTACGCGGTCTGCGAGGGCATTTATGAGGGTGAGGGAATAATTGACAAACCCATTTACCGCCCCGACCCCATACTTACAATCCGCACAGTTGACGAACGCGGTGAACGTGCAATTACTGAATGGAAAGCCGTTTCAAATCATAAGGGAAGAACTCTTTTGCATATCCATTTGGTAACGGGCAGAACACATCAAATCCGCGTACATTTTTCTTCTATGGGAACTCCGCTTACAGGTGATACAATGTATGGTACTCCCCGCGACGACATTTCGCGTCAGGCACTTCATTGTTGCTACTGCAAATTTACACACCCCGTAACGCAAGAAGAAATTGAAATTCGTTCTCCCCTTCCTCCAGATATTGCACAATTTGTCAAAGATTGAGTATCTTAACAAAATATATATACTTGATAAATTTTGTCGAATATGATAAAATAGTTACAAATTGGTTACAAAATTAACCTTTGAGGGTGAAGTTATGAACGAGATTAAGGATTATATTGTATATCCCGAAGATTTAGAAATATATCTTCCTAAAACTATTCCCGACAGACAAAACAAGTTCTATAAGGGATTAGCGTATAATGTCTGCCGTTTTATTTTAAAATTTGCAGTACGTGGCGGAAGTACAATCGAAAAAATAAATATGGATGGTTTAAAACCACCCTATATTCTTCTTTGCAACCATACACAGTTTGCAGATTTCATTGTAAGCTTTAAAGCTGTGCACCCCTATAATTTCAACAATATTGCCACACTTGACGGTTATGTGGGCATGGCAAAAATTATGGAAAAATTAGGTTGTGCCTGTCACCGCAAATTTACAACGGATATAAGTCTTATCCGTGCATGCCATAAGGTGCTTCACGAATACGGCGACATTCTTTGTATGTACCCCGAGGCTAGATATTCAAACATCGGCACAACTGCACTTATCCCCGAGGTCGTAGGCAAACTTGTAAAGAAAAACAAAGTTCCGCTTGTTGTGATGATTCACCACGGTAACTATCTCAACGCACCTTTCTGGAACTTTAAAAGCTACAGAAAAACACCTTTTCACGCAACAATGAAGCAAGTGCTTACTGCAGAAGAAATTGAAAATATGACCGTTGAAGAAATCAACGAAGTTATAAAGCGTGAAATGTATTATGACGAATATAAGTGGCAGAAAGATAATAATATTAGAATAACTGAGGATTTTCGTGCTGAAGGTCTTAACAAGGTTCTTTATAAATGCCCCCATTGTAAAACTGAACACAAAATGAATACAAAAGGTATTCACCTTTTCTGTGAAGAATGCGGTAAAAAGTGGGAACTTACTGAACTTGGCGAATTAAAGGCTTTAGAGGGTGAAACAGAAATTTCTCACGCTCCTGATTGGTATGAATGGCAAAGAGAATGTGTACGCGAAGAAATTCTCAATGGTACATATTATTTTGAAGACACCGTTCACGCACATTCACTTCCCGGTGATAAATTTATTGATTTGGGTGAAGCACGCGTTACTCACGATTTTGATAACGGATTTGTAGTTGAGGGTAATTACAACGGTAACGATTATCGAATTCAGCGTGCAACAAAAAACCTTTACACCTTGCATATTGAATTTGGTTTTACGAAACTTAATAAAACCGACAGTTTTGATGTTTCGGTTAAAAACGATTCTATTTATTGTATTCCTCAGAAAAAAGATGTAGTTACAAAGCTTATGCTCGCCACAGAAGAAATGTATAAAATTTTAAACGAAAGCAAAGAAACTGCTTTACAACGGTAATTTATTATGAACGAACAAAGAGAAAAACTTACGGAAATTATTTATCCTGACGAAATAAAACGATATGCTGTCGGTAAAGTTCCTGTAAAACAGCCGGATAATATCACAAAAGGTGCTTACCGACTTTCAAGCTTTTTTCTCTCTTTTATTCGTGCAGGTTACAAAATTGATAAAATAAATATGGACGGCTTAACTCCGCCCTATATACTTTTGTCAAATCATATGCAATTTATGGACTTTGCAATGCTTTTCAGGGCAACTTATCCTCACAAGGTAAATATTGTTGCGGCATTCAATGTTTTTCATTTGTTTCCTAATATAATGGAAAAAGCAGGTTGTATCTGTACTCACAAATTTACAACCGACACCGCTCTTGTGCGTTCCTGCAGAAAAGTATTGAAAGAATACAACGATGTATTCTGTATGTACCCCGAAGCCCGCTACACACCTGACGGAACACAATCAATCCTGCCCGACGCCATCGGCAAGCTTGTTAAAAAGAACAGTGTTCCACTTGTGGTGATGCTTAATCACGGTAATTATCTGAATTTGCCGTTCTGGGCAAATTTCACATACAGAAAATCACCATTCCACGCCACCGTAAAGCAAGTTCTTACCGCTGAACAGGTGTCGCAAATGAGCGTTGAAGAGATAAATGCTGTTATTCGCAAAGAAATGACCTATGACGATTTTAAATGGCAAAAGGATAACAACATTATCATCAAGCATAAAAAGCGTGCCGAGGGGCTTCACAAGGTGCTTTATCAATGCCCGGCTTGTAAAACTGAACACAGAATGAACTCAAAAGGAATTCACCTTTACTGTGAAGAATGCGGCAAGAAATGGGAAATGACCACTTTAGGCGAATTAAAGGCTCTTAACGGCGAAACTGAATTTTCACATATTCCCGATTGGTATAAATGGGAACGTGAAAATGTGAAAACTGAACTTCTTGAGGGCAAATACTCTTACGAAGAAGAACTCTATGTTTATTCCCAACCAAATGTGCACGATTATGTTCCTTTGGGCAAGGCAAAAGTTACTCACAACCTCGAAAACGGTTTTGTAATTGAGGGCCATTACAACGGCAATGATTACCGTATTCAAAGACAGACAAAAGGTCTTTACAGTCTGCATATTGAATACGGATTTAATCAGTTAAAAGAAAAGAATGTTGATTGCTTTGAAATTTCAACCACAAACGACTCATTCTATTGCATACCAAAGAAAAAAGATATTGTAACAAAGCTCGCCCTCGCCACAGAAGAAGCCTTTGAAATTGCAACTGAATAAAAATTAAGGACTCAACTTGTATTGAGTCCTTTTTGTTTGATAAATTTGAATTTGTCGGGATTATTTTGTTCTGTGTCATTCTGAGCGAAGCGAAGAATCTCTTTTAAATAGAGAGTAAAACCAGTAGAGATTCTTCGTCACTTCGTTCCTCAGAATGACCTGTTATTTATAAAATCTGCGTCGCAGACCCTTAATTTTGCACTTTGCATTTTACATTTTGCATTTCGACAAACTCCAATTTACATTCTGCTCGCTTTTACAAATTTTTCGACAAATCCGAGATGAGTGCCTGTAAAAATCAGTTTTAATTCTTTATGCTTTGAAATATCTTTAGGAAAATACAATGTGCTTCGCTTTTTAAGTTTTAAAACCTTGCATTTATGCAGTACCTCTGCCACAAAATGTGAACAAAAATAATGATTTTTACGCTTTAAGGGTATTTTTAAAAAGCACATTATAAGCCCCAGTGTTGAATATTTAAGCATCTTTTTCCGTGCTTTATAGTCATGCACCATTTTTTTAACTTGCTCATAAACCTCATCGGTAACTACTATTTCATACAGGGCACAGGGGAAAGAAGGTCTGTCCGGCTTTTCATATCTTGTAATGCTTTCTACAAGATAGCCCTTGCTCACAAAGGTATAAAAGGTGTCCATATCCTCTTCAAGTCCTACTGATGTATGGGTATACGGAAACCTTGTGTACCAACGAAGTATTTTAGCATCAAATCCTGGGTATTGGGTCATTAAAATATAGATTTTTCTGTATTTCATTTGTTTTTTACCCTTTATATTTATTATCTGTTTTCAGTATATCAACAAATTCACATTCGGTCAAGTGATAATATTTACCAAGCGTACGCAACATTATCTTGCTTTTTGTCGAAAAAAGGTATAAAATCACAATATAACTAATGAAAGGTATTATCAAACAATGCAAATTCAAACACTTAAAGACAAAGACATTAAAAAGCTTTTTGATTTATATTGCCAACTCACCGAGAGTGAGGGCGATTTTGAAAAAATGTGCAAAGTACTTGAAGAAACTAAAAATAACCCAATGTATAAATTGTTCTGCGTTTATAATGACGAAGATGAGCTTATTGCCACCGCGTCACTTACCAAATGCTTTGACCTTACAGGCGACGCAAGATATTATTACAGTATGGAAAATTTTGTTGTTGATGAAAAACACAGAGGTCAAGGTGTGGGTCCTTTCCTTATAAAAGAGCTTGAAAACTATGTGAAAGAGCATAACGGCAGTTATATAAACTTCACTTCAAGTTTTTCTCGAAAAAATGCACACGCATTCTATGAAAAACTTGGCTACTCGCCCAACTATGTTAAGGGATATAAAAAAGTTTTCTGATTAGGAGAATTTTAAAATGTTAAAGAAAAGCAAAATTAAAATCTTATTAAAAAAATCTGTCATTTCAGGTAACACAGGCTTTAACAGTTTTTTGACATTCCTTAAAACCCTGTTAGCGTTATCAGTTATCGCCTTTGTGCTTTACCTTATTTATCAGGTTGCAAGCACGGGCGTGCAGAGTGAAATCACAATACATAATTTCATTAAAAACCCAAAAGAACTGCTTGAAATCATTTTTAGTATTATAACCATCTGTGCAAGTTCTTATGCCTGCGTGCAGATTTATCTTATGAAAGACATTAACCGCACCGAAATGTGCCACGAAATCTATAAAGCCGACCAGGAATACCGTATGCAGTCTGAACAAGCAAGAAAAGAACTTACTGCACTTGTAAATGCCGTAAAAGAAAATCAAATTACCGTTGAAAGCGAAACAAAGCTTCATAACGAGGGTAAAGAGTCTGCATTGCAAGGTATTCTTCTGCAAAAAGACTTTGAAACATTAAGAGCATTTGCTTATCATTATGAATATATAGGTTATCTCACACTTCGCGACAAGCTGAATTTCAGCGTTGCGTTCGACACAATCACATTCCCAAACTGGCTTATGATTTCAGATGATGCAAAATTCATTATCGAAATTGGCAGAGTTGATATGCCAGACTTCTGGAATGGCTCTGAATATCTATATCGTTCTTATGAGGTAAGAAGAAAATACAACGCATATAAAAACAATACCGACGATAAAAAATTAAAACATAAATACACAAACGCCTGCAAAATCTGGGAAGAAAAATATAGCAGTTTAGTGTAGAATAAAAAAATTTAACCCGACCTTCTGGTCGGGTTATAATTTTGCATTTTGCATTTTGCACTTTGCAATTAATACGCTTTGCCCCAATAGAGCATTTTGTCTGCGGGCTTGCCACAGCAAACGCAAGTTCCGCCGATTTTTTCCTGCATAAATGGAATACATCTTGATGAAACGCCTGCCTGCTCTTTAAGAGCATCTTCGCACTCGCGGTCACCGCACCACATAGCCTTGATAAATCCGGGCTTGTTTTCTGCAATGTCAATCATTTCGTCCATATTGTTAGCAACATAAGTCATATTGCTACGACGCTCAAGTGCAGAGTTATAAAGGCCGTCATGCACCATCTGTAAAAGCTCGGGGATTTTTGTTTCAAGCTCGTCAAGAGATACAAAATACTTTTCTCTTGTATCACGGCGAACAATTACACACTGATTATTTTCAATATCGCGAGGACCAAGTTCAAGACGAAGCGGAACACCCTTCATTTCGTATTCAGCATACTTCCAACCGGGTGAATTGTCGCTCAAATCAATCTTTGCACGGCAAATCTTTTTAAGGTTTTCATAAACTTCAGTTGCCTTTTCCTTAACGCCTGCCTTATGAGCAGCAACAGGAATAACAACAATCTGAACAGGTGCGATTTTTGGTGGTAAAACAAGACCATTATCGTCACCGTGAGTCATAATAAGAGCACCGATAAGACGAGTTGTACAACCCCATGATGTCTGGAACGGGTGCTTTAATTTATTGTCTTTATCTTGGAACTGAATTCCAAAAGCCTTTGCAAAACCGTCACCAAAATAGTGGCTTGTTGCAGACTGCAAAGCCTTACCGTCGTGCATAAGTGCTTCAATAGTATATGTATCTTCTGCACCTGCAAAACGCTCTTTTGCAGTTTTAACGCCCTTAACAACGGGCATTGCAAGATAATTCTCGCAGAAGTCAGCATAAACATTAAGCATTTTGATTGTTTCTTCCTTTGCCTCTTCTGCAGTTGCGTGGATTGTGTGTCCCTCCTGCCACAAGAATTCTCTTGTGCGAAGGAAAGGTCTTGTAGTCTTTTCCCAACGAACAACTGATACCCACTGATTATAGAGTTTTGGAAGGTCGCGGTAAGACTGAATTATATTAGCATAATGCTCACAGAAAAGAGTTTCTGATGTAGGTCGAACACAAAGACGCTCCTCAAGTTTTTCACTGCCACCGTGTGTTACCCAAGCAACTTCGGGGGCAAAGCCTTCAACGTGGTCTTTTTCTTTGTTAAGAAGACTCTCGGGAATAAACATAGGCATACAAACATTTTCGTGCCCTGTTTCTTTGAACATATTGTCAAGAGTTTTCTGAATATTCTCCCAAATTGCATAGCCATAAGGTCGAATAACCATACATCCTTTAACACTTGTATATTCAACGAGCTCTGCTTTTTTTACCACGTCGGTGTACCATTTGGCAAAGTCCACGTCCATTGAGGTTATTTCCTCAACCATTTTTTTCTGTTCAGCCATGGTCAACATCCTTTCTGAATATTTTAATAAATTACAGGGACAAACCTAATTGTCCCTGTTAAAATCATATAATAAAAATTTAATTAGTTTTCTTCGATAAATTTAACAATATCGCCGACTGTTTTAATATTTTCAAGGTCTTCGTCAGAGATTTCCAAATCGAACTCATCTTCAAAAGTCATAACAAGGTCTGCAAGGTCAATGCTGTCAGCACCAAGGTCTTCAAGAAGAACTGCATCCATAGTTACAACATCTTCTTCTAATTCAAGCTGTTCGCAGATAATTTCGCGGATTCTTTCAAACATCATATAACACCTCCCATTTACTAATCATACATTGACTATAGTAAAATTTTTTAACCGATTTGTCAACACTTTTATTCCAAATTTATAAAAGTTTCAAGATTTGTAAAGTCAATTCCCTTTACATTTTTAACTAATTCGTAAAATGTTTTGCAGATTTCTGCACAGCCGCCCTCTGCATCACTTTCGGTATTAAAAGGCATTACAGGGTCGTGAACTGAAAGACGAAGCAAAAACCAACCTTTTCTCTTTTCATCATCAAACGAAACGCGAACACCCTCATAATTATCGGGTGCCAAACGCATTTCGGGATTTTTCTCTGCAACAGTCTTAATTTCTTCAATAAGACTTTCACCGATTTCTCTGAAATTTTCTTCGCTTATATTAAAGCGAAGTTCTTTTTCTTCAAGTGGCTTTTTAAGGGATTTTATACAATCGCCGATTTTTTTACCCTCTTTACGAAGTACTGCCGCCTTAATAATAATTTTTGTAATAAGATAAGCACCGTCATCAAGATAATAATTCTCTTTGAATGCGGCGTGACCCGAGGTTTCAATAGCAAGAGGGGTGTTTTCACCGTTGTTTGTACGGCGGATTGCTTCGTCAATTACATTTTTATAGCCTCTCTTAAAGCGAATATGCTTACCGCCGAGAGTATCCTCAATAAATTCTCGTAATCCGTCACTTGTAACGGAATCTGTGACAATACTGCCACCCACGTTATTTTCAAGTGCAATTACGCTTGCCAATGCAACAATGGAGTTGCGGTTAATCTCGTCACCCTTTTCGTCAACGCAAGAGGCACGGTCAACGTCCGTATCAAAAATTACACCTAAATCACAATTATTATTGATTGTCGCGTTGCGGATAAACTCCATTGCCACTTTGTTTTCGGGATTTGGAATATGATTGGGGAACATTCCGTCGGGCTCTAAGAACTGACTTGCCGAAACATCTGCACCAAGCGGTGCTAAAACCTTTTCGGCATAAAATCCGCCGACACCGTTACCCGCATCAACCGCGATTTTAAAGTTTTCAAGTGGCTTTTCAAAATTTTCTGCATTAACGCCTTTTTTAATCATATCACGAAGAATTGCAGAATATTCGGAAATATAGTCAATTTCTGTAACCGTACCCTTCTTTTCGCTCTTTTTGTTATTCTCTTTTTCTGCATTTGCGAGAATATTTTTAAGTTCATCACCTGAAAGTCCGCCGTCACGGGTAAAAAATTTAAGTCCGTTACGGTCAAAGGGATGGTGGCTTGCAGTAATCTGAATTGCACCGTCACAAGCCCTTGTAACAGTAGTCATAAACATTGCGGGGGTTGAACAGTATGAACAATAAAGCACATTTACACCCATCTGCACAATTTCGTCGATTACCGCGTCTTTAATTCTCATTGCAGAAATTCTTGAATCGTGACCTACCGAAACTGTAAGTTCACTTGCAGTTTTGCCTGTTTTTTCGCAAAGAAATTCAATAAAACTACCGCTGATTGCTTTTACAACCTCATCGGTAAGTTGAATTTCGGGATATTTTTCTGTTGCAACTGCAACTCCGCGGACATCCGTTCCGCTTTTAAGGTGCATAAGTTTCATTTTAATAAGCCTCGCTTGTTCATTTCTTCTGCGGCGAGCATTACACCGAGTTTACCGCTGTGGAAGTTAAGTCCACCCTGCATCCAAACTGCAAATGGCTCGCGAAGTGGTGCGTCTGCCGAGAGTTCAATAGATGAACCCGATGTGAACGCACCTGCTGACATAATAACCTGACTGTCATAGCCGGGCATATCCCAAGGTTCAGGAGTAACATAGGAGTCGACAGGTGCACCCTTTTGAAGGCCCTGACAGAAAGCAATAAGATTTTCTGAATTTTCAAGACAGATTGCCTGAATAATATCGTGGCGGGTTTCGTTAACTTCGGGAGTAACATTAAAGCCTAATTCCGTGAAAAGTGATGCAGCAAAAACTGCGGTTTTCATAGCCTCACCAACAACGTGGGGCGAATTGAAAAGCCCCATAAATATGTTGCGATTTTGACCGAGAGTAGCACCCAATTCTGTGCCCAAGCCGGGAGTTGTAAGACGGTATCCGCACAATTCAACCAAATCCTTGCGACCCGCTATGTAACCACCGCTTGGAGCGATTCCGCCACCCGCGTTTTTAATAAGTGAGCCTGCAATTAAATCTGCCCCAACTTGTGTAGGTTCAAGTTTTTCCGTAAATTCGCCATAGCAGTTGTCAACCATAACGATTGCTCTTTTGTTAACTCTGTGAACGAGTTCGCAAACCTTTTCAATTTCTGCTATTGAAATTGTGTGGCGGAGTGAATAGCCGCGAGAACGCTGAATATAAACCATTCTGACACTCTTATCACTTGCACATTCTTCAACTGCGTCATAATCTATTTCATCATTTTCGGTTAAATCAACCTGTTGATAATGAATACCAAAATCTGCAAGCGTGCCGTCGCCCATATTTTTGCCACCCAGACCTATTGTTGAGTGAAGTGTGTCATAAGGTGTGCCCGTAACACAGAGCATTACATCATTTGGCCTTAAAATACCATAAAGGCAAACCGCTAATGTATGTGTACCGCTTGCCAACGCACCCGCACGGATAATAGCACTCTCTGTACCGAAAATATCGGCAACCAATACGTCAAGCTTTTCTCTGCCCTTGTCGCTGTAACCGTAACCCGTTGTAGTGTTAAAATCGGTTTCGTCAACACGGTTGCGGATAAAAGCCGACAACACCTTTTGCTGATTATACTCGGTCAACTCATCAATTCCGCTAAAAACAGGTTTAGCCTTTTCGAGTGCTACTGATGATAAATTTTTAATCTTTTCGCTGATTTCAAAAAACATTTTAAAAATCCTTTTTGTAAGTATATATTTCTTTCACGACCTGGAAGCCGAGTTTTTCATAAAATTTCACATTATGCTCTTTTGATGTGAGATAAACATTTTCTTTAGTTGAACAGTTTAGTAATTTTTCAACTAAACGCTTTCCGTAACCTTTTCCGCGATACTCCTCTTTTGTGAAGACATCGGTGATTACGGCAAAACTATCGCTGAATGTAATAAATCCGCCACTTATGTCCACACCGTTTTCGTTGATTAAACAGCCCTCGCAAATACCCTTTAAGTTAAAAAACATCTTAAGTGCCACAAGGTCTGTGTTCTTGCTAAATTCAGAGCCATCAAGAGTCTTGATTTTCGCAAAATCTTTATAAGAAATTCCTTTTTCGCCTTTGGGATTTTCTATCTTTTTACGCAATAGATATTTTTTATCTATTTGGTTAAAGGGGATAATATCAGAAGACATAAATTCATCGTTCAATATAAAGCCCAATTCGTCAAAATCTGCATTTTCTTGTGCAAAGCAAAGGCATTTGCCCTGCTCACCAGTTACAACAACCGAAGTTATGCGGTCATTTTCGTCAGTTTGTATCCAAAGAACGCCTTCATTTAATCTTTCGTTTATATAAAACCCTGTAGTTGCAACCAATATTGCAGATTTAGTTTCGCCTAAATAGTTAAAAATTAACTTACTGATATAAACTTCCGATTTAACCATTCGCAAATTCCCCTAAAAGTGCATTAACAAGCATTTCTACACTCTCAATATCCTTTGAGTTACATACAGATGCAGAGGAATGAATATATCTGCAAGGCAAAGATACTGCAATAGTCTTAATTCCGCCCGCTGATTTGTGAATTGATGACGCGTCATTACCGCCTGCAACAACCGTCTTTGTCTGACAAGGAATATTGTTCTGTTTTGCAAGTTCAAACGCCTTTTTATATAAGTCTTTATTATAAATTGTGCCTCTGTCCATAAAGGTGACAACTGCACCCTCACCCGCTTTACAAACTTTTTTACGGTCGGGTGTATCGGGAATATCAGAAGCCGTTGTACTCTCAACAACAATGGCATAATCAGGATTTACTGGATATGAACTAACCATCGCACCGCGTGCACCGATTTCTTCCTGAACGGTGAAAACTGCAGTGTAGCTAATTTTTGACTTTTTCTGTAAAAGTTCCAAAAGAACTGCACAGCCCACTCTGTCATCAAGTGCCTTTGACTTGATAAATCCGTTGCCGAATTCTGCAAAATCCGACTTGAAATAACCGAAATCACCGAGAGAAATATATTTCTCTGCTTCTTCTTTGCTTTCAAAACCAAAATCAAGAGCAATATCGGTAATTGCAGGGATTTTTTTCGCCTCATCACCACTGCATTGATGAATTGCCTTGCCCCCTGCAACACCTACCAAACCGTTGGTAGTTACTTTTTTACTAAAGAGTGCAGAGTCCTCAATTCCACCCACAGAATTCACATAAACGAAGCCCTCATCATTGATATAAGTTACAATAAATCCAACCTCGTCCATGTGTGCAAAAAGTGCAACACGATTTCGGGGCTCTGTTTCGCCCTTTTTCTCAACAATAAGATTACCGAGAACATCTACAGAATATGTGCAATCCTCGGGCAACATTTCAATAATGGCATTACGCACAGCACCTTCATCACCCGAAGTGCCGTTGAGCATACAAAGTTTTTTAAGTAAATTCTTATCCATTATGCTCACACCCTTTCAATAAAGCGTGCAATAAGCTTTGCACAGTTTTCAATGTCGCGAATATCTACCATTTCAACAGGTGTGTGCATATTTCTTTCGGGCAATGATACCAATGCCGTTGGAATTCCGCTTTTTGAAATTGTTATATGGTCCGCATTTGTACCTGTTCTGCCGTTCATAATTTCTTTCTGATATGGGATTTCATACTCTTTTGCAAGAGCAACCAATAATTCAGAATATTCACGGCAGAGTGCGGGCGAATAGCCAATCATTGCACCGCCGTTCATTTTTCCGCATTCCTTGGGGTCTGCGTCTGGGGTTGCGGCAAAGCTTACATCAACTGCTAATGCCAAATCTGCATCACAGTTAAACGCCGCACAAGTTGCCCCCGTTCCGCCTGTTTCCTCTTGCACAGAACAAACAAGCGTGATTTTTTTATCGGTATTTACATATTCGAGTGCCTTTAAGAGAACCGCAATTCCACCGCGGTCGTCAACATAAGTTGCAGTAACTCTGTTTTCGCCCATTTTTTCAAAGGATTTTTTAAAGCCTACCTTATCACCAATCGCGATAATCTTTTCTGCCTCGTCCTTTGTAAGACCTGTGTCTGCAACGCAAGTTCCGTCTTTTGAAACTCTGCTCTCACCCTCTGAAAGATGGGGCGGAACAGTACAAACCACAGCGTAAATATCTTCTGTACCATGAATGGTTAATTCCATACCTTCAACAGTACGCATATCAACTCCGCCGACCTTTGAAAGACGAACAAAACCATCCATAATCTCGGTCACAACAAATCCGATTGTATCAAGGTGAGCATCAAGCAAAATGTGTTTGCCTCTGCCCTCACGCTCAATAATTATACTGCCCGAATTGTCAGTTGACACCTTTCCGTACAGTGAAAAAAGCCCCTTTAAATATTCAAAGGAGCTAATTTCTTCCCCCGCAACGCCGTGGGGGGAAGTCAATTTTTCTAAAAGTTCAAGTGTATCCATTTATAACAACCTTAATTTATAGATTTAAGAAAATCAGCATAATTACCCTCCCTCATTGAGGGAGGTGGATTTTGCGTAGCAAAAGACGGAAGGAGTTTGCCGATTTACCTGATAACTCCCTCAGTCTGCTTCGCAGACAGCTCCCTCTGAGAGGGAGCGAATTATTTGTCACAATAAGATTAGATTTCAATACCGCCTACCGGTCTTATGATTAATACATAGCAAGAGCCTTCACCGAAAACACCTTCCATAGCACTCTTGTAATCTGCAAGAATTTCGTTTGGAACAAATGCCTGAATAGTGCCTGCAAATCCACCGCCGTGAACACGCCATGCTCCCTTACCCTTGAGAATACTCTCGCTGAGTGCCAATGCCAATGAAACAGGCTGTTCAAGAGGCTTTTTAACAGAGAAAACATTCTGATTATACTTGTATGAAGAATCGCCACTTTCAAGTATGTATGATTTGAATTCGTCAAAATTACCCTTTTTAAGTGCGTCAACCTCTTTTAATACTCTGTCGTTGTCTGCAAAGAAATGCATTGCACGGATTACTGCTCTGTCGCCTGTCTTTTCGCGGATTGCAGGAATATTCTTCTTGAATTCTTCCTCATCAACCTCACGAAGAACCTTTTTACCAAAGCAACCTGCAACTGCTTCCATTTCGCTACGGATTGCTGCATAATCGTCAGTCAAATCAGAGTGACTGCCCTTTGTATCAACAATGCAAAGTGAGTGACCGGAAGAAGCGAAATCGAATTTTACTTCGTTTACAATTGGCTCTGCGGGGTTATTAAAATCGATTGTAACAAATCCGCCAACCGAACAAGCCATCTGGTCCATAAGTCCGCAAGGCTTATCAAAATAAACATTTTCTGCATACTGTGCAATCTTTGCGATTGTGATTGCATCAACCTTGCCGTCATTGTAAAGGTAGTTAAGCATTGTACCGACAAGCACCTCATAAGCGGCAGATGATGAAAGTCCTGAACCTGAAAGTACGCTCGACATTGTGCAAGCATCAAAACCGCCGATTTCATAGCCGAACTTTTTAAAGCCCGCACACATACCGCGAACTAAAGCAGGCGAATGACCTTTTTCGTTCTCTTTGATTTCAAGGTCTGTGATGTCGCAAACATCCATATTGTATCCGCGTGATTTTACGCGAACAATATTTTCGTCATTCTTTGCGGCAATAGCAATTGCATCAAGGTTGATACTTGCGGCAAGAACTCTGCCGTGGTTGTGGTCTGTGTGATTACCGCCAACCTCTGTTCTGCCGGGTGCAGAGAAAAGACGAGCATCACGGTCAGCACCGAAAAGTGCTGCGAAATCTTCTGCAAGGCCTACATATCTTTCATATTGTGCCTTTACTGCCTCATCAGTAACATAAACTCTTTTGAAACGAGAGTCAAACTCGCCGTTCATAATATTGTTTTTAAGAATTTCAATTTTTGTCATCTTTATTTTGCTCTCCTTTTCTTTTTTCAAGGGTAATATTTACAATCAGGGTTACAATACCCGATAAAATTAACAAGAAAATAATGGGACCCATAAACTGCCAGGTAAATGGTTGTGCAATATTACCGCCCATTACGGTGTATGTCCAGATTTTCGGGAAAAATCCAATTATTGATGCCCACACGAACTTGTGAATTGGAAATTCCATACCGCCATAAATCTGACTTACAGTATTTATGGGAATACCCGGCACAATGCGTAGTGCCACTAAAATTCCTAGTTTTGTTTTACCGTGATGACCAATCATTTTTTGAATGTTGTCATATTTTTTAAGGCTTTTAAGTGCTACGCCACCATCAGTTGACTTGCCAAACCAATAGGTAATTACAAGCACCACACAATATCCGAGAGTATTGATAAGAAGTGCCTCGCCCCAACGAAACATAACACCCGTCATCATAAAGATAAACGGAAAAGGAATGGGCACAAAGGACCTTAATACATAAAGTGAAGTTATTGCAAGGGCCAAAAGCCAACGATTTTGAAGCGACTGAATAAACTCTTGTGTTTTGTCAAGGGCGTGCAGAAATTCCGCCCAACCGCCCTCGGCAATCTGTGTGCTCATTGCAAGGGTAATTATCGCTATTATCCCCGCTGCCGCAAACAAGCCAATACAAGTTAAATTCAGTGCACTTTTTCTGGTAAGATTACGTTTTTCCATTAAATTCACCGAACAAAAAATATCTAACAATTAATTTTATAATAAATGTGCTCAAAGGTCAATATTTTTGTTGTTTTATTATGCCAAAATATGATATATTATATATAGTATATTATATTTTTATATGGAAGTATGCAAAGGTCGTGATTGTTTTGAAAATTGTTGTGCTTGATTCCTATGCCTTAAATCCCGGTGATTTGTCTTGGGATTGGCTTGAAAATTTAGGTGAATGTGAAATCCATCATCGTACACCCGCTGACAAAATTCTTGAGAGATGTGAGGGTGCAGATATTATTTTAACCAACAAAACACCGCTTACAAAAGAAACTCTCGAAAAGCTTAATAATCTCAAATATATTGCCCTGCTTTCAACAGGATATAACATTGTTGATTGGGAATATGCCAAGGAAAAAGGCGTGCCCGTTTCAAATATCCCTGCATACTCAACAAATGCGGTGGCACAGCTTACATTCTCACTTATTCTTGAAATCACCAACGCGGTAGGATTACATAGCGAAAGCGTTAAAAATGGCGACTGGACCGCTTGTCCCGATTTCTGTTATTGGAAAACTCCCCTCACAGAACTTTGCGGTAAAACCTTGGGCATTGTGGGATTTGGTCAGATTGGTCGGGCAGTTGCAGACATTGCCGAGGCTTTCAAAATGAATATAATTGCCGTTTCAGGTCACGAAACCGACCAAAGTCACCGTAAAAACTTTAAATGGGTTGATATGGATACCCTTGCAAAAACAAGTGATATTATTTCGTTCCATTGTCCTCTCACCGAAAAAACTACGGGACTTGTAAACGAAGAATTTTTAAGCAAATGCAAGGACGGAGCAATAATAATCAACACCTCACGCGGTCCTGTTGTTGATGATAAGGCACTTGCCGACGCCCTTAACAGCGGCAAACTCCGCGGTGCAGGACTTGACGTACTCACCGTTGAACCGCCAAAGGCAGATAATCCTTTACTTACTGCAAAAAATTGCTTCATAACTCCCCACATCGCTTGGGCAGGTTTTGAAACAAGAGAAAGACTTATGAACATTCTCGAAGAAAATGTTGAGGCATATCTTAACGGTAATCCGCAGAATGTAGTGAATAAATAATATACAACAAAACCCAAAACCCCATCGGTTTTCACCGATGGGGTTCCTTTTTCACCTATCATAAGACAGGATATAACCGAATATATGGTTGTTGCGACTTGCTAATAATAGCATAAAGAAGCGGTATTGTCAAGGTTTATCTTGCATTCTTCGCCAATGGAAAAGATATTGCTGAGCAATACCCTCCGTCCCCTTTGTGCATTCGGGTAATCCGTCGGGGTACATTTCTGCCATTATGCGTTTTACCCACACATCAACAGGAAAAGCCTCTAACTTATGAAAGCCGTAAAGCAGAGTGCACTCGGCAACCTTTGCACCAACACCTTTAATTTTCTGCAATTCTTCTCTGCCAAATTCAATAGGATTTTCGTGGATTTTATTAAAATCAACCTCACCGCTTGCCACCTTTTGTGCCGCGTCGATTATATATTTCGCTCTGAACCCCGCACGCAAGGGTGCTAAATCTTGTACGGTAAGCTTTGCGAGTTTCTCGGCTGAGGGAAAACTCTTTTCACCCTCATCACCCTCGCCAAAGGTATCACAAAGTCTATGGACAATGCCTTTTATTCGGGGAATATTATTGTTTTGTGAAATTATAAAGGAGCAAAGAGCCTCCCAAGGCTCCTGACGAAGTATTCTGATGCCCGAATATTCATTCACGGCAGTTTGTAGATATTTGTCATCATAAGATGCGGTAATTTTCTCATAATCACAATCAAAATCAAAATAGTTTTTCCAAATTTCTTCAAAGTCTTCTTGAGTGCAATCAAAAATCAATTTATTTTCAATTTGCTGAACCGTGAGTGCTTTGCCGTAAGCCACCCCCTGCCATTTTCCGTCTTTTTCTGTCCAACGGAACGCTTGACCGCAGTCAAGACAAAGGCCTAAATCAAAAACGCGGGGGCAGGTTATTTCAAATGTGTTTTTCAAAAAATCACCTCGCAGAATAGCCAAAAATTTTTTAAATTTCTATCTAAAAACACTAATGACAAAATGCACAAAAATTTTAGATAATTTTAAAGTATAGAATGTTCCAAAATGTATAAAATGTAAAGACTTTATAACAAATTGTATTTGATATGTTTTTAACAAAGTTTTTCAAACACTGTCGAAAAGTGCAAAAAATGGTTAAAATCCTTTGATTTTAGCGGGAGTTATAAACATTTTCAACAGAGTTTTCAACAATTTCGTTGAAAAGTTAATTATACAAACTGTATATTTTTTATTGTAATAATTTTTGGTAAAAATCCCATATTGACAAATTTTTCTTGTAAATCCGTACAAAAGCGATAGTATAAAACTAACCAAAAACACCTAAAATAACAATGAATAAAAATAAAATCGTGAGGAAATTAAAATGGTTAAAGGTGTTAATCGTCAGGTTCTTGAAATTCATGAAACAGGGTGCGAATATTTTGAAAAAGCCCTGTTTTTTGTACGACCCGAATACAGTGCAGAAAAAGAGAGTAAATTAAAGGGAAGTGCCCTAAAAAGCATTCGCAATTCTGCCTCTGTTCCAAAAACCCGCAAGCAAAAAATCAAAAGCCGAGCCTTTTTTCTTGCTGAAATGATGGCATCGGCTGGGATTGGTGCAGTAATAACTGCAATATTTATAAGATAATCAATTCCTTTGGTGCGTTTGTAAGATTTCTGCAACCATCCGATGTGATAAATGCCATATCTTCAATTCGCACACCAAATTTGCCCGGCATATAAATTCCAGGCTCAACGGTTACAACATTACCCATACACAAGTCCACATCTGAAATCGGAGAAAGATTAGGGAATTCGTGAATTTCAACACCTACACCGTGACCGGTTGAGTGAGTAAAATATTCGCCATAGCCCGCATCTCTGATAACAGAACGTGTAAGCTCATCACCATCTTTACAGGACATTCCCGCACAAAGCTTTTCAAGGCAGTTGTTCTGTGCATTGAGAACGGTGTTATAAACTTCTTTCATTTCATCGGTTGCATAACCTACTGCGATTGTGCGGGTCATATCGCTATGATAACCGCCCACAACCGTGCCGAAATCCATTGTTACAAAATCGCCGTTTTCAATCTTTTTATCGCTTGGTACACCGTGTGGCATTGAGGTGTTAGCACCGCTGACAACAATAGTTTCAAATGAAAGTGCCTCACCGCCGTGGCTTAACATATAAAAATCGAGTTCTAACGCTACCTGCTTTTCGGTAACACCGACCTTGATAAAATCGAGAATATGAGAAAAAGCATCTTCAGCAATTCTCTGTGCTTTAACAATCTGCTCAACCTCATTTTCGGTCTTGACCGCACGCAAAGAGTTAATCATAGTATCAAGCGAATTATCGGTTGCAATAGTGATTTTTTTGAGAACACCTTTAAGGGAATTGTAGGTTGAAACCGTCATTCTTGTTGACTCAACAAGCAAATGCTTACAACCCATTTCATTAAGAATTTCCGAAATCTGCGGATAAGTTTTGCCAAGCAACTGAACTTCGCAAGACGTAATTTGTTTCTCGGCTGCTTCAATGTATCTTCCGTCAGTAATAAACACCGCACGACTTGGGCATACAAGCAAAAAACCGTCAGATGAGTCAAAGCCTGTGAAATATTTTCTGTTTTCGGGTGAAATTATAAGAGCCGCGTAATCGCTACCCTTTTCTTTTAAAAGTTTTTGTAAATTATTCATCATAAACACCATATCCGTGTAATTTTTCAAATTCTGCTAAAACAGGTTTTTCTTTGCGACGACGATTAGCATAAAACAAAGGAAATCTTGTTTCACCCTGTAACGCATCAACAAGCACCGCTATTGCACCGCAACGGTTTGCGGCTAAAACATCGGCAAAAATTTGGTCGCCCACCATTGCCATTTCGGTGATTTTTACACCCATAATTTCTGCACCCGCCAACAGCTTATGTGCCTTTGGCTTGCGAGCGAACGAAAGATGCATAAGCCCTAATTTTTGAGCAACTCTTACGGGACGCTTGCCCACAGCATTTGAAATTATCATAATTTTAAATCCCGCACTCTGCACTTTTGCAAGCCATTCTTCGAGCCCCTCAATGCAGTTTTCTTTGCCGTCATTACATATTGTATTGTCAATATCGAGGGCAACTGCTTTTGCTCCCATTTTATGTAAATCCTCAACCGTTATATCAAGCACCGATTTAAAGCGGTACTTTGGCATTGGCAAGTTCATATAAAATCTCCTTAATTTTAAAAAAATAGCGGGCATTCCCAACGGGGATTGCCCACTCACTTTTTCATACGCCAAAAAAGCCTAAGTTTAATTATTTGAACTTACGCTTACGGGCAGCCTCAGACTTCTTCTTTCTCTTAACAGAAGGCTTTTCATAATGCTCTCTTTTGCGTACTTCCTGAATTACGCCGTCACGAGAAGTCTGTCTCTTAAATCTTCTGAGAGCACTTTCCAAGGACTCGTTTTCTTTAACTTTTACCTGACTCATTAAAAATCCCTCCCTTTACATTGGGATACATTGTGTATTATACAATAACATTAGTCAACTGTCAACAGTTTTTTTGGCATATTTTCCGTAATACTTAATTACTTTTTAGCTGTTGCATATACAAACATATTAGGGATTAAACAATTTTTCGATTTCTTTGGTTGACATAGCATTATAATTATCCTGACAAAAACAAAAGTTTTTGCACTCTCTTGCTTTTAGAGGTATATCAGTCAGTTTTGCATTTACAAGTGCATTTTTTAATGCCTTAAATGCTTTTGTAAAAAGCAGATGCCTTTGTGCTGGTTTATCAATAATTATTTCTACGAGAAACTTATTTAAATCTACTGAAGACTTTTTATCACGAAGCAAAATAATATTTTTATGTGCACTTCTTTTTTCTATAAAAGAGTCAAAATTCTCGCTAAACTCGTCAACAGAAGAATAATAAATCTGACTTTTTGTAAGTCCTTTTTTCCAAATCAGAGGATTTCTTTTTGAAATTGATAGGTCATTTTTATGTACTTGCAACAAAAAATCTATATTAACCACAAAGCAAACAGGACCGGTTTTGTTTTGCCGTGTAAAATAGCCGTGCAAATCACAAGTATAAAAATGTAATTTATTCCATACACATACGTTTTTTTCAACATCTGAATTATTGGGTTCACTCATTGGAATTTTTTGAAAATTAAGTTTTCTGTTAGACATAAGAGTACCACCGTTTATCATTGAACAAGCGTTTTTTACCGTGGTAGCAAAATACAGGTATTTTATATTTTTACCTTTTAAGAATTCGTACAATTCTAAAGGCAAAATTGCACCCATAGAAACTCCTCCTTTTTTAGCAAAAATAAGCCGTTATTGTAACGAAAAATAAAGAGATTTTGTTACAAAGAGCTATAAAAAGCAAAAATCGTCGAAAGCGTTTCCGCTCCCGACGAAAAATCCTTGACTCTGCTTATTTTATAAAACGCCTTCAAGTGCTCAATGCTATTTATACAAACAGCAAGAACAATCGGTCGAAAAAAACATTACTTAAATAGAGTCCACAAGGATTTTATTTACTTTGCAATCCATTTGAAATGGATGTTGTATTAATTATATCTAATTGAACTAGATATGTCAAGAATAAAATATAGTATAAACAGATACTAATAGAAGATGTGTATAGTACAATTAGATATAGAAAAGGCGGTGAAAATATGGAGCAAAGAGAATTTAGCTTGAGATTAGCTAAACTGCGTGAAATAAAAGGTGTTTCAGCAAGGGAAATGAGTTTATCGATTGGTCAATGCGAAAGTTATATAAATGGTGTCGAAAACGGTGCGAATTTCCCGTCTATGACGGTATTCTTTTATATCTGTGACTATCTTAAAATAACACCCGAAGAATTCTTTGCTACCGAAAATAAAAATCCCGCAAAAGTACAGGAATTAGTAAATACAGTCAAAGGCTTAACAGACGAACAGCTTGACAGCCTGATTGTTATTGCTAAAGGCTTGAAAAAGTAATTATAAACAGCATATAAAACTAACACCCCTCAAATGAGGGGCGTTAATTTTCTGCTATTATATTCTTGACACTCCTGTTTCTCTTGCTGCTTGAATAACAGCTTTTGCAACAGTTATGCCCACTCTTTCGTCAAATGCTTTTGGCAATATATAATCTTCACAAAGCTCGTCGTCGGATACAAGCGAAGCAATCGCTTTTGCAGCGGCGAGCTTCATTTCTTCATTAATATCACTTGCTCTGCAATCAAGTGCACCGCGGAAAATACCGGGGAATGCGAGCACATTGTTAATCTGATTAGGATAATCGCTTCTGCCGGTACCCACAACCTTTGCTCCCGCATTTTTAGCCTTGTCGGGCATTATCTCGGGCACAGGGTTTGCCATGGGGAAAACAATAGCATTTTCTGACATTGATTTCACCATTTCTTCGGTAACAATATTCGGTGCAGAAACACCGATAAATATATCTGCTCCCTTCATTGCGTCAGCAAGTGTACCCTTTAATTTGTTTTTATTTGTGATTTCTGCCATTTCTTCTTGTGCAGAATTCATCCACTCCTCGCCAACGCAAAGAGTTCCCATTTTGTCACACATAATCACATTGCCCGCACCCATTTTTATAATAAGTTTAGCAATGGCAATGCCTGCCGCACCTGCACCGCTGAATACAACCGTGCAATCCTCAATTTTTTTATTAACAAGACGAAGTGCGTTTGTAACAGCCGCACCAACCACAACAGCAGTACCGTGTTGGTCATCGTGGAAAATGGGTATATCGCATTTTTCTTTCAACTTTTTCTCAATTTCAAAGCAACGGGGAGCTGCAATATCTTCAAGATTTATTCCGCCGAAAGACCCTGCAAGCAAAGAAATGCAATTAACAATTTCATCAACGTTTTTACTTCTTACGCAAAGAGGAATTGCATCAACACCACCGAATTCTTTAAACAGCACGCATTTACCCTCCATAACGGGCATACCTGCTTCAGGGCCTATATCACCAAGTCCCAAAACAGCTGTACCGTCAGTAACAACCGCAACCGTATTCCAACGGCGAGTGAGTTCATAAGATTTATTTATATCTTTCTGAATTTCAAGGCACGGCTCGGCAACACCGGGGGTATACGCCAACGACAAAGACTCTTTATCATTAGCCTTTGCCCTTGTTTTAATTTCAATTTTGCCCTGCCACTCATAATGGAGTTTCAGACTTTCTTTTGCGTAGTCCATTGTATTCGCCTCTTAAGAATTGTCATTCTGAGCGAAGCGAAGAATCTCTATTTTTTGAGATTCTTCGTCGTTACACTCCTCAGAATGACATTAAAATAATTATTGTCTTTCAAAATATTCATCATCGGCAATAAAATATGTTTTTATGTAACCCTCTAAACCCACAAAAACTATCTCACCCGTTTGCGAAAGATAATAAATTTTATCGTTATCGTCTTCGTCCGTTTCGTGTTTTGTTAATGCTTTAGGGTTTGCAACAACCGCATTTGCTTTTATAAGATATTCTTCCGCCGATTCACAAGCCGTTTCTTCACCGTGCTCGAAAAAATGCTCAAGCAACTTTTCGGGCGTGCGGAACATCAGAATTTTTGCCATTAATGTTCAACCCAATCTCTTGAACGCTCAACCGCACGAAGCCATCCGCGGTATCTCTTTTCACGTTTTTCCATATCCATTTTCGGTTCAAACACCTTATCAACCTGACGGATTTTTGCGATTTCGTCGGTGCTCTCCCAAAAACCTGTTGCAAGGCCTGCAAGATAAGCCGCACCAATAGCAGTTGTTTCAACCATTTTGGGTCTGTTAACATTTGTTCTAATCATATCTGCCTGAATTTGCATCATAATATCACTTACAGACGCACCACCGTCAACACGAAGTTCTGAAAGTTGGATTTCAGAATCCTGCTTCATAGCCTCAAGCAAATCTGTCATCTGATAAGCGATTGCTTCAAGCACGCTACGGCAGATATGAGCCGAATTAGCACCGCGGGTAAGACCCACAATAGTGCCACGGGCATACATATCCCAATAAGGTGCACCAAGACCTGTGAATGCGGGCACAAAATACACACCGTTTGCATTCGGAACACTCTCTGCAAGTTCATCACAACGGCGGGCAGAGGGGATAAGATGCAAATCGTCACGAAGCCATTTGATAACTGACCCCGCATTGAAAGCCGAGCCCTCAATCGCATAAGTTACCTCGTCACCAATGCCCCAGGCAACACCTGTAACAAGATTGTTTTTGGATTCAACACGCTTACTGCCTGTGTTCATCAAGAGGAAACAGCCTGTGCCGTAAGTGTTTTTTGCTTGACCGCTCTCAAAACAGCCTTGACCGAAAAGTGCTGCGGGCTGGTCACCGATAGCACCCGAAATAGGCACACCTGCCAAATCCTCAATGCCCATAACATTCTTACCGACCTTGCCGTAAATCTTACTTGACGGAACTGCCTCGGGAAGCATATTCATAGGAATACCGAGTTTTTCGCAAAGGTATTCGTCCCAGCAAAGCTTATCAACATCAAAAAGCATTGTTCGGGAAGCATTTGAATAGTCAGTTATATGCACTGCACCGCCTGTTAAATTCCAAATAAGCCATGTTTCAACCGTGCCGAATAAAAGCTGACCTTTCTCTGCCAACTCTTTCGCACCATCAACATTTTCAAGAATCCACTTAATTTTTGTTGCAGAGAAATAAGCGTCAACCACAAGACCCGTGTGGTCCTTTATGTACTGTGTAAGCTCCTCGTCCGCCTTGATTTTTTCACACATATCGGCAGTTCGTCTGCACTGCCATACAATCGCGTTGTAAATAGGCTTACCCGTTGATTTATCCCATACAATTGTGGTTTCACGCTGATTTGTAATGCCGATTGCTGAAATATCCTCGGCAGTTGCCTTGCTTTGTGCCATTACTTCCATAACAGATTGGAGCTGTGAAAAGAGAATTTCCATAGGATTATGCTCAACCCAACCTGTGTGAGGATAAATCTGTGTGAACTCGTGTTGCGCCTTATAGCAGATATTACCCTTTTTGTCAAAAAGAATAGCACGTGAGCTTGTTGTTCCTTGGTCTAATGCCAATACATATTTTTTCATTGTATAACACCTCAAAAATTATTTCTTAATATTACAATACAAAAATAATCCCCATTATTTTTGTATCAATTTTTCTGCCTCTTTTTCTGCCTTTTTGTCATCAATCAGATTGTGAAGTCCTTCCCAATGGAAAACTCTGCGTTTAAACCAGAGTGATGACGCATGTTTATAAATAAACGACGGACACGCTTTTTTTAGCGGTGCGTAATTCACTTTGTAAATATCAAGCAGTTTATAATAATCCTCCGCCTTATGCAAGAAAGTCGAAAATGTGGGATACCCCTTTTCTGCCCAAGCATTTTCAGCCATTGCACCAAGTCGCGGGAATGTGAGAAATTCAAGCCGTTCCATATTCGGCACATATTCTGTCCACATCTGTGCCTCAATACCTAAAGTTTCCTCATCAACTTCGGTCAAAGCACCGTCATCCTCACAAACCATTTTAAGAGTATTCCAACCATAAGGAAAATCAAAATAATAAGGATAACAACTTGTATTTATGAGTTTTCTGCCACGTTTCAGTTCGGTTTTAATGAGTTCCTTATCATCGCCCATTCCGCAGACCGTCCACAAAATATCGGGGCTCAAGCTTTCGGAATTTTCGAGCTTATCGTAATTCCACATAATTGAAGAATATCCCTTTGCTTTAAGATATTCATTAACCTTGGTCATAAAGAACATTTGCAAATCATCTTCGTCACGAAGCGAGTTTTCTTTAATCGCCTTTTGACAATGAGGACAATTCTTCCAACGCATTTTTACTGCTTCGTCCCCGCCGATATGAATAATTTTATCGGGAAATAACTCTATTAATTCATCAAGCACATCATAAACAAATTCATAGGTTGTTTCTTTACCCGCACAAAGAATATCGTGCTTAACTCCCCAATGAGTTGCAACCTCTAAATCACGGTCAAGACAAGACAAATACGGATAACACGAAATCGCCGCAACGCTGTGTCCGGGAACATCAAATTCAGGAATTACTTTTATTTTTTTACTATGACAATACCCGACAATTTCTTTTATATCCTCTTGTGTATAATATCCACCGTGGGCCTTGTGATTAAAATTAGTGTGACTTCTCATTGAGCCCTTTTCGGTGAGCAGGGGATATTTTTTAATTTCTACTCGCCAGCCTTGGTCCTCTGTGAGATGCCAATGTAACACATTCAATTTATGCAATGCCATTAAATCGACAATTCGTTTAACCTCATCAACGGTATAAAAATATCTTCCGCAATCAAGCATAAAACCACGGTAAGCAAATCTCGGCTCGTCTGTAATTTCAATATAGGGAATTTTACCGTCACTCTGCAAAAGCAACTGCTTTAAGGTCTGCAAGCCGTAATAAAGTCCTGCTTCTGTTTTCGCATTTATGAAAACACGACGATTTTCACATTTAAGGGTATAACCTTCGTCATTAGAAATATTGTCATCAATTTTAAGAATTATGGACTTTTCTTCGCCCGTATCCTCGTGAATTCTCACTTTTTTATTGAACACATTTCGGGCAAAGCTTATAAACTCCTCGCAAAAATCATAAGGAGAAATTGTAGTTCCTGCGTGCAGAGTAAAACCCTTTTTATCTCGGTTTATCAGTATGCTGACGGGCTGTGGGATAATATTAAACATCCTTAAAGTCCTCCAAACCAGAATTTAACACTTGTATAAATTCATTTTAACACAAAATCTCTTTAACTACAATAAAAATAGTACACATTTTCCTCTTGAATTTACTTATATTATATAGTATAATAGGTCGGTAAATAAACTTAAAAGCTTTAATTCAGTCGTGTGCCGTGTGGGTCCTGTGCGGCGGGGCACTGCGAACCATGTCAGGCGGGGAACCGAGCAGCATTAAGTGGATTGCACCGGGCGCCACAGCTTGCCTGCACGACACATGACTGAGTTAAAGCTTTTTTAATAGGTGCTCACTGATGCGGATTACGGCACACTTTTCAGCAAGCACAAAAGTTTTCTGATTTAGTTTGATGATTAAAGGAGGAGTTTTATGTACCGTGCGTTTTACAGAAAATACCGACCAAGCACATTCACCGATGTTGTTGGTCAGGGGCATATCACAAAAACACTTGAAAATGCTGTTAAAACAGGTAAAACAAGTCACGCTTATCTTTTTACAGGCTCCCGCGGAACAGGTAAAACCTCCTGTGCTAAAATTCTTGCAAAGGCAGTAAACTGCCTGAACTCTCAAAACGGCAATCCTTGTAATGAGTGCGAAATCTGCCGTGGAATTGATAACGGTTCAATTTTTGATATTATCGAAATCGACGCCGCATCAAACAACGGTGTTGACAATATCCGTGATTTGCGAGAAGAAGCAAATTTCACTCCTGCAAATGCAAAATACCGCGTTTATATTATTGACGAGGTGCATATGCTCTCAATCGGTGCGTTCAACGCACTTCTTAAAACTCTTGAGGAACCACCCGCACACGTAATCTTCATTCTGGCAACAACCGAGGTTCATAAATTGCCTTCAACAATTCTTTCTCGTTGTCAGCGTTTCGATTTCAAACGAATTCCGCCCGAAGATATTGCAGGCAGACTTTTAGAGGTTGCCGCAAAAGAAAACTTACAGCTTGCACAAGACGGTGCAATGCTTATTGCCCGAATTGCAGACGGTGCTATGCGTGACGCACTTTCGCTTTTAGACCGTTGCTCATCTTATGAGGGTATTATCGACTCTGCCGCAGTTGCCGCAAGTGCAGGTCTTGCAGGCAGAGAATATATTTTCGAACTTTGCGATTGCATAATCGAAAAAGACGCCGCAAAAGCACTTGAGGTTGTGAACAAACTCTATAACGATTCTTGCGATATGGAGCGTCTTATAACCGAGCTCACAAGCCATTTCAGAAATCTTATGGTTTCAAAGGCGGTTAAAAACTTTGAAAGTATGATAATCTGTTCACAAGGTGAAATAGAGATTATTCGTCAACAGAGCGAAAAAACAACACTTGCGACAATTATGTCTTGTATTGATGTTCTCACCGCCTCTGCCGCTACAATGAAGCAGGGTGCTAACAGAAGAACCAGTGCCGAGCTTTGCATTATCAGACTTTGTACACCGTCACTCGACAGTGATATGAATGCAGTTTTACGCAGACTTAATGAGCTTGAAAATGCAGTTGCATCGGGCAAAATCGCAGTTAAATCGCAAACTCCCCCACCCGCAAAAGACGAAGTAAAGCCCGAGCCAAAGCCTGAAATTAAAGACGAACCCAAGGTTCAAGCAAAAGACGAACCACAACCCGAAAAAGAGGAAATTCCGTTACCACCCCCACCTCCCGAAAAGGAAGAAGAAAAGGTTGTTACTCAACCAAGCGGAACAATACCATTCACAAAATGGCCCGAAGTGCTTGAAAAAATTTACGCGGGCAACCGCAGTCTTATCGCTATGCTTTCAGGCTCAAGTGCCTTTATTCATGACGATAAATATCTGCTTATTAAAGGCTCACCTGTTTTAGAGCTTTATCTTAAAACAGGCGATTATTCGAGAATTATTAAAGAGGCAGTTTACGCCGTAACCGGCAGAAACTATACTCTTGCAGTTTATAATAACAAACAAGAAGAAGCACCAAAAAATCCACTTTCTGACCTTATGTCAAAGGCGAGAAGTTTAGGTGTGAATATTGAGGAGGAATAAAAATGAAAGCAAGAATTCCCAATCAGGGCGGTCAGGCAAATATGATGAAACGCATTCAGCAAATGCAAGAGGAAATGACTCGTGTTCAGCAGGAATGTGAAGCCGCTGAATATTCAGCATCCGCAGGTGGCGGTGCAATTGATGTTACCGTAAACGGCAAGCATCAGGTTGTTTCTGTTAATATTCAGCCCGATGTTGTTGACCCTGAAGATGTTGAAATGCTTGAAGATTTGCTTGTTGCAGCAGTTAACGAGGCAATGAGAAAAGCAGACGAAACAATGGAAAGAGAAATGGGCAAGCTTACAGGCGGAATGAACATTCCAGGTCTTGGATTTTAATTTTGGAGTATAAGATATTATGGCAATCGTTTCACTTGAAAAATTGATTGAAGAATTTCGTAAAATGCCCTCTGTCGGTGTAAAATCGGCGGAGAGAATGGCTTATTACATTCTCGGTCTTGACGATAGCGAAACAAAAAGTCTTGTTGACGCCATAAATGCCGCACATACTAATATACATACCTGTAATGTTTGTTGCAATCTTACCGAGGGCGAAAAATGCAGTATCTGCAGTAATCCCAAAAGGGATAATTCAGTAATCTGCGTTGTTGAAAACCCTCGCGATGTTACCGCATTTGAACGCACTCACGAATACCGCGGTGTTTACCATGTGCTTCACGGTGTAATTTCACCGATGAACAGTATTGGCCCCGATAATATTCGAATTAAAGAGCTTATCAGCCGAATGGCAGATGACAGCGTAAATGAAGTTATTATGGCTACAAACCCCACCGCTGAGGGCGAAGCAACAGCAATGTATATCGCGAGATTACTCAAACCAATGGGTATTAAAGTCAGCCGTCTTGCTTACGGCGTGCCTGTGGGTAGTGACCTTGAATATGCAGACGAGGTAACACTTTCCAGAGCATTACAGGGCAGAAGTTTGTTATAATTACTATGTCATTCTGAGCGAAGCGACCGCGTAGGGACAGACATCCTTGTCTGTCCGCAATAGATTCTTCGTCACTTTGTTCCTCAGAATGACACTAAGAAAGTTAACGGTATATAATCATGGCAGAGAAGAATACAAACACTACAATTGCACAAAATAAAAAAGCTCTCCACGATTATTTCGTAATTGAGAGTTTTGAAGCGGGCATTGAGCTTGTGGGCACAGAGGTTAAATCTTTGCGTCAGGGCAAATGCAACCTTAAAGATGCTTGGTGTAGTATTGTCGAGGGCGAAATCTTCGTCAACGGTATGCACATAAGCCCCTATGACCACGGCAATATTTTCAACCGCGACCCTATGAGAGTTCGCAAACTCTTGATGCACAAAAAAGAAATTATGCGACTTTTTGGCACTACAAAGCAAGAGGGTTTAACCCTTATTCCATTATCAATTTATTTCAAAAAGGGTAGAGCAAAGGTGCAAGTTGGTTTGTGTAAAGGTAAAAAGCTTTACGATAAACGCGATGTTGCCGCTAAAAAAGAAGCCCAACGCACAATCGAACGTTCAATGAAAGAACAATTAAGATAATTCGCAATTCATAATTATATTATATATGGGGATGAAAGGATTTCGACGGGGATTTTGAACTGCGATAAGCGAGCAGTGGAGTCTGACCACCATAAAACGGACAGTTTATTAAAAATAAACGACAAAGATAACAAAGTACTCCTTGCTGCTTAATTAGCGGCGAGCATTCCCCCGAGAGAACTGCGGCTCGGTACGGAGTGTCATTTAGCAGTAAATGTGAACGGATAACCGCCTTGTAGTCCGTCACACATCACAGGGCTACCGAAACGAATGCCTGTTTGTCGGCTGTCGCGTAGGGAATTACAGTAGATAAACTACGCTCGTAGAAAGTTTCAGGAATAGATTTTCGGACGCGAGTTCGACTCTCGCCATCTCCACCAAAAAACAAAAGTTCCGATTTTTTCGGGACTTTTGTTTATGTCTAGAGTTTACAAATTGGGGTTTATCTATCCCATTAAATGGTGTATATTGCCTCCCTCTGCCGAGGGAGGTGGCACCGTAGGTGACGGAGGGAGAGATAGTTAACATTATAAACTGACTACCCCTCAGTCAACTTCGTTGACAGCTCCCCCTCAAGGGTGGAGCCCAAGATAGCCTTCCCCCTACGAGGGTGCGGGTGTCCGGTGGACACCTCTGCGAAGCAGAAGCACCGACCGAACCGGCAGGTGAGAATTAAGGTGGCACGAGCAAAGCGAGTGACGGAAGGGGAGAAGAGTTCGACAAATTCAAATTTATCAACCTCTTATTGAAATCCCATTAAAAATATGTTACCATTTACCTATAAAATCAAGCAAAGGGGATTTTATTATGGGAAAGAAAATTATTGTTGCGGGTGGCGGTCACGGTGGTATTGCCGCGGGTATGCTTCTAGCTAAAAAGGGTTATGATGTTACGGTTTATGAGCGTAACGCAAAGGACAAAATGGGCTATGATTGGACGGACATCTTCGACCGCAAGGGTTGGACTGCAATCGGTCTCCCTCTGCCCGATAAAAGCCTTTACAAATTAAAGCAGGACGTAGCTTTTTACGGTCCTGCTATGGAAACAAAGCTTCTTCAGAATACTGAAGATGACAAAAAAGAAATTCAGATGGAACGTCGCGACATCTATAATTATTTGATTTCTTACGCTGAAAAATCGGGCGTGAAGTTTGAATACGAACAGGATATTCAAGCACCTGTAATGCTCGGCAACCGTGTTGTAGGCATTAAGACCGACAAAGGCGAATATTTAGCCGACCTTGTAATCGACGCTTGCGGACTTAACTCCCCTATAAGAAGCAATTTACCAAAGCATCTGGGAATTCAGAGCAAACCCGCCGAATATGAGCAATTCTATGTTTACCGAGCATTCTTCAACAAGACTGCAGAGGTTGACGAGAACGAAAAATTTAAGATTATTATGCTCCCCAATAACGAGTTGGGCATTTCTTGGATTGCTACCGAAGAAGAACACACCGACGTGCTTATCGGCAGATTTAAAAAGTTTGACATTGACTATGCCAATGAGCAGATTGAAATGCTTCGCAAGGGTAACGACAGCATAGGCACGGAAATCGTGCGTGGCGGTGATTTTGCAAATATCCCCGTGCGTCAGCCATTGGGACTTATGGTTGCTGACGGATATGCCGCAATTGGTGACTCCGCATTTATGACCGTACCCGTTATCGGTTCGGGTATTGCCAACAGCTTTAAAGCGGCAAGAATTCTTGCAGACACAATTTCTGCTGATTTCACATATTCTTACAGTGCAGAAACGCTTTGGGAATATCAGAAAGCATTTTATAAGCAAATCGGTGCAGCATTAGCACCTCTCGCCTGCGTAAAGCTCTTGCTTACAAGACTTGAGGGACACGAGCTTGACTACATATTCGCAAAAGGAATTCTCAATGCGGAAGATATGACAATCGACGCTGACTCAACAAGCCTTGGTGCAATGCTTGGCGGAATGAGTATGGACGATATTAAAATCAAGCTTAGCGGACTTATCAACAACAAAGTTGTTCTCGGTAAAGTTGTACAGATGGGCTTGCAACTTGGTAAAGCTACCGCAGTTACCGCCGCAATGCCATCTAACTACAATCGCAAGAACATTTTAACTTGGGTTGAGCAGTATAATAATTGTTTTAAGAGATAAAATAATTTACACAACAAAAAAGACGGAGTTTTTACACTCCGTCTTTCTTATTTGCAATAATTTTAATTATTTGCTTGCTTCTTCAACAGCAACTGCACATGCAACTGTTGCGCCTACCATTGGGTTGTTACCCATACCGATAAGACCCATCATTTCAACGTGAGCAGGAACTGAAGATGAACCTGCAAACTGTGCGTCACCGTGCATTCTGCCCATTGTGTCTGTAAGACCGTAAGAAGCAGGGCCTGCAGCCATATTGTCAGGGTGAAGCGTACGACCTGTACCGCCACCTGAAGCAACTGAGAAGTAGTTAACGCCATTTTCCATAGCCCACTTCTTATATGTGCCTGCAACCGGGTGCTGGAAGCGAGTTGGGTTAGTTGAGTTACCTGTGATAGAAACGTCAACGCCCTCTGCCTTCATAATTGCAACGCCTTCAAGAACGTCGTATGCACCGTAGCAACGAACAGCAGCTCTTTCGCCGTCTGAATATTTTGTTTCGTTAACGATTTTGAGTTCGCCTGTGTAGAAATCATACTCAGTCTGAACGTATGTGAAACCGTTAATTCTTGAAATAATCATAGCAGCATCTTTGCCGAGACCGTTAAGGATAACACGGAGAGGTTCTTTACGAACCTTGTTAGCTGTCTTTGCGATACCGATAGCACCTTCAGCAGCAGCAAATGATTCGTGACCTGCAACGAATGCAAAGCACTTTGTTTCTTCTTTAAGAAGCATTGCACCAAGGTTACCGTGGCCAAGACCAACGTCTCTCTGTTCAGCAACTGAACCGGGGATACAGAAAGCCTGAAGACCTTTACCGATAACTGCAGCAGCTTCAGAAGCAGTTTTTACACCTGATTTAAGTGCAAGTGCAACACCGAGTGTGTAAGCCCAAACAGCATTTTCGAATGCGATTGGCTGAACACCTTTAACGATGCCTTCAACATCGATACCTTTTGATTCGCAAAGAGCTTTTGCGTCTTCGAGAGAAGCAATACCGTATTCAGCAAGACATTTCTCGATTTTAGCCATTCTTCTTTCTTTGCCTTCAAATCTTACATCATTAGCCATTTTAGTATCCTCCTTCTCTTATTCTTCTCTTGGGTCAATGTATTTTGCAGCATCTGCAAAACGACCATATGAACCTGTATTGTTCTTAAGTGCTGTAGCAGCATCCATACCGTGACGGATATCTTCCATCATCTTGCCAAGTTTAACGAATTCATAACCGATAACCTGGTCATCAGCATCAAGAGCCATTCTTGTGATATAGCCTTCTGCCATTTCCATGTAACGAACGCCCTTAACTTTTGTTGAGAACATTGTACCAACCTGTGAACGAAGTCCTTTACCAAGGTCTTCAAGACCTGCACCAACAACAAGACCGTCTTCTGAGAAAGCAGACTGTGAACGACCATAAACGAGCTGGAGGAAGATTTCTCTCATAGCTGTGTTGATAGCGTCACAAACAAGGTCTGTGTTAAGGCATTCAAGAAGAGTTTTGCCGGGAAGAATTTCAGCAGCCATAGCAGCTGAGTGAGTCATACCTGAACAACCGAGTGTTTCAACAAGTGCTTCTTCAACAATACCTTCTTTAATGTTAAGTGTGAGCTTACATGTACCCTGCTGAGGAGCACACCAACCGATGCCGTGTGAAAAACCTGAAATATCTTTGATTTCATAAGCCTTTACCCATTTTCCTTCTTCAGGAATCGGAGCCGGACCGTGGTGAGGACCTTTTGCTACACAGCACATTTTTTCAACTTCATGTGAGTAGTGAATCATAATAAATGAAAACTCCTTTCATATTTTAACGGAATAATTCCTATCTTATAAATTATACAATTACTTGTCCTATTTTTCAATAGTTATTTTGACAAAAGATTGACAATGAAAACAAAAATTATAGTCATAATTGTATTATAGACAATTTTTCCATAAAAATGCAGTAATATAGTCAATAAAAAGGGACGCAATAAGCGTCCCGTACTATTTTCCCTTTGAAATTGATTGCAATATATTCAACCAGTTTTCTTCTTTTAATAATATCGCTTTGTTTATACAGTCATTCAAGACATAATTAAGCCATTTATCATCATTGTATTCTTTTAATCTGTTTAAAATACAATCAGCACCTGGCCAATTCATATCTTGTAACCAATCAAATAGTGCATATAGATAGGGACTAATTTCTTCATCTGTCTTATCAGCCAAAACTATAGCACAATTATCCCATACATTTTTATTATGTCTTGAGTGCAATGGTTGTAAAAACACATTGATACACTCAACTTCTTTTGCTAATTCACGTCCTTTTGCTTGAACTTCATGTGAATTATTCCAATCAAGCATATCCATAATTTGGTCAATACTATACAAACTAATCGCCACCTTTCTCGTACCCTTTGCAATATGTTTTTTACATACTTTCCGGTGTGCTAATGCTGAATGTTGTGAGAATGTTTGTTATTACATTCATAACACAAGTGCAAAGGTAGAGTCGAGCCTGCATAAGTGCTTCGTCTTCCACAGCAACACGGCAAGCATTATAGAACTTGTGGAAAAGAGTTGCCAAGTCAATGCAATAACGAGTAATCTTTGCAGGGTCATAGTTCTTTGCAGAGTTCACAATTTCATCTGTAAGAGATGCAAGATGTCGGATGAGCTCGATTTCTTCGGGAGCTGTAAGGAGTTTGAGTTCATCCTTTGTGCAGTCACGAACTGTTACACCGTCTGCTTCAATCTTACGCAAAATACTGTGAATACGAGCATTTGCATACTGACAATAGTAAACAGGGTTTTGGCTTGACTGTTCAACTGCTAAATCAAGGTCAAAATCCATCTGTGAACCTGGTTCACGCATATTGAATAGGAAACGAACTGCATCAACAGGGATATCTTCAAGCAAGTCAACGAGTGTGATTGCCTTACCTGTACGCTTGCTCATTCTTACAACCTCGCCGTCACGGGTAAGGCGAACAAGTTGCATTAAAATTATGTCAAGACGGCTACTGTCAAGGTCAAGTGCTTCAAGAACACCTTTAAGACGTGCAACGTGACCGTGGTGGTCTGCACCCCAGATGTTGATTGCCTTGTCAAAGCCACGGGTAACAAGCTTATTCTTATGATAAGCGATATCTGCTGCAAAATATGTCGGGTTTCCATTCTGACGGATAAGAACATCATCTTTGAGTTCAAGCTTATCAATTTCTTCCTGTGTTTTGCCCTGTTTCAAGAGCATTTCAGTCTGTACTTTGATATTGTTATACCAAACTGCACCGTCTTTTTCGTATGTCAATCCTTTATTTGTAAGGTAATCGATAACCTCTTTCACCGCACCGCTGTTGTGAAGCTGACTTTCCATAAACCAAGTATTATACTCAATTCTGTACTTTGCCATATTGGCTTTCATATTATCGATATTTTTAGGAAGAGCAAACTCAACAAGTGCTTTTCTTCTTTCGTCTTCACTCTTATTCATATATTCGTCGCCATAAACATCGGCAAACTGCTGTGCTCTTTCCTTGATGTCTTCACCGTGATAGCTATCTTCGGGAAGCTCTACCGCATCTTCGCCCTTGAAAATCTGTTGATAACGGATATCAAGTGAAAGACCGAATTTTTCAATCTGATTTCCCGCATCATTAACATAGAATTCTCTTTCTACCTCATAACCAGCCATATCAAGTACGGCTGCCAAGCAATCACCTAATGCACCGCCACGGGCATTACCCATGTGCATTGGTCCTGTTGGGTTAGCAGAAACGAATTCAACGTTGATTTTCTTGCCCTCACCGTAGTCACTTCTGCCGTAATTCTTGCCCTGTGCCTTAACATCAAGAAGAATATCAGCATAGAAATCCTTTGAAAGTGTAAAGTTTACAAAGCCTGCACCTGCTACTGTGCAAGAATCAAAATATGTGCCGTCAAGTCGGATATATTTAGCAACTAAATCTGCAATCATTTTTGGTGCACGACGGAAAACCTTTGCACAAACAAATGCGATGTTTGATGAATAGTCACCGTTATCACGATTTGCAGGAACTTCGATATTGAATGCAGGAATTGGCTCTGCAGGGATTTCGCCCTGTGCAACTGCTCTTCCGAGTGCATCAACAATAAGTGTATGTAATTCGTTAGTAGCCTGTTTAACTAATTTAGACATCCTTATTTCTCCTCAATATAAATAATCATTGTGTTTTCTGATACAAAGCCGTTGTTGAAATCGAGCGAATATCTCATTTTGAGAACCGCTCCTGTTTCATTCCTTGACCAATCAACCTGATTGCCGTAAATACCCATTGTCAATTCACCGTAAGGTGTTTTGTAGAATGTGTGATGGCGTTTGCCTTTTTCAACCATCATTTCAGAACTGAACTGACCGTTACGAACAATGCTTACAGTATCATTTTCGAAAACTGTTATTGTTGTTTCTTCGGGACCTGTTTCTTCATTATTCTCAATATATTCAATTATATTCTTGTTGCCATCATAAGTAATACGACCTAAAACGGACATTTCACCTGCGTGGTCACCGTTTTCTGTGCGTTGCTTACTGACAATTTTTATAACCGCGTTTGTTCTCATTGTGCAAATTCCTTTTCCCATTTTTCCATAGCGAAAACGCAAAGCTTATCAATCAAATCACCATAGGAAATTCCTGCTTTATCCATAAGCATCGGGTACATACTGATATTTGTAAATCCGGGAAGAGTGTTTGGCTCGTTTAAAAGCACGGCTCCGTCAGAATATCTTACAAAGAAATCAACTCTTGCAAGGCCTGAACAACCCCAAGCCTTATATGCTTTAATTGCCTTTTCCTGAACCTCTTTAATCTTTTCGTCGCCGATTCTTGCAGGAATATGAAGACCGCTGTCGGACTCATATTTTGCCTCGAAATCGTAAAATTCGTTACTTGGCTCGATTTCACCAACTGCACCTGCAAACGGCTCGTCGTTACCCATAACCGCACATTCAACCTCTGCACCGAGAATTGCTTCTTCAACAACAACTCGTGAATCAAATTGCAAGGCATAATCAAGTCCACGCTGAATCTCCTCAAGTGTTTTTGCTTTAACAACACCAACTGAAGACCCTGCATTTGCGGGTTTAATGAATACGGGAAGACCTAAATATTCTTCGCACTCTCTTGCGAATTCTCTGCCACGACGTTCAAAGTCGTATTTTGTTATGTATTTCCATTTTGCCTGCTGAATTCCGTTAATATCGCAGATTGCGTTTGTCATAGCCTTATCCATACAAACAGCGGACGCCATTGTGTTACAGCCAACATAAGGAATACCTGCGATTGTGAGAAGGCCTTGCATTGTGCCGTCCTCACCATTTTTTCCGTGCATTACAGGGAAGCAGACATCAATTCTTATCTTCTCATACCCGCTTTCATTAAAAACGATAATTCCACGGTCAGCACGGTCGGTTGAAATGACAGCCTTTTTAAGCTTTGATTTATCCTCAAGCCAACCGTCTTTTTTAAGTTTGTTATAATCTCCGTCAAAAACGAACATTTCACCCTGCTTGGTAATTCCAAGCATAACCACATTATATTTATCTTTTGGTATATTTCTGATAACTGATGTCGCAGAAACGCAAGAAACATCGTGCTCCGAAGATACACCGCCAAAAATTATCAATGCATTTTTCATAAAATTCACTCCATAACTGACTGTTAGCCATAGATATATTTATTTTATCACAATATATTTAACTAATCAATTATAATATTCACAAATTTTTAATGACAAATAAAAATAAATGTGTTATACTTTATAAGATATATAAATTTTTTGATTAGAGGTATTCAAAATGCTTGAAAGAACAGAAGCTCTTGAACTCATTTTAAAGGGCTGTACAGAAAAATTTAAAGATAACGGTTTTGAGCTTACCACTCCCGTTACAAGCGAAGATGAAACTGCTTTTGTTGAATTTACAAAGGGTGACCTTACAGTTAAGCTTTTAAGCCACGACAATCTTCTTGATATTATGGAAAAGGTTAGTGACGGCGAATTTGTTAAAACCGAATCAAACCTTCTTGACCTTGAAGATTGTGACGAGCGTTCAATCAAATCACTCTGCAACGAAATTAACGATACCGTTGTTTCTTCACACGGCAAAAAAGCACGTCAGGTTGCAACAAAAAAAGCACCACATACAGTTTCAAAATCCGCGGCAAAAAACGGTGCAAATTATGACGCTTATACTCTTGCAAGCCGTATTACACAGGTTTATCCCGAGCTTAAAGACGCACTTAACGAGAATGTGCAGACATACTCTGAATTCTTGGGCGACGATTTCTTTGTAAATCACGCTAACAGGCTCATTATAGAAACAATCCGTTTTAATGACCAGAAGACCATCAAAAAGCTCTTCAAGATTTTAAGCGATATTTATGAAAACGGCACAAACGATGTTCAAGACCTTGTTGTTGTTACAATTTTAGGTGAACTCAATAACGAACAAGAACTTCTTGACCGTTGCCTTGCAGAAATCACAGATGATGATTTCGCACAAACCGTTGTTGCAGTTAACAAATACCTTGCAAGCGGTGCGGGCAAAAAAGCTAAAGAGCTTATGAAGAATCCTCCCGCTTACAAGCCACCTAAAAAGAAAAACGGCGGAATGATGTCACAGATGATGCAAAATTCAATGCCACCACAACAGTAAAATGCAAAATTCAAAGTGAAAAATGCAAAATGTAGGGGACGGTGCCCACACCGTCCCGTTTTTTGTTGACAAATTTTTCGTGAAATGATATATTGAAATTGACCTTTATTTGAGGAGGCTTAATTTATGATTATGGGTACAAAAAAAGAAATAAATTGCAGTCTTTATTTCTTATATAAAAAACATTACTGTACGAATTGCAATAACTTACTCGAAAGAAAAAAGCGTGAAAAAATTGTTAATTCCCATTCAGCAGAAGCAAAGAATTATGATTTTTCTATGCCCGGTGGAGATACTTTTTTGGTTGGTGACGTTAAATTTGTCACATATTTTTTCGAATGCTCTAATTGTGGAAGAAAATATGAAATATCAGAGCTTAAAAGAATTGAAAAGAATTTAAGAAAACTCAAAAGAATGAACAAGGACTAATTCATTTATGAACTCTAACAAACTAAAACTCATTGCCTGTATATCAATGCTGCTTGACCACGCGGGCGTATTGCTTTTCCCCGAAATTACTTGGCTTCGGTATGTAGGCAGACTTGCAATGCCCATTTTTGCATTCTTTATTGCCGAGGGTTGCCGTCACACCAAAAATAAGGTGAGATATTTCTTGCAGGTTTTCGTGTTAGGTCTTATCTGTCAGGCGGTTTATATTATCAGCGACCTTATAAACGGCGGCGTTACACAAATCTATCTTAATGTGCTTTTCACCTTGGCACTTTCAATTCCCCTTTGCTGTATTTTTCTTGAAATTGAAATGGCAAAGAACAAAAAGGCCCTCACCCGTGCATTTTACATAAGTCTTTTTGTGTTTTATATGCTTGCACTTACAGGATTTATGTATTTCTGCGATAATTCTGTTTCACTTGTGGGAATTAAAGTTCATCTTGATTATGGTCTTGCGGGTATTCTGCTTTGCTTGTTCCCTGTAATCACAAAAGAAAAAACAAAACGGCTTGCACTTTTCTCATTGGGCACATTCGTTTATTGTGTTCTTATGGAAAACTCACTTCCGTTTGTATGGCTTTCGCTCGGTGCAATTCCGCTGATTGCCCTTTATAACGGCAGATTAGGTAGTAAGAAATTCAAATGGTGGTTCTATGCATTTTACCCCATACACTTTGCGGTGTTGTATGTGTTGAATATGATATTATAAAATCCACTCGCTCGCGAATTAGTTTAACAAATTCAAAATTAACAAGCAAAAGAGACAGGGCGAATCGCTCTGTCTCTTGCTTTTTATATTATTTTTTAAGTGCTGATTTTGCATTCCAGATGTTCTGTGCATACTCATTAATAGCACGGTCTGCAGCAAAACGTCCTGCACCTGAAATATTCATAAGTGACATCTTATTCCAGTTATCACGGTCAAGGAAATCTTTTGAAATTCTCTGCTGAGTATTTCTGTAAGACTCAAAATCTGCAAGAACCATATATGGGTCGTGGTGGATAATTGTTGAAGTTACTTCATGGAACATCTTTCCGCCAATTCCGTTGTGATTTGCATAATTGAGAATCTTCTGGAGTTCGCCGTTTGCATTAAAATAATTCTGTGGAACATATCCGCGTTTCTGTAACTGCTGAACTTCAGGTGTTTTCATACCGAAGATGTAGATATTATCTTCACCGACTGCGTCGTAAATTTCAACGTTAGCACCGTCCATTGTGCCGAGAGTCACCGCACCGTTAAGCATAAGTTTCATATTTCCTGTGCCTGATGCTTCTGTGCCTGCAAGTGAAATCTGCTCTGAAATATCGGCAGCAGGCATAAGCTTTTCAGCAAGCGTAACATTGTAATCTTCAACATAAACAACTTTAAGTCTGCCCTTAACATCAGGGTCATTGTTGATTACATCAGCAAGTGCACAGATGAAAGAGATAATCTTCTTCGCCACAAAGTAACCTGATGCAGCCTTTGCACCGAAAATATATGTGTGAGGGATAAACTCACCATTTGGATTTTCTTTAATTGCAAGGTACTGTGAAAGAATATTGAGTGCATTAAGGTGCTGACGCTTGTACTCGTGAAGACGTTTAACCTGAACATCAAAAATTGAATCAGGGTCAAGCTTAATACCGTTAGCTTTCAGAACATATTTAGCAAATTCTTCCTTATTTGCTCTCTTAATCTTACCAAGCTCATCAAGGACTGCTTTGTCGTCCTTATATTTTCTCAAATTGAGAAGTGCATCGCCATCTTTTACAAAATCGTCACCGATAGTTTCTGTAAGGAATTTTGTAAGCTTCGGGTTAGCCTGACAAAGCCAACGTCTGTGAGCAATACCGTTTGTAACATTTGTGAACTTATCCGGAGTGAGTGCATAGAAATCAGCGAAAACTGTATCTTTAAGAATGTCGCTGTGAAGAGCAGAAACACCGTTTACACAATGTGAGCCTGCAACACAGAGATTAGCCATTCTTACAACACCGTTTGAAATAACAGCCATTCTCTCGACCATATCCGCATTATGAGTGCTTTCCCATACATAAGAACGGAAACGATTGTCGATTTCCTTTGTAATCTGCCAAAGACGTGGCATAAGACGTTTGTAAAGGTCCTCAGGCCAACATTCAAGAGCTTCTTTCATAACTGTATGGTTTGTATAAGCAACTGTTTTTGTAACAATATTCCAAGCTTCATCCCAACCATAGCCGCATTCGTCAAGCATAATTCTCATAAGCTCGGGAATAGCCATAGTAGGATGAGTATCGTTTACGTGAATTGCAACCTTATCTGCAAAATTATCCATTGTACCGAATTCACGAAGATGGTGCTGAACAATATCCTGAACAGATGCAGAAACAAGGAAATACTGCTGACGAAGACGAAGTGATTTTCCCTCGGGATGATTGTCTGCAGGATAAAGAACTTTACTGATAACCTCTGCCATAGCATTTCTTTCCATAGCTCTCATATAGTCACCCTGGTTAAAGAGTGCCATATCAAGACCGGGTGCTTTTGCAGACCAAAGACGAAGAACAGAAACACCCTTACCGTCCTTACCTGCAACATGCATATCATAAGGAACAGCCTGAATAACTGTCGGATTTTCAATTTCAACATGGTGATAGTGTTCTTCCCAGATATCCTTTACTTCACCCTCGAACTTGATTTCCATAGCCTGTTCTTCGTGAGGAACAAGCCACACTTCACCACCGGGAAGCCAAAAGTCAGGAAGTTCTGTCTGCCAACCGTCAACAAGTTTCTGCTTAAAGATACCGTATTCGTAAAGAATTGAATAACCCTTTGCAACATAACCTTGAGTTGCAAGACCGTCAAGATAGCAAGCCGCAAGACGACCGAGGCCACCGTTACCAAGACCTGCATCGGGCTCGCAATCATAAATGCTTTCCATCTTTACGCCGTAGTCTTTTAATACGCTTTCAAAAACCTTTGTGAGATTTAAATTGTAAAGGTTGTTTTTAAGTGAACGGCCCATAAGGAATTCCATACAGAGATAATAAACTCTTTTTGTTCCTTTTTTTGAGCCCTCCTTTGAAAATTCTGCTCTGCCCTGACTCATCATATCTCTGACAATAAGAGCAATAGCCTTATAAAACTGTTCGTTTGTTGCCTCATTAGGATTAACCCCAATAAAGTGAGAAAGTTTTGACTCAACAAGTTCTTTTGCTTGTTTCTTCGTAAGTGTATAATTCATACAATTCCTCCAAAAAAGATTGTGAAATTAGTTAAATATAAAACTATATTTGTATATTTTACACTAAAATTAAGTGTTTTTCAACTGTAATAAGCAAATTTATAAAATATATTTAAAAATTATATAAAAAATCACCACAGATTTGCTCTGTGGTGACTAAATTTTATAGAATTATGCGTCAGGACTGATTGCTCCTGTCTGATAATTGAGGTAACCTGCATCCACCCACACAACAGTGAATTTTTTACCTTCTCTCCTATAGAAGTTCTTTGTACCTGCAGGCATTGTTGACTGCTCAACAAAGCCGTTCCATTTACCCTTACTGTCGGTAACAGCCTTAAGACCTGCTTCAATTCCGTCTGCCATTTCATCGTCGTAAGCAACAAGTGTAGCCTTAAGCACGCTCTTGTTTGCACCCACTGTCCAGCCGAATTTAAAGCCTGTGAGCCACCAATGCTTTTCTTCACGGTTAAAAAGCATATTTTTATTGTTATAGTCCTTTGTTGTGCGATAGTATTCAAAATACATATCTATAAGGTGGTCATTATCTGCACATTGATAGAATGTTGATGTATCTGCAGGGTCTTTTGTATAAACACCCATTTCTGCACCTTCAAGAACACCATACTGACCTTTCCACCACTGAAGTCTCCAAAGAAGACCGTCGTATTCAAAGTCAGCCTTAAAGGTCATATATCTCATATTTGTGTAAGCTGCAGCCACATCATAAATGTCAGCAAAGCCGAAGTGACGCTGCCAAGGCTCAAGAGTTGAGTAATAAATCTGCTGTTCAGCATCATACTCATAACCCGCCGCATTGAGAAGTTCTTTCAAATCTTCCTGAGAAACTTCACCCGACTGAGCGTTTGTAACAGGTGGTATATCCTCTTCATTTCCAAAATCATCATCTGCGGGAGCAGTTGTAGTAGTGGTTGTTGTAGTGGTTGTAGTTGTAGTAGTGGTAGTTGTAGTAGTTGTTGTGTCTGACGGAACGTCATTGTTAAGTGCATTATCATTCCAAGCAGGCTCATCATTTGACGGAGCAGTTGTGGTAGTTGTAGTTTCACCGCCAAGGAAACCTGCACAAGAAGTAAAGCAAGTAACAAGCATTACAAGAGTAAGCATTGTTGCGAGAATTCTTAAATATGTAGCTTTCATATTTTCCCTCCAAAATTCAAATATACCAATACTATTATTACATAAATCTGCCTTATTGTCAATTATTTCAAAGCATTTCCGTGTATTGATTTTTATGTCCTTTTGTGCTATCATATTATAATGTAATAAAATCAACGGAGTTAATAACTATGAGTCTTGTTCGTGATATTTCACTTTATGAATCAGGTCAGCAAAAAATCAACTGGGTAAAGGCACACATGCCCGTGCTTCGCAGTATTGAAAATGATTTCAGAGAAACCAAGCCTTTCAAGAATTTAAAGGTTGCTTTGTCAATTCACCTTGAAGCTAAAACCGCTTATCTTTGTACAGTTCTCGCCGCAGGCGGAGCAGAAATGTATGTTACAGGCTCAAACCCCCTCTCTACTCAAGATGATGTTGCGGCAGCTTTAGCTCACAACGGGCTTAACGTTTTTGCTTGGTATAACGCTACAGGCGAAGAATATATGGCACATCTCCGCGAAGTTATCAAGGTAGGCCCCGATGTAATTATTGATGACGGTGGCGACCTTGTAAACCTTATTCACAACGAATACCCTGAACTTTTACCGAATGTTCTCGGCGGTTGCGAAGAAACAACAACAGGAATTATCCGCCTTGTTTCAATGGCAAGAGATGGCGAACTCAAATTCCCCATGATTGCCGTTAACAACGCTAAATGTAAATATCTTTTTGATAACCGTTACGGCACAGGTCAATCCGTTTGGGACGGCATTAACAGAACAACAAACTTAATTGTTGCGGGCAAAACCGTTGTTGTTGCGGGATACGGTTGGTGCGGTAAGGGTGTTGCAATGCGTGCAAAAGGACTTAACGCACAGGTAATCATCACAGAAATCGACCCCATTAAAGCTATGGAAGCTCGTATGGACGGTTTCAGCGTTATGGAAATGGAAGAAGCGGCAAAATACGGTGATTTCTTTGTAACTGTTACGGGTTGTAAAGATGTAATCACTAAAAAAGCGTTCCGAAATATGAAAGACGGTGCTATTTGTTGTAACGCAGGTCATTTCAATGTTGAAATCAATCTTCCCGAACTTGAGGAATTAGCGGTTAAAATTGCACCACAGAGAAAGAATATTATGGGATATACTCTCGCAGACGGCAGAACAATCAGTGTGATTGCCGAGGGCAGACTTGTAAATCTTGCGGCAGGCGACGGCCACCCCGCAGAGATTATGGATATGAGCTTTTCTATTCAGGCTCTTTGTGCGGAATATATTGTTAAAAACGGCAAAAATCTTGAGGCTTCCGTTATTGATGTGCCCGAAGAAATCGACAAAAAGGTTGCATTAAGAAAACTCAACAGTTGGGGCACTCATATTGACGCACTCACTCCCGAGCAAGAAAAATATATCAACAGTTGGAATGTTTAATATGAATAATAATGATTTCAGATACACCGGCGAAAAATGTCCCGTCTGTAACGAGCCTTTTAAAGCCGACGAAGATATTGTTGTGTGTCCCCTTTGCGGAACACCCCATCATCGTGAATGTTATAAGAAAAACGGTGAATGTGTAAACAACGAAAAGCACAGTGAGGGTTATCGTTGGGAGAGTTTAGACAAATCTTCTTCCACGCCCGAAAATACAGAAAATCCCGTTCCACCATTTGTTGCGTACACCCCTCAAGGTGAAATAAACAGTTCACGAACTGCAGCATCAACTGTTTTCTGGGCTAATCAGCAAAACCCCTTTGACGCATATCCGAAAGAGCTCGCTGACGGAGTTTCAACTGAAGAAGTCGCTGAATTTGTGCAGATGAATGCCTTTAAATATCTTCAGAATTTCTTTTTACAAAGAACAGGTAAAAAAGCATTTAACTGGGCGGCATTTTTCTTTGCACCATATTGGTTCTTTTACAGAAAACTCTATAAATTAGGTGCAATATTCTTAACCGCGATTTTGCTTGTATCGGTGGTATTTTCATTTATTCCGTCAGTTCAACAGTTCAATCAGGATTTTTACGAATGGCAAGCAAAATACAGTGAAACATCTTCACTTTCGCAAGAAGAACTCCAAACTGCCGCAAACGAAATGCAGACTCTCTATACGGAAAACAAGGCAGGAATTGTACTTACCCTTGTTGCCAATGGTTTGTCAATCGGTATTCAGCTTTACATCGGATTTAATGCAAATAAATGGTACAAAGAGCACACGGTGGCAAAAATAAGACAGATAAAAACCGAATTTCCCGAACCCGAACTTCGCAAACTTAACTTATATAAGCAGGGCGGAATGTCTATGGGCTATACCTTCCTTGCCGTGCTCACAAATAATATAATTGTTATGGCTATAAATATGCTTTTCACAGCGTTAAATAAATAAATTCAGGAGAATGGTGTTATGAAAATCACAAAGGCTATTATCCCCGCAGCGGGTCTCGGCACAAGAGTTTTACCCGCATCAAAGGCAGTTCCCAAAGAAATGCTCAACATTGTTGACAAGCCCGCAATTCAATATCTTGTTGAAGAAGCAGCAAAATCGGGAATTACTGATGTTCTCATCATCACAAACCGCGGTAAAGGTGTTATTGAAGACCACTTTGACCACGCTTATGAGCTTGAGGATAAATTGAGCAAAAATCCCGAAAAAAAAGAACTTTACGATTCAGTTCTCGAGTGTTCACAACTCTGCAATACATATTTCTTGCGTCAAAAAGAAACAGGCGGACTCGGTCACGCGGTTCTTTGTGCAAAGAATTTCATAGGCAACGAACCTTTTGCTATCCTTTATGGTGATGATGTTTTCATTTCAGAGGGCGAGCCGGTTACAAAACAGCTTATTGATGCTTATGAAACTTACGGCAAGGGTGTTGTTGGTGTTAAAGAGGTTCCCGCAAAAGATGTTTGTAAATATTGCTCATTAGCAGTTGAACCAATCACAGATAAGGCATTTAATTGCACAGATATGATTGAAAAACCAAAGCCCGAAGAGATTATGTCAAACTATTCAATTCTTGGCCGTGTTGTAATGCCCCCCGAAATTTTTGAAATTCTTGAAAATACACCAAAGGGTGCAGGAAACGAACTTCAGCTTACAGATGCAATGAAAACTCTTGCACAAACAAAAGGTGTTATTGCTCTTGATTATGAGGGCACACGTTACGATATGGGCAACAAAATGGGTATTATGAAAGCGAACTGCGAAGTTGCTCTTAAACACCCCGAAATCAGCGAAGATTTCAAAGCATACATAAAAGAACTCGCAAAAACATTATAAATATTTAATGGCGGACACTGTGTTCGCCATTTTTTGTGTCATTCTGAGGAGCAAAGCGACGAAGAATCTCTGATGAGTTATGAGATTCTTCGCTTCGCTAAGAATGACTTGTAGAATGAATTTGCATTTTACATAAAAAGGTACTATAATATCTACATAAACCTACAAATTTCGGGGTGAAGATATGAAAAAGGCAGTTTCGCTTATTCTCGCGTTGTTCATGTGCTTTTCATCGGTGATTTTTATATCTGCTGAAGAAAAAATAAACAAAGACCAAATTTTAGCCTCATTATATGACGCCGACATTCTTGAAGTCCGCGAGGCAATTGCATCTAAAAAAGTTACCTGCGAAGAATTGACTCGATATTATCTTTACAGAATTCAGAAATATGACAGTAAGTTTAATTGCTTTATTTCAATCTGCTCTGACTCATTAGATGTGGCAAAAGAACGCGACGAAGCTCTTGCAAAAGGCAAAAATAAAGGTCTGCTTTTCGGCGTACCCGTGGTAATTAAAGACAATATGGATTTAGAGGGCTATTACACCACAAACGGTCACAAAACCGATGGGCTGACAATTGCCGACAGTAATGCAAGTGTTGTGAATTATCTTCTTCGCGAGGGTGCAGTAATCATTGCCAAAACCAATATGAGTACCGACGCACAGGACGCAAGAGTAAGCACAAGTGCTATCGTCGGCGAAACCCAGAACGCCTATAATGCCTTGTTGGCGGCGGGTGGTTCTTCGGGCGGTACTGCAGTTGCGGTAAGTCTTAACTTTGCCACGGCAGGACTTGGCACGGACACAAATTCGTCACTTCGTATCCCCGCAGTTCTCAACGGTTGTGTGTCGCTTCGCAGTACTTTTGGTCTTATTTCAACAAAAGGCATAAAAATGCTCAACGGCAGTCGTGATGTTGCAGGGGCAATAACCCGAACAGTTTATGACCAAGCGGTTATGATGGATGTACTGACCCAAGGCGAATACAACTACACAAAAAATCTTAGCAAAAATGCACTCAAAGGTGTAAAAATCGGTATTCTTTCAGAACTTACATACCCGATTACAAACTTAAATGAATATGACAAAACAACCTTACGCTCACAAACTTGGAATGAGCTTAACGACCGTGCAAAAGCATCAAATTATGATAAAGAAGTGCTTTCTGCATTTGAAAATGCCGTAAAAGAACTTGAAGCTTGCGGTGCAGAGGTTGTTACAATTTCAATGCCGAAATTGTTTAATTTATCGGATAAAACCTTTAATTCTTCAAAAACTTCGCTCAAAAAAGCACTTTACGATGATTTCAAAAAAGTTGTTAAAGACAATGGTGTTGACGCGGTGATATTCCCAACATATTCCTCAACCCCATTAAAATCCGGCAAGGATTCAAACGGCAAATACTGGAACGCTTGGAGTCAAGTTTTCATAAACAACTGTCGCACGCTCTCGCCGTCAGCAAGCATCCCCGAAATGTCGGTGCTTATTGGTCAGCACTCATCGGGTGCAGGAATCGGTATGGAAATTGCTTCACTTAAAAACAGCGAGCAATTACTTTTGAACCTTGCTTATTCCTACACCGAAAACTATGACCACCGCGTAACGCCGAAGTCCGTGCCCCACCTTAACGGTAGTTTGACTGCAGAATTGACCCTTGATTTTTTCGAAAAGCAAGACATAAAAAATGTGGCAGCAACAGTTACAGAGCTATCTTCAACCGAAACAACCACAGAAAGTACAACTACTGCTACGACTACAACAACAACTACAACGACCACAACTACAACCGAAACCACTACAAATTCCGTTGAAAACAAAACGGACAAGCCCGATAATAAGGTATTAAAGATCGTCATACCCGTAGGTATTGCAGTTGTTGTTATCGGTGTCGGAGTTGGAGTGTATATAGTGGTTAAGAAGAAAAATAAAAAAGGTCATTCTGAGGAGTGAAACGACGAAGAATCTCAAAACAGCAGAGATTCTTCGCTTCGCTCAGAATGACACTAAATATCAATATACAACAAAACCGCCCATCAATTAAGATGAGCGGTTATTTTTATTTATCGTGAGAATTAATCTCTGTTTCTTCTGCCACCGAAACGCTTTTTGTTGTCGCGACGGGGTGCTTCTTCAATATCGTTTTCGGGTGTGAGTCCCTTAACCTCGATAAGAGCATCACGACGAGAAAGGTTAAGTCTGCCCTGGTCGTCAATTTCAAGCACCTTTACAAGCACTGTGTCACCAACATTAACAACATCTTCAACCTTTTCTGTACGCTTAACATCAAGACGGCTGATGTGGACAAGACCTTCTTTGCCGGGAGCGATTTCAACGAATGCACCGAAGCTCATAAGACGAGTTACAACACCGTTGTAGATTGCACCGATTTCAGGGTCTTTTGCGATAAGCTCAACAATTGAAAGAGCACGCTTTGCGTTTTCAAGGTCGATACCTGAAATGAATACGCGACCATCTTCTTCAATGTCAATCTTAACTTCACATTCTGCCTGAATCTTCTGAATAACCTTACCCTGTTTACCGATAACATCACCGATTTTTTCAGGGTCAATCTTTGTTGAGAGCATCTTTGGAGCATATTTTGAAAGTTCTGCTCTTGGCTCTGCAATGCAAGGAAGCATAATTTCATCAAGGATATACTCTCTTGCCTTGTGTGTCTTTGCAAATGCTTCTTTAATGATTTCTGCTGTAAGACCGTGCACTTTAAGGTCCATCTGAATTGCTGTGATACCTTTCTTTGTACCCGCAACTTTAAAGTCCATATCGCCGTAGAAGTCTTCAAGACCCTGAATATCAACCATTGTCATGAAGTCACCGTAAACGCCGTCGTCACCTGTGATAAGACCGCAAGAAATACCTGCAACAGGAGCCTTAATCGGAACACCAGCTGCCATAAGGGCAAGAGTTGAACCACAGATTGAGCCCTGTGAAGTTGAACCGTTTGATGAAAGAACTTCTGAAACTACGCGGATTGCATAAGGGAATTCATCAATTGACGGAAGAACAGGAACAAGAGCCTTTTCTGCAAGAGCACCGTGACCGATTTCACGACGTCCGGGGCCACGAGATGGCTTTGTTTCACCAACTGAATATGATGGGAAATTGTAGTGGTGGATATATCTCTTTTCTGTCTGCTCGTCAAGGCCGTCAAGTTGCTGTGCATCACCCATGGGTCCGAGTGTTGCAACTGAAAGAACCTGAGTCTGACCACGAGTGAACATACCTGAACCGTGAGCACGAGTGATAAGGTCAACCTCTGCGTTAAGAGGACGGATTTCGTCAATTCCACGGCCGTCTACACGCTTGTGCTCATCTTTAAGCCATGCACGAACAACGTGTTTCTGAACAAGATACATAATCTCGTCAAGTTTTGCTTCGTTGCCTTCAAAACGCTCATCAAACTTCTCGTGAACGGCTTCGTAAATTGGAAGAAGAGCTTCGTCACGAACAAGTTTGTCGTCTGTATCAAGAGCTTTTTTAACATCTTCAATGCAGAATTCTTCGATTTCTGCCATAATTTCAGGGTCTGGGTCAGATGATTCGTAAGCAAATTTTGGCTTACCAACTTCATCAACAATACCCTGAATGAATTTAACGATTTTCTGGTTTTCAGCGTGACCTGCCATGATAGCGTCAAACATTGTATCGTCATCGATTTCGTTTGCACCTGCTTCAATCATAGCAACAAGGTCAGCAGTAGAAGCAACTGTAAGAACAAGGTCTGTTTTTGCTCTCTCTTCAAGATTTGGGTTGATAACGATTTTGCCGTCAACAAGACCAACGTTTACGCCTGAAACAGGACCTGCCCACGGAATATCTGAAATAGCGATTGCTGCTGAAACACCAATCATAGCTGTGATTTCGGGTGAGCAATCAGGGTCAACTGACATTACAGTAGCAACTACTGAACAGTCATTTCTCAAATCCTTTGGGAAAAGAGGACGGATAGGACGGTCAATGCAACGAGAAGTAAGAATTGCCTTTTCACTTGCTCTGCCTTCGCGTCTTTGGAATGAGCCGGGAATACGGCCTACTGAATACATTTTTTCTTCATAGTCAACTGAAAGAGGGAAGAAGTCAACACCCTCTCTTGGCTTTGCAGAAGCTGTTACTGTACAAAGAACTTCTGTTTCACCGTAACGAGCCATAACAGCAGCGTTTGCAAGACCTGCCATTTTGCCTGTTTCAAGAGTTAATTTTCTGCCTGCGAGTTCAGTTTCCCAAACTTTAAAATTCTTGAAAAACATAGTTTTTACCTTCCTTAAAATATTTTTTATTCACAAGGCAAAAACCGTTCTTTAGCAATAAACACAACCCTTAAAATTAAAATTTAAGAACTCTGTTTACCGCTAAAAGCCAAGGTTTCTGCCTTTGTTTACATTGCCTTTAAAAGCAATTCAAGGCAGATAAGCGAAAACTTATCTGCCTTAAAATGTTTTGATTACTTACGAAGACCAAGTCTTGCAACGATTGCACGGTATCTTTCGATATCCTTCTTCTGAAGGTAAGCGAGAAGATTTCTTCTGCGACCAACCATCTTAAGAAGACCGCGACGTGAGTGGTGGTCCTTCTTGTTAACCTTAAGATGCTCTGTTAAGTCGTTGATTCTCTTTGTAAGAACAGCAATCTGAACTTCAGGAGAACCTGTGTCGCCTTCGTGAGCAGCGTATTCAGCCATAATAGCCTGCTTTTCTGCCTGTGTCATTGTTTTCACCTCATTATATAGAATAAATTCAACTCAAATGCCCCAGATGAAAGTAGGTGAAACACCCTACGGGTTTACTCAATCACCCGAGTGCACAGAGATAGCCTTGATAGTATATCACAAGATTTTTCAAAAATCAAGTGTTTTTTGCAAGATTATTATTTGTCGTTTTTTGCGTTTAATTCAAGATGTTTCCGCTTTGTTGTGAATCGGTAACATCAGAATTTATGCCGAAATATGCATCATAAACTTCTTTCACATAGTTGGGCAAGCCTGTTGACATAACATTTTCAATTGCAATAACAACGGCAATTTCGGGGTCTTCTGCGGGTGCATAAGAAATAACAAAGCCGTTTGTATATTGCACAACAGCGCCGTTAACCTTTTTCTTTGCGTCGGCAGTACCTGTTTTTGCCGCAACCTGATAGTCAGCATTTTTCAGCGAAGAATATGTGTTTGCCATTGCAATCATACCTTTTTTAACAGCCTCATAGGATTCGGGTGAACCGCCAACCTCGTTGAGCACAACCGGTTCTGCCTCGAAAATAGTTTCTGAATAATCTGCTGACTTGATGCTGTCAACAAAATGAGCCTTATAACGAGTTCCGCCGTTTGCAAGAGTTGCCACATAAGAACAAAGCTGAATTGGTGTGTACAAATGGTCACTCTGACCGATAGCCGCCTGAACAGTATCACCGGGATACCAAGTACCGCCTAAAGCTGTGCGATGCTCAATGCTGGGCACAACACCCGTAGCCTCAGTAAGCTCAACACCCGTTGCACTACCCAGACCGAACTTTTTAAAGTAATCGCCCATTCGGTCAATGCCCAACTGTCTGCCAACCTCATAGAAATAAATATTACAGGAATGCTTAAGACCTGTTTCGAGAGTAATTGACGAGCCCGAGTGATTGCTAACATTAAAGCAATAGAAACTCATATCTTTGAAATAAGTATATCTGCGGGTACAAACTATACCCGTAGATGGAGTTACAATGTTTTCTTCAAGCCCCGCAAAGCCCACGGCAGGCTTCATTGTTGAACCGGGTGCATAGGTGCTTCGCAACGCTCTGTTCCAGAGTGGTGCGGCTTTATCCGCTGTAAGCTCTGCATAATCCTCTTTATAGGTTGTCAAATCATACGAGGGATATGTTGCACAAGCGAGAATTGAAAAATCGTTAACATCCATAACCACAATACTGCCTGCGGTGTCAATGTTTTCTAACTGTTTTGTACTATCGATTTTTGATGCGAGAATTTCCTGCACCTTTTTCTGAAAATCGCCCTTAATTGTAAGAATAACATTATTACCGTTTACAGGGGCAGTTGTAACAGAGGTGTTTTTTGAACCGTCAGCGTTGGTAATGGTGGTGAGAATACCGTTTGTACCGCGAAGTTCCGTTTCCATTGCACTTTCAATACCGAATTTACCTATTTTGTCGGTCATTCCGTAAGCACGAAGTTTAAGAATTTCTTTTTCTTCGTCGGTTAAATTCGGGTCGTTGAGTGCCTCTTTATAGCGTTCTGTAACCACCGAATATTCGTCAGCGTTTATATAGTCATAATATCCGATAATATGCGGTGCAATTGTGCCGTCATAATATTTACGCTCGGTATCCACTCTTATTTCAACACCCGCATAAAAACGGCTCTGCTCTTTTAAGATAAGCACAATTTCATCGGGCACATTCTCGGCAAATGTAAAGGGATTGTATTTTGAGAAATCCGCCTTAACCATTGCGAAATGAACTGCCGCAACCTTAACCGCATCAGCGGTACTCATTTCGTGGAGTGAATAATACTCGCAAAGGGCATCAAAAACATTCTGTGCCGTTGCATATCGGTTAAGATTAAGATAATCTTTTGCGAAAAGTTTATTTTTATCACTTGCAGAAACATTTTCTGCAAAAACTACGGAATTACCTTTTAATTCAATGGGTAAAGAAAAATTGTATTCTGCCCCATACTTTTCAAAAAGTTTAATGAGAGATAAAATTATTTCATTTCTCTCCTGGATTTTTGAAAGTTTCGGGAAATATGATGCGTCAAAGTAAACTGAATTTGAGCTTACATTATAAACTAGAGCATTACCGTCCGCATCTAAAATTTCACCGCGTTGAGCGTTAATCTGTGTATTCGCCGAAGACAGATAAAGATTTTCAACGGAATAATCGTCACCATTTATGACCTGAATTCTGAAAAGGTCAGCAACAAAAACGGAAACAACAAACAAAATAACAACTATAAATGCTATTGAACGCACTTTGAAACTGTAATTATTTCTCATTTTTATCACTTCCTTTCTTGAAATTCTGATTTTTAATATTCAGTATAGTTTGAAGAAAATTTTCTGTTTACCGCACGGATAATCACATACCAAAGCGGTGTTAACAGAAGCGAATAAATACTCATTGGCAAATAATATCTTAAAAGCATTTCCGTACCGCCGTCTATTCCGCGTGCCGTAATGAAAAACAGTACATAGCTTAAAAAATAAATCATAGTAACGCCCGTGTTCATCATTATATAAGTAACAATATTGTTACGCATAAATATTCGAAGCATAACACCGCAAACCGCACAGGCAACCATTAAATAAAAAGCGTTGTAGCCATCCGCCGTTGCGGTAACGGTATCCCAAAGTGCACCTGCCACAAGACCCGCTATAGCACCTACAAGTTCACCCTCAAACATTGACATACAAACCGCCGCAGAAATGAGCAGAACCGGTCGCACCGCTAATATTTCGGGAAATATCGGCAGTGAATTCTGCAAAATATGTGCCAAAAGTAATATTACGGCATAAGCCACATATCTTTTGACTTTTGTTTTGGTTTGTACGGTCATTTATTTGCCTCTTTTTATAAAAATGTAGTTTTTAAACCAACACTAAGTTTGAAAGAAATTTGTTCACAGTGCCGTTTTGACGCGAGCGGTGCTGTACAAAGGTACTGCCCCGAGCAAAAAATGGTGCTGTGGGCAAATTTACTCAAACTTTATTCTTCCTTAAATTCTGTAATTACAAAACAATCACTTATATCTTTTGGATTGATTTCGGTTTCTAAAACTGCATAAGCGGATAAATCCGTTTCGCTTTGCTTCACCTCGGTAATTGTGCCGATTATAAGGTCTTTTGGGAAAATTCCGCCCGTACCCGAAGTGCAGACAATTCCGCCCTTTGAAACGGTAGTTTTAGTGTCAAGACCTGAAAGCTGGCAGATACCATTCACTGACTGTGCGTAAGTTGACGAAACATAACCCAATTCGCCCGTTCTGATTTCATAAGCCGCAATATTTACTGCGGGGTCAAAAACCGAGCAAACAACCGACGTTGTGGGGTTAACCTCGGTTACAACACCTATAAGATATTCGCTGTAAATCACCGCGTCATTAACCTTGATTCCGTCGTTTGAACCTTTATTGATTGTGAATGAGCCAAACATATCGGCAGAATCTCTGCCCACTACCGTTGAATAAACCCAAGTGTAGTCGGGATTTTCTTCTCGAACATCAAGAAATTCTTCGTATGACTCAAGCTGTTTTTTAGTTTTTTCATAATCCACAAGCTGTGCCTGATAATCTGCAACCTGTTGTTCAAGCTCTGCAATTTTATCCTGATAAGATTTAGAGGATATAAACGCACCCGAAACACCGTCAAGCCTGTCAGAGAGATATGATGCCGCATTTTGAAGCGGTGAAGTAATCACGCTGAATGCATTTGTCAAAGGCGAGGTTGAGTTGCTTACAACAGTAGCAAGAACCGTTGCACACACAAGAACTATTGCCACGCTGAGCAACACCTTGAAGGTTGTACTTTTAAAGAAATTGTTCATATTAAATGTTACCCTTTTCTAAACAGATTCCCATACCTGCGGCAACGCAGTCCATCGGGTCAACTGCCACATGAACGGGGATTTTTGTTTCTTCTGAAATAAGACGGTCAATCTCACGAAGAAGTGCACCGCCACCTGTGAGCATAATGCCGTTATCAACAATATCTGCAAGCAATTCGGGTGGAGTTTTCTCAAGAGTTGAACGGATTGTTTCAAGAATCTGTGACAAAGGCTCTGCCAATGCTTCGCGTACATCTTCAGATGTAATTTCAATATTCTTCGGCAATCCGTCAACAAGGTTTCTGCCACGGACATCCATAGCACCCTCGCCGTCATAGCTCATTGCAGAGCCGATTTTAAGTTTGATTTCTTCGGCAGTTCTCTCACCGATTAAAACATTGTGCTTTTTGCGTATGTATTCAATAATAGCCTCGTCAAAATCGTCACCCGCTATTCTTGATGATTTTGCGGTAACAATATCGCGGTATGAAATAACGGCAACTTCAGTAGTACCGCCACCGATGTCAACAATCATACTTCCCACGGCCTCTGTCACGGGAAGTCCCACACCCATTGCCGCCGCTAAAGGCTTGTGAATGAGCGAAGCATATTTTGCACCCGCGTCACGAGCAGCGTCATGAACCGCTTTACGCTCAACCTCTGTAATACCTGACGGAACACAGATAAGAACTCTCGCTCTTGCAAAAGGTGAACGGTTAATTACCTTTTTTATGAAAACTTTAAGCATATCGGATGTAATTTCAGAATTGATAATAACACCGTCTTTTAAAGGCTTAACTGCGGTGATTGAGCCGGGAGTTCTGCCAATCATATCCTTTGCCTCGTTACCTACGGCAACGACTGACGGCGGGTCTGTTTTTTCGTTTACCGCAACAACTGACGGTTCGCGAAGAACAATCCCCTTACCCTTTAAATATACAATAGTGTTAGCAGTACCCAAGTCGATACCAATGTCTTGTGCGAAAAGCATTTTAACATCTCCCATTTCACGAATTTATATAAAACTTAAAAACATAGTTAATCTATTATAGTATAACAAAAATGCGGATATTATACAATACCCGCAAACAAAAATTCATATTTATTTTTTACGCTCTTTTTATCACACCGTTACAAGCAAGAACTGCCATACCATGTAAAAAGCAAAGAATAATATACGGCATAGTTTCTGTTTTAAAACACATAATCCCAAAAACTGTACAACTTACAAACGCAATCACAACTAAAATTCTCATATAATTCTCGCTTGTTTTAATTATTTCAAATCCGTCACGAGTTGTATATATGTGTTTAAGCCTTGCATAAAGAAGAAAACAAAAAGTGTTTATAAAAGCCAAGGCAAACTGATTTGCACAAAGAGTATCCCGCACATTATCAGTATGAAACAAAAAGATTTCATCACCGAAAATAAGATAAGGAATAAACATAAGCATTAAAAATAAGTTTATTATATTCTGCGACAACAAAAGTTTTTTCATAATATCACCTTAGCGTATAGTCTTATAGCGGGAGCAATGCCCCCGCCATAGTTATTTACTCCTTTTCCTTTTTGAGTGAAATGATTATCGCAAACTGACACGCTATCAGAAGAAACATATAAATCACATTTATTACTTCATATTCACAATCTGTATTTGGAATTACAGGATTTTGAACATCCGTTTTGTCATTATTTTCTTCTGTTTCGTTCTCAATATCTGCATTTTCATTTTTATTATCGTTCACATTGTTCTGTGAGTTTTCATTTTCCTGCAAACCTTCTTTATCTTGAGAGTTTTCGGGTTTTTGAGGTGTTACAACAGGAGTATCATTGTTCTCATCACCGTTGTTATCCTCTCTGTCCTCATCTTCGGGAGCTTCTGGTGCGTAAATCTCATATTCAAGATTTATGGTGTCACAGTAGTTGCCCATACCCTCGATTGTCACAAAAGCAGTTCCAACCGCGTTGTTATTTGAATAAGTTACCTTGTAGTCCTCACCCTCAACGAGTGTTGCACCGTTTTTAAATACGCTGATTTCGGGCTCAACCGCCGAACCGTCAAATTCCATATTTCCGCTGACAGAAATATCATTTTCGGTAATCTCACATGGAAGAATTATAAAGTCATAACTTCTCTCGCCCTCATAAAGTCCCATACCGATAATTGTTACTGTCGCCGTACCTGCATTCACATTATTACGGAGTGAAACTGTATAGTCAACGCCCTCGGTGAGCAGTTCTGTACCGAAATAAACTTCCATTTCGGGCTTTAACTCTGTACCGTCATAGGTTTCAGTCATTTCAGTTTCAGAGAATACCGTAAATGAATAAACACTGTTCTTTACAATGCTGAATGTCTGCTTTGCAACACCGCTGTAATTACCGATACCGCTGATTACAACCATTGCAACGCCTTTTTCAGTATTGTTCTCATATTTTACGGTGTAATCTGTGTCCTTTACAAGAGTAACGCCGTCAAGAGTTACGCTGATTTCGGGTGTGATTTCATTGCCTGTGTAGATTTGGTCGGGAATTTTTGAAATCTCGGCATTTTCAATGCCCTTGCCGAAAATTCTGAACTGAACACGCTGTGTTCCGCAAAAATTACCCAAACCATAAATCACCATTGTGCCGTAACCTGAATTTACGTTTTCAAAGTAGCGAATTTCATAGTCAACATCTTCTGTGAGTGTAAATCCGTTCCAAGTGATTACAGGTTTTGGCATAAGTTCTTCGCCCGTGTAAACCATATCATTATTCTTTGAAACCGTTGCCTCGGTAATATCGCGACGGATAATGTTGTAGTAACAATCAACCGTGCCTGTGTAATTGCCCTTACCTGTAATTGTAAAGAACATTGAGCCTGCATCAGTACCGCTGTTGTAGGTAATTGTGTAGTCAACATCTTCAACGAGTATTTTCTCGCCGTATTTTACTTGGACCTTTGGTTTTACCTCTTCGCCCGAATATTCATTGTCAACAACATATTCAATCTGCGAAACTGTAATGTCTGCTTTTGTAATTGAGAATAGTCTGATTGCATCCGGCAAGCCGTCAAAGTCACCAATAAACTGAACGGTTAATCTGCCGTTGCCACGCTCAATATTATCTTCAAATAAAAGAATATAATCTTTGTTCTGCACAAGTGTCATTCCGCTTATGCTGACAATAATGCTTGGTTCAATTTCTTTGCCCGTATATTCATAAGAATTTTTCTGAAAATTGATTGTTACCGCAGTAACCGGAATATTGTTTTCAATTGCATAATCATATACATTTGTATCTTCTGCACAGAAGAATTCAAGTTTAGGACAATTTGCAAAAGGTGTTTTACCGAAAGAACACTCAACATCTGTAAACTGAATGAGCAAAAGTCCTGTACAGTTTTCAAAAGCACAATCATATATCTTTGTTATCTTTGCAAGATTGAGAACTGTAAGCTTTTCGCAACCGTAAAAAGCCTTTTCGCCAATTGAAGTTACATTTTCAAGATTGATTTTTTCAAGATTTACACAACCCATAAAAGCACCTGCCGACACAGTCTTGAGCATTGGGCAGTAAACTGTTTTCAAATTAGTACAATCTTTAAAGACGTTACTATAAGTATAAAGCAAATTTTCAAGGCTGATATTTTCAAGAGAAGTGCAATTTTGGAAGATTGACGGTCCGTACATTCTTTTCAATTCAGGAAGATATACATTTTTAAGAGAAGTACAATCATAAAAAACTTCTTCTCTCAAATATTTACAATTAGGGAATGATACGCTTTCAAGATTTATACATCCTCTAAAAGCAGAATCTTCTATGTCAAGACAATATTTTGAAGAAACCGATTTGAGATTAAGACAATTTTCAAATGCACTTTCTTCAATAACAGAACCGCCGGCTTCTTTATTCTCATCGTTTAAGGAATAACACATATCAAAATCGAATTCTCGCAGATTACTGCTGTAAAACATTCTGTAAAGTATATCTTCAAAGGTGCATCCATCGGTAAAGGTTATTTTTTCAACCGATGAATATCCGAAACTCCATTCAAGTGCATTCGTTACCGTTACATCATTATAGCCTGACAATACGGTTGCTGTTAGCTCAAGCTCTTTAAGGTTTTTCGACTCATAAAATGCAAATTCTGATATAGTAAAATAGTCATCTTTGCCGACTGCATTCTTTGTTGAGTATGCTTCATCCGCTTTGTTTGCGGGATATGCCACAAGATATGTTACAAAAACAGATTTTTCACCACCGGTGCCGTATTCGTATTCCTCAACGTTTTTTGCATATAAAACACCGTCATCTGTGAAATAATGCGGATTTTCAGGTGAAACCTCATATCTTTCAAGTCCTGTCAGACCCTCTCTGCCAAGGCAGTTAACAGCAAATTGATAACCGCTGTTCTTTTGATAAAGGTTAAAGTTTTTGCCTATGTATATAGATTTCAGATTTTCACAATGATAAAACCAATCATATCCGTTAACAGAAACAACCTCATCGCCAATTACGGCTCTTTCAAGATTTTCACAACGAGAAAAAACATAACTTCCGGTTGTTATTGTTTCTGCTATATACACTTCTTTAAGATTGTTACAACCAGCAAAAGCACCCTCGCCAAGCTCATAATCATTTGTCAATTCAACATAAGTAAAGCCTGTGCGTGCTAAACCGTAACGACCAATTTCTTCAAGCCTTGAAAAATCAATATGAGTAAGGTTTTCACATTCATAAAAAGCATATTGATTAATATGCATCGGCTTGAAATCACCAAGATTGCTTAATGCTTTGCAATCAGAAAAGCTATACATACCTACACTATTTATATTTGAAAGGTCAATATTATTAAGCGATGAACAACAGTAAAATGCATAAGCAGGCACATAATTCATTGCAAGCTTTGAGAAATCAAAATATTCAAGTGCTACACAATTCTGGAAAGAATACTTATCTATTGTAACCTCATTTTTTAACTCAAGATTTTTAAGAGATTTGCAACGATAAAATGCCCTTGAACCAATTTCTGTTATGTAGTCCATTGTTACATTTTGGAGTGCAAAGCATTCATAGAACATTGAGTTATAAATCTTTGTGTATGAAGGTGAAAGGTAAACCTCTTTCAGATTTGAACAACCCTCAAAAAGATATTCCGAATAAACATCTTCTCTGCGAGTTTCAACTCCTGCAGAATTTGTTGTCACCTTAATCTGATGAAAAGGTGCACCGTTAATCACCGCAGTTTCAAGATTAGTACATCCTGAAAAAACATACTGACCAAGAGAAACGCCCTCAGGAATAACAATGTTTTTAATTGTACTGTTTGCGAAGCCATAATTTTTAACAGAAACATTTTCACAATTTCCAAAGGTTACTGTTTCAAGTGCTGTCAAATGCTTAAATGCATAGGCTTCAATTTTGCAATCCTTTAAGTCACCAAAATTGATTGTTTTTAAAGAAGGACAATTTTCAATAAGGCTCTTGCTGATAGTACGATTTGACATATTGCCAAAAGTAATGCTTTCAAGATTTTGACAATTATTAAAGCATGGTTCGGTTATAGAGGTAACAGAGTCAGGAAGAATAACCTCCTTTAGCCCATGGTCACCGCTGAAAGCATTGTAGCCCAATGCGGTAATCGTATAATCCCCATAGGTTTCGGGAATTTCAAGAACAATATCTGTTTTTGCTGAAGAAAAACTTGTTATTGTAACAGTCTTACTTTCTTCATATATATTAACCTTGAATTCGTGCCCCTCATATTCAATCGTTGCCTTTGTCGGACCGAATGCACTACTTTGCACCGCAAAAATCGTAAACAATGATGCAATTATTAAGAGTGTGAGCAAGTATCGTATTGTTTTCTTCATATCAGTTTGCCTCCTTTACACGAATTAAAAAGCTGAATGAACAATCTTCATATTCTACTGTGACGATGCGGTTGGCGGGAGTTTCTGTTGAAAATCCGTAAACATTACATTCGTCTATTGATATGATTTTTGTGTCGCCGTTGTCATATTGTGCGATGATTGTAAGTCCGCTGAAATCCGCTTCTTCACCCACTGTATAGTTCCTTTTAAAGCCCTCGGCAAATTCGCCCGTAAGCTTGATTACTATTGGTGCGGCAGTTACCTCCTCATCTACCCTTGTAAAAGGCTCTGCCGTTGTGGTTTCTGTCGTAGTTTCAGTCGGTGGAGTTGTGGGGCTTAACACCTGCGACAAATTGGGGTTTTGCGGTGTAATCTGCGGTTGCGGTGTTGCCGTTACCTCCTGCTTTTCGGCCTTTGCCGTTGTATTTTCTTCTACCTCTTGGGTTGTTGCCTCTGTGGTAATTTCTGTTATATTCTCCTGAGTTGTGCTTTCTTCAGGCCGGGTAGTGGTTGTGGTTGTTGCGTTATTCACAACAGTTTCGCCTATAAAGAATTCCTGCACCGCATTTGCAACCTGCTCAATCACATCCACGCCCGTCACCTTTTCAGTCACCGTATTAGCAGAGATTACAAATGCGAATAATGCACAAGCTGTGAGTGTAATCTTCATAGCAAGGCTTAATTTCTTCCATTTCTTATTGCCCGTAATACTGTTGGTGAATTCCTCAACAGTCTGCAATTTCCAGAACACACGTGCAATGCCTTTTTCGTCATAAAGTTCATTTAATGCGTCAGTATATGCATCAATAAGCTCAAAGTCGATTTCATCATCTGACTTTGTAAGTTCAATATCTATAAGCTCATTGAGAGCCTTAATCAGCTCTTCGCGAAATAAGTTATCATTAAAAATGTCGTTTGCGATTTTATTATTAAACTTTATCTGTGTCATAATTTTCTCCTTTCTAATAGATTAAATCATCAAGAAGTGACTTCAATTTTTTGCGAAGTCGTGAGAGCCTCATTGTTACTGCCCCCACAGAAAGTTCTTTTTCAAGTGCGATTTGTTCAATCTTCTTACCGTCAACATATTTTGCGGTGTAAAGTTCTTTCTCGTCTTCATTTAAACTGTCTTCAAGAATTTTTATGTATTTTTCGCAGTCAATCTGGTCCTGCACCGCTATATCCATAGTATTTTCAGGGTCGTCAAGCGACACCGTATTCATTTCATCCGTCAAAATTTTTGTTTTTTGCTTTTTCACTATATTATCAAGTGTTCTGTATAGGAATGCCCTCGGATTTTCAAACTCTTCTCCCGCTTGCAGTCGATTATACAAAACCATATATGCCTCTTGTACGCAATCTTCACAAAAATCACTACTCTCGCGAAGTCTGGCACGGGCGAAGTTTATTAAGCTTGGGTAAAAATCTTTATAGCATTGTTCAAAAATTGTGACGGAAGCTGTTTTGCTTCCCATCGCCATAACCTCGCTCCTTTCGTAGAGTAGTGCCGAAAAACACAAAAACCTAACAAAAATTTTTTATAAAAATATTGTAACACATAAAAACAAAAATCACTATGGATAAAATACAACTCATTTTACCCATAGTGATTTAAAAAGCATAAAAAAACGCCCGTCCTTTTGGACAGGCGATTTGTTTGTGTCGGCATTATCTATTTTCCCGGGCCGCTTCCAGCCAAGTATCTTCGACGCGAATGAGCTTAACTACCGTGTTCGGGATGGGAACGGGTGGACCCTCATCGCAATCAACACCGACTCACGAAACACTTTATCTCGTGAACGCAAGAGATAGTATATCACCGCATTTTACAAAATGCAAGCATTTTTTTACGTTTTTTCTAACTTTGTGAAAAATAGATAAAAACACTTTCTTAATTGGGCACAAATTGTGTGATTACCATATATTTTTAAATGAGAGCAATTTTTCGAGATGCTGAAAACTAAAAATTAGTGTCACCCTGAACGGAGTGAAGGGTCTCAAATTGAGATTCTTCGCTTCGCTCAGAATGACTTTCAATTTATTTTTCTATGTTGCATTAAAAAACGCGGTATTGCGAAAAATACGCCAAAAAGATTACTTAATTTTCGATACATCAAGCACTACATATTCATAGCCTTGGTTGGGGTCGAGTGCGGTGTAAACTGCGGTTGTACTGTTTATGAATGTAAGATTTGAATGGTTTGAATAATTTTGGTCTTCAAATTTTGCATAAACACCTGTTTGAAGATTGAAAATATGCACCTGATAGTCCATCATATTCTTAACTGTGCCAAGCATTACAACATACTTGCCGTCGTCGCTGATTACCATCATTTCAGGGTCCATTCTAAAGCCCACAAGCATTGTTTTTTCACCTGTAAGCATATTGTAAAGGTTGCCGTCATTCACATTGAGAAGATAATGTCCGCTATGAAGATAATCCGCACCCATTGTACCGTAGAATGAGGAAATTTTTACTTCGGTTTCACCTTTTTTGCGAACAATATCAAAGCCGGTGTTTGTTTTACGCATAAACACCACGCTGTCACCGTCGGTTAACAGGAATTTACCGTAAACATCTTCTGCAAATAGAGTTTCTTTTTTTCCGTTCTTCACAAAAATATCAAGTTTACCGCTTCCCTGCTCATATTCACGAGCAGTAATAAACGGAATTTGGGTTGCGGTTGAAGTGTAGCCCTGCTTCGTGAGAATGCAGAAATCTGTTACACCCGCACCTGTGTTGATGTCTATGCTGCGGTTGACTATCTGTAAAAATCTTGAGTTTTTTCCGCTTTGAAGGTCAATGGTAAAGCTTTCAGGCCAAAGAATATCACCTTGAGTAAGTGCATTCTTGCTTGTAGTAGCAAGTAGCAAGGCTTTACCCTCCCCGCTATATTCGGCAGGAAGATTGGTAAGCTTAAACACCATCATATTATAGAAATAAATATCTTCGCCCTCTTCTGCCACAAAAAGACCAATTCCGAAAACCTTACTGCCAAGTTTTACATAGTTAATCGTAACAGGAAGTTTTTCATTGCCGAAATCAACCTCTGTACTTATTGAATTTGTCGCCTGCACCGCCACCATTTTGTTGTCGCGGTACTGATAATATTTCACCTTATAATCAGGCGTTATACCGTAGAAAACATCCGGAATATCGGTCTGCACAAGATTTACAAGTACACCGTTACGGGCAATCTGAATATCTGAAAGTTTTTCAACGACAGTATCCACCGCAGGCTCGGTTGTGTTGTCAATCTGCGGAGTGTCGTCGTGGAAAAATTTAAAATACACAAAGGTACAAGCGAGAATTACCGCAACTAATGCAATGCCCATTGTAGCAAAATCCTTTTTATTAAGGGGCTCGCTTGGTTTTTTCTCTTTTGGCACTTTTGGTGCTTTTTCTTTTTTAACCTTGGGTTCTTTAACCTTTTCAGGTTTAGGCTCTTTAGCCTTTTTCTCCTTCGGTGGTTTGGGTTCTTTTACCTTTTTCTCTTTTGGTTCTTTTATTTTCTTTTCTTTAGGCGGTTTATCCTTTTTTGTAGGCTTAACCTTTTTAACCCTTGTCACCACGGGAAGAACAATTTCTTCTTTTACTCTGCCGTCATCACTTACCATTTTCACCGCTTGTGGCTCTTGAGTTTTTTCTGCGGAAGCTTCAATGATTTCAGAAATTTCAGGAGCAATAGGCTCTGCAACCTCAATTTTGTTTTCTTCATTTTTCTTGCCGAAAAGTGATTTCTTTTCTTTTTTCTCTTTAGGTGCCTTTTCTTTTTTCACCTTTGGCTCTTTGACTTTTTCGGGTTTAGGCTCTTTAACCTTTTTCTCTTTTGGAAGTTTAGGTTCTTTAACTTTCTTTTCCTTTGGAGCTTTTTCTTTTTTCTCTTTAGGCTGTTTTGGTTCTTTTACTTTTTTCTCTTGAGGTACTTTTTCTTTTTTAGCCTTTTTTTCTTTCTTGGGCTTTTCGTGAGCAACCTCATCAAAAGTTTCTGCCGTATCTATATCAATTTTTCGGTATTTATCAGCGAGATTTTTATTCTCATCCATAAAAACACCTCCGTTTTTATTACATATATCATTTATTATACAGTTTTTAATAAAGTAATGCAATAACAAAATTAACCTAAAAAGCAATAAAAAAGGCTTCTCCTTGAGGAGAAGCTGTCGCGTAGCGACTGATGAGGTGTTAAAAAATATAACAAAATCCACCTCATCCACCGCAAGCGGTCCCCCTTCCCCTCAAGGGGAAGGCAAGACCTTTTTTATCAGTTTAATTTATTAAGTTCTGCGAAGTTTTCTTTGTTTGCTTTGTAAAGTTTCTTGAATACATCAAAATTCTTGTCATAAACTGACTTGTTCTTCATATCGGGTGTAAAGGTTTTCTTTGCAGGAATAAGTTTTTTAGCATCCTGTACTCTTTCAATTATACCCGCATCAATAGCAACAAGAACCGCTGCACCAACTGCACCAACATTTTGTGGGCTGTCAACAGTTTCAACAACTCTGCCTGTGACATCTGCAAGAATCTGGCTTGTTACGTCAGAGAGTGCACCGCCACCTACAAAACGAACTGTTTTTGAAGTCTTAACTTTCTTTTCTTCAGTTTCAAGGAACCAACGAAGATGGAAGCAAACACCCTCAACAACGGCTCTGAGCATTTCAGTCTTACCTGTATCAAGACTGATGTTAAAGAACATTCCGCGTGCATTTGGGTCTTCAAACGGGCAACGGTTACCATGAAGCCAAGGTGTGAAGATTACACCGCCGCTACCTGCGGGAATCGAATCGATAACCTCCATCATATAATCATAAAGTCCTTTATAAACAACCTCGCGGTCTGCCTTTTTACGCTTAAGTGCAGGCTGTTTATCAAGATAAATATCAATTTCATCAAGTGCTAAATGGTCTTTTACCCACTCAACGCACTTACCTGCAGTTTCAAGCTCACCGAAATAATTGTATATACCATCAGCCGCACCAACAACCGCAGCCATCATTGCACTTGCGTCAACAACGCTCTTATCAGTAACAGTTGAAACCCAACCCGATGTACCCTGATAAATATGAGTGTCGCCAAGCTCTGTAGCACCTGCACCAACGCCGATAAGTGTAGCGTCACCGCCACCGCCAAATACGGCAATGCCGGGAACAAGACCTAATTCTTCCGCTTGCTGAGGACGAAGCTCGCCGATTTTTTCGGTACAGTCAGCAATACGAGCAAGGTGGTCCATATTAACGCCCAACATACTGCAGATTTTCGGACTCCAGCACTTTTTGTTGATGTCATAAAGCAATGCACCGAAAGCAGAGTCCTTTGTCATTACGAATTCACCTGTCATACGGCAAATGAGATACTCTTTAACATCAAGCCATTTATGTACTCTCTTGAAGTTTTCAGGCTCGTGAGCCTCAGTCCATTTATATTTCCACACAGGGTCTTTAACGCTTGCCGCAACCGCACCTGTAATTGCGAGTGACGGAAGAAGTTTTGCAATATTTGCACCTGCAATCTGCGGACCGTAAGCAATACCCTTTTTGATTTCTTCAGTAGCCCTCTGGTCCATATAACTGAACGCACGACGAACATGGTTTCCGTCTTTATCAACAAGCACCAAGCCCTGCATCTGCGAGCAGAAAGAAATACCATAAATGTTTTTAGGGTCAATTTTTGAATTCTTAATAACCTTTTTTGAGGTTGAACACATAGCAGACCACCACTCGTCAGGGTCCTGCTCTGCACCGCCGTTTGGCATAATATAAAGATTATAGCCCTCGGTTGCCGCCTCTAAAAGCTCGATTGTCTTACCGATTTTGAAAAGGCAGGTTTTAACACCTGTTGTACCAATGTCAAAGGCAAGAGAATAAATTTCTTTTTCCATTTTCTTTTCCCCTTTATTTAAGAACTGAAAAATTCATTTTAATATATATTGCATTCTACCATAATATAGCAAGAATGTACAGTATTTTTTATATTTCTGTTTTCATCAATTTCATTTCTTTTCTAAACACAAATATGAATACAACTGATGCGGTAATTATTGAAATAGCATCCGAAACCGGCTCTGCAAGGAACACCGCAAAAACTTTATCTTCAAAGAAATTAGGTAAAATGTAAATCAGCGGAACAAGTAGAATAACTTTTCTTAAGCATGCAATAAACAATGATGCCTTTGCCTTGCCGAGTGCAATAAATGTCTGTTGAACTGCCATTTGGATACCGAAGAATGTCATTGCACAACCGTAAAGTCTTATTGTCCAAGTAGCCGTATCCACCAAATCGGGATTATCATTAAAAATTCCGATAAAGAATTGCGGGAACAATTCAATAAGCACTCCAAATATGAAAATATATGAAAAACAGATTGTTAAAAACACCTTGAATGCCTGTTTAACTCTTTGGGCATTTTTTGCACCGTAGTTATAACTGATAATGGGCTGTGCACCCTGACCGATTCCCTGTGCAGGCACCCAAGCGATCTGAAAAACGGTTGTGCAGATTGTCATAGCACCAACCGCAATATCCCCGCCATATTTTTGAAGCGAAGAATTAAACGAAATATTTATAACCGCCTCGGTAGCATTCATAATGAATGGTGAAATCCCAAGTGCCAATACGGGCAAAAGAATTTTAGCCGAGGGCAAAAAGTTTTCTTTTCTAATTTTAAGTTTTGTTTGCTTACCCAAAAGGAACGAGAGCACCCAGACCGCTGAAACCCCTTGAGAAATTATTGTTGCAAGTGCCGCACCACGCACACCCATCTTAAAGCCGAAAATAAATATGGGGTCAAGCACAATATTACAAATGGCACCAATAAGCACCGTTGCCATACTTATTTTTGTAAAACCCTGAGTTGTTATAAACATATTAAGACCAAGGCTAAACATCACAAAAATTGAACCCGCAACATAAATCTGCATATAGGGAAGAGCATATATAATCGTATCTTCACTTGCGCCGAAAGCCATTAAAAGTTTTTCACCAAATGCCATAAACAATATGGTCAATACAATAGCAAAGAAGAACAATAACACAAAACAGTTACCGAGAATTTTCTCTGCTTTTTTTATGTCCCCCTTGCCCATTTCAATCGCCGCACGCGGTGCACCACCTTGGGCAACAAGCATTGTAAATGCAGAAATCAACACTATTATTGGGTTGCAAAGGCCAACACCCGTAAGTGCCGCTGTGCCCACAGCTTCCATATGGCCTATATAAATTCTGTCAACCACATTGTAAAGCAGATTTACAATCTGTGCGAGAATTGCGGGGATACTTAATTTTAACATAAGTTTCCACACAGATGTGGTCGCCATTTGTTGTGATATATCAAGTTTGTTGTTACTCATTTAAGACACTCACTTTATCAAAAATCTGTATTTTTCAATATGCTCCGCAATTTGTTTTTCTGTTACATACTCCGTCAGGCAACCTATACCCGTCACGCATTTTCCGCCGGTAATGTTACCCGCTAAAATGCACTCTTTAAAGGTCAATTTATTGTATAAACCATAGATGAATCCCGCAAGAAATGCGTCGCCCGCACCTGTGGCGTCAATGCACTTGAATTCATCAATGTTATCTATCTTAAAGATTTCACCGTCATACCCCGCACAACCGTATTTGCCGAGTTTTACGATAGGTTTCGGAAAATATTCGCCGAGGATTTTTAAAGATTCTTTATAATCACGAGTACCTGTTAATTTTTCGGTTTCGTCAATACTTGGGGTGTAATAATCGGCAATTTCAATCAAATCTTTATGTTTTTCCATTGACATATCATCGCTGTAACCCGTATCAAGCACAAGAATTATGCCGTCTTTTTTGAGTTTTTTGTAAACGGGCAGAATATTCTCTTGAATGGCAACAACCTTTGCACCTTTGAGAGAATTATAGATTTTTTCGAGCATTTCGTCGGTATAGTTTTCTGTTCCGCCGTAAGACACAAAGGTTCTGTCTTTTTCAGTAATTATAGCAGATGTCACATTCAGCGGATAATTTTTACTTTCAAAGACTTCGTATTTCGTTCCGCTTTTATCGAGTTCGCCTTTTGCAAACTGCGAGAACATATCATCACCCAAAAAAGTACCGATTTTAGCGGGCACACCCAAACGCGAGCAGTTTATCATTGTTGCGGGCAAGCCTCCGCCAAGGCACACCTTAAAATCCCGTGAGTAGATTTCTTCACCCTCGTTAGGAATTCGTGGCATACCCGCATAAAGCAAGTCAACATTCAGTTTTCCGAAAGCCGCAACAAAGCTCATTTCCATTCTCCCGTATAATCCTTATTGAGTTCAATGTAACTGTCAACCAATTTTTCCGCAAGTGAATAAGAAGATACAAGTGGGTGCAGATACAAGCAATCCACCGCACTCTCGCGGTCACAGTTTATAATAGCCTTTGAAGCAAGTCGCTCATAAGCCTTAACTCTTGCAATAATCTCTTTATTTTCAACGGGCACTTCACCGATTTTAATTGGTGTCACCTTGCCGTTTTTAACCTCGCAAGAAATTTCAACAGTATCGGTTTCTTCAAGAAAATCAATTGCCTTATCGTTATTGGGCACGCAAGCAATTATTTTTTTATCGCTTAACTGATTTTTAGCATCAATAATGCCAAGTGCTACGCCCGCATAACCGCCGTCGTCGGGTGCATACATATCAAAATGCCATGTGGAATTTCGTTTTTCACCCGTTTCGCTCGCCATATACGAATTCTCGCGAAGTCCGTAGTAATAGTCAAAGATTTCAAGTGCCTTTTCAAAGTTATTTTCAATGTCAATATTTGAAAGTGCCTCGGTCATTTTTTCGTTAATTTCTGCAATCTGTTCACCGCGAGTGCGTTCTGCATTTAAAATATTCTCAACCGCTTTTTCCCGATTGTAAAAATAATACATATATTCATTGGGCACATACTTTTTACGCATTAAAAATTCTTTATCAAAATAACGCAAATCAGTATTTTTATAAGCCTCGTCGTCGCTGACAATCTTGCTTGTTATGTCAACACCATCAGCCTTTATATATTTAAAAAATGACAAGTGATTAAGCCCATAGCAGAGTGCGTCAAGGTGGTTTTCGGGGTAGCCGTAAAGTTCTTCAAATCTTCTTAACATTCCGCTTGGTGCATCGCAGATACCATAAGTAAAATCATAACCCATATCGCGTAAAGTTTGTGACACAACACCCGCGGGATTTGTAAAATTGAACACCATAGCGTTAGGCTTTGCATATTTTTTCACCAATTCACAATACTCTTTAAGTGCGGGGATACTACGCATTGCGAACGAAAAACCTGCCGCCCCCGTAGTTTCCTGACCTAAAAGCCCCATATCGAGTGCAATTCGCTCGTCACGGCAACGCATTCTGTCACCGCCCGCACGAATTGTCGTGATTACATAATCCGCATTTTCAATAGCTTCTTTGCCGTCAGTAGTTAACGTAAAATTCAAAGTAGGACAAAGACGGCGAGAGACCTCTCTCGCCATCTTGCCGTAAATATTCAGTTTCTTTTCATTGTTATCCATAAAGACGAGGTCTGTAACCCCCATCTTTTCGGCTCTGCCCGCAATGCTTTTAGAGAGAAACATTGAACGGACACCGCCACCGCCGATAACTGCTAACTTCATATTTTAAAGCACCTCGTAAATGTTGCTTTCGCCTGAGTCAAGGCTGAATCTCAATGTTTTGTCAACGCCATCTTCTGAGAAGTCAAGGCGAATAACATCGTCACTCTCAAATTCGGCAAATTTAACTCTGTAATCTTTATCTCTGAAGAATTCCTTTAAGTATTCAATTCTCTCATCATCAAAATCGCCTGCGTTGTCTGAAACAAAGAGAACGTTTCCGCAAACGGTATTTACTTTACCGTGAAGAAGCTTCTGCTCCATATTGTAGCCAATATTAATGTCGCGAAGGAAGAATACGTCGGGGTCGTTACAGAATGCTCTGCCGTCAAGGTGATTACGGAAGATTGTGTTTATAATCGCATTCTGTGATGACGGAATTTCGTTGTTAAATCTGATACCTGTAACAATTGAGTTAATGTTAAGGCTCTTTTTAAGCTCGAATTTCCAGTTCTTATTTACGTCGCAAGAGATACGGCATGCATCAAAAATACCCATACAAGCACCGAGCGGCACACCGCAACCTAAAATCCATTTGTCACCGCAAGCCTCACGAAGCAAATCTACACCGTCACACATAATTTCGCCACGGGTTTTGCCGTTTCTGGGCTCAATACACTGGCTGTAAAGGAAGTCGAGCTTAACCATATCAAAGCCCCACACATTGAGAACTGTGTCGAACACTTTTTTGATATATGCACGAACCTCGGGGTGATAAATATCAAGTGTATAAGCACCGCCCCAGCCCTGACAACCGAGCATTTTTTGGCCGTTGCGGTTGTGTCGGAGCAACCATTCGGGGTGCTTTTTAGCAAGAATTGAACTACGCTGTGCACTGAAAGGAGCAAGCCAGATACCTGCCTTATAACCCTTTTCGTGAATTTTATCTGCAATATATTTCATTCCGTTGGGGAATTTTTTATGGTCTGTGATAAGCCAGTCGCCAACTGCATGCTGATAACCGTCGTCAACCTGGAAAATGCTAACCTCTTCGCTTGCACGGTCAAGTCCGTCAAGGTCACGAAGGATAATTTTTTCGTCAATGTTCTGGAAATAGTTATACCAAGATGTATAGCCTGAAAGGTGCTTGATTGCAGGCTTTTTGCAGCCAACGAAGTCGAAGAAATATTTATCCATAACCTTGTTCATATCACCCTCAATGATAGCAATATCAAACATTTCATACTCCTGACCTGCTTTAAGCTTTAAGCCCTCAACATCTTTTCTGATTGTGAACTTTTCGTCGTTCATATCAACTTCAAAAACGGTGAATCCCTGACGCTCGCTTCTTGAACCGTAAAGTGTGATTTCATTTTCACCTTTTTCACGGAAATAGCAGTATGTATAGCCGTGGAACTTACCCTTTTCGCCATAATCTTTAGCAAAATGATAGTCACCTGAAAGTCCTGCAAAGTGAGCAGTAAACTTTGTGATTTTTGCAGGCTCAAAAAGACCGTCGAATTTATCATCCTTTGAAAATTCACGAGATGTTGTCCATGCCTGATAGCCGTTTGCATAGAACAAATCGTCATCATCGAAATCCTTTTCTGTTGTAAGAGCAAAGCTCTTCATTTCCATATCCTTTTTAGCAGTGAAAACACCTTTAATTTTCTTATCGTTTTCTTTTAAGTCAAAAGAAAAACACTCGTTTTCATAACTTGAATACGCACGGTCGCCACCGCCGATTTTCATTTCCGCATAAAGTTTAAACATTGAGATTATCCCCCTATATTACATATATAATAATATTAGCATATTGAATTGTTAAAATCAATAGTAATGTAGTTCTTGATACGCAACGCGTATTTTCATCATCAACAAACTACGCGAGTAGTTTATTTCATATTTGGCGAAGACAAATATTTCATAATCTAACTGATTATTTCATATTGCGTAGCAATATTTCATCAATGAAATAAATTCTTTAATGAATTTATGAAATATCCCTTACGGGATATGAAATAGCTTCGCTATGAAATACGCAATGCGTATTTGATTGTTAGTTAAACAATCAGTCTTGCAATATACCCATTATTTTGTTAAAATATATTAGTTAATGACTTGCGGAGTGTGACACTATGGATTTTATTCCGTACAATTCAAGAGATTTGTTTTTTAAAAATAAATTCGGCAGTGTGCAGATGGGTGAAGAAATTCACATCCGTCTTGTTCTTCCACGTTCATTTTGTTGCAGTGGTGCACTTTTTGTAATTCGCCGTGATGACGAGGTTTATGAAGAATTCCCTATGTCATGGGCGGGAATGTCGGGCGATGACGCTGAGATATGGGATATTCAAACCTCAATAGACCGTGAGGGTCTTTATTGGTATCATTTTGATTTCTTTTCTTCTTACGGCAGAAGCTCCGTTTTAGAAATCGACAACGGTATCGGCGGATTTTCGGGCAGTTTTGGTGCACATAACGATTGGCAGCTCACCGTTACCGAAAAGAATTTTACAACTCCCGAGTGGCTTAAGGGCGGAATAATTTATCAGATTTTTCCCGACCGTTTTTATAATTCGGGTGCAAAAAAGGAAAATGTGCCCGCAGACCGCGTTATGCGTTCAGATTGGGGCACTGAGCCCCAATGGCGACCCACCGCTGAGGGCAAAGTTTTAAACAATGACTTTTTCGGCGGTGATTTAAAAGGAATAGAAGAAAAACTCCCCTATCTTAGCAGTTTGGGTGTGACCTGCATTTATCTCAACCCCATTTTTGAGGCTCATTCAAACCATCGCTATGACACGGCGGACTATGGTAAAATCGACCCCGTTTTAGGTACTGAAGAAAATTTTAAATCTCTTTGCAAATCTGCAAAAGAGCTCGGAATACACATAATTCTTGACGGCGTATTCTCCCACACAGGTGCAGACAGCGTTTATTTCAACAAAAACGGCAGATATGAAACTTTAGGTGCTTACAATTCACCTAAAAGCCCATACTACAAATGGTATAAATTCACAAACTATCCCGAAAAGTATCAGAGCTGGTGGGGTTTTGTAACTCTGCCCGAGGTTATTGAGGAAGGCGAGGAATACCGCGAATTCATCAACGGCGAGGGCGGTATAATCGAAAAGTGGCTTAATGCAGGGGCGGACGGCTTCCGTCTTGACGTTGCCGACGAATTACCCGACGTTTTCATTGACGAATTGCGTGCTCGTTTAAAGAAAACCAAGCCCGACGCACTGCTTATGGGCGAAGTATGGGAAGATGCAACAACAAAGCACAGTTACGGTGCACGCAGACGATATTTACTCGGCAGTCAGTTTGATTCTGTTATGAATTATCCCTTTGCAAATGCAATTCTTGACTTCTGCCGCAACGGTAAAGCAGAAAACTTTATGCAGTCTGTAATGAGCATAGTTGAAAATTATCCGAAAGAGTGCCTTGATGTTATGATGAATCATATCGGCACTCACGATACAGAGCGTGCAATAACTAAAATCGCAGGTGAAAGTTGTGAATACCGTGACCGTCAATGGCAGTCATGCCACAATCTTGGCGACAAGTATGAAAAAGGATTAAAACTTTTAAAATGTGCCGCTGCAATTCAATACACCCTCCCCGGTGTGCCGTCGGTTTATTATGGTGACGAGGCGGGAATGGAAGGCTACAAAGACCCGTTCAACCGCGGTTGCTACCCTTGGGGCAACGAAAATCGTGAGCTTATAAAATTCTATAAGGAATTGGGTAGGATTAGACGTGAAAATCCCGTATTCAAAAAGGGTAATTTTTATCCCGTTTCTTCAATGCTCGGTTGCATTGCATATCGCAGAGCAGACGAAAACGGAGATATAATGGTAATCGTCAATCGCAATGAGCACCCAATAACCTATCATCTGCCCGAAAACTACCGAAATGCTAAAACTCTAATGAACGGCACGGTTGAAAACGGCGGGATATATATTGACGGTTGCTCATTCACGATACTTATGATATAATCAATTAGGTGAAAAATATGACTAACAATTTCGGCTATTTACCAAAATCACATAAAATACTCTGGCTTATTTTACGCATTGTAATTTTAGGCTGGGGCATTTATGGGCTTTTTCACGGCTCGGTGGTTGAGTTTTTAGAGGCAATTTTCGCCATTATTTTTACTCACCTTTGGGATTTCTTTCAGATTTTTGGTGGTAAATCCTTTATAATCGAAGTCGATTATATGACACAAACAATGCTTAATCTTTTTATTTTCATCGCGGTATGCATCGGCTCAACCCTTAACAACCGCACAACTTTTGAGCATTTCGATTTGGTAACCCATTTCTGCTCGGGATTTTTAGCCGCTTGGTTCGGCTATGACTTTGCAAATATTGTTTACCGTAAGCGTGGTGGCAATTTAGGTCCTGCAATGTCATCACTTTTCTCACTTGCGTTTTCATTGAGCATTGCGGTCGGTTGGGAAATTTATGAATTTTCAATGGACCAGATTTACGGCCTGACCTTACAAAGAGGCAACACAGACACAATGTGGGATTTTATCTGTTGCGGTGCAGGTTCAATAATCGCAATGCTTCTTGTAGCATTTTTACGCAACGGAATTATCGGTAAAAACAAAGCGGAAGTCAAAGCACAAAGAGAAAAAGAAAAAGAAGAAAGACTTTTAAAAGAAAAACTTTACAAGGAATATATTAAAAAACAGGGAGAAGAAAAATAATGAAAAAAATAAATTCCCTTATTCTTGTTGCCGTTATGGTGCTTTCACTTTCCTCTTGTGCACCTACAAAAGTTAAAGTTAACGGCACAAGAATCGACAATGAGGTTTATGCATATTTTGATGTTCACGCCGCAAAAAATGAAAACGGTGAAATTAGTGAAGATGCAATTCTCAATGATATTTCAAGATACGTTGCCATCAATTCGGAGTTTTCAAATCGCGGTTTAGTGCTTGATTCAAGTGAGAAATCAGAGGTTTCAACCCGCGTTAATGATTTATGGCATCTTTACGGCTCTTTTTATACCGAGAATGATATTTCAAAGCAAACCGTTTATAAAATTGAGTTGTCAAATGCTTATGAAAATGCTTTGCTTGCAGATTATTATGCCGCTGACGGCGACCACCCTGTAACCGAAGATGAAACAAAAAAATATTTCGGTGAAAATTACGCAGCAATCCGTTTTGTTACAGGTTATCTTTTCAATGTTGACGACAATGGTGCAACAGTGCCAATGACCGAGGCAGAAAAGACAAAGCTCACAAACTCATTCAAATCAGTTGCCGAAATGGTAACAGAGGGTACTTCAATTGAAGAATCGGTAGGCTCGTTGGGTGAAAACACCGAAGTTCGTAATGCTGTTATAAATTCGTTTTCTGACGGCACATTTCCCGAGGGCTTTTGGAACAAAGTGAAAGGAATAGAAAGCGGAAAAACAGAAGTTTTTACCATTGGCGATTACATCTTCCTTGTTAACCGCGTTGATGTTTTCAGCGAAGAATACGGATATTACAATACATACCGTACGGATTGCCTCAAAAAGATGAAAGGTGAAGAATTTTCAGCAGTTGTTGACACTTGGGCAGAAAATTATAAAGCAGAATAATAAATGAAATGTCATTCTGAGCGAAGCGAAGAATCTCGAAACACAAACAATTTTTGGTAGAGGTTCTTCGTCGTTACACTCCTCAGAATGACACTGAAAATATGCCTCCTTAGTTCAATGGATAGAATAAATCCCTCCTAAGGATTAGATGTGGGTTCGATTCCCGCAGGGGGTGCCAAAAAATCCAAGTCTTTCGACTTGGATTTTTTTATCCATTGCGGAAGCAATGGTATATCATCAACACGGCAACACCGTGTTGTATATCATCACGCGTTAGCGTGTATCAAAAATGCTTCCGCAACGATGATATACAAAACTTTGTTTTGATGATATGCAATTCCTCGCGGAATTGATGATATACAAGCCTCCGCCTTGATTTTTAATCACCTAATCAAATTTCCATCAAAAAACCACCTGAACAACAGGTGGTCTTTTCAATTCTTACATCAATTTATTCCTTTACAATATCCCTTGCAACGTGCACACCGCTTGCAGAAGCGTGAGAAAGTGAGTGGGTAATTCCACTTCCGTCACCAATGATATAAAGTCCGTCATAACATGACTCTAACTTTTCGTTAACTGCAACTTCCATATTATAGAATTTAACTTCTACACCATACAACAATGTGTCATCGTTTGCAGTACCCGGTGCAACCTTATCCAATGCATAAATCATTTCGATGATACCATCTAAAAGACGCTTTGGAAGTACAAGACTTAAGTCACCCGGTGTCGCCTGAAGAGTAGGTGTGATAAATGCTTCTTCAATACGGCTCGGAGTTGAACGCTGGCCACGAATCAAGTCACCGAAACGCTGAACAATAACACCGCCGCCCAACATATTGCTGAGTCTTGCAATAGATTCACCATAGCCGTTAGAATCTTTAAAGGGCTCAGAGAAATGCTTTGCTACAAGCAATGCAAAGTTTGTGTTTTCTGTCTGCATAGCGGGGTCTTCATAGCTGTGACCGTTAACAGTAATTATACCATTAGTGTTTTCGTTAACAACAGCACCTTTCGGATTCATACAGAATGTACGAACCTTGTCTTCATACTGCTTTGTACGATATACGATTTTGCTTTCATAGAGTTCATCAGTCAAGTGTGCAAACACATTTGCAGGTAATTCAACACGAACACCAATATCTACACGGTTTGATTTAGTTGGAATATTGAGTTCTTTACAAACCTGTTCCATCCATTTACTACCACTTCTGCCGACAGATACAACGCATTTTTCACATTCATAAGCTACATCTTTAGCTTTAACGACATAACCGCCATCAATTATTTGAATATTCTGCACCGGAGTGTCAAAGAAGAAATCCACTTTATCTTTTAAATATGTATAAAGATTTTCAAGAACAACATAATTTATATCTGTGCCAAGATGACGAACAGAAGCATCTAACAAATGCAAGTCGTTCTGAACACAAATAGTCTTGAATTTAGAACCGGCAGTTGTATATAACTTTGTACCTTCACCACCGAATTTAAGATTGATTTCATCAACATATTTCATCAAATCTAAAGCCTGTTTTTTGCCGATATATTCATATAATGTACCACCAAAATCATTGGTGATATTATATTTGCCGTCAGAAAAAGCACCCGCACCGCCAAAACCGCTCATAATACTGCAGCTTTTACAGTTAATACAAGTCTTGATTTTTTCACCGTCAATGGGGCATTTACGCTTTTCCAATGAATGTCCTGCTTCAAAAACCGATACTTTCAAATTAGGCTTCCGCTGTACTAATTCGTAAGCAGCAAAAATTCCTCCCGGACCTGCTCCAACGATAATTACATCATACTTCATCTATTGTTCTTCCTTTCCATTACGTTTAACAAAAGTATTATATCATATTATTATTAAAATTTCTACCTGTTACAAGTGATTTTATTTTTTTATACCCAACAATATGTTCAATAACAGTTGAAAAAAGAAAAACAAACCAGTATAATATATACATAAATGTTATGCTTTTTGGAGGTTATTATGAGAAATATTAAGGTAATCAACGGCGATTGGCTCTTTTCAAAGAGTGCTAAATCCGCCCCTACAACTCTACCTGCTGATTGGGAAAAACTTAATCTTCCTTTCACTTGGAACGGCAAGGACGGTCAAGACGGCGGAAACGACTATTACCGTGGTACTTGCTACTTTGCAAAGGAAATTAAAGCGGACGAGTTACCTGCAGGCGAAGTTAAATATCTTCAATTTGACGGTGTAAACTCATCTTGCGTAGTCTTTTGGAACAACAAAGAAATCACAAAGCACGACGGTGGTTATTCAACTTTCCGTGCAGAAATTAAAGACATTAAAGATACAAACTTGCTTGTTGTTGCAGTTGACAACTCTGCAAACGACCGAGTTTATCCACAGAATGCAGACTTTACATTCTACGGTGGTATTTATCGTGATGTAAGTGTTATCGGTGTTAATAAAAATCACTTTGACCTTGATTACTACGGCTCACCTGCTATTATGGTTACTCCAAAAATCAAGGGTGCAGATGCTGAAATCGAAATCGAGACATTCTTCAAGAATGATAATTGCAAAGTTCGTTATGAAATCATCGCAGACGGTGAAGTTATCGCTTCCAAAGAAGACGATGACGACACAGAATTTGAAATCAAGAATGTTCACCTTTGGGACGGACTTGCTGACCCATATCTTTACACAGCAAAGGCAACTTTAATTTGCGACGGAGTCGAGGTTGATGAGGTTTCAACTCGTTTTGGTTGTCGTTCATTTAAAATCGACCCTGAAAAAGGCTTTATTCTCAATGGTAGAGAATATCCACTACGCGGTGTTTCACGTCATCAGGACAGACCCGATGTTGGTAATGCTCTTACACCTGAAATGCACAAGGAAGACCTTGAGCTTATCCTTGAAATGGGTGCTAATACAATCCGTCTTGCTCACTATCAGCATTCACAGGTTTTCTATGACCTTTGTGACGAGGCAGGTCTTGTGCTTTGGGCAGAAATTCCATATATTTCAAGCCATATGCCAACAGGCTATGACAACACAATTTCACAGATGAAAGAGCTTGTTGTTCAGAACTATAACCACCCATCAATCGTTGTATGGGGACTTTCAAACGAAATCACAATTGCAGGTTCAAATCCAAACCTTATTAAAAACCACAAGGACCTCAACGATATGGTTCACGAGATGGATAAAACCCGTCTTACAACTATTGCAGCAGTTTCAATGTGCGATATTGATGACCCTTATGTACATATTTCTGACGTACTTTCATACAATCACTATTTCGGTTGGTACGGTGGCTCAACAGAAATGAACGGCCCTTGGTTTGACAATTTCCACAAGAAATATCCTAACAAGGCAATCGGTATTTCCGAGTACGGTTGTGAGGCTCTTAACTGGCACACATCAACACCTACTCAGGGTGACTACACAGAAGAATATCAGTCATACTACCACGAAGAACTTATCAAACAGATTGCTGACAGACCATATCTTTGGGCAACTCACGTTTGGAATATGTTCGACTTTGCCGCTGATGCTCGTGCAGAGGGTGGCGAAAACGGTATGAACCACAAGGGTCTTGTAACATTCGACAGAAAGTACAAGAAAGACTCTTTCTATGCATATCAGGCTTGGCTTTCAGATAAACCAATGGTTCACCTTTGCGGTAAGCGTTACATTGACAGAGTTGAGGATGTAACAAAAGTTACTGTTTACTCCAACCAACCTGAAATCGAACTTTTTGCAAACGGCGTAAGCGTTGGTAAGCAGACAAAGGGTAAATACCCATTCTTCTACTTTGACGTTAAGAATGAGGGTACAACTGAACTCAAAGTTGTTGCAGGTGACCTTACTGACACAGCAACAATAAACAAGGTTGATACTCCAAACGAATCATACATTATGAAAGAAGAAGGTCAGGTTATCAACTGGTTCGAAATCAGTACTCCTGACGGATACCTTTCAATTAACAATACCATCGGTGATATTATGAGTACATTCGGTGGTAAACTCGTAATGCTCAAATTCGTTCTTATGCTCAAAGGCTCAATGAGTGGTGGCAAGGACGAAAACGGCGAAGAGAAAAAAGGCGGTGGCGGTGTAATCGGCGGATTTAAGATGACTCCTGCAATGCTTAAAAACATTTACGGAATGGCTAAAGGCTTCACCGTTAAACGTGCTATTTCAATGCTTGGCGGAGCATTTACAAAAGAACAAATCCTTGAAGTAAACGCAAAACTTAATAAAGTTAAAGCACCGAAGAAGAAATAATAACAAAAAGCACCCTGCGGGGTGCTTTTTTAATGCTGAATTCGTAATGCGTAATGCGTAATTATTAAGAATTTTAAAGGCTATTTTTATTTAACTTTAAGTGTCTTTAAGTACTCTTTCTGTTCTTTCGTTATCCTGTAACTTTCAACTGCTTTTTGAATTGCTTTATTATGTACCCATTTACTGAATTTCTGTTTTTCTATATACGGAATAACCATACCCCAGTTACTTGCAAGTGCAGTTGCAAGATACCACGCAACAGCCATATTAATATAGTATTCGTCAGATTTAATACTCAAAAGCAAGCTTAGATGTTTTTTATCTAAATGTTCATTCATAAAAAATTTCATTAAAGTAACAACAGCAAATCTCACTGTGTAAATGTGTTCTGACTTTGCCCACTCTTCAATTTTTTTATATAGTAAAACGGGGTTTTTGCTCAACACTTTCGGTGACATCATATCACAGGTTGCCCAATTATCAACAAATAGAAGAAAATCATCTAAAGCAGAAATGCATTCATCAAAATCTTTGATTTGTTCAATTAAAAATGCGTGCAGATTATCTTCTTCATAATATTTATGGGGCAGAATTTCAATAAAATCTTTTGCATCGTCAGTTTTGGCGAATTCCTTTGCGAATTTACGAAGTGCCGGCACGCGTACACCGATAATTTTTTCTTTTGGTACGGTGGGCATAAGCCTTGAATGAAATTCGCGATAAGATAAATCCTGCATTTCGAAAAGTTTAGCTTGTACTCTTTTTTCAATTTCCGTCATATAAATCACCTATAACGATTATAACACAATTATTAAAATTGATTACAGAAAAATTAAAAAACAATTACATTATCCTTAAATGAATTGACAAGACTAAATGTAAAAGTTATCCTTATAATAGAAAAAATTTATTTTCGGGAGGAGTATATATGGATAATCTTGAATATATTATGCGATATGTGCTGTGTATTCTTGCCATTGCGGTAATTATAAACTGCGTATGGTCGCTTATCCGTCTGCGTCCCGAAAAAAAGGTGTATGCGGTGCTTGTCAATATGGCAAATAACGAGCAACACCCCATTACCTGCTATGAAACCTCGGTGGGAAGAAGCAAATCCTGTGATATTGTGTTCTCAAACTCAACTGTTTCACGTTCCCACGCGGTTGTGGCTCTGCGAAAAGACGGATTTTATGTTTTTGACACAGAATCGAAAACAGGTGTTCATTTAAACGGCGAAAAAATTGAGAAAAATGCCAAGCTTTCTGACGGTGATGTGATTGCATTCGGCACGGCGATTATGAAATTCTATATGGGCAGTGAAGCGGATAAAGATATTTCCCATAAAAAAGAAAAGCCCATACTTCGCCCACGCCTTGTGAACATTGTCGACGGTGCAGAATTTGACCTTGACGGTGATTATGTGACAATCGGCAGAGAAGCAGGAAGTAATATTGAAATTTCTGCACCTTATGTTTCGCGTAGGCAAGCAGAATTGACACTTCGACGAAACAAGTGGCATATTGAAAATTTTGGCAGTATTACAAAAACCACCGTCAACGGCGAGCCCGTTTTTTCAATAACTCCGTTGCATGACGGTGATGTTATCAGAATCGGTGATTTTGCATTTTTGTATGAGGAAACGTAAGAGATAAAATTTTAATAAAAGAGGTGATATTATGCTTAAAAAAACTAAAAATGTAAATTTGGTGATAATGCTTTTTGTTATTACTCTTTTTCAAATTACCTGTTTATTCACTTTGCTTTCAAAATCTGCTGAAGAATTCAAATTAAGTATAATAATCACCTTTGGTGTCTATATTTTTGTTGAATATCTTTATTTTATAATTGCTGGTCTTGGGCTTAAGCGAAAAGGCTTTGAAGTTGAACTCATTGCATTTTTGCTCACATCAATCGGGCTTTCAATCACCGCGAGTGTTTATCCTGACAAGGCGATAAAGCAACTAATAGCGGTACTTATGGGTATTGGCGGATTTGTTTTACTGCAATGGCTTTTAAGAGATTTGAAACGAGTTATGGCATTGCGAATTCCCGCGGCAATAATCGGCGTTGGTGCACTTGTTCTTACTCTTGCATTTGCCACATTCACAAATGGTGCGAAAAACTGGCTTTATATCGGCGGACTTTCAATTCAGCCCTCTGAAATTGTAAAAGCCATATTCATTTTTGTAGGTGCGGCGACACTTGAAAAACTTCAGTCCAATAAAAGTTTAACCAAATATATCATTTTCGCCTTTGCTTGTGTGGGTTGTTTGTTTTTAATGTCCGACTTTGGCACGGCACTCATATTCTTTTTTACATTTATTGTTATTTCTTTTATGCGTTCAGGCGATATAAGAACATTATTCCTTGTTTGTACAGTTGTGCTTATGGGCGGACTTTTAGTTCTCATTTTCCGCCCCTATGTTGCAAATCGCTTTGCCGCATACGGTCATGTGTGGGAATATTTTGACACCTCGGGCTATCAGCAGACAAGAACCATGATTTACTCTGCAAGCGGTGGGCTTTTCGGTGTGGGGCTCGGCAATGGTGAGCTTCGCGATATATTCGCCGCCACCGAAGACTTGGTTTTTGGTGTGGTATGTGAAGAATTCGGTATGATTATGGCGGGTGCAATTCTGCTTTCTTATGTTGCGTTGCTTGTTTATTCAATCCGCCATTCAAAATATGCCCGCTCATCTTTTTATGCAATCGCGGCTTGTGCAGCAGCAGCACTTATGCTGTTTCAAGCGGCACTCAATGTATTCGGTGTTAACGATATTCTGCCCATGACGGGTGTTACTTTGCCATTTATCAGCCGAGGCGGTTCAAGTGTAATTGCCTGCTGGTTACTTTTAGCATTTATCAAGGCAGTTGACCGCAGCACTTACAGATTCGGGGGTGTTCGTCAATGAAATCTATCAGCAGAAGAGCATTATCCCTTTATGCAATAATTCTTTTATTCCTTGCGGGCGGAATTCTTTTGTATTTCAACCTTATTTCAAATGCTGACAGTTGGGCAATGAACCGTGCAAACGGGCATTTGTATTTCTCGGGAAATCTTGCAACTGCGGGTGACATTAAAGACACCAACGGCGAAATTCTTGTAACCACCGAAGACGGTGTGAGAATTTACAATGACAATAAAAATATCCGCAAAGCCGTGCTTCACACGGTAGGTGACTCGGCGGGCTATATTGCAAGCGGAATTCAAACTTCTTTTAAAGATGAATTAACAGGTTACACCTTAACCGACGGTGTTTATAACCTAAAACGCTACGGCAAGGGTAATGACATCACCCTTACTCTCAATGCCGATGTGTGCGAAACGGCATACAAAGCATTGGGTGACAAAAAGGGTACAGTTGCGGTTATGAATTACAAAACAGGCGAGCTTGTTTGCATTGTTTCAAACCCGACTTATGATATTCTCAACAAGCCCACCGACATAAACACCGACACAAGCGGAAAATATGACGGTATTTATATGAATCGATTTTTCTCGGGACTTTATACTCCCGGCTCGACCTTTAAAGTGATTACATCTGCTTGTGCAATAGAAAATATTCCCGATATTTATGACCGCACCTTTGAATGCAAGGGCAAGGTGCAGATTGGCGAGGGCTATGTAATCTGCAACGGCACTCACGGTAAAATCGGCTTTGAGAAGGCACTTAATAAATCCTGCAACGTGGCATTTGCATTGATTGCCGAGGAATTGGGTGCAGAAAAGCTCACAGCAACCGCAGAGCGACTTGGCTTTAACTCTGAAGAGCGAATGACAATCAGCGGAAAAATCAAGGCAAATACAAGTAAGATAAATCTTGCTGACGCGAAATCTCTCGACATCGGTTGGGCGGGCATTGGTCAATACACCACACTTATAAACCCCTGCCAGATGCTTACAATGATTTCTGCTGTTGCCAACGGTGGCACGGCAATGAGCCCTTATCTCGTTGAAGAAATTACAACGCCCGAGGGCAAGAGTGATTTTACCGCCGAAAGCTCGGTGCTCGGTGAATATTTCACAACGGATGTGGCACAGAAGCTTGACGAAATGCTACGCTCAAATGTTACAAATCAATATGGCGACAGTTATTTCCCTAAAATGAAGATGTGCGGAAAAACCGGTACGGCAGAAATCAGCGATAATCCCGACACTAACCCCAATGCATTGTTTGTGGGTTATTCGCAACTCCCCGAAATGCCCTTTGCGATTATTGTTGTGGTTGAAGATACCACCTCGGCAATAAAAAGTGCAGTGCCGATTGCTTCAAAGGTTATGAAAACAGTTAAGAACGAATATGCGTAAACAAAAAGCGCCCCTTGTTAAAGGGGAGAGGGCCACGAAGTGGCGAGGGGATTCCTTTTAATCATTTATGAATCCCTCCACCGCCTACGGCGGTCCCCCTCCCTTTGACAAGGGAGGCTTTCTTTTTTTATTTCTTTTTAATATTTATCTCGCTCATCATTGTTGACCCGAGTACCAGCACTGCACCGATTACACCGAAAATACTCATAGCTTCATTGAGAATTAGTCCCGACAAAATAATTGCAACAACGGGGTCTATGTAACTGAAAATTGCAACAGTCTGTGCTTTAAGATTATCCATTGAGCCGAAATAAAGTGCATAAGTTATACCCGTATGCACAACGCCCACAACGATAAGCATTATTATTGTAAGGGGTTCAAAGGTAATCTCTGCAAAATTCTCGGTGAATATTGTATACGGCAATAAAACGATTGCTGCACTGCCAAGCTGAATTGCCGTTTTCGGATAAGCAGGTACTCCCGCGGTCTTTTTGTTCATAAGCACTACACTTGCATAAAGTATCGCCGCACCAAGGCCAAAAAGCACACCCTTTAATTCGCTTATTCCCGTGAAACCTGTTTCTATTACGCCCGACACAAGCACCATACCTGCAAGTGCTGAAATAACACAGATAATCTTTTTAAGCGTCAGTTTTTCTTTAAACAAAAAAGGTGAAGCGATAATCACAAAAACAGGTGCCATATAATAACATAGTGTCGCAGTGGCAACTGTTGTGTAGTTGTAAGCCTCAAAAAGCAAAATCCAGTTAAAGCCTATTGCCACACCCGAAATACACAGAATTAAAATTTTATTTTTGATTTCTTTAAAACTCACTTTTTCTTTTCTGAACATCATAAAAATCAGCAGAAAAATAACGCCGATTGCACCCCTTGCTAATGCAAGCAGACTTGACGGCAACGGAATATATCTTCTGAAAATACCGATTGTGCCGAATATGAACATTGAAAGAATAAGGCTGAATTTTGATTTGTTTACGCTGCTCATAATAACCTCGAAAAAATTTGATGAAATTATTATAATTCGTATTTGTACACAAATCAAGTGTAATTTAAAATACGCTTTAGCGTATTTCATAGCATCAGCTATTTCATATCCCGCAAGGGATATTTCACAAATTGTGCAAACAATTTATTTCATAAAAATGAAATATTGCTACGCAATATGAAATAATCTGTTGGATTATGAAATATTTGTCTTCGCCAAATATGAAATAAACTCCTTGCGGAGTTTATGAATACACACATTCCTTTGACATTATAAGCTTTTTATGATAAAATAACTTGATATTATAATTATTTTTCGGAGATATTGTTATGATGAAAATTTCACCCTCAATTCTCTCTTGCGATTACGGTAAAATTGCAGAGGAATTAAAAGATATGGAAGTCTGCGGTGCAGACTATATGCACATTGACGTTATGGACGGCCATTTTGTCCCCAACATCACTCTCGGTGCACCCGTTGTAAAGTGCATTAAAAAGGCGACCGCAGTCCCCTTTGATGTGCACCTTATGATTAGTGAACCACTTAAATATATTGATGATTTTGCGGCTGCCGGTGCCGATATTATCACTTTTCACACAGAATGTGACTCGCCCATAGACGAAACAATCGACAAAATTCTATCTCACGGAATAAAGGCTTCACTCACCGTTAAGCCCGCAACTCCTGTTGAGGAAATTTTGCCATACTTGGACAAACTTTCAATGGTTCTTGTTATGACTGTTGAGCCCGGTTTTGGCGGACAGGGTTTTATGGAAGACATGATGCCAAAAGTGGCAAAGCTTCGTGAAGAAATTAACCGTCGCGGACTTAACTGCGAAATTGAGGTTGACGGCGGAATTAACGAAAAAACAATCGCCATTGCTGCAAAAGCGGGTGCAGATGTTTTTGTTTCGGGTAACGCTATTTTCTCAAGTCCCGACCGTAAAGCCACAATCGAAAAATTCAAGGCTATTGCAGAAGAAAACTATTGCAAATAAAATTCGCCCATCGGATAACCGTATTCAGAAAGTCTGTATGTACTCATATCAGTGCGTTTACCGAATTCGCCCATTATTTTTATGGCTTGGGTTGAGTTGCGGGGGATAGATAAAAAGTATCTATCATTCATTTTATACGCTTTGCATTTTGCTTTGCTCACCGGTGTTTTTTTAATAACTGACACAAAATCGAGCAAGTCATCAAGATTTTCGGTTTCAAATACATAATAAGGTTCTTTTTTTACCTTATACCTTGTCTTTTTCTCGGTGAAGGTGAGAATAAAAAAGCAACCCCCGTTGGGGACAGGCAAGGCTTCAACAATAACATTTTCACCTTTTTCAAGCCTTTCGCCCGCATCGGTACGGCTTAAAATGTTTCTTATAACCTTTCGGGCGGAGCTTTCATCCTTTTCTATGGTTTCGTATGTAATACGATATCGGGTCATTTCCTCTTGTGAGAGTTCAAGTAACATAACATTCTCGTTAAGTGCTTCGTAAATCATTCTGATTTGCCTCCTCTTGCGAAAATATCTCTTATTTCATCATATTACATTCAACTTGCTTTGTGCAATAAATAAATATTGGTAAAAGTGAGGAATTTTAATTGACAAATTCAGCAACACAACAAAATAAAACTGAATTTACTGCTCTTCGTCGCATTATGACAGATTACTCAATAATGCTTTCTGCACCCATACTCGTTGGTGTCTTCACTCACGGTATCCGTGTTATTTTTGCCGTATTATTGGGTGTGCTGACCTGTGCGGTTTGCGGTAAGATTGCCGAGAAAATTCTCAAGGTTAAATTCCCCCTCCGCGATTTTTCACCGTTCTTTTTAGGTGCTTGCACCGCTCTTATGATGCCTGCAAATGCACCCTGGTGGATGATTGTTTGTGCTTCTGCCTTTGCGATGGTGGTTTGCGTTGTGCCTTTTGGCTCTGCAAACGACGCACCTTTTGTCCCGCCCGCAGCTGCATTCTGCTTCTCGGTACTTTGTTGGGGCGAAACTATGTTTGATTATTCCGAAACAGGAAATTCTATAACCTCTCTTTTAAGTCAGGGAAATTCAATCGGTCAGAATATCGCAGCAGTCCTTGAAGTGCTTGTTGGTAATGTGCCTACTGCAATGGGCACAGGCTCTGCACTTGCTCTTTTAGGTGCATTGATTTATCTTATTATCCGCAGACCGAAAGACAGTGTTTCTTCTCTTACATTCATATTCGCCGTTATCGTTATGGCTCTTATTTTCCCGAGAGTCGGTACAGGCAGATTCATTTCTCTCGTTATGGAGCTTTGCGGAGGAATGATGCTTTTCTCGGCGGTATTCTTTATGTCTTTCCCATCAGTTTTACCAAAAAGAACTCTTCCCCGTGCATTATGGGGATTTGTAAGCGGTATAATCTGTATGATTATTCGTTATGTTGGTGCTTTTGAAGAAACCGCAGTTTTCGGTATTCTTATCGCTTGTGCAATTTCCGATTTCTTTGATAAATTACCACTTACCAAAAAAGAAAAATCACTTCTTGTGAAAGAGGAAGAATTTGTTGAAGCACCCGTTCCCACATTTGTGCCCGACGAAGTTCTTAACGAAATCCCCGATATTTCAGAAGAAGAAATTATAGAACAATCTGAAGAAGTTACTGAAGATAGCGAAACTCTTGCAAACACCGAGAGTGAAAGTCTTGAGGATGTGATTTCTGAAGAAAATGATGTTACCGTTGAAGATTCTCCGTTTATTACAGGAGGTGACGACAATGAGTGATAGAAAAGATATGCTTAAAAGAATACGCAATAGTGCACTTATTAAAAACCCCTTGCTTTTTGAGGCAATCGGTCTTTGTCCCGTTGTCGCTATTGCCGTGTCGTTACGCTCCGCATTGTTTTTAGCAGTAATTACCGCCGTTGAAATGGTTGTATGTGAAGTATTGGCATCTTTACTCTTAAAAAATGTTCGTCGTTATTGGCGTGTTGCACTCTATGTGCTTTTCGGAATCGCAATCATCTTCCCAATTACTTACATAACAGGAAGATTTTTCCCCGAGCTTACAATAAACCTCGGCGTTTATCTTCCTCTTATGGCGGTTAACTCACTTGTTGCACTTCATTGCGAGAGAGTCGCGGTTAAAAGAACCATCAAAGAAAGTCTTGTTGATGCCTTATCCGCTTCAATCAGCTATGGCACAGTTGCAATACTTGTGGGCGTTATCCGCGAAATTCTTGCAAACGGAACAATTATGGGTATAAATCTTAATATGCCTGTTCATTTTTCTGCATTGAGTATGCCTTTTGGTGCTTTGCTTATTTTAGGATTTATGGCGGCGGTGCTCAAAGCTTTTATCAACAAAAAATATCCCGACGCAAATCCTGATAAATCGTTTGACACATCTGAAATCCGCCGTTCACTCCGCGGTTCTTTGCGTGAACTTATGAATGACGATTTCAATCCTTACGGTGAAGAGGGCGAAACAGACTCTGCTTTTGTCCGCATCAAAAAGGAAAAGGCTAAAAGAGAAAAGAAAGAGAAGAAATCAAAAATCAAGATTGATGAAAATGCTCAACACCGTGCACCACGTACAGAAAACAAAGATGAGCGAACATATCTTGACGATTTTTCAGATATGCTTTCAGAGCTTGAAGATTATAAAAACCGTAATGAAGAAAATGAAAACAATGACGGAGGTGACGCAGAATGAGTATGCTTTTAAAAATGATTTCTGCCGCACTTTATGTTATGCTTTTTCAGAATCTAATTTTTAATGCAGGCTACGGCATAAGTGAAGCAGTGCGAATGAGTGCAAAACCCCGCCAACTTTTCCCCATGGCAATGTTTATCACATATTTTTCAACTGTGGTTTCTGCAATCTGTGTGCTTCTTGACACAATCCCCGCGATTAAAGAACGAAGCGAAATTGTGCACAATCTCATTTTTGCGGGAATACTGTTAGCAGTTTACGTTTTAACAATGCTCGTTGTGTTGGTTTACGGTAAAATTTCTCCACGAACCATTCGCAGAATTGGTATTGCCGCATTTAACACACTTGTACTTGCCGTTCCGTTCATCAATTATCGCTCTGCATTCTCTGTTTTTGAGGCAGTAGGTGCGGGTATCGGTGCCGGTGCAGCATATATTATCGCAGTTTTGCTTATTAACGGCGGTCTTAAACGCCTTGATATGAATAAATCAATCCCCCGTTGCTTTAAGGGAACCCCCGCTGTATTTATTTACACAGCACTTCTTTCCCTTGCATTTACGGGAATTTCAGGAACATCGGTGTTTATCTAATGGCTAATAATGAAAATTCACCCCGCAAGCTTAAAGGATACTATCCTTTTTCAAAAAAATATCCGTCGCAACGCGGTAATCAGGCAATAAGCGAAAGCCGTCGCACACACAAAAGAGAACGCAACAAGAAAATTCTTTTCTGCGTTTTTTTGGTATGCCTTTTTGTTTTTACCTTTATTTTTTCAAAGTTTATGCACAATCTTGTCACTCGCCCATTACCCGAGCCCGAGCAAAATGACAATCACATAATCTCAACAGATAATATCGGCACAATCAGGGCAATTTATATTGAAAACGAAATTTTAGAGGATATTTCTGACCTTTCAGAAACTCTTGAAAAGGCTAAGAAGAACGGTTTTAATGCGGTCATGCTTGATTTTAAAAACAAAAACGGCGAGCTTGCATACAAATCAAATGAAATTAATGTACCAAACAAGCTGAATAAAATAGACGATGTAATCATTGAAAAAATCAAGGCAGAAGGCTTTATGCTCATCGGCAGAATTTACTGTTTTGAAGATACAGTTGCTCCGCAACGGCTCAATGCTTATATTTACGAAAATGTTGAGAAAACTGAAATATGGTTTGATAATTCGGCAATTCTGGGTGGCAGAGTGTGGCTTGACCCTACAAATGCCCGCTCGCAGAATTACATCTGTGATTTGATAAAAGAGATTACAAAAATGGATGCTGATTGCGTTTATCTTGACTCGGTTCACTTCCCCGAAGTAAATAGCAGTACAAAGCCTGTTTATACTGCTAACGACACAACACTTAACCGTAACACAGTGCTTCTGCAGTTCATTGAAAAAGCAGTTGATGTAGCAGGCAGATGCCCTGTAATTATCGGTGTTGACTATGAGGGTGCAGTGGGCGGTAACACAGAAAAGTGGGGCGGAACTCTTTTTGATACCGCTGCGGCAGTTTGCTCACCACTTGTTTCTGTACCCGAAGGCAGTGATTACGTTGAATTCGTTTCAAGCTCTTATGTAGTTATGAATGATAATGCAAAGAATAATTTTTCAACTCTTAAAATTATTCCCACAGTTAAAAATCAACCGGAAGACATTGAATTTTATGAAAAATTAGCCGAAAGTCAGGCAGAGAGTTATATAATTGTGCCTTGATTTTACAAAAAGACTTGAAATACAATAAATTTTATTGTATTATTTATAGTGACTAAAAAACAAACGGAGGTATATTACCTATGGTATCAGCAGGTGATTTCAGAAACGGCGTAACTTTTGAGATGGACGGCAACGTTTACCAAATCGTTGAATTCCAGCACGTTAAACCCGGTAAGGGCGCTGCTTTCGTAAGAGCTAAAATTAAAAACGTTATTTCAGGCGGTGTTGTTGAAAGAACATTCAACCCAACTGAAAAATATCCAACTGCTTTCATTGAGAGAAAGGATATGGAATATTCTTACAACGACAGTGGTCTTTACTATTTTATGGACCAGGAAACATACGATATGGTTCCGGTAAATGCTTCAGACCTTGGCGAAAACTTTAAGTTCGTTAAAGAAAATATGGTATGTAAAATCCTTTCATACAAGGGCAATGTTTTCGGTGTTGAACCACCAACATTCGTTACTCTTCAGGTTGCACAGACAGACCCCGGCTTTGCAGGTAACACAGCAACTAACGCTACAAAGCCTGCAACTCTTGAAACAGGTGCAGAAATCAAGGTTCCTCTCTTTATCAACGAGGGCGAAATGATTAACGTTGACACTCGTACAGGCGAGTATATGTCACGTGCATAATGGAATAATATAATATTCCCTAATATTCTGAACGGAGGAATAAAAATGATGACAGTAACAGAAAAAGTAGCATATCTTAAAGGACTTGTTGAAGGTCTTGATTTTGATAAAGACGATAAAGAAACAAAAGTTATCAACGCAGTTCTCGATGTTCTTGAAGACCTTGCTCTTGCAGTAAGCGACCTTGACGACGAAATGGAACTCGTTACAGAACAGCTTGACGCTGTTGACGAAGACCTTGCAGACCTTGAAGAAATCTTCTATGACGAATGCGATGACTGTGATTGCGATTGTGACGATTGTGACTGCGATTGCGATGACGATATGTATGAAGTTGAGTGCCCAAACTGTGGCGAAATGATTTATTTTGATGAAGAAATCATTCTCGACGGTGAGGCTGAATGTCCTGCTTGCGGTGAAGTTCTTGAATTTGACTGCGATTGTGACTGCGACTGCTGTGCAGACGACGAAGAATAATTTATTATTCACAAATATTTACGGACTATCAAATTGATAGTCCGTTTTGTTTTTTCAATATAAACAGATAGACAAATTCAAATTTATGCACTTAAACAAAATCGGCGGGGTTATTAACCCCGCCGTAGCTTATTAAATTGATTTGATTACTCAATAATCATCTTGCCGTTTTCGTCGAATTCGTAATAGCCTGTAGTAATCGGTGTGCCGTCTGCGTAAGTTAAGCCATTAATTCTGTCTTCTCTGAGATAAACAGTTTTATTTTTAACGATTTCGTGGCGGTCGCCGATATAATAGAATTCACCGTCAACCTCAACAAGCTGATATGCCTTTAACTGAACATTGTTCTTATAAACTTTGTTACCTACAACACCATCAAGAATAATCATCTTGCCATCTTCGTCAAAATCATAATAACCTGCAGTAATTGGTGTACCGTCAGCAAATGTCAAGCCGTTAATTCTGTTTTCTCTGATATAAACAGTTTTATTTTTAACGATTTCATGGCGGTCTCCGATATAGTAGAATTCACCGTCAACCTCAACAAGCTGATATGCCATTAACATAACATTATCCTTGTAAATATGGTTACCAACAATGCCTTCACGCATTATCATCTTGCCGTTTTCGTCAAAATCATAATAGCCTGTAGTAATCGGTGTGCCGTCTGCATAAGTTAAACCGTTAATTCTGTCTGTTCTGAGATAAACAGTATTATTTTTAACGATTTCATGGCGGTCGCCGATATAGTAGAATTCGCCGTCAAGTTCTACAAGCTGATATGCCTTTAGCATAATATTATCCTTGTAAATATGATTTCCGACAATACCTTCACGCATCATCATCTTACCATCTTCGCCAAAGTAATAATAACCCTCTGTGATTGATGTACCATCTGCAAATGTTAAGCCGTTAATTCTGTCTGCTCTGAGATAAACCTCTTTATCCTTAACGATTTGATGGCGGTCGCCGATATAGTAGAAATCGCCTTCAAATTCTACAAGCTGATATGCTTTCTGCATTACATCATTCTTGTAAAAATAGTCACCCTTAATGCCTGTGAACGGGCTACGCTTGATTGCTACATATTCGACAAGTTTTTCAGATGATAAATCAAGGACTTCATCGGTATTTAAGTCAAAATAATCATATCCGTCAGCAAGATAATCGCTGAGAGCGTCTTCAGTTTCAAGGTCTATACGGATATATCTGTAAGCACCACCACTGAATGTAACAGGAGAGTTAATATTAAGACCGTAATATAAAAAACCGCCTCCTGTTGAATCCGTAAAATGAACGGGTGCGTTAATTGTAAAACTGCCGCTTGATGGTTGGTCCCAATACATTCCGTTAAGGTCAAGTGTTATTGCCTTGTTTATTTCAAGATTGTTATAGTCGCCGTAATCCCTGAGCAATTTTATTACACTGCCGTCTTCAGCATAGTAAAGTGCATCTGCGAAAGAGCCGTGATATGTAACAGCTTCGCCTGTTGTAAGTGAAAACGGAAGGCTATATAAACAATCTGTACAAACTCCGTTCTCTATTGATTCGTGGGGACACTCTGCTCCGCAAGTTATGCATCTGTAATCATTTTCATGACTATAATAATGTTCACATTCTAAATCTGCGGGATATTCGATACCGCAATATATACATTCGCCGAAATACCAACCGTGTTTGTTTTCGTCAGCTTCACCAAACCATTCTTCGCAAACTTCACACTGATAACCCTTACAGGTTTGTTCTGTGCTAAGGTCATGGTCACCTGCTTCACCGTACCATCCTTCGCAGAAATCACAATAATAACCCTTACAGGTCTGTTCCGTGCTAAGGTCATGGTCACCTGCTTCACCGTACCATTCGCCACAAACATCACATTTATAACCCTTACAAGTCTGTGTACCGCCTGTGTGCTCAGTACAAGGTGCAATTAAATATACAGTGTAGTTGTATCCTCCCTCGTGGTCGAAAAATTTAAAGTAATATGTTTCACCGGCTGTATATTCATATACAGAATAAAAATCGTAGTCATTTTCTCTGTAGTAGCTGTCGTCTACTTTGACAAGTTCTTCCATATTACAGTCATAAAGTGTTACCATCGGGTCTGAATCAGAAACAGACCTAATAATAAATTTACCGCTTACATCAGGAACGAATTTTACATACTCTTCCTTTGTGATAGTATAAGTTCCGACTTTGATTTCATTACCGAGAAAGGCATCACAGAAATCACATAAACCATTTTCGTTTTCATCTGTGTGCTCACTTGCTTCACCGTACCATTCACCACAAACTTCACACTGATAACCCTTGCAGGTCTGTGTGCCGCCTGTGTGTTCAGTACAAGGTGCTTTTAAAAATACGGTGTAATTGTAAGCTCCTTTGTGGTCAAAAAAAGCAAAGTAATAGGTTTCGCCGGCTGTATATTCATATTCAAAATAAAAATCAAGGTCATTTTCTTCTCTGTAGTCGCTGTCGTCTATCTGGGCAATGGATGACATATCGCTATCATAAATTGTTACCATAGGGTCTGTATCAGAAACAGAACGCAAAATAAATTTACCGCTTTCAGTAGGAACAAATTTTACATACTCTTCTTTAGTAACAGTATAGGTGTCACCGGCTTTGATTTCATTACCGAGAAAGGCATCACAGACATCACATAAACCATTTTCGTTTTCATCTGTGTGCTCACTTGCTTCACCGTACCATTCACCACAAACCTCACACTGATAACCCTTGCAGGTCTGTGTGCCGCCTGTGTGTTCAGTACAAGGTGCTTTTAAAAATACGGTGTAATTGTAAGCTCCTTTGTGGTCAAAAAAAGCAAAGTAATAGGTTTC
>JAZQMC010000012.1:0-60153 GCA_045543095.1 Candidatus Fimenecus sp. | reverse complement strand
GCGAAGCGAAGAATCTCCACCAAAGTGAAATGTTAACTCAACAGAGATTCTTCGTCACTGCGTTCCTCAGAATGACTACCCAATTATATAATCGCGTCGCAGACCCGATATTTTGCACTTTGCATTTTACATTTTGCATTTATACAAACCCCAATTTATCGAACAAAGAGAAAAAAGTAAAATTAACTTAAAGATACGATAAATTTCACTTAAAATCAAATATATTGTATAAAAAGATATTGACAACCACAACATATTGTGTTAATATGAAATTACCAAGAAAAAATATTCATAAATTATCGCAAATTATGTCCATAAAAACGGACTGAAAATATAAAATTTTACGAACATTTGTATTGACTTTTGAAAAAATTGGTCTATAATATGACTTGTAAAGAACATTTGTTCAAGTTTGTTCGGTACGAACAGAATACTATTCGGAGGTAAAAATTATGTCAGCAACATTTGCAATCACAACTTTAATAGAACTCGCAGTTTCAATTCTTCTCATATACGGCTTTATGCATGAAGAAAAGGTTATCGCCTTTGAACAGGCAATCAAAAGAATTGTAATCGGCAATATCCGTCGTGCAATCCGTATTCATAATCACAAAAAGGCAGTGGCACGCGGTGAGCATTTAAGAGTTTACAGCTCACAGAACCGTGTTACTCGCACAAACTCAACAGTAGCATAACTCTATTTTGTCATTTGTTATACATCTTTCTCTTTCACATCTCTAAACGAAAACTCCCCAAGGGTTATTCCTTGGGGAGTTTTCTGTATATTATTCTGCTGTATATTCTCTTACTCGAAGTGGTATTCCAATTTCCTCACAAAGCTTTTTACAAGCTTCGATATCTTCTTTTGAAATAATATCAACAACTGTGAGTTTTGTTGGAATTCCATATTCCTTGCATTCTTTTGCAAACTTTAACATAGCATTAAATGACTTTTCACCAAATGATGGGCGAGTAACTTCACTATATTTTTCCGCTGTCGGTGCATTAAGGCTGATTGAAACAGAATCAATCACTTCGCAGATTTCTTTTGCGGTTTCGCGTTTGTTGATAAGGTCAGAAAGTCCGTTTGTGTTAAGGCGAATGCTTATTCCTTTACTCTTTAAATACTTGCAAGCCTCAATCATATTGTCGAGAGCACAAGTTGGTTCACCATAACCACAGATAATGATTGAATTGTTGTATTTCCCGAAGTCGAATTTGTCAATTTCAGCCTTGATTTCTTCGATTGTGGGGTTGTGGTCAAACCATAATGTTGTTGCTTCGCCAACACTGTCCCCATTGTTGCGAATACAGAATGTACATCTGCAAGGACAAGCATTAGTAATATTGAGGTAAGCCTGATTTCCGTAAGTATAAACAATATCAGTCATATTAAACTCCTTTAAAAACTCTGGATTTAAAATTCATTTTATCAAGTGCAGTTGCGATTATTATAAACAGAATTCCGCTTGCAACCGCTTGAATTGTGTTGCCGATTATTGAAAGTGTTGCAGACGCTGTTGAATACAAAACACATTCTGCAATAAAATAGCCGAGAATTGAAATAACGCCTGAAATAATAGACATCATCGCAATTTTTACATTCAGTATTTTTGATGTGTTATTTTTTCTGCAAGCAAACATAAAAGGTAATGCAATTAAGATTTTTATGATTGCTGTTGGAACACTCCACACCGCAAATCCGCCAAGAATATCTGCCAAAGCACCGCCCAATGCACTTGCCACAAGGCAATAGGGGAATGGGAGTATGCAAGCCGAAAGATAAATAAAGCAATCGCCAAAATGGATGTATCCCTGACCAAGCCCTGTGGAAAACTTAACAAGCATTGTTGAAAGCAGAATGATTGCAGTGAAAATCGCAGTATTTGTAATTCTTATAAGAGATTTTTTATTTCGCATTTATAAGCATCTCCAAGTGTTTTTGAAAATTCACTCCGTTTGGCTCGTAATCAAGCGTTGTGGGAGTGTTTATTATTGAACAATAAATAAAGTCTGTTGCAAGAATCACTGCATCAGAAACACTCATTCCCTTGGTAATTCCACCGCAAACAATACTCGAAAAAATATCCCCTGTGCCTGAATAACTACCACCTAAAAGCTTTGAATTTACAATGCCTGAGCCTGATTTTTCAACAATAAGATTTGAAATTTCAGCATCGGATTTTATTCCTGTAACTATTACGGTTTTTGTGGTTTCAGATAAAAGAGATGAGGCTAACTCACCGATATACTCCGGATTTTTGCTTATTTCATTATAATCTGCATCGCAAAGAATACAAAGTTCAGTAAGATTTGGTGTGATGATATTTGCCTTTTTGGTAAGCATTTTTACCTTTTCGCAAAGCTTTTCGTCATAAGTGTCATAAAGCATACCGTCATCTGCCATTACAGGGTCAACGAAAACCAAGGAATTTTCACCAAAACGGTCAATAAAATCAAGAATAATATCAACCTGTTTTTCACTTGCAAGATAGCCCGTGAGAATGGCGTCAAACTGTGCGTTTTGTTTTTTCCACACATCAATAAAAGGGGTTAAATGCTCTGTGAAATCAACAGAGTAAAAATCGTCATAACCGGTCTGATTTGAAAGAATTGCAGTAGGTAACGGGTTGCATTCGTGGCCCATAACAGAGAGAATTGGTAACGCCACAGAAAGTGAGCATCTGCCAAACCCCGAAAGGTCGTTTACAACTGCGATTTTTTTCATTGATTTCACCCCTTGAAATGTGGATTTTATAGGTATATAATATACTAAAAGTGTCTTTAATAAAATATACAAATTTTAGAATTTTTAAGGGGACAATTTGTTGTGAAAAATCAAAAATTATATATGCAGATTTACGATTATTACAAGAATTTAATTGAGGACGGAAAACTTAAAGAGGGAACAAAATTACCCTCAATTCGCCGTTGTGCAGAAGAGAGAAATGTGAGTAAAACAACGGTCGAGCAAGCCTATCTCTGCCTTTGTGACGACGGATACATACTGCCTAAAAGTCAAAGCGGATATTATGTGTCCAAAAGGGGAGTTGCACCGAAATTTTCTACAGAAAAAGAGCGTGAAAAAGATAATAAAAGCCGTATAATTTATGATTTTTCATCTTCGGGTGTTGATGATGAAAGCTTTAATATGGATATTTGGCGTCGTTATGTGAAAAGTGCTCTCAGACAAACTGAAAAACTGCTTTTTTACGGTGAACCTCAGGGCGAATATGATTTGCGTTGTGAGATTGCAAAATATGCCCGCGAAACCCGAAATTGCGTATGTAGTGAAGAAAATATCGTGATTGGTGCGGGTGTGCAAACGCTTCTCAATATCCTTTGCCCCTTGGTGAAAAATCTGAAAAATGTTTATTTTGAAGACGAAAACTATAAACAGGGTATGGCTGTTTTTAAAGATTACGGATATAAAATTTCACCAAAAGAAAAAAGCAACATTCTTTATGTTTCACCGTCATATTCAAGTAAAACAGGTGACACAATGAGCGTTAATGAACGTTTTGAACTGGCAGATTTTGCCCGCCGTAACGGTAAATTGATTATTGAAGACGATTACGGTAGCGAATTTCGTTATTTTAACCGCCCCACACCCTCACTTCAGGGTCTTGACGGTGGCGAAAATGTTGTATATTTAGGCACATTTTCAAAACTTTTGTTGCCGTCAATCCGCATAAGCTTTATGATTTTGCCAACCCGAATTTTAAATGAATATAAACGCAAGGCAGAGCTTTATAATCAGACTGTTTCAAAGGCGGACCAGATAGCACTCTGCAGTTATATACGCGACGGTCATCTCTATTCTCAAATCAGAAAATCACGAAAATTATATGCACAAAAATCAAAGATTTTAAGCGATTTGATTTCACAGAAATTTAAAGAAAAGGCAGAGATTATGAAAACGAATTCCCCGCTTTATGTTCGTTGCAGATTTAATCTTGATTTGTCAACCGACCTGTTTATTGAAAAAGCACAAAGACGGGGGATTGGACTTATATCCGTTGATAATAAGCAAAATCAGGCAGAAATTGCGTTTGCTGTGTCGAGTATCAGCACTTCTTGTCTTGAAAAAGCCGTGAACATTTTGTATTCGGCGGTTTGTGATTGTTAATAAGTACAAAAAAAGCCATCTTTCGAGGAGTTTTATTTATAATACTAATAAATAGTAAAAAAATGTAAAGTTTTAATAGACATTTACGCAAAAGTCTGTTATAATTTTAACATGTACTGTTCTGTCGAAAATCAGTGCTTAAAATGCGACTTTCGACAAAGTATTATAACATTTTTGGGGCGGGGCAACCCGTCATATATTAAAAAGGAGGAAACCTACAAATGCTCAAAAAAATCAGCTCACTTCCCTTTAAGGGTACACCTGAGCAGGAGGCACAGCTTAAAGCTGTAATTGAAGCAAATAAGGACGACAAAAGTATGCTCATGCACGTTATGCAGGAAGCACAGGGTATCTACGGCTACCTTCCTTATGAGGTTCAGGTTATGATTGCAGAGGGTATGGACGTTCCGCTTGAAAAAGTTTACGGCGTATCAACTTTCTATGCACAGTTCTCACTTTCACCCAAGGGCGAGTACAACATTTCAGTTTGTCTTGGTACTGCTTGCTATGTTAAGGGTGCACAGGACCTTGTTGACAAGATTACCGAAAAACTCGGTATCGGTCCTGATGAATGTACTGCAGACGGTAAATTTTCACTTGAGGCTTGCCGTTGTATCGGTGCTTGCGGTCTTGCTCCCGTTCTCACAGTTAATGATGAGGTTTACGGTAAGCTCGTTGGCGACGATATTCCCGGTATTCTCGAAAAATATATGGCATAATGAGAGAGCTATCTCTTAACATTTTAGATATTGCCCAGAATTCAATCTCTGCCGGTGCTTCGCTTATTACAATTGAGGTTAATGAAAATACACCTCAACACACATTACTCATTGGCATTTATGACAATGGCAAGGGTATGAGTGAAGAGCAGGTTAAAAGCGTTATTGACCCATTCTTTACTACAAGAACAACCCGCAAGGTCGGTATGGGAATTCCGCTTTTTAAAATGGCAGCAGAGCAGACGGGTGGCAGTCTTGAAATTAAATCCGAATTAGGTGTCGGCACTGAGGTTCGGGCATATTTTAAGACCGACAGTGTTGATTTCATACCCCTTGGTGATGTGGCATCAACAATTCAGATGCTGATTACAATGAATACTGACCGTGACTTTGTTTATAAACTTTCGGTTGACGGTAAAGAGTTTATATGTGATACCCGAGAACTCAAAGCAATATTAGGTGACGTTCCCCTTGATACTTATGAAGTGTCACAGTGGATACTTGAATTTATTAAAGAAAACACGGAGGTGTGTTATAAATGAAAACTCTTGCAGAACTTATGGCTATTAAAGAGGCAACGATGCAGAAGATGACAGTTCGTGAAGATACAGGCGACGATGCTACTCGTATCGTTGTTGGTATGGCAACTTGCGGTATCGCAGCAGGTGCTCGTCCTGTTCTTAACGCATTTGTTGATGAGGTTGCAAAAAGAAACCTCAAGGGCGTTACAGTTTCACAGACAGGTTGTATCGGTATGTGCCAGTACGAGCCTATCGTTGAAGTAATTCAGCCCGGTAAAGAAAAAGTAACTTATGTTAAAATGACTGCTGAAAAGGTAGCAAAGGTTGTTAACGACCATATCGTTAACGGTAATGTTGTTGCTGAATACACAGTTAGTGCTATTAAATAAGGAGGAAACATAATGTATCGTTCACACGTACTTGTTTGCGGCGGTACCGGTTGTACCTCTTCAAACAGTGCAGCAATTATTGAGGCTTTAGAAACTCAGATTGCTGAAAAAGGTTTAAGTGAAGAAATCAAAGTTATCAGAACAGGTTGTTTTGGTCTTTGTGCTCTCGGCCCAATTATGATTGTTTATCCTGAAGGAAGCTTCTATTCACAGGTTAAGGTTGAAGATATTCCCGAAATCGTTGAAGAGCATCTTCTTAAAGGTAGAATTGTTACTCGTCTTCTCTATGATGAAACAGTAACAGAAACAGAAGTTAAATCTCTTAATGACACAAAATTCTATGCAAAGCAGGAACGTGTTGCTCTTCGCAACTGCGGTGTTATTGACCCTGAAAATATTGATGAGTACATAGCTTATGACGGTTACCAGGCTCTTGCAAAGTGTCTTACAGAGTACACACCTGAGCAGGTTGTTCAGATTGTTAAGGATTCAGGTCTTCGTGGCCGTGGCGGCGGCGGATTCCCAACAGGTCTTAAGTGGAGCTTCACAGCTGCTAACGCTGCAGACCAGAAATATGTTGTTTGTAATGCTGACGAAGGTGACCCCGGTGCATTCATGGACCGTTCAGTTCTTGAAGGTGACCCACATTGTATCATCGAAGCAATGGCTATCTGTGGTTATGCAACAGGTGCTACAGAGGGTTATGTTTATGTTCGTGCTGAATATCCAATCGCAGTTAACAGACTTCAGATTGCTATTGACCAGGCTAAAGAATATGGCCTTTTAGGTAAAAACATCTTCGATTCAGGGTTTGACTTCGACCTTCATATCCGTCTTGGTGCGGGTGCATTCGTTTGCGGTGAAGAAACAGCTCTTATGACATCAATCGAAGGTAACCGTGGTGAGCCAAGACCTCGTCCTCCATATCCTGCAGTTAAAGGTCTTTTCGGTAAACCAACAACAGAAAATAACGTTGAAACATTTGCTAATATCCCACAGATTATCCTCAAGGGTGCTGACTGGTTCGCATCAATGGGTACAGAAAAATCAAAGGGCACAAAGGTATTTGCTCTCGGTGGTAAGATTAACAATACAGGTCTTGTTGAAGTTCCAATGGGTACAACACTTCGTGAAGTTATCGACGAAATCGGTGGCGGTATTCCAAATGGTAAGAAATTCAAGGCTGCTCAGACAGGTGGTCCTTCAGGCGGATGTATTCCTGCTTCTCTTATGGATACACCAATCGACTACGATAACCTTACAGCAATCGGTTGTATGATGGGTTCAGGTGGACTTATCGTAATGGACGAAGACAACTGTATGGTTGATATCGCTAAATTCTTCCTCGACTTCACAGTTGATGAATCTTGTGGTAAATGTACTCCTTGCCGTATCGGTACAAAGCGTCTTCGTGAAATGCTCGAAAAGATTACTGACGGTAAAGCAACCCTTAAAGACCTTGACGAACTTGAAGAACTTTGCTACTACATCAAAGAAAACTCACTTTGCGGTCTTGGTCAGACAGCTCCAAACCCTGTTCTTGCAACTCTTAAATTCTTCAAGGATGAGTACATTGCTCACGTTGTTGATAAGACTTGTCCTGCAGGCGTTTGTAAGAAGCTTGTTAAGTATGAAATCGTTGCTGACGCTTGTAAGGGTTGTACACTTTGCTCAAGAAAGTGTCCTGTTGGTGCTATCAGCGGAACAGTTAAAAACCCACACGTTATCGACAGCAATAAATGTATTAAGTGCGGAGTTTGTATGGATTCATGTAAATTCGGTGCAATTATTAAGAAATAAGGAGAGTGCAAAATAATGGTAAACGTTAAAATTAATAATAAACCTTATGCAGTACCTAAGGGCAGCACTATCCTTGAAGCTGCTCGCTATGCGGGTATTGAAATCCCAACACTTTGCTACCTTAAGGACATCAACGAAATTGGTGCTTGCCGTATGTGTATGGTAGAAGTTAAGGGTGCAAGAAGCCTTGTTGCTGCTTGCGTATTCCCAGTAAACGAGGGAATGGAAATCTTCACAAATACAGAAAAGGTTAGACATTCAAGAAAATTAACTCTTGAACTCATCCTTTCAAATCACGACAGAAAGTGTCTTTCTTGTGTACGTAGCGGAACTTGCGAACTTCAACAGCTTTGCAAGGAATTTGGCGTAGATATTGAAGACCGTTATGACGGTGAAATGGTTCGTTACAACTTCGACGATTCAGCTGCTCACATGGTAAGAGATAACAACAAGTGTATCCTTTGCCGTCGTTGTATCGCAGCTTGCGACCAGCAGGGTATTTCAGTTATCGGTGCTAATGCTCGTGGTTTTGATACTCACGTAAGCTCTGCATTTGATAAGGACCTTGCAGACGTTTCTTGTATCTCTTGCGGTCAGTGTATCGTTAACTGCCCAACAGGTGCAATCGTTGAAAAGGACGACACAGATAAGGTTCTCGCAGCAATCAACGACCCATCTAAGTTCGTTATTGTTCAGACTGCTCCTTCAATCCGTGCAACTCTCGGTGAAGCATTTGGTATGCACATCGGTACAAACGTTGAAGGTAAGATGGTTGCAGCACTTCGTCGCCTTGGCTTTGACAAGGTATTTGATACAGACTTTGCTGCTGACCTTACAATTATGGAAGAAGCTAACGAACTTATCGAAAGAGTTCAGAATGGTGGCACACTTCCAATGATTACATCTTGCTCACCTGGTTGGATTAAGTATTGTGAACACTACTACCCAGAGCAGATTCCTCACCTTTCAAGCTGTAAATCACCACAGCAGATGTTCGGTGCAATTATGAAGACATACTATGCTGAAAAGCTTGGTATGGACCCTAAAGATATGGTTGTTGTTGGTATTATGCCTTGTACAGCAAAGAAATTTGAAACAAAGCGTGACGACCAGGCAGCTTCAGGTTATCCTGATGTTGATATTGCTCTTACAACAAGAGAACTCGCTCGTATGATTGAGAGTGCAGGTATCTTCTTTAAACATCTTCCTGACGAAGAATTTGACCAGCCATTCGGCGAAAGCACAGGCGCTTCAACAATCTTCGGTGCAACAGGCGGTGTTATGGAAGCTGCTCTTCGTACAGCAGTTGAAAAGCTTACAGGCGAAACACTTGAGGATGTTGACTTCACAGCAGTTCGTGGTATGGACGGCGTTAAGGAAGCAGAATACGACGTAGCAGGTAAGAAGATTAAGGTTGCAGTAGCAAGTGGTACAAAGAACGCAAAGGTTCTTATGGACCAGATTAAGAACGGCACAAGCGAATATCTCTTCATCGAGATTATGGGTTGTCCGGGCGGTTGTATCAACGGCGGTGGCCAGCCAATTCAGCACGCTGTTGTTCGTAACTTCGTTGACCTCAAGGCTCGTCGTGCAGAAGCACTTTACACAGCTGACAGAAACAACGCAGTAAGAAAGTCACATGAAAATGAAGCAATCAAGACTCTTTATACAGAGTACCTCGGTAAACCGGGTAGCCATAAGGCTCACGAAATTCTTCACACATCTTATGTGGCAAGAAAGAAGTATTAATTTCTAATACAAATTAAAATGGATGGGGAACACAATTGGTTGTGTTCCCCATCTTGTTTTTTCTGTAAAATTGGTGTATTATATTTAGTATATAACGCACCGAGAGAAAGGATTTCAAATGCTTAAAAAGATTATTTCACTATTGCTTGTGTTTTCTTTTATGTTTAGCCTTGTGGCTTGTAAAAATGATGAAAATATTGAAGAAGACACCTCGACCACCGAGCAGACAACTGAAAGTACAACTGAAAATACAACTGAAAACACAACCGAATTACCATCCAATAGTGAAGTTTCAACATCTGAAACTACAACGCAGGTTCCCACGGTGAAGGTGACAATTCCCGAGGGTTATACTCTTGTGCGAATTTCTTGGTTGTTAGAGGAAAAAGGCTTCTGCACATCAGAAGAATTTCTCAAAACAGCACAAAATTATAAAGAATGGCTTGATTTGAACCAATATCCGTTTTTGAATAGTCTGCAAAATGCTGATAATGTGTGTTTTTATTTAGAGGGCTATATTTTCCCGCTTACTTATGATATTCCCGAAAATGCAACCCCGCAGGATATTATAAAAATGTTTCTAAACGGAACAAAGCAAAGGCTTAATGACACTTTTATGGCAAGGGTTCAGCAATCGGGCTTTACTGTTCACGAAATTCTTACGCTCGCTTCACTTATTGAAAAAGAAGCGAAACTCAATGAGCACAGACCAATGATTTCTTCTGTTCTTCATAACCGTCTTGATGTGGGAATGCAGTTTCAATGTGACCCGACGGTTAAATACTGCACGGGTGTTATAGAACTTATTTATCCCGAAAAAATTGACCATTTCAAATACTATTACAATACTTATCGTTGCAAAGGACTTATGGCGGGGCCGATTTGTAATCCGGGCTGGGCGTCGATTGAGGCTGCATTGAATCCCGCCGATACAGAATACCTGTATTTTATAATAGGCACAGTCCCGCCTTATGAGTCGAAATATTCTAAAACCTTTGAAGAACACGATAAATTCTGGAAAGAAAACAAAGACAGATTAACAGGAAATTGATAAAGCTTCCCTTGTAAAAGGGTGGAGGTATTCACTATGAACATTAAACTCGCTGACCGACTTGTTGAACTTCGCAAAGAGAATAAATTGTCCCAAGAGGCTTTGGCTGAAAAATTGGGGTTAAGCCGTCAGGCAATCTCAAAATGGGAGCGTGCCGAGGCGTCACCCGATACTGATAACCTTATCGCCCTGGCTTCTCTTTACGGCATAAGCCTTGACGAGCTTTTAGGTAATGAGAAAAAAGCAGAAAAAGAGGGCGTCGCAGAGAAGAGTTCTCTTACAGACATTCAAATCAAAGCAAAAGAAAACCTTAAAAAAGCACCATTGCTTTTACTCGGTGCAATTGCCGTTTATGTTGTTGGCGGAATTATTCTTGGCGGTAAATGGTGGGCTGTGATGTGGGCTTTGATTGCATTGGTTTTCGCTTATGCCATTGGCTGTGCATCAAAAATTCATGAAAATAAAAAGGTACTTTCAATAATTCTTATGACTTTGGCAGTAACACTGATTTCTGCCTCGGTTTATGTTGTCAGCGGAATTCTGCTGTCGCTCTGGAATATCGCTTGGGTGGTTTTTCTTTTAATTCCCGCATATATGTATCTTAAGTTCATAAAGCAAAAAAAATAAAAAAAGTCCCGTAATCAATAAGATTACGGGATTGATTTTTTTAGAAAAGATTTGCCATTATTTGATAATAGTAATAATAATCGTCCATTGCTGAAAAGCCTAATATGGTTGTTAAAACTGAAGAAATAATTGAAAGACCCATACTTACTGCGAAACCGATAATACCCATTTTGCCGTAAGCCTTTGCACTTACAGGCTTTTTATCTTTGTTTACAATATAAAGAATCAGTGCAACAATAGGGAAGAAGAAGCAAAGAATTTTAAGACCGGTTGACGGGTTATCATCAAAGCTCTGCTGGGGAGCATTGTTGAAAGGCATTCCGCATTTTACACATATTGCGGCGAGAGGGTCGCACAAATTACCGCAACGAGGACAGTATTTACCCTGTGGTGCACCATAAGGGTTGTAGCCCTGCTGATATGGTGGGGGAGGAGTCTGCTGATTTGCTTCCTGATATTCGTTTGCTACGGGTTGAACAGGAATAGTGTTATAAGCGGTTGCGGGGTCAACAACTGTTTCTTCTGTAAAAACAAAGTTACAGTTTGGACAAACCGCAACATTATCGTCAAGATTGAGTGTACACTGTGGACATTTTTTCATAATAATTCACCTCAAACAAAAATAATAATATAAGTATATATTACATCTTCATTTTATCTTGATTTTCGTCAAATGTCAACAGGAAAATATATTAAATGTAAAATGCGAAATGTAAAGTCAGATATACTTTATAAAAAGTTTGAATAATAATCGCGTAGGGACAGACATACTTGTCTGTCCGTTTTTTTCATTGAAGAAATATTTTTGCGGACAGAATAGGAGTTCTATCCCTATTAATGTCCTCTATGATGACATTGCATTAAATAAGGACCCAACCCTTTCGGATTAGGTCCTATCTTTTATACTAATTTAATTCTCTTGAACCTTTGCCATTTCTTCGCGTTGTTTAAGAAGTGCATTATGATAATCCTCTTTTGTCTTACCTGTAAGCTTATAGAAGAAGAACGGAACACCCGCAAGGAACATCATAATACCGTGCATAATTGTGTAGAAGAAAAGAAGTGTAATCTTTGTGTCAAGACTCTGCACAGGGGTTGGCACAAGGTCTGTCGGCTGAATATAGCCGATAATTGAGCCGTCACCATAAAGGATTTGCGGTGCAAGATAACTTGCGATTGTACCGCTGATAAGTGTGCCTATGCCGATAACAAAGGGGAATGATGCATCAAGACGCTTGCCGGTTTTAAGTTCAATGGTTTCAAGAACATCAGCTTGGAACATACTTGGAAGAAGGTTTGATGCACCGAACTGAAGACCGATAAGGAATAAGAAAATAATGAATACAACCTGTAAAAGAGAGTTTCCTGTTGTGAAATAAGCATACCCCACACCAAAGGCAATACAGTTTGCACAAAGTGAATAGATACCGCTTGCGATATAGAGCTGACGAGCGTCAAATTTCTTTAAAAGGAAGTTGATTACAAGCATACCGACTGCCGTACCGATACCCACGGGAAGCACAAAAAGAATCTTCTTTGAAATATCACCAAGAACTGCCGCTGCCATAAATGCTTCCATATAAGTTGAAATACCGCGAAAGCTTTTTAAAAATTCAGAGAAAATAATTGTCCATGCGTATTTGTTCTTAATAATATCAACAAAACCGATAAGCGGGTTTTTCTTTTTAGCGGTATAAACTGTTCTTTCACGAACAACTTTCATACCAAGAAGAACAGTAATAATACCAACAACACCGCAAAGTGCCGCAGAAATTATGTATTGAAGTCCCTCAACACTGCGAATACTTGTGCCTGTTACTGCTTCAATCAGCTTTGTGTTGTCCTTGTGCCAGATAAGACCAACCACAAGAACAATAACAACAGGTGCAGAGTTGCCGATTGCAGAGGCAATACTGCGGAAAGAAAGCACCTGGTCACGCTCTTTAAGGTTTGGTGTCATAACATTGGCAACCATATTGATTGAGTTACCGAATGTGCAGAAAACACCCCATAATACTGCAAGAGTAACAACATAAATCATAAGAACTGTGTCAGAAAGTCCGGGAGGTGCCCAAAAAGAAAGCATCATAACTATTGCCATAGGTATTGCAACAAGCATTGCAATGGGTCTGAATTTGCCACTCTTACCCATTCTTCTGCCGTCAATATACATAACAATAAAAAAGTTAAGAACAAACGGAATGATTGCTGTTAATACATTAAAAAGAGATGTTTGGTCGTCAGTAAGTCGTAAAACATTAACGAGATACGCATTACGGTTACCGCCAACCATACCCGTCATTGTTGTGTAAAAAAATACGCCCATTAAATAAAGCACAAATTCGCTTTTGCCCACGTGCTTTTGCTCGTTCTGAGCCTGAATAGTGTTACTCATCAAATCCCTACCTTATTTCCATAATAAAAATATTCTAACATATTTACATAATAAAAAACAGACCGCTTTTTTCACTAAAAAATCAACGGTCTGTTGTATATGTTTACTATATTTATTTTATTCTTGCCTCAAGTCTGTAAATGGGTAATCCCTGACTTACGAATTTTTGCTCGTATTCTGTAACAATATTACCCTCAAAATCACTGTTATGTAAATCAAGAGAAATATTTGAAAGCACAAATCCGTTTTTTGAAAAGCTCTCAAGTGAATACTCAAAAAATCCCTGACTGTCAGTTTTCTGTGCGATGAAACCGTTATCCACAAGAAGTGTTTTATAGATTTCAAGAAAATCTTTATATGTAAGTCGGTGACTTTCGTGGCGTGATTTCGGGTATGGAGTGCTGAAATTAAGATAGATTTCGCAGATTGTTTTTTCTCTTATAAAAAGTGGAAGATACTCGGCTTTCATTTCAAGAAAACGGATATTTGTTATTTTTTCTTCCTTAACCTTTTCGCAAGCCTCAACCAAAACCGTAGGTACACATTCAATTGCGAGAATATTTTTGTCGGGATTTCTTTTGGCATATTCACATACAAATTGCCCTTTACCGCAACCGATTTCCATTACTACAGGTGCAGAACGACCAAAAATTTCGTTAAGGTCAAAGTATTCTCTTTTTTCATCATCGGTGCGAAAATCGAAAGATGGCAGAGTGTAAGGAATTCTCAAATCACTGCAGTTTTCTCGTCTTGTATCTAAATTTTTAATTTTTCTTGGTCTCATTTTTTATGCCTCAATAAATAAAATTGATGTTGAAAGTAATAACTGTGCAATAAAATATGCATATAAACTTATGGTTTTAATTGTCTTGTTGCCCTTGCCACTGCCTAAAAGACGAATTCCTAAAGTTAAGTCAGAGATAAAGAAGAAAATTCCGCCAATGACAAGAATAAGCATACCGATTAAGCCGTTTTTTGCACCTGCCATATAATACGTAATGCCAAAAACACAAGATTTAATGAGCATTACAAGTAGGAACATACTGTATATGTACAATGTAATCTGCATAAACAAATTCTTGAATTGGAATTTGAAAACAGGCTTAAGCATAAGTGCAAAAGCTACAAATAAAACAGCAAATGCTATTATTTCGGGTATTGTAAAGAATTTATAGTTTGTTACTAATGATGCAGTTGTTTTTACAAATGCGGTTACATAAAAAATATGCCCTACTAAAAATCCTGTCGCACCTATGTAAACCACCGACATTCGCGGATTGTTTGGCGGGTGAGGAATGTGCATAAATAAGTCACCAAACCAACCTAAAAGCAAACCGATAATCATAAGATTTGCATATTGTGAGTTGTTGCCGGTAATAAACATACCGAGAATACCTATTCCCACAAAAGCAGTTGCCGCAACCATTTTACAAGCAAGTGATTTTTTTGTGGGCTCGGGCCAATATGCTTTGTCGTAAAGTGGAACAAATATAAAAAAGAAAATATAGCAATTTGCTAATAAGATTTTAAATCCCATAAATAACTCTCCTCAGATGAGTAGGCTCCACCCTTGAGGGGGAGCTGTCACGAAGTGACTGAGGGGGTATCAATGCAAGCCCCCCTTCCGTCTGCTACGCAGACACCTTCCCCTCGGTGGGGAAGGCGAAAACAGAATATTATTTTTCTTTTCTTAAAAGCGTACCTTTCGGGAACACCAAATCGCTCTTTATTTTAACTGTCATCATCGGGTGTGGTGCAGATTCAATCTCATTTCCGTCGCCGTCAAAAATCTCTTCTGCAGTAAAAATAACAGGCTCGGTTGATGGCTGAAGTGCGTCCAAAACATCACCTTTGCAGAATTTGTTTCTCTGCTCGGCAATAATGAACCCGTCACGGCATTCCTTAACCTCCGCCATAACATCATAATGACGCTTATAACCACCCTCAAAGCTTATGTTTGCATCTTCATTGGGTGCGTTAAAGTAAAATCCTGTGCAATAATCACGGTAGCTTACTTTATAAACCTCGTCAATTACCCATTTCGGTGGTACATAATCACTTGACGGATTTTTAAGATATTCGTCAATAGCAACTCTGTATGCATTTGTAATAACCGCCGCATAGTAAGCGGACTTTGCTCTGCCCTCAATCTTAAAACTGGAAATTCCCGCTTCAACCATCTGTGGAATATGCTCAATCATACACATATCTTTTGAGTTGAGAATGTATGTGCCCTCTTTACTGTCTTGAATGGGGAAATACATTCCGTCACGCTTAACCTCCATAATAGCGTATTCCCAACGGCAAGGCTGAGCACATTCGCCACGGTTAGCATCACGGTTAACAAGATAGTTTGAAAGCAAGCATCTGCCCGAGAATGAAACACACATAGCACCGTGTACAAAGCACTCAATTTCAAGCTCTTTCGGTACTTTTGCACGAATTTCTGCAATCTCGGTCATAGAGAGTTCGCGGGCTGTAACAACGCGGGTAGCACCCATATTGTAGAACTCATTTGCGGTAACATAGTTTACAATGCCAGCCTGAGTTGAAATATGAACAGGCACATTCGGTGCATATTTTTTGCAAAGAGAGAGCACACCGATGTCGGCAACAATAAAAGCATCAACACCGATTTCGGCCCACTTTTCAAGATATTCGGGCAACTTTAAAATCTCGTCATTTCTAGCGAGAGTGTTGCAGGTTAGATATACCTTAACATCTTTTGCGTGGCATAAATCAACTGCACTTTTAAGTTGTTCAAAATTAAAATTCTGTGGGGCAGCACGCATTCCGAATGCATCACCGCCCAAATATACTGCATCAGCACCATACATTAGTGCCGCTTCGAGTCTTTCGCGGTCACCTGCAGGGGCTAAAAGTTCGGGTATAATCATTTTATCAATCCTCTGCGTTTACCTGATTAACGGTTCTGCCGTTAGCGTCGTGCTGGCTTATGGTTTCTGCCATATAGATTTTACCGTTTTTGTCGTGTCTGAAGAAATAATATTGGGTAGAATCAGGATTTAAGGCAGACTCAATAGCATCTGCACCGGGGTTACAGATTGCACCCGCGGGCAGACCAACACATTCATAAGTGTTATAAGCGAGAATGTAAGCGTTGATTTTTGCTGTTGAGGTAACTCGCTTTGAAACTGTGTTGATAACATAGTCCTTTGTTGAGTCGCAGTCAAGTGTGGGGTAAAGACCTGAACGGTTAAGACGGTTGTGAAGTACTGACGAAATAAGACCGAATTGCTTATGATTTGCACCCTCTTTTTCAATGATTGATGCAAGTCTTATTATATCGTCGGTGGTCATTCCAAGCTCTGCTGCCTTTGCCGCATATTCTTCTGTCCAACGGCTCTTGAATGCGTTAAGGAATTTGCGGATTACTGTTGCGGGGTCTGCACCTTGCTCAAACTCATAAGTTGCGGGGAACATATAACCCTCAAGTGCGTGATAACGCTCTTCTTTATTATCAATTTTTGCAATAAATGAGTATTCTTCGCTGAAGTCGATGGTATCAATTGTTTTATAAAGTGATTCTGCAGTGCAGATGTCGTTCTTTTCAAGACGCTGGAAAATCTGGTCAATTGTGTAACCCTCGGGGATTGTAACGCTAATCATAGCACCACGTGTACTGCTTGTTTTAAAGCGGTCAATCATTTTTTCAACGCCCAAATCGTCGGTGAAATAATAAACGCCTGGCAAGTATCCTGTGTCTTTTTCACCCATAAGGGATAAGAAAAGATTACAGAAGATACTGTTGTTAATAAGTCCTGCTTCGTCAAGCACCTTAACTGCAGTTTTTGTGTCAGCATCATTTGGTAAAACAACTTCAACGGTTTCTTCGCCCTTGCGGTTGATTGCAAGAACATCATTGATACAACTGAGTGCCACCGCAGAAAGAAGAATTGCTACTAGGAAACAACACCCAAAAACAATGAACTGACTTTTGTTTTTCTTGAAAGAATTGATGATGAGTGCTGAAAGCATATTCCAGTCTATTTTTGTTTTGCCGTTTACCTTGTAAAGAATACCTAACTTGTTTTTGGTGGGAGCAGGTGCATAATCTTCACTTTGCTCTGAATTATCCGAAGAATTCTTCTTTGCTTCAATTTTTCTTATGGTGTTTGCAACAAAAATCGCCACGGGAGATGCTTTTTTGCGATTTGTATTCTGCACATTGGTATCCTCTTTAACCTCATTCGCTTTTGCTGTGGGGTAACGCTTGTAAAGAGGAGTTTTTCTTGCAGAAAATTCCATAGTATTGCTCTGCGAAGGCTCTTCCTTTACTTTATTGGTTGAAGAAACCTCATCAAAAGGCTTTATAAGGTCAAGTTCAAAAGAAGTCTGTGGCTTTTTCTTATGAGAAATGTCAATGTTAAAAACAGGCTCTTCAAGTGGCGCAGCAACCGGTTCGGGTTTTACCGCGGGCTTGGGTGTAACCTTTTTAACCGGAGGGGCAACTTCTTTTTTAACCGGTTCTTCCACAGGCTTTGCAGTTTTACTGCCAAGACTTTCTCCTGCATATTCATTTAAAAGGTCTTCGTAACTGTTGTCAGAAAATCCGTCTGAAAATCTGTTCACAGTAATACCTCCTTATCAGTAGCAACAATGCTAACCTTAATATCATATTCATCGGCGGGCAAAGTATCTGTCAGCATTTCGCTGTAACAGGGGCATAAGCTCACACCGTTAAATTCTTTTAAAAATCTGTCATAATATCCACCGCCGTAGCCTATTCTGTATTTTTGTCTGTCACAGGAAAGGGCGGGGACAATAACAATGTCATTTTCTTTTGGTTTATATGGTTTGCAGGTGGGCAGAGGTTCAAGAATATTTCTCATACCTGATTGCAAATCGCCAATGCAATCAACCTTAAAAAATTCCATATTGCCGTTTTTATCAAGGCATCGGGGATAAAACACCCGCTTGTGCTCGCTTCGACACCGTTCGATTATGTAGCGTGTGTCAAATTCTTCGTCAGTTGAGGCAAAGATAAGCACTTGCTCTGCCTTTTTAAAATAATCACTTGCGATTATTTTTTCGCTTATTGCTTTGTCATATATTGCTTTTTGTTCTTTGGGTATGCTTCTTCGTTTCTTGCGAAGAATTTTTCGCAACTCTTTTTTATCCATTATAAATCTGCAATGATGCACGAATTTTATTTGCTGTGTGACTGCCCGCAAGAATTTCTGCAATCTGCAAGCCGAATTCAACGGCACTACCCATACCGCGAGCGGTGATAATATTGCCGTCACGCACAACATATTTTTCTGAAATGGTTGCACCTGTCAATTCCTCTTCAAAGCCGGGGAATGCGGTTGCTTCTTTGCCGACTAAAAGTCCTTTATGACCTAAAATTGATGGTGCGGCACAGATTGCACATATAAGTTTTTCATTTTCGATTGCCCAATCAATCGCCTTTTGCACAACGGGGCTTTTTTCAAGATTCAATGTGCCGGGCATTCCGCCGGGGAGCACAATAGCCCCTACTTTTTCGTCTAAAATCAAATCTCTTTCGTAAATATCAGCGGCAACGGGAATTTGGTGTGAACCGATAACAAAATCTTCACCTACACCAACTGTTAAAACGTCTAATTCGGCACGACGAAGCACGTCAACAACCGCCAAAGCCTCAATTTCTTCAAATCCGTTTGCTAAAAATACATAAATCATCTTTTTCACTCCAAGGTTATTCCAATATAACAATTCATATTTCTTATTTTTTCATTTTCAGTTTTAATCATTGCAGGTCTTTCGGTTTCACCGAAATCAATATTGCCTTGAATGATTGTTCCGTTTGTTCTGTATTCTTCGGGAATACTCTTAAAATCGCCATTTGCATTTCTGATGATTATATTTTCATCATCAAATACATAACCTAAATCAGCAATTTTTCCGCCGTAATGAACGCAGGAATTTTGCCAATATTTTAAAACTTTATCATCAAAAGTCAACTCGTTTTCAAAACAGAGTTTTTCTTTTATTTCAGGTTTTTCGTCATTTGTTGTGTAAGTTCTTCTCACGCCGAAAGGTGTAAATCCGCATTTCGAGTAATATTCAAACAGAGAGCGTTCAGCGGGCACAAGACAAAGAAAATCATATCCGTTTTCATTGCACCAATCATACGAAAAATCAAGAAGTTTTTTCATATAGCCTTTACCGCGGTGATTATATTTTGTCATTGCACAGTAAACGCATTTACCCTTGAATTCACCGATTTTGCAATCGAGCAGAAAGAGTGAAGACACAATTTCATTGTCAATGCGGATTGAGGGAGTTAACACATCTGCATAAATATTTTGAAAAAAGTATTCAGTTACTTCTTCGTCCTCAAGAAAAACGCTTTGCCACATTTGTTTTAAAGCATTTATATCTTGTTTACCTGCAAATTCAATCATAACTAACCTTTATATATAGCGGAGTATTTGATAACAAGACGGTGGGGGTAATAAGAAAGTTTAGCCTTTCGCAGTCCCTCACTGCCCGTGTCGTCTTCACGGTTTATAAATTCATATTTTCCTAACATCTGCTTTGCTAACTCACGATTTATCATCTGATAAGCACCCCGAATATTGCCGTAAGCCTTTTCAACGTGAGTGCAGAATGTGTTGTTGTTAAGCCTTTCGCCAAAGGTGAATGCCACAATTTCGTTCTGGATTTTGAGTACTCCACCCTCAAGCCCTAAATCCGCATAATTCATAAGTGCACGTTTAATTGCAATATGCTCGTTTAAAATTTCTTCGGGATTTTTTTCGCTGTTAAGCCTTTTCCAATGCTCATTCAGAAGCAGACATTCGTTTATATTATTTTCGTTTATAGACTCATATTTCCAATCAAAAGTCTTTTCAAAAAAAGAAATATGATTTCTTTTACTATGATATTTTCGACCTGACAGATTTGCTAAATCCTCAGTTTTGTAAAGATAATCAAAATAATCTCTTGTTTCGCTGATTTCAAACCTCTCGGGGAAAAGTGAATTTAATTCGTCCCTGTCTTTTTCGGTCATACCGTAGAATTCAAGGTTTATGCCCAATTCCTTTGCGAACTCGATAAGACGGTTTATTGTTGCCTTTTTGTCGCCGTTGCCTATGGGATAGCAGAATACAGGCTCGTCCGTAAAATCTGCTGAAACAAAAACTCCGTTATCATTACATATTTTGTTTTCATAAATCTGTGACCACATAAAAATATTGCCGAAGCAGTATTCACAGCAGTCGGTCTGACCCTCATTGAATGCTTTAAGCACCCAATCCTTATCAGCAAGAGTGGGGGAGTGAAACTCCATTTATAAAATCTCCTTAACTATGTTGTATATAGTATTACCGATTTCTTCAATTGATAATGGTTCGTCGCCCTCAAAGCATTTAACCACATTCCAGCCGAAACGGTCTGCGGCATAGAGTGCTGCTTCACGACAAGCTTTTAAATATTCAACATTTGCTTCGTGAACATCTTTTTTCGCTTCTTCACCCTCGTAACGCTTTGACATAAGGCGTTGTGAAATGTCAACGTCCATATCAAGATAAATTACTGCGTCGGGTGAGGGGATTTCCATCATTTCATATTCTGTGTGGAAAAGCCAGTCAAGATACTTGTCCCATTCATTTTTAGGGAGTTTTACTGTCTGATGAACTGCGTTTGAGGTTGTGTAACGGTCAGCGAGTATAAGTGTGCCGTTGTTGTAATCGTCACCCCAGATGTTTTTGTAACTTGCATAGCGGTCAACCGCATAGAAAAGTGATGCAGAATAAATGTTAACATCTGCGGGATTACTGCCGAATTCACCGCCCAAGTACATTTTTACAAGAGTGCTTGATTTATTGTCATAATCGGGCAATTTAATCTGTCGAAGTTTAATATTATTGTCAATAAGTCTTTGCTTTAAAAGCTCAACCTGAGTTGATTTTCCGCTACCGTCAAGACCTTCAATTACAATCATCTTTCTGTTCATCGCATAAAACCCCATATTCATAATTATACAGATTATATTATAGCAAAAAAAATCGGATAATACAATATTAAATAGAAAATTAAAGAACAAAATTGAATTTGTCGGGATGATATTGTTCTGTGTCATTCTGAGCGAAGCGAAGAATCTATACCAAAGTGAAATGTCAACTCAGCAGAGATTCTTCGTCACTTTGTTCCTCAGAATGAGATATCCAATATACAATCGCGTCGCAGACCCTTAATTACGAATTACGCATTATGCATTATGAATTGAGATAGACAATCCCCATTTGTCAAAATAAAATCAATTATTGCATAGTAATTTCTTTTGTGTTACAATTATACCAATATATGAAAAAGAGGGATATTTATGGCTTATGATTATAACAAAAGCACGGCTTTGATTATCGGTATGACCGATACTGACGAAAAGGTTACCGCTGCATCAGGGCGTATCTCAACTCAGGAGGGTACAGCACTCTCAATTTGGGATAAATCTCAGGATAAAGACAAAAACGCAAATCTTATCGGCAAGGTTACCGCGTCAGGTCACACAAGCACAGTTGAGCATACATATTTTCAGATTGCATTTCAGAATGTTACTGCAGTTGTTGAGCAGTTTATAATCGAATTCCGCCTTGCATCTTATACAGTTAAGTCAAGAAGATATGTAAATTTTAGTGATGCAGGTTTCCATGTGCCAGAATTCGACAATGAAGAAATCGAAGAGTCATATAAAGCACACATGAGCAAAATGTTTGCACTTTACGATGAACTTTGTGAAAACGGTGTTCTTCGTGAAGATGCTCGTTTTGTATTGCCATATTGCCTTTACAGTAATTTCTTCTGCAGTGTTAACGGCAGAGAATTCCTTAATATGCTTTCTGCTATGATTTGTGGCAGAGGTGCAAAATATCCCGAAATCAAAAAGTTAGGTCTTGAACTTTATGAACAGGCAAAACAAAAAGCACCCGGAATTATGTCAAGTTTTAATCCCGAAAAGATTGTGAATGATGTGCCCGACCTTTCATTTGTTGATGTTAAGCCCGAGCATACTGAAACTCCCGTTGAGTTGTTGGCATATACTCCCGACGCTGCAAAATGTATTGCAAGGAACGCACTTATTTCAAATAAAAACTGCGGTACAAAGCAGATTGAAGAAATTATCGCAGACGAAAATACAACAGAAAAAATTGTTGAGGCAGTTGTTAAGTGCAAGCGACCAAGAGCCTTGGAGTGTGCAAATTATACTTTCCGTTTCAACAATGTTTCACTTTCTTGTATTACTCACTTTGCACGCCACAGAATTCAGTCAATCGAAATTCCCGAGCTTACAAAAACAGATAGAATGAGCTTCATTATTCCGCCTGTTTTAAAAGATAAGCCCGAGCTTTTAGAAAAGTATAAAAATGCATTTAAAGAAACTGCAAAAGAATACGAAAGACTTAAAAATCTTGGTGTAGCCGAAGAACTTTTGGTATATTATCAGCTCAGCGGTAATACATTAGATATTGTAACAACTATGAACGCAAGACAGCTTTTACTGTTTTTAAGACTTCGTTCCTGCACTCGTGCACAGTGGGAAATTCAGGAATATGCCGTTGAAGCCCTTAAAAAGCTTCGTGCAGTTGCACCAACTGTGTTCAAATTCTACGGACCAAGTTGCTTTGTTGGTGCTTGTCCCGAGGGCAGAATGACTTGCGGTAGAGCTGCAGAAATTAAAGAAACTTTTAAAAACCTTTGATAAATGAAAAGATTTAACAACAGAGAAACACGAAAAAAGAACTTTTTATTCCCTATAATCGCATTGTTTTCGTTGAGCCTTTGCTCTGTGCTTGCCCTTATATTAGTGGGCGGTGACGAAACAATTTACTATTTGAGTCAGCTCAATTTTGTGCCCGACGAAAAGGTGGTCTGTATCGACCCCGGTCATGGTGGCACAAGTTCGGGGGCTGTGAACGGTAAACGAATGGAAAAAGATGACAATTTAAGATTGTCCCTTTTGGTGCGTGATATTTTAGAGGAGCGTGGCTACACTGTTGTTATGACACGAAATGACGATAGCGACGTTTCCCTTGAAGACCGATGTAAAATCGCAAACAAGGCGAGAGCGTCGCTTTTTGTTTCAATTCACCGTAATTCAAGTACCTCGCCCGACGCGGTGGGAATAGAAATGTGGGTTCATTCTACGAATCCTACAGACGATAATCTGCTTGCACAGAATATTCTTGATAATCTCGATGTAGCAGGCATTTCGCAAAACCGCGGAATTCATTCAGGCTACCGCGACGGTGCAGACCTTAATTATTATATTAACCGCAACACTAAAATGCCGTCAGTTTTAGCTGAAATCGGCTTTATTTCAAGTAAAGCGGATAATAAGGATTTCGACGAAAAACTTGAAAACTATGCCATTGCCATTGCCGACGGAATTGAAATGACATTGCTTGAAATGAATGGTGAATAAAAAGCATTATTTGGCGAGAAACTTTTGCGGTTTCCCGCCATTTTTATTGTCATTTCTATCATGTTATGATATACTTTCATTGGTGATATTTATGAAAAAAGGATTGATATTTATTATGGCATTAAGTATTGTTTTATCCCTTTTTGGATGTGTGAAAAATGAAAAGTTACCAAGGGTAGAGCCACTTGAAAAAGCATTAAATGATTTTTCAATGGGTGATGTTGAACTTTGCGACGAATACACAAAAAATGCTTTTTCTCTTGAGGTTAAGTATCTTAAAAGCCTTGATGCAGAAAAATTGTTAAAGGGCTTTTGTGAGATTGCAGGTGTAGAAAGTGACGCCACCAAATACGGCGGGTGGGAAACCTCTGCAATTCAGGGTCACACATTGGGCCATTATCTCACTGCTGTGTCACAAGCCTATGCTACAAGCGGTGACGAGGAACTAAAGAATATCGCTGACCGAATTGTCGAAGTGCTTGCCGAATGTCAGAATAAAGAAAGCGGTTATCTTGCCGCAATTCCCGAAAGTCATTATGAGCAGATTGAGTCGGGCAATACTGCGGGTACTTGGGTGCCTTGGTACAGTATGCACAAAACTCTTGCGGGCCTTGTCAGTGCTTATGAATTAACAGGGAATGAAAAGGCTTTGGAAATTGCATCAAAGCTTGGCGATTGGGTTTATAGCCGTACTTCAAAATGGGATTCTGCAATGCAAACAACTGTGCTTAATGTGGAATATGGCGGAATGAATGACTGCCTTTATCAGTTATATAAAAACACAAAATCCGAAAAGCACTTGTCAGCGGCACACAGCTTTGACGAAATTCCACTTTTTGATGCACTTTATAATGGCAACGATATTCTTAATGGTAAACACGCAAATACAACAATACCTAAAATTGTGGGTGCACTTAATCGTTACACTGTAACAGGTGAGGAGTATTATTTGCAGGTTGCCGCAAATTTTTGGGAAATTGTTATTGAAAATCACACATACATCACGGGCGGTAACAGTGAGTGGGAGCATTTCGGCGAGCCGAATATCCTTGATGATGAACGCACAAATTGCAACTGTGAAACCTGCAATACATACAATATGTTAAAACTTACCCGCGGGTTATATAAGATTACGGGGGAAAGTAAATATGCAGATTATTATGAAAACACATTCATAAATGCAATTCTTTCTTCACAAAACCCAGAAACGGGAATGACCACATATTTTCAGCCAATGGCAACAGGATTTTTCAAGGTTTATAGTTCTGCCGACAAGCATTTCTGGTGTTGCACCGGCTCGGGAATGGAAAATTTCTCAAAACTCGGTGACAGTATTTATTACAAGGATGACAACAGTATTTATGTTACACAGTTTACATCATCAAGTGTTAGTTGGGCGGAAAAAGGCTTAAAAATCACTCAGAATGCAGAAAATTTGTATAATGCGGAATATGTGGAATTCACTGTAAAAGGTTCAGCAAATGCTGATATTGTTCTTCGTGTGCCTGATTGGTGTCAGGATGAGCCGAAATTCTTTGTGGAAGTTAATGGCGAAGAAATAAAAGTGAAAGAAGAAAATGGGTTTATTCGCATTTCTCGTGATTGGGTGGACGGCGATATTATTAAATACGAGATGCCCATGATGGTGGTTGCATATACCTTGCCCGACAATGAAAATACGGTAGCATTCAAATATGGTCCTTGGGTGTTAAGTGCAAATATGGGCAACAATGAAATGAACACCACAACAACGGGCGTTGATGTTACAATTCCTTTACTTGATGCAAGTTTAAGTGATGTTCTTGTAATCAAAGAGGGTACAATTAAAAATTGGCTTAAAAACATAAACGAAAACTTTGAAAAAGAGATTGGTGCACTCAATTTCACCATTAAAGGTACAAATCAGAATTTAGTATTTTCACCTCACTATAAGCAACACGAAAACCGATATGGCATTTATTTCACTCTTGCAGATAAGAATACAGAAATAAAAGAAAATGAAGCAGACAAATATATTGTTATCGACAGTCTGCCCGTGGCCAACGACCAATATGAATTCTCTCATAATCTTAAAGCACATAATTCAAATACAGGTAATTTCAAGGGCTTAATGTTCCGCGATGCCACACCGAATGGTGAGTTCAGTTACGAAATGGCAGTTGATAATACTGTCACAAATTACCTTGCAGTGAAATATTACAGTGGTGATGTTGGCCGTCATTTTGCAATTCTTATAGATGGTGAATTGCTTGAGAATGTAACACTTCAAGACCCCAACCCCAACGGATTTTACGATATTTATTATAAAATCCCCACAGAAATGATTGAGGGCAAAACGAAAATCACCATCACATTTAAAGCTACAGCCGATAGCTACGCGGGTGGAATATTTGATAAATTAAGCATTGTAAAAGAGAAGTAAAAGAAAAAGGCTATCTTAATTGATAGCCTTTTTTTTACCGTTTTACGCCCGACACCTGATACATTTTATCATTTGAAATTACAATATCAACATCAAAATGTGATGAGAGCAGTTTTGCAACATCTTCTGCTTCGGGTAGGGAGAGTGAAATTCTGTTTGGTTTTCCCTCGTGACAACGGTTAATTTCTTCACGGCTTGCACCGTGGCAAATTGAAATCCGCCCGCCTTTTTTAAGGTTGTTAGCAAGATTGCGGATAAGCTTTTCAGGTTCGTTGAAATGGGGAAAAGCGTTGTAAATCATAATTACATCAAAGTTTTCACAGAATGAAATGCTTTCGGCATCACCGCAGATTACTTCAATTTGCGGGTGCTTTTCTTTTGCAATTCTCACCATTTCGGGTGAAATATCAAGCCCCGTAACAATTGCCTTGCGTTCAATGTAATGGGGGAAAAGAATGCCCGTGCCACAAGCCACATCAAGCACGCGGGTGTTTTTGTAAATTTCGCCATTGTCAAGAATTTTTCTTATTACCTGATTGTTATGCTCATTCATATTGTCCCAAGTGGGTGCGAATTCATCAAAAAATGAAATAATATCTTTTTTGTTCATATCATTTACCCATAGATGTCTTGAAATGAAGCTCTTTCATACCCTCAACCTCGTCGCAGATAGGCTTTAAATTGCAGGTTGAACAGTCAAAATTAACATTGTTCATAATGTGATTAAGAGTTTCGGTAATCTGATTATTCTTTTCAGCGAAAGAGGTGAGTGTGTTGAAATCGGCATTCTCGTCAGTAACAAAAATCACCTTTGCCCCCTTAACCGCGGGAATTTCCTTATATTTGTTTATAAGTAAGTTTCCCACACGCTCAAAGCCTATACCATTTTTTATGGCAGATTTTGAAACACGCACAGCCTCTTTATGCGAGCGTGAAGAAGTTCTAATCATATATCCGTCGGGGAAATAGTGATATTTCACATACTCGATTTTGCGGATAAGATTATATGCTGCTTGCTCGTCTGAAGTGTCCTCAATCTGTACAAGCGAAATGCGGACGAATTTGCAATCAGATTTGATTTCGCTCAAATCATTGCCCACAATAACTATTTCATCGTCAATATTATTGCTTGTTACAAGGTTGAAACCTGTACCGCCAAGCTCAAAGGCAGTGTCACGTTGCAAAATTACCTGATTATACCCTAAATCCTCACAAGCATTGATTTTGTTGTGTTTGTATGATTTTTGGGGTAACTCGGAAAGTATTTCATTTGTGTTTTCAATTAAAGAGTTGAAAAAATCCATTATAATTTTTTATCCCTTTTCATTTTGTCATAGTGCTTCTGCAACCAGTCATAAACAACTCTTACAAGCTTCATATCAAGATTGAACCAATAGATTGCAAAGGTGATTAAGAACAAAGCAACAATGACACCTAAAATAATAAACAATATTTCCATATCAGTTCTCCTAAGTAACCGCTGAACAAATCGGGTTGCGATTATCAGCGAGATAGTTTTTTGTCAGAACCGTCAAAAAACGCAGGCAATACTTTGTGTATTAACGAGTATTTTGGACGAGTTATGACGGAAAAATAGCCGTTGAGAATTGTAACCAAGATTTAATCAGTAGTTACTCGTGCAAGTCCCTTTTGGCGAGCGTATTCAGCAGCACCTAAAGCACCCATTAACTGTGGGTCAGTTTTTAGCTCTACAACCTTAATTTTAAGTACCTTTTCAATAGCCTTTTTAAGACCATCATTTTTAGCACAACCGCCTGTAAGAGTAATGCTGTCAACTGCACCTGCTTTTTTAGCCATAACAAAACATCTTTTTGCAACAGCCAACTGAATACCCGCCGCAATTTCGTCCATTGGCTTGCCCTCGCCAACAAGTGAAATAACTTCACTTTCGGCAAAAACTGTGCACTGTGCAGTAATTGGAATTGTATTTTTAGCATTAAGTGAGAGCTTTGAAAATTCGGGTAATGTCATTTCAAAAGCATTTGCCATTGCTTCATAGAAACGACCTGTACCCGCGGCACATTTGTCGTTCATAGCAAAGTTCTTAACTGTACCGTCAGTGTCAATTGAAATACCCTTAACGTCCTGACCGCCGATGTCGATAATCGCCTTAACTTCAGGGTTAGTAACGTGTACGCCCATTGCGTGACAACTGATTTCAGAAATGTTTTCGTCGGCAAAAGGAACTTTATTTCGTCCGTAGCCCGTACCGATAAGATATGATAATTCTTTTGCTGAATTCAAGCCCTCAACCTGTGCAATCGCATCATTAAGTGCAATTTCAGCACTCTGCACGGGGTTGATTTTACTTCTGTTAGTAACATTGGCAACCATATTGCCATTTTCATCAAGGATTACACATTTGGTATATGTAGAACCAACGTCGCAACCACCAAAAAATTTCATAGTTATTACTCCTTATATAATCTGCAAACACGGTCTATTTTCCCTGTAACTGCCTCAAAAATCCTCGAAATACACTTGTATGTCTTGCGGTTTTTTCGTTGTTACAGAAAAAATATCCTCGTGTTAAACTAAATTTTAATTACCAAGCCATATCGTCTTCAAAGTCTACAAGTGAGGGGTCTAATGGCTCTTCTTGTAAAACTGTCTGCATATATTTGTTAACCTGCTCACGCATATCACGTCGTGAAATTGTGCGAGGGTCCATAAGGTCTTGCTTAACCCAGATAAAGTTTACATTTTTCTCTCTTGCCTGGTCGTCAAAAATACCAGCAAGACCGTCCATACCCTTACAAGAAATCTGGTCATACATAATAACTGTGTCAGCGTTGTATTCTTCAACAATACGCCATAATTCGTCAACAACATTACGGTAACCACCCTTTGTGTGCTTACGCATAATTGAACGCTGATATGTTTTAGCTAAATCCTTAAGGGACTGCTCTTTATCTTCTTCGTCAATTTCAAGATATGAAATCATAGTTTCCATATCCATAACAACATTCATACCCCAACAGTTTTCAAGCCAGTTTGCAAAGCTTGTGTAGTAGTTTGCGGGGCAAGACCATACAACCGCACGGTGACGCATTTCTTTTGATACGGGAGTTTTCTTTTCATAAGCCTTCATCATTATTTTATTAACTTTCTTGTCAACCTTTAAGAAACGCTCATTTGAACCACCTGAAAGGTTGAAATAGAAAATTCTGTAAAGCCAGAAGCAAGCACCCGTCATCTGTGGATAAGGTGTTTTATTAATATCCCATTTCTGACGCTCATATTCAAGCTGTTTGTTGTACATTTTAATTCCTTTGAAATATGCGTCCCAGTCAAACTTTTCGCCCGTCTGCTCTTCAATGAATTTGATGAGTGCCTTAATTTCGTCAACGGCATATTCTTGAACATCCTCGCCGTCGTAACGAAGTGGCACACCAAAGCAATGAGTTGGAAGATTAAGTCTTCTGTCAAGGAATGAGGAGTTCATAATTGAGCCGTCGCAAGGCATATTTGTTCCAATCATACAACAACCCATTTTTGGGTAATCGTCTTCAATCGCAACGCCTGCTTCGGCACTTGGTAAGGGGCAGACATCAGCGGGAACACCAAAACTTTCTGTCACCTCAAGGTAAGGGGGTGTAATCTGCTGGTCAACCATTGAAGATAAGAAGATGGGAAGTGTCTGCAATGGCATTGGTTGAAGATTTGGAAATCCCATAAAAACCTCGTTTGGAACAATCTCGTCTGTAAGCACAATTTTCTTTGAAAGTTTGTTGTTTGGATTGATTTTCTCGTCTGCACGGAACGAAATATTGATAAGGTTTGTTGTGTGCTTAACAATCATATTGTAGTGAAGATGTGCCATACGAAGCTGAGGTCCGCGAAGCCCTGCAACATGGCGGTCAACAAAAGAGGGGGCAGAGAGATAAGATGCCATCCATCTGTAACGCCATAAGCCCTTAACTGTGGATATGGGTGCTTTAAGCACCATTTTTATCATATCCTTCCAGGTGACAAGCCAACGGTAGTAGTCATACATTGTGTCTTTAAATCCACGCCATTCTCTGTGCTTTAAAACGGCGGTATGCTCTTTATAAAGTTTACCATAATTAGCCATTCTGCTTTTCCTCCCTTGCCTTTTGTATTTTCTTGATTTCGAGGCTTTCAACAAAAGCCTGAACTCGAGTTCGCAACTGTCCTGATGCAGATGCGGTGTACTGACGGTCAACCGCCGCGGTTGGCACACCGTAGTCGCCACTCATTACATAAGATGCGAGAGCACGCTCATAGCCCCAATATTCGCAGAATTTTAACTGCTCATACATAACGCCGTCTGCATTGTATTCGTCAACCAACTGTTTAACATAGTCGCGGCGTTCTTGAACTTTTTCGTGGCTCATATATCTTGGGCACTGACTTGTTTTCATATAGTGAGTGCAAATCTGTGTGAGAATATCCTTGTCTTTGTCGATAATGATTTCCTGTCTGCCGGGTAATGCACCGAAGCAGTAACGGTCGGCAACAACAAGTGCACCGCTGTCTTCAATAAGTGAGGTGAAATCGGGGTCGTCCATTTCAGAGCCCACAACTACGATTTTTGCACGGTAGTTTTTCTTTTGGTCAGGCTCGCGGGTCTTTAATTCTTCTGCGGTTTCGCGAAGTGCGGGCAGAATCAAAGCTTTAGGACAACAATATGTAATAAGATTTAAAATGTGATATTCGTAGCCTGTAATTCTTGGGTTTTCTTCTTTTCTGTAATCACCGATTTCTGTCATGAGTCGACAGACCTCATTGTGTTCTTCAACCGCCTTTAAAAGTGCTTCGTCAGAAGTGTCAACACCGTAAACAGAGTTGAGTTTATCAAGGATTTTTACTCTTGTCTGGTTAACATAGTGCTTGATTGTGTGCTCCTCAATCTTGAAAGGTGCATCAAGGAACGTTAAGAAGAATTTATCGTTGGGAACCAAATTGAGCAATTCAAAATGCTCTGCAGCTCTGTTCATTTCAGAGCAGGTTTCAGAGGCGAGGAGTGCGTTTAAGAAATTATATCCACCCTCGATTGCACGCTCTAAAATAGCTTTACTGTATCCGCAAAGGAAATTGCTCATATAATATGTTGCAATGTCCATTGAGCCCGTGCGGGGTGCACGGAGTCTGACTGAAAAACAGTTTCCGCAGTTTAAGAGGACTTCGGGAATGTGATAACAGGTATAACCCAAAGCAATTCCGCCATCTGCCTTTGCCTTTTGCACAAGCTCATTATTAGCCTCTTGCAAAAGCTTTTCAAATTCATAAAGATGCTTTAAATCTTTCATAATACACCTCTCAAATGATTTCTAACTCTGTGAGAGCCTTTTTAACGCCTTTTACAACATTTGAGTCGTCGGGAAGCTTTGTTATATCCTTACCCTCAATGTCGTAAATTGCAAGATTTTTATCGTTTTCAATGTATGACAAAACGGGTATACCGTTTGTGTTTATATGGGGAATAACGCTTTCGTCAGGAAGCCGGTTTACAATTGCACCGATTTTTTTATACATAACAAGCTCGTCTGCAACGCTTTTGATTGTGTTTATTACCTGTGTACCTTTTTTACTTGCATCGGTAATGAGTAAGAGGTGAGTAACCTTTTCCATAACTCTGCGGTTAATCTGTTCAATACCTGCTTCGCCGTCGATTACAACATAATCGAAATCGTTTGAAAGTATTGAGATAACCTCTTTTAAATATGAGTTGATTTTACAGTAACAGCCCGCACTTTCGGGTCTGCCGACCGCAATAAAAGCAAAACCGTCGGTTTCAACAAGTGCGTCAAAGATTTTATATCTTGCATCACCTAAAAGCTCAATTGCCGCTTTTGTCTGACCATCTTCAACGGTTTCAACAATTTCTTTTCTTATATCGTCAATTGTGGTTTTAACCTCAATGCCCAATGCAGTTGAAAGGCCAACTGCGGGGTCGGCGTCAATGGCAAGAATTTTCTTGTCAGGATAATTCTCTGCAAGCAACTTTACTATTGCAGCAGAAATTGAAGTTTTACCCACACCGCCCTTACCTGAAAGGGCAATTATTGTTGCATTATGTTTCATAAATATTCCCCCAAAAACATACTTTAATTAGTATATCAAATTACAACGCATTTTTCAACAGAAAACTGTTAAATAAATAACAATATTGTCATAATTTCTGTAAGTATTGCAATTAAGGATAATAAGTAATATAATATTTATTGGAAAATTTATACAAGGAGTAGTGGATATGGAAAGAACCTATGTACCTTTTCAGGATTGGCCTGAAAAATCAAAACAGATTGAATATACCGAGAGCACACCTCTTCTCAACGCTGACGGCACATTGAATGCTAAAGGCTGGGCAAGACACAATGTTTTCGAGTATGACAGAAATCTTGTTAAAAAGGGTATTATCAGCCGTAAGGAATGGGATTTTTATCAGGTTTCAAACGGCAAACTTACAGTTCAGTTAAACTTTGCAAACATCAATGCAGGTGGCTTTGCAACTGCAAAACTTATTGACATTGAAAATGGTAAAGAGATAATTGACTGCACAAAATTCTTCTTGGGTGACAAATTTATTCCGCCGAAGAAAGGCGATGTTCCAAACCGCTTTAAAATAAATGTGGGCGGTGCTGAAATTGATTTTGATACAAGAGAAACTGACCGTAGACTCTGGTTCAGATGTGTTACAAAAGACCACGGCGTTGTTGAATGTGATTTCACAATGGATATTCCCGAGGGATTTGAGAATATCACAACAGTTCTTCCTTTCAAGGAAGACCCTACACGCTACTTTATGACAACAAAGCAGATTGGTATGCCTTGTGAGGGCACAATGAGAATCGGTGGCGACCTTTATGAATTCTCAAAGGACGATACTTTTGCGTTTTTGGATTGGGGCAGAGTTAACACAATTCATAAAATGGTTTGGTATTGGGGTGCGGGCACAACTTATGTTACTGACGACAAGGGCGACAAGCATAGTGTAGGCTTTGAAATCACTTGGGCTATCGGTGACGAGAGTAATGCTACTGAAACCTGCATTTTCTATGATGGCAAGGTACATAAATTCGGTGCGGTTGACGTTGAAACCTTCCCCAAGGACGATAAATATATGGAACCTTGGAAGATTATTTCAGAAGACGGTCGCTTTAATATGACAATGCAACCTTTCTTTGATTATCACACCGATTTAGACTTGAAAATCGGCAGAATGCACACTCATCAGGTGCACGGCCTCTGGAGTGGTAATGTAATTCTTGACGACGGCACAAAGATTGATATTGAAGATATGTACGCTTTCTGCGAATATGTTGAAAACAGATGGTAATTTAATAACAAAAATACTCAACGGCGGAGAATTTTTTCTTCGCCGTTCTTGTATATTCATATTAAAAATGATAAAATAAATTCATAATGAAAAGCAAAGGAAAATATTTATGAAATTTATATCTTGGAATGTTAACGGCTTTCGTGCCTGTTTAAATAAAGGCTTTGAAGAATTTTTCAACGAGCAGAATGCAGATTTCTTCTGTATTCAAGAGTCAAAAATGCAACCGGGTCAGGCAGAGTTTAATCCTGAAGGCTATTTTCAGTATTGGTATAGTGCCGAGAAAAAGGGTTATTCGGGTACGGCAATTTTTACGAAGCACGAGCCCATAAGCATTTGGTACGGGCTTGATATAGAAAAGCACGACCACGAGGGCAGAGCAATTACATTAGAATATGAAAATTTTTATCTTCTCTGTGTTTATACACCTAATTCACAACGCGAGCTTACACGACTCCCGTACCGAATGGAGTGGGAGGACGATTTAAGAGAATATATTAAATCTCTTGACTCAACAAAGCCCGTAATATATTGTGGCGACTTGAATGTGGCACACCAAGAAATCGACCTTAAAAATCCGAAAACCAATCATCACAGTGCGGGCTTTACTGACGAAGAAAGAAGTAAATTCACAGAGCTTTTAAATGCGGGATTTTCTGACACATTCCGCACACTTTATCCCGAAAAAATTGAATATTCTTGGTGGAGTTATATGTTCCGCGCAAGAGAAAAGAATGTGGGGTGGAGAATTGACTATTTTGTTGTGTCAGACCGCCTTATGCCCAAGGTAAAAGACAGTGTAATTTATACTGAAGTTATGGGCAGTGACCATTGCCCCGTAGGTATTGAGGTTGATTTAAAATGAACAGAAAAATTGACGGTACATTTTTTGAGTTTTGTCATCATAATACTGCAGAGGGTAAATATTGGAATCCCGCATTAGAAAAATTTATCGGGGAAGATTGGCGACAGAAAATCCGTGAAATATCAGAACTCGGAATGGAATATATTGTTGTTATGGCAACGGCACTTTATGAAAAATGCTATTTTAAATCATCAGTTTTTCCCTTTGCCGAAGTTTCCTGTGCCGACCCCATTGAAGAAATACTTTCCGAAGCCGACGCTTGCGGGGTTAAGGTCTTTTTAGGCAACGGCTTTTACGGTGACTGGCGAAAAGCCAACCAAAATATAACAAGCAAAGAGGTAATTGACCGTTCTTTTAAAGCAATGGAAGAATTGACTGCACTTTATGCTCATCACAAAAGCTTTTACGGATGGTATTTCCCCGATGAAACCTGCATTATTTTGCGTTTTTCAAAGGATTTTATGAAATATGTGAATATGTGCTCGGCTTTTGGTCGTTCGCTCACACCCGATAAGAAAACCTTGATAGCACCTTACGGCACTAATCTTGTGTGGGCAAATAATAAATTTATTCGTCAACTTGCCGAGTTGGACGTAGATTTTATTGCCTATCAGGACGAAGTGGGTGTTCGCAAAACAAAGGTTGATAATACTGAAAGATTGTTTGAAAAATTACGCGTAGCACACGATAAAGCAGGCAGGTCACAGCTTTGGGCAGATATAGAACTTTTCGATTTTGAAGGTATGGTCTATAAAAGTGCTTTGATTCCTGCCGATTTTGAGCGTGTAAAAAAACAGATTGAAAATGTTGCACCTTATGTTGATAAAATTCTCGCATATCAGTATTTGGGACTTATGAACCCTGTTGACTCAAAAGTTTTCGCGGGGCATCCCGATTCTGCAAAGTTATATGAGGATTACAAAAAATACATATAAATAAAAAGCCTTGAACGCGTAGGGATTGACATCCCAGTCTGTCCGCAATTCAAGGCTTTTATTTATTCTGTTGTAACTGCTGGCAAATTACCGAGATTATCGTTTTCTTTGTCGTTAGGGATTGATTTAAGATATTCATTATCCCCACGGTGAGCAATGCCCACGCCCGCAATTTCGCCTTGTTTTGCCATTTGCACCGCCTGTGGCTTTTCTACGATTGTATCGTCGGATAACTGATACCCCGTAACTCGTCCGTTTTCTTTAACAAGACCTGTAATTCGCTTGGCATTACACTTCGCCTCGGGTATTTCATCAAGCGTGTTTTTCACAAGTTCATTACCGTTTATAGTGTTAGAATTATCGTTCATAATATCGCTCCTTTTGTGTAGTTTGTGTAGCGATAAAGCCATTATTCAACAAAAATACCCGCCCTCAAATTGAGAGCGAGTTTCCTTTATGTATTGATTATTTAAATATAATTATTAAGAATTAAGTCGAAATAAATTACATCAAAGCCATCAACTGTGCCGTCTTGATTTATATCAGCGGCATACATTTCTTCGACGGTTGGTGTGCGTGTTCCGGTGGCAATTTCAACGATTAAGTTGTAGTCGTTTTCATCAACAACACCATCACCGCTTGTGTCACCCAATGCAAATTCAACGGGCGGAATAACTTCTATTTCGGTATGACCGCACACAGAACAAGTGTGTTCTTTTTTGCCTGAAAGTGTGGCATTAGGAAGTGAAGTTACAACCCAATCACCAAATTTATGGTCTGCATATCCTTGTAAGTATTCAACTTCACCACAATCTTCGCAACAATGATAACCGATTTGAGATTGTGTACAAGTAGGTTGAGTTGTGTAAATCATTTCACCATAATTATGGTCGGCAACTTGAAGGGTTTCACTCAGTTTGGCACCGCAAAGTGTACAAACAGTTGATTTAATACCCATTTCTGTACAAGTTGATGGTTTTTCAATTGTCCATTCACTTGAATAGTTGTGACCGTGAGCAGTTATTACTTTTGTTTCTGTTGCATCACATACTGAACAAGTGCGTGTCTGCACACCATTTTCTGTGCAGGTAGGAGCAGTTGTGATTGCCCATTTACCGAAAGAGTGAGAGCCTTTGGCAGTGATAGTTTTTGTATAACTGTCTGAACAATATTTACAAGTATATTTTGTATAACCGTCTTCAAAGCAAGTTGCATTGACTGTTTCTGTGACAGAGTATGAGTGTTCGTCGCCGTTTGAGGGGGAATCCTCCAATTTGTCTGTAAAACCGCAAATCCAACATTCAATTACGATGTAGCCATTTGAAACACATGTAGGAGGAATAAAATCTATAGTTTCAAAAGCATGGTCTATATTTTTAGGGATAATTTCTTCTTCAGTTTCACCGCAAGTTTCACAAGTGCGTCTGTTTATGCCTTCTTGTGCACAGGTAACATACTGTATTGTTTCCCATTCGCCGAAGCTGTGTCCGGCTGGTGGAAGTTCTTCTGTAAAGACTACTTTTCCACAGAGGTCACATTTATATTCGACAAATCCGTACGAATCGCAGAAAGGACCTACTGGTGTTTGTGGTGTTGCGAACGTTTCGCAGCCGTATGCGGGAATAAAGTCATCAGTATATGAATTACCGCAGTTCATACATGCATACTCACTCCAGCCATCTTGAGAACAAGTAGCATCTTGTGTGTACAAATGAGCATAATTGTGCCCTGTTGCAGGAATTGGTTCTTGATACGAGTCCCCACATACCTGACAAGAATAATCTATGCAACCGTCTATTTCGCAGGTTGCTTCATTTCTATATATTTCAACATAACTATGTCCGTAGGTGGAGCATTCGTCTTCTTCAGAAGCAACAGATTTAATGTTTGAAAAAGGTATTGCCACAAAAATCAATGCAAGTGAAAGAAAAATTGATAGTATTTTTTTCTTCATTTTTTAACACCTCTTTTATTTGATAATTTAATTATATTCCTTTGATTTTTCTAATTCAATGAGCTTTTTCAACAGAAATGATTTGACCGTTTTGTGTAGTTTTGCATTTTGCGTTTTATACTTTACTTTTTTGTTGACATCTTGTCCTTATAATTGTATAATTTATAAGATAAATTTTATATAATAGGAGTAGTCTGTATGAAATGGACAGGTCTTAATGAATTAAGAGAAAAATATCTCGCATTTTTTGAAAGTAAAGACCATTTGCGTCTTCCAAGCTTTTCACTTGTACCACAGGGTGACAAGAGCATTTTGCTTATCAATGCAGGTATGACACCAATGAAAAAATACTTTACAGGTGAGGTGACACCTCCTAAAAAGCGTGTTACAACCTGTCAGAAATGTATCCGTACACCCGATATTGAGAATGTTGGTAAAACTGCACGTCACGGAACATATTTCGAGATGCTCGGCAACTTCTCATTCGGCGATTATTTCAAGCACGAAGCAACAGCATGGGCTTGGGAATTCTTCACAAAGGTTCTTGAAATCCCCGAAGAATTGCTCTATGTAAGTGTTTATCTTGAAGATGACGAGGCTTATGACATCTGGACAAAAGAGGTTGGCGTTGACCCCTCACACATGGTTCGCTTCGGTAAGGAAGATAACTTCTGGGAGCACGGTGCAGGTCCTTGTGGCCCTTGTTCAGAAATCTATTTTGACCGTGGTCCCGACAAGGGTTGCGGTAGCCCCGACTGTAAAGTTGGTTGCGAATGTGACAGATTTATCGAAGTTTGGAACCTTGTTTTCACACAGTTTGAAAATGACGGCAACAACAATTATACTCGACTTGCAAATCCTAATATCGACACAGGTATGGGACTTGAAAGACTTGCTTGCATTATGCAGGATGTTGAAAATCTCTTTGAGGTTGACACAGTTCAGAATATTATGAAGCACATTATTGATATTTCAGGTATTGAATATCATAAGGACGCTAAGAAAGATATTTCACTCCGCGTTATTACTGACCATATCCGCAGCACAACATTTATGGTTGGTGACGGTGTTCTTCCGTCAAATAGTGGTCGTGGTTATGTTCTTCGTCGTCTTCTTCGTCGTGCAGCTCGTCACGGCAGACTTATCGGCATTGACCGTCCATTCCTTGCAGAAGTTTGCGAAACAGTAATCAAGGAAAATGCGACTGCATATCCAAATCTTGTTGAAAAGCAGGATTATATCAAGAAAGTTATCGCAATGGAAGAAGAAAGCTTCTATAAGACTATTGACAGCGGTTTAGGTCTTCTCAATGAGATGATGTCTAACTCAAAAGACGGAGTTCTTTCAGGCGAAGATGCTTTCAAGCTTCAGGATACTTTTGGCTTCCCAATTGATTTGACAAAAGAAATTGTTGCTGAAAACAATATGACAGTTGACGAAGATAAGTTCAGAGCCCTTGTTGAAGAAGCAAGAATGAAAGCAAAATCGGTTAAGCGTGACGGTGCTGAAACTGACTGGAGAAACACAGGCGTTTCATTTAAAGATATTGAGAAAACAGAATTTACAGGATACACAGAAAACAACACAAACGCAACTGTTGTTGCCCTCGTTGCAGATGGCGAAAGAAAAGATTTCGTCGAAGCAGGTGATGCTATTCTTGTGCTTGATAAAACATCTTTCTATGCAGAAAGTGGCGGACAAGCAGGGGATAAGGGTGTAATCACAATTGGTGAAAGCACATTTGAAGTATCCAACACAACAAAGGATGCTGACGGTGTTGTTCTTCATCACGGTACACTTAACGGCGACGCTATCAAGGTTGGCGACAACGCAGTTACCACATATAACGAAGAAAACAGAAAGGCTACAATGCGTAACCATACTGCAGCACATCTTCTTCAGGCTGCTTTGCGTTCAGTTCTTGGTACTCACGTTGAGCAGGCAGGTCAGCTTGTGGATGCAAACGAAGTTCGTTTTGACTTCACACACTTCACAGGTATGACAGGTGATGAACTTAAAAAGGTAGAAGACCTTGTTAACGAAGAAATCCTTAATGCAACCGAAATGCTTATCAAAGAAATGCCTATTGATGAAGCAAAAGCTATGGGTGCTATGGCACTTTTCGGTGAAAAATACGGCGATGTTGTTCGTGTGGTTAAAGCAGGGGACTTCTCAACTGAACTCTGTGGTGGTACACACGTTGACAATACAGGCAAAATCGGTCTTTTCAAGATTGTTTCTGAATCCTCAGTTGCAGCAGGTGTTCGTCGAATTCAGGCTGTAACAGGTAAAAACGTTCTTAAATATATTGAAGAAAAGAATAATCTTCTTTATGCAACAGCAGATGCTTTCAAGGTTGGTAACGTGTCTGCACTTCCTACAAAAGCAGTTGCAGTAGCAAATGACCTTAAAGCAAAGGATAAGGAAATTGCAAGTCTTAAAGCAGAAATCAACTCATTCAAAACTGCAGGAATTATGGCTGGTGCAGTTGATGTTAATGGTATTCAGCTTGTAGTTTACTATGCAGGTGAACTTGATGCTAACGGACTTCGTTCCATGGCTGAAACTGCAAGAGATTCTGCACCTAACACAGTTGCAGTTATTGCGGGTTCAAATGCTGAAAAGGGAACTTGTTCATTTGCTTGTGCATGTGGCAAGGATGCAATCGCAAACGGTGCTCATGCAGGTAACATTGTTCGTGAAGTCGCAAAAGTTGCAGGCGGTAGCGGTGGCGGTAAGCCCGATATGGCTATGGCTGGCGGTAAAGAAATTTCAAAAATTGACGATGCTTTAATGTCAGCAAAAGAAATTTTAGATTCAATGCTTAAATAAGGAGTAATAATTATGGATTGTCTTTTTTGTAAAATAGCAAACGGCGAAATCCCGTCAAATAAGGTTTATGAGGATGAAAAAATCCTTGCATTCCGTGATATTGCGGCACAAGCAGATGTTCACGTGCTTGTAATCCCTAAAGACCATGTTGCAAGCAGTGCAAATGATATAAATGCTGAAAACTGCGAAATCGTGGGATACATCTTCGCAAAAATCCCCGAAATCGCTCGCCTTGCAGGTGTTGACAGCTACAGAATTATCAACAACTGTGGTGATAAAGCAGGACAAACTGTCAAGCACATTCATTTCCACCTTTTAAGCGGAGATAACCTTTCAGAAAAATTGGTTTAAATAAAAAATATAATAGTATTTATGAAATAAAACACCAATAATATATTTACATAAATATAAAGGTTGGATTTTATGAGCCGTTTAGATAAAATTGATTTGATAAATTATTCAAGAGGTGAGGAGTGGCTGAATTCCATATCCCATATGGTCGGAGGGGCATTTGCAGTGCTTGCCACAGTACTGTGTGTTGCCCGTTCAATAGTGCTTTCTCGGTTAGATTATCTCGTTTTATCCATTGTTTACGGAGTTACAATGATTACCGTTTACACTTGTTCAGCGGTTTATCACGCTCTTCGTAATAATCGGGGCAAAAGGGCAATGCGTATTGTTGACCACGCTATGATTTATCCAATGATTGCGGGAACGATTACCCCATTTGCCGTTGTTGTGGTAGTGCCCCTCAACGCATTTCTCGGTTGGGGACTTTTTATCGCTATATGGCTTACCGTGGCAATCGGTATGTCAATAACCTTTGCTCTTTTTAATAAAACCAAGGTGCTACAAATGGTGCTCTATCTTGCACTCGGTTGGTCCGTGCTTGTAACCTTTGTTGTGTTGTGGAAAAATTTTGACCACAATGCCATATTTTTAATGCTCGCCGGCGGAATTGCTTATACCCTCGGTGCAATAATCTACGGCATAGGCTCAAAGAAAAAATATTTCCACGCAATATTTCATATCTTTGTAATTCTCGGTTCAGTCTGTCATTTCTTCGGACTTTATCTGTATGTGTTTGTATGACGAAAAAGGATAGAATAACAAAATGCAAAACTTTTCCAATCGCATATTGACATTTCAGTTTTCATAAGATATAATAATAGGGCTGTGAAAAACAGTTATGCTGGTGTGGCGAAATCGGCAGACGCAAGGGACTTAAAATCCCTCGGTAGCAATACCGTACCGGTTCAAGTCCGGTCACCAGCACCAAAAAAGCGGAACGGCACTCAACGAGTGTGGTTTCGCTTTTTTAGTTTTGCAATTTAAGGACTTGAACCCTTGGGTTTGTGCGTTAAGAAAATGATGCAGTGCATCATTTTTAGCACAAAGTCGTGAGGCGGGTACCGAAATTCGCAGAATTTGGGTCGCCGAGCGAGTAGTATGCAAGGCGAAGCCGCCGCAGACGTTCAAGTCCGGTCACCAGCACCAAAAATAGAGAAATCGCATTTGAGGTTTCTCTATCTTTTTATATTTTCATATCAAAGTATATAACCTACTATGACACTTTCGGTTCTACTGCAAAGATGTCAAGTGGGTTTTTTATAAAAGTATTGAAATATTACAAACTGTTGTGATATACTAATTGTGCCAAACAAAACCAAATAAATGATATGGGAATGGTGTTTTCTTTTATAGGGATACTATGCCTTGTCATATACTATTTTTGAATTTGTTAAAAACGCAAATTTCACAGATAGTATGTGATGTATAGTCATTCCCATTTATCTGGTTTTGTTTGGCGACAATCGGAGTTTGCGTTTTATGTGCGTCGGCTTCGGTTGACGCACTTTTTTATTTTGCGGAGAATAAAAAAGTGAACGATTTTGTGCGTGTTTATAAATTTCCGTAAATAAAATAAAAGGATGATGAAGTTGAAAAAAATTATTGCATTGTTTTTAGTTGCGGTCCTGTGTTTTTCTTTCGCTGCTTGTGGGGAAAATAAGTCATTAAAAGATGAAGTTGTTGGAACATGGGTAAGAGAGTTTACAGGGGAGAATGGAAAAAAGATACAACAAGTATTGGAAATTTATGAGGGTGGAACCGGAGAATTAAATTCAACAGGTGGATATCATTATGAAGGAAAATGGAATATTGAAGATGATGTTTTAAATTTCTCATATACTTTTGTTACTAGAGGATTTCATATTGATACAAGTGCTTCTCCTATGACACTAACAGAAGTAAGTAACGAAGAGTCTGTTTTCGTAAAAGTTGAATGACTTATGTAATCAAGAGCCACTTGATTGATTTTTTGTTAATGTTTTAATAATTTACATAATAAAAAATGAAATTTTGGTTCGTAAAGGCATATGTTTACAAATACCCCCAGTCCCTTATGAACACTCGCACCAAAAAAGCGAAACGGCACTCAACGAGTGTGGTTTCGCTTTTTATTATTCATACAATGCTTCAAAATGGTTATAATATTTTTAAGAGAAAAACAAGATTTTTTCAAAAAAGTACTTGACAATTTGATTATATAAGTGTATTATTGTAAAGCACTCTTTGAGAGGCAAAAGTAAATATCGCGGAGTAGAGCAGTTGGTAGCTCGTCGGGCTCATAACCCGAAGGTCGTTGGTTCAAGTCCTCCCTCCGCAACCAGAATAACGAAAAACACTCATCATAAGATGGGTGCTTTTCTTTTTTAGTAGAAAATGCAGACTTGAACCCTTGGGTTTGTGCGTTAAGAAAATGATGCAGTGCATCATTTTTAGCACAAAGTCGTGAGGCGGGTACCGAAATTCGCAGAATTTTGGTCGCCGAGCGAGTAGTATGCAAGGCGTAGCCGTAGCAGACATCTGAGCCTTAAGAAAATATTTCGGTGAAATATTTTTAGCGAAGAGCACAATGCGAATTCCTCATTCGCATTGTGAGTTTATAATTCAAGTCCTCCCTCCGCAACCAAATCAGATACCACTATTGATACAATTTGTGCCAGTAGTGGTATCGTTGTTTTACTGCGAAAATCGTAGCATTTAAGCCACATAAAAAGCACAAGCGTTGCATTTGGGATTTTGTTGTCCCTCTTGCAACGCTTTTTTTGTAAGTATTAACTTTAACTTGGATAACAATTAATTTTATTATCCGACCGACAATAATTCTGACGGGTTAGTTGGCAAAGCAAAGATATTTTCGCCTATGCAATCCAAACCAGTCTTTGAAGTGCTGAGGAGTTTAGCTTTACCGTTTACGAATTCATAAACACTAAGTGTAAAGTCCTTTCCCTCTTCTTCATTGTTCACGCTGAAAACACAAACATAACTTTTTCCGTCTGCTGTTTTAACATAATATGGTTCGATATATGAGAACCACTCTGTTTCATACTCTGAGGTTTCAGAATTTATGCTGATGGCATGGTAAAACTTAGTGTCTTCATCATAATCACCTGAAACGATAAGTTCTTCTGCTTTTTTATCACCTGTAATATCGATGTAAAACGATGCTGATACAGGCAGACTTACAATATACTCGTCGGGCACGGTGGTATATTTCTTATTGAACAAATCGGGATATTCTGCAAAGGTTACAGTTACAATCTGAACACCGAAATTAGTTGGTGCAATATCACCCGAATTGAAATAGAATGTTACGCCGTTGTAATCAAGAGTCCACGTGATACTGTCCTCAGGAGTATTTTTAAAATATTCAATAACAGCAGTATCGTCAGCTGGCTCATCTTCACCTATACGGTTAATAATCTCTTTTTCAACAACTGTGGGGATTTTTGAAGTGCCCGTAAAAACATCTGCAAGTCCAAGCTCTTTTCCGCTTTCGGTATCATAATTGATTCCGTTGAAACCTCTGCGACCGTTTGCATAATAATCTTCAAGAATACTTACTGCTATACTGTCAGCACGCCTTACCTGAACATCATGAGTTGAAATATAAGTTGAGAAAGACTCACTATCCTTTTTAAATTCTTCCGTAGCAAAGGAGATGTAATTATCCTTCTCATCTTCCATTGCTCGTTTTCTCATAGCAGAGGTTTCCGAAAGAGTTTTTGCAAGAAGCGGATATTGTTTCTCCATAGATTTATCGAGAGTAACATCCGAATATTCACTTCTTACGAGCATTGTAGAAGTATCTTCATACCACTCATAATGAGAAATGTATTCCTTATTAAGAGAAATAACCTTTATTTCGTTCTTTGTGTTTTCATTGGAAGTCTGCGTTGTTGAAGAATTATCCGTTACATTTTCATCGGGATTGTCTTTTTCACAAGAAGCAAAGCCGATTATGACACATAATGAAAGCAGAACACAAAGGATTCTTTTTAACTTATCCATATTTATTAAAATCCATTAACTGTGAACACAACAAGTTCTGTTGCTGATTTGTCTTCACGTTCTTCAGTCATAATTGTAATGATGCTACCATCAGAGAGTAATGCTGAATTGCAGAACCAAGGATAATTTGTGCTGAACAAATCTCCGTCAGAAATTTCAGCAACAAACTTACCATCGTTGTCCCAAAGAAGAACATCTCTCATATTGCCGTCAAATCCGATATATCCGTTTGAACTCTGTGCCATAAATGTGATACTGCCAAGACCTTCGCCTTCAGCGTCACACAATGTTTTCTGTAATTTGCCGTCCGCACTATAGACAAAAACCTTGTGTCCGCTGTCATCTGCTGCACTACCACATACATAAATGTTGTTTTCATCAACATTGAGATGCATAATTGTTTCAACTTCTTTAAAGTTCATTGGGACAGAAGTATATGAATCACCGTTGAATGTTACTTTGCTACATTCACTTGATGTAAAGTAGTTAATACCCCAAGTTCCTGACGGATGCATTGCGAGATTGTCAATATCTTCATAAGTTGCTGTAACTTTGTCATTTTTAATGCAGATAATGTCATTCATTGAACCGCTGAGCCAGAGTGTGCCGTCACTTGTTGCTTCAACACTGTCATAATCATCTTCAGGAAGTTCTATTGTTTTATCAAATGCTAATGTTCCGTCAACCAATGCACATTTTCTCAATTCGCCGTCAACAAGAAGATAAATGTTATTGCCAACTGCTGCAACTGAATGGTCAAATGTTTCAAATGTTGAAATATGCTCATCAAGTTTTATCCATTTTGACTGTATATTTAATGAGCCTGCTGTTGCACTCTTATCTGTTGCAGAGAAAGGTGTTCCTTCCCATTCCCAAGGACCATCTTCGTTACCTATATCCTTAAGATTAAATGTTATGCCGTCGAGAAGTGCCTGAATATGAGCATCCTTGATATCGGTTGCATCAAACCTTATGTAAACAGATGCGTTTGCACCTTCAATACGGTTAAAATAAACGAGAGTTTCTTCGCCGTCATCATATTTAAGAAGGTCAACACCGCCGATTTTAACGGTTTCATAAGCTTTATTCACTTCATATTCATACTGATTGAAGCCGTAGTAAACAAGGTCTTCACGGAAATCATATGGTTCGCCGATTTCAACGCTGATTGTTGCCTCGATTAAGTAATATTCTTCATCTGCGGGGTCAAGCACCTGAAGAACCGCTTTAGAATATTCCTCTTCATTCTTTAAGTCTTCTTCGATATTTTTCCAATCATCACTGAGTTTAATCTCAAAGAATGAGGTTGTGATGTCGGCATCGCCTGAAGGTTGTTTTGTATCGTTTGGTTTATCAGGATTTTTGTCACCGCAAGCTGTAAGTGAAAATAGCATTAATAATGCAAGAATAATTGCAAATATTTTTTTCATAATAATTTCTCCTTTTTTCTTTTTATGCCCAAGGGTCTTCCTCTACAGGTACACGGATATCTGCAAGGCATTGAATTTCAACAAGGAACCATTGACCTGTTGAAGGCTTTTTGCGAAGTTTCATCGGTCTTGGGTTATCCGCACCACCACTCTGAACATAGAGTGTTGCCCAATTTTCGTTATCAAAAGAATAGGGATTTTCAATAACTGTTATTTTATAAGGAACATTTGGCTTATAGCTGTTCTGTGGAGTTGCACCCTCAAAAAATGAACGTGCTTTATAGCCTTCAGAACCAAGGTGTTCTTTGATAAACTGCTTTTCAAATCCGCTGATTTCACCTGGACCTTTAAGGAAATTGAGCATTTCTATTGTGGCATCAGGATTGTGCTCATAATTGCACAAAACTGCAAGAGTAAGTGCTGTTGTTTTAAAAGCAGAATCAAGATTTGATTCGGGAAGTGCTTGAAGTTCAGCAACATTTGCGGGAAGTGATGCAAAAGTAAAAGTTTCAGAATGGTTTCTTCCTTTTGCAACAGATTGTGCAGCGTTGTTCACTGCTTTGTTTATTCCCTGCGAAACCTCTCTTTTGATTGTAGATTCTGCCTGCCTTTTAAGTGAATCAAAAAGTCCCATTGGTAACCCTCCTTAAAGATTAACATTTATTTTTTGTTTTCCTGCTTTGGTTTTGGTGTTTTAACGAGATTTTTATACAGGAAATTATCATAACTGCCTGTTACAACAAAGCTTCCCGGTCTTGTATAAACCGTTGCATTTTTCTGCATCCTCACAGACTTGTTTTTTGATGCTATGGCAAGAATTATGATAAATCCCATAGCCATACCCACTACAATACAGAGAATGATTGTTTTTACAGGACTTTTACTGCTGTCTGTTTCGTCGCCTGTTGTATATACATCTGTGTCGGTATCTTTAATTTCAGTGTCATCGTAACTTAACAAATATTCAGCAACTGTGTAATAATTCTCTATTCCACCAAAATAACTGTTGTTTGAATCATAGGCATCTTGCAATTCTGTTAAATCAAATCTTGAACTTGCATATTCAGTTACATAGTAGTGATACATTTCGCTTTCTATATTGTGAACGAAAATGATACCGTTTTCATTGTCCGTGTATGTATCATAAATATTCTGTGCATAATTTTCATCTGTTTCTTCGTCTGTGATACAGAACATTACACAGTAACCGTATTCGTTTTCAATCTGCTCGGCTGTGCTTTCCAATTCTTGAACTTCGTCATAGGAAAGTGCATTTTCATAATCAAAAACATACTGTTCAGTATATGCCAAAACTGAAATTATCGAACAAATGCAAATTGCAGTAATAAGGAAAATAGTCAGTAATTTTTTAATCATATCCGACACCTCCTTAAAGCCATCCGAGCAGGAATGATAAGCCACATAAAACTGCACTTATTCCTGCACCCAGTAACAAAGATGCCATCACAACAGCTTTTTTATCTGTAGGAAGATTACCTACAAATTTACCTGTCTGACCATTCATTGCGAAAGTGAATTTTTCACCGTTCCACGATGTGTTGAGAATCCACACGGGATAAAGAGCATATTTATAAAATCCGTTTGCAACATTCATATTCACAATGCGTGAATCGATTGAATCGTAACCTTTAACAGTTTCTGCAAGAGCATCTCCCACACTTGCACGGATTCTCTCATTTGCTCTGTTCATACTTTCTTCTGCCGTAACATCATATTTATCTGCAAGATAACCTGCCAGATATGCTGTATTGAAATCAACTGCCTGTGACAAGTCAAATGGCTCTACGGATTCCATAAGGTCATCTGCCATTTTTGTTGAACCGTCAACAGGAATGTTGTCAAAGCTAATGTTTCCGCTTCTGTAAACATCGTAATATGATGTTTCCTTATAATTGTAATTGTTATCAGACCATCGTCTTTCCTTTGTTGCCTTGAAATTGGCATTTCCTACTGCATCACAGGTGAAAAGCCAATGAGGAACATAAACACCTTTGATTTCTTCTATTCTGTTATTGTCAAGAAATGCTTTAGGAACGAACTTTTTATCAGCAAAATGCTTTTTCAATGCTTCCTTGGCGGCTTTTTTGTCAAGCTTGAAAGGAATAACCAAATCGGGACGCAAAGCACCTGAAAACTGACCTTTCATTACTACAGGATTGTCACAGTACGGACATTTTGAAGCACCTGTTGTACTGTCAGCAATTATTTCGCCACCACATGACTGACAGGAATAAACATTCATTCCGTCAGTTTCACCCGATGACCATTGATTATCCTGTGTAGACCAGTTTATTGAATCAACATTGTCAGCAGTTTCTTGATTTAACTGGTTGATTTCAAACTCAGTTTCACAATAGGGACATTTTAGTTTTTGCACACCTGCGTCAAACTGTACTCCACCGCCACAACAAGGACATTTTTGTTCAGCAATAGTAGGCACTGTCAATCATCTCCTTTATCATAAGTTTCATCATTCATAGTAATCTGATTTTGTGGTTTATAGACCATTCCGTCTTTATCACGGACAATCATCACATTTTTTACATAATATATAACTCCGATTAAAATGATTACAAGAATAATAATTATTGCGAGTATAATTTTATTTTTCATTATTTATCCTCGTGGTGTACCACAAGCCATACAGAATCTGCCACCCTCATTTGTAGCATTACAAGCAGGACAAACCCAAGCCTGAGATACAGGTGTTTGCGTTTGAACAGGCTGACCATAAGCCGGTTGCTGATTGTAACCGTTATTCATCGGTTGATTGTAACCGTTATTCATTGGCTGATTAAAGCCATTGTTCATAGGTTGATTGTAACCGTTGTTCATTGGCTGATTATATGCATTTTGTTGAGCATAGGGATTGGGCTGACCATAAGCACCTGCAGGAGCATAGCCCTGATTTATAGGCATACCGTTATTCATCGGCTGGTTGTAACCGTTATTCATTGGTTGATTAAAGCCATTATTCATTCCTGCATTACCGTTTTGTGTGAGGTTGTTTATAACCTGCTGTGCCGTCTGCTGATAACGGTTATATTCCATTGTGCCCATACCCTCAACGTCGCTGTCATTGAGTCTTGCAGTAATTTCGTCAAAATAAGGATTGTTTACATTGATGTCGATATAGAAATCATAAGTAAACTTATATCTCGGCGGATTGTAGCTTACTCTTTCTCCGTCTTTACCCTGTGTGTAAATTTCTTCACGGTCTTCATCAATTCTAAGGTTACAGCCTGTAACACTTGAAAGCGGAATAACATCAGGGTTTTCATCGCTCCAACTTCCGGGATTACGACGTGAAACAACAAAACTCTGCTTCATAGGGTCTATGTAGATTTTGTCGTTCTCACCAAAGGTGAACATCGGTGTAAAACCTGCAAGAATCTGCTTATTCTGTTCTCTGTACGCAAGTTGATTTTTAATTTCTGCCACAGTTGAGCTTCTTCTTTCGCTGAAGAAAGGTGAAAGTTTCTTTGCACAATCCTTACACATATTTCCGTCTTCAAGTTTTCTGTTACCTAAAAGGCCTATTTTTTCACCACAGATATCACAATATTTTTTATCAAAAAGTCCCATTATATTTTCCTCCTAATAATTATTTAGCATCGTTTACATCAAAAATGTCGCCACATTCAGGGCAGAATTTTGGCGGATTGTGTGGGTCAACAGGTTTCCAACCACATTTATCACATTGATAAAGAGGAGCACCGGCTGGTTTCTGACTACCGCAATTCTGACAGAATTTGCCTTTATTTACTGCACCGCAGGAACAAGTCCAGCCTTCATCAGCAGGCTTTGGTGAACCGCATTCAGGACAGAATTTTCCGGTTGCTGTTGCACCGCAGGAGCATTTCCAGCCATCTCCCGCAGGTTTAGGTTCAGGTTTCTTTGCACCACAGTTAGGACAGAAATTGCCCGAAACTGTATTACCGCAAGAACAGCTCCAACCATTCTGTACAGGTGCTTGTTGCACAGCTTGTTGCTGTCCCATAGCAAAAAGATTCTGTGCATTCATGCCACCACCTGCATTCATTGCCATACCCATACCCATAAAGCCTGTCATAGCACCTGCTTCATTCTTTGCAGCATCCTGCATAGCCTGAGCCTGAGCACCAACGAGTGTTGCGGCAGCCATTGTCGGGTCACGCATAACAGCATTCCTCTGAAGCTGTTTAATCATATCTTCGTCTTCTTTAGGTGCTGTAATTGAATTGATTGCAACAGACACTACTGAAAGTCCGCGAAGATTTACCCATTTTTCAGTGAGAACCTCGTTCATTGCATCGGACAGTTCCATTGTGTGACCGGGTAATGCACTGTAACGGATTCCCATATCAGAAATTTTTGCAAATGCAGGTTGTAAAGCATTTAAAAACTCTGACTTTAATTGAGCATCAATTTCTTCTCTTGTGTATTCTCTTTCAACATTACCGCATACATTAGTGTAGAATAAAATCGGGTCGCTGATTTTATATGAATATGTACCGTTACAACGAACCGAAATATCAATATCTAATCCGATATTTCTGTCAACAACTCTGAACGGAACGGGATTTGGTGTGCCGAACATATTGCCGACAAGCTCTTTTGTATTGAAATAATAAACTCTTTGGTCTTTTCCCGTATCCCCACCATAAGCAAATCGTTTGCCGATTGTCCTGAAAGATTCTTTTATGCTGTCACCGAGTTTACCTGAAAAAATACTTGGCTCAGTTGATGCATCATAAGTGAACTCACCGGGTTCTGCACAGATTTCAACAATCTTGCCCTGTTCAACAATAATCATACATTGTCCGTCAGCAACTGCAATGCCTGAACCGTTTGAAATGATATTGTCGCTTCCTTTTGTGTTTGAGGAACGTCCGCCTACACGCTTTGTTCCTTTTACCACCATTACATCCTTGTCGATTGAATCACAATAGAAAAACTCTTTCCATTGGTCAGCAAGAACACCGCCGAGTGCTCCTACGCCTGCTTTAATAAGTCCCATATTTATTTCTCCCTTCAACTAACTATTTTATTTTTCAGCACAGTTTTTACAACATAGGCCTCCTTGAAGGTCCACCCCATATACCGTGCATTCTTCACATACCATATTTCCGCAAATTTCACATTTATTAAGCTCAAGTCGTACTTCGTTGTTTGCACGTTCATAAGCTTTTCCGTGGTCATTTGCGTAAATGATTGCTCTTGCTTCTCGTTCATCATTACTTAAAAACTTTTTATCTTTGAAACCTGAAACAAATTCGTGTATATCTGTTTTTATCGGTTTACCGCAACAGTCACAATAGAACTCAAACTCAAACTGCTTTATTGTTGACTTGTCAGTAAATCTTTTTGTTACAGCTTTCAGCATAACACAGCCCTCCTTAGTACTATATTACAATATAATTTTATCCTTTATATATACATAAAATAAGTAGCCCCATAGGTTACTTTCTAAAAAAGAAGGCTACCTTTAGGGCTACCATGTCAAAAAGCAAACTATCTGTTTGTACATATTGCATAAACGAAAAGACATATAACAATTTAATGCAAAAATTGACATAAAATTCAAAATATGCTATATTATGATATATAAAGTTATGGAGTTAAACTATGAAACTTGATATAAAAAACTTAAACTTTCCCGAACAGGTTAAAACTGTTCGCGTATTTTTGCAACTGACACAGACTGAACTTGCTGAGCAAATCGGCATTTCCTATGCAACTGTCAGCCGTTGGGAAAGAGAAAACAGAACACCACATCTTGCAATGGTGGGCAAATTCTATTCATTCTGTATGCGTAACGGAATTGAAATTAAGACGACAAAGGAGGAATAATATGACTACACTTTACGGTATTATTTTTGCCATTTCTCTTTTGATGATTATTGCCTATTTTCTCGTTGACAGAAAACGTGATATTTGGTTGCTACTTCTTTTTGTTTGTGTAGCCGTGTGTGATTTAGGCTATTTTCTTCTCTCAGTTGCAAAAAATCTTGATTTTGCTTTATGGGCAAACAGAATTGCGTACCTTGGAAACATATTTCTGCCTTTTTCCATACTGATGATGATAATGAATCTTTCAAGATTCACTTATCCAAAATGTTTGCCGGGTATTTTAATCGGCAACAATATGATAATGCTTTTCATTGCTTCAAGTGGCGGATGGTTGCCAATTTATTATAAAAATGTTTCTTTTGAAATTATAAACGGTGTTGGTACACTTGTTAAAGATTACGGTCCTTTACATAAATTATATAAGGTTTTTCTGTTTGCATATTTCTCTGCAATGATTGCAATTATCATATACACAGCAATTAAAAAGACTGTTTTATCTATTAAACACTCTATTTTTCTCGCATTTGTTGTTATCGGCAATATTGCAATCTGGCTTATTGAAAACACCATAAAAGCAGGATTTGAATTTATGTGCATATCCTATATAATCACAGAGGGCTTAATATTATTCCTGTACGGTATTTTACAGGATTACGGTCTTGCAGATACTCAAGGAATTTCTTCCGAATCTGTTGTAATTCAAACCGAAACAGCACAAACTGTTTCTGACGAACAAATAGCAAATATCAGGTATTTTGAGCAAAATCAGATTGATGTTATTTTTGCAAACTGGGATGATATCCATTCTCTTTCTCAACGGGAAAAAGAGGTTTTAAGACTGATTATGCAAAACAAAAAGCGAAAAGATATTGCCGATGAACTTTTTGTAACAGAGAGCACAATCAAAAAACATACATCAAGCATTTTCAAAAAGCTTAACATCAACAATCGTTCTGAATTGTTTGAAAGAGCAAAAGAATTACTTTAAAACTATATAAAAAATTAAGCGTTGCATTTGGGAAATCACTACTCCCGCTTGCAACGCTTTTTATTTGTTATTAAGTTGATTATTTAGAAAACTCATCTAACCTATTTGAGAAAATTGCTGTTTATCTCTCCAAGTTTTGCTTTTACGGATTTAAGGTGTTTATGAATCTCTAAAAGTTCTTTACGGGAAGAAACTCCCAGCTTGCTATAAATGTTTCGGTTATGATATTTCAGGGTGTTTTCTTTAATATTTAAGTTTGCCATAATTTCTTTCGTAGTAGCACGAGCTATATAAGCCTCGTAGATTGTTTTTTCTGTCGGTGTCATTTCTTTAAGACCAATCATAAAGGTTTCTATACGCTCCGGTGTAAACGCTTCGGTTTCTATGGGATTTTCAAGCATAACATCTGCGTTTTGTTCTTCAGAATAATTTTGCACCGACTCAACCTGTTTGACTATCTCACGCAGTTTTTGATTTTCGCTCATTACAAGGTGAACGCCGAGCAAGAATAATTCACTAATAATATATGAAATTGAAAGCATTTCAAAATCAATACTTACAAGCTGTTCAATAAACCATACACCGATATTAACAAATACCGCTATTGCAAGAATAACAGCGTGAATAGTTGTGTCAATTGTCTTTTTTATCTGTGCACGGATAATAACTGTAACCATAACGAAGAAATAGCCCAGTAGATAGAATAAGTAAAGTGGATGCAATGGCCCGTAAACTTTCACAAGCGAAGACACGCCATTCACAACTTCAAAAGTTACCTCTTTGTAGTAAATATCCAGTATACCCGGGCTTGCTGCAACAAGAAAAACAAGAACAGAAATTGCAAATAAAACCCGTGGCAATTCTTTTTTGAATGAAGTGTTAGTCACATTTAAAATAATCATTAACATAGAAAAAGGTAAAAATACCGAGCCAAGATAAGAAATGCGGTTTGACCAAAGTGCCATTTCCAAATCAGAAGAAACAGATAACAAGGTGTATCCGATGTTCACCACTAATACAGACGAAAAAAGCACATAAAACCATATTTTATTTTTGCGAACCGAAAATAAGCAACCAATTAAAAGCACAAATGACAATATAGTAGCAGCACCATAAATAATGGAGACACTTGCATTTTTATCACCAACGGTAGTGCATCCGCTTAAACTAAATATTAATGATAGAACAACTAACATTATTGCAAAAAACTTTTTCATTTTGCTCTCCTAAATATGTTAAAGAGTAATAAATACCCGACAAACTTCGTCAAGAATTTTCAAAAAAAACCGTAAACCACACTTTTAGTGTGGGGACAATCAAAGTAAGTATAATTATAATAATATCGTACTTCAATATTATATAGCAAAATATTGAAGTTTTCAATAGAAGAACCTCGTTCTTAAAAAAATAAAAAAGGAGAAAATGCTTTATGAAAAAAATTATTTCTATAACGTTGGCAATAATTATGTTGTTGTGTATAATTCCAACAACAACTGTTTTCGCTGCCAAAGAAGAAGTTATCAGTCAACTTGACCTAACAGTGCCTTCACCAAAAGAAGGTGAAAAGCCTTCCTATGACAAAATTGACGGTCGTGGATATTACAGCGATAATGGTTTGCAAGGAACATCTACCCGTATTTTTAAAAACGGTATCGCTTGGTTTAAAAGCTCCACCTCATATTTCAGCCCTGGTACAACTGCCACCTTTGAGGGCGGTAAAACCTATACTGTAAAAATCAACTTGTTACCTAAAGGCAATTTTTCATTTGCAGCAAACGTGTCAGCAAAAATCAATGGTAAAAATGCAACTGTAGAAACTTATGATGACGGCAGTATTCTGGTGGTAACTACCTTGACATCTGATGTTCAAACACCTAAAACCCTCATTTCTTCTGTTGATTTAACAGTTGTTAAGCCTGTTATAGGTAAAACACCAACCTTTGCTAAAGTAGATACAAGCAAATACTTCAGCGAAAAATACGGTACAGTTTCTAACTGTTCAAACGGAGTTACCTGGACCAATCAGAGTAGCGGTGTAAATCTTACTGTAAACAACCCCTTTAAAGAGGGTGTAAAATACAAGGTAACTTATTATCTCACCGCAAAAGATGGCTACAAGTTCAGTTCAAGCACCAGATGTACTATCAATGGCACTGCCGCGACACTTGAAGTTAAAGACGAAACTCATATTGCGGTATCGCTCAGCAATCTTGTTCCCGGTGACGGCAAAAGAGAAATCAATAGCCTTGACCTCTCGGTTACTTCTCCGGCAGAAGGTGCAAAACCTGCCTATAACAAAATCGATGGAACAGGTTATTACAGTGACAACGGATTAAATGGTACAAGCACAAGAATTTATAAAAACGGTATAGCATGGTACAAATCTTCAACTTCTTTTATCAGCCCCGGTACAACTGAAACCTTTGAGGGTGGTAAAACTTATACTGTAAAAATTTCCCTTCTTCCAAAGGATGGATATAAATTCGGTAAAAATATTTCAGTAAAAATTAATGGTAAAACCGCTACGGTTGAAACATTTGATGATGGTAGCATCAATGTGTCAGTAACATTGACCGCTACAAAAAAAGACCATGTACATACAGCAAGCACAACATGGCAAACTGACCCTGATAACCATTGGAAGATTTGTACAGACAAAAATTGTGGCTCACTTGTAGGCGAAAAGCAAAAGCATTCTGATTCCAATAAAGACGGCAAGTGTGATGTTTGCGGTTATAAGTTGCCTGTGGAAGTTCCCGATGACACAACAACGACAACCACCAACAAAGCAGATGATGCAACCACCAACAAAGCAGATGATACAACCACCACAAATAAAGCAGACGACACAGCAAAGCCTGACGAAAATTCAACTAAACCGACAACCAATAATGACGAACCGGCAGATGTGGAAAATACAGAAAATCTCACTCCTGATGATACCACAGAACCAACAGAAAATATCAATGTGGACAACAATAACAATGATAACGATGATAACAAAAATTCTGTTTGGTTAATAATCGGTATCATCCTTGTACTTGCAGCAGGTACAGTTGTTGTAGTTGTTCTTATGAAAAAGAAAAAAGACAACAAATAAAATTATACGATACTTAATCATAATATAGTATTTTATAAAAACCGAAGGAGTGACTTCACTCCTTCGGTTTTAATGTTTGTTTTTGAACAACTATCCCAAAAGCAAATCAACACAGTATAAAATTTCTTTAGTCACAAATATAGAGTATGTATCCCAAAATTACGAATTGTATCAAACAGCGTAATCAATGCCAAATCAGATACCACTATTGACACAATTCCGTTCAATAGTGGTATCGTTGTTTTATATAGCATTTAAGCCATTTAGAAAGCATAAGCGTTGCATTTGGGAAGTTTTTGTCCCTCTTGCAACGCTTTTTTATTGCCTATTAAGTTGATTAGCAAGAAAATCTCTCTTACCTATCGTTAAATTACTGATAATCGTCATTTTACTGAATTATTATTTCTTTTATAATTCAAAACAAGATTTCCGCTAATAGTTTCAGCTTTGTTGAGTTTAAAGTTTAAAATTGTGCTATCCATAAATAACGGCTTGTCATCTTTATCGGCTACGATTGGTGCTACAACAAGACTTAACTCATCAATAACATCTGCTCGTTGGAATGAGCCATTTATGATACTTCCACGGCTTCTCAAAATTGGGCGAATGCTGATAAAAAATATGGTAATAGCCATTAAAATAAACTAATCCGTTTGGGTCGTTTATCCAACCTTTTTTAGTTGCAAAATGATATTTTAGCGGTGTACGATAATTTATATAAACCCTCTTTTCACTTTTGTTAAATCAAATTTACCGTATCCGTTATCGATTACTTTTCCACAATCTCCACATTACCTAGCTCGCTGTTTACATACTCGCCGTTTTGATAGTAAACCTCTGAATTGATATTTACAACAGCACCCGTGGGCACATATAAAACAGCATTCATATCTTGTGGGAGAGTCAGATTGACAATATATTTTCCGTCAATCTTTTCATAATTTAAGGTAATCAGCCCTTTTACACTCGGAACAGTACAGTTCATACTGTCGGACAAAGTGTATTGAGGGTCAATTCTAACCTTTTCGTAACCTGCGGAAAGGGGAGTGATACCTGCAAAATGCTTACTCATTATAACAAGAGGTCCACCAGTCGACGCGTGATTTTTAGTGCCTTGCCAAGCGGCCCAAAACTCCCATAAGGTTGAATAATCCTTGCCTACCATATTTTCATATCTGTCTTTTATTCTGTCTTTGGCAAGTTCATATTCTCCCATTTTGCAAAGAGCTTCAAGAACATAATATTCCATGTACGGACCTGAATTTTGAGTAGTTGCGAGTACATTCTTGATAGTGTCATACTGCTCTTTGTCTGCAAGTCCTGACAAAACTGCAAGAGCATTGGCTCTGTCATCAGGTTTTTTCGTATCATCACTTTTAAAGCCGTTTTCTGTCCAAAGATTTTTATATCCTTTTGCAATTACTTCTTTTCTTTCGGTAATAAACGAGATATCTTCATCTTTTCCTAAATTTTCTGCCATTTTTTCTGTGGCGGAAAGAGCATAATAAACCCATGCATTCTCAATAGCGGTCACATCTGCTTTGTAGCCCCAGTCAACCCAATCCCATGAGCCTTCACGGTGAACCACAAGATTATTTTCGCCTATTTCCCAAAGTTTCAGATAGTCAATGGATGCGTCATAAACCTTTTCGATAAATGCCTTGTCACCTGTGTATTCATAGTAAGTGAGGAAGCCCACGATTCCTGCGAGCTGTTGAACGGGGAGTTCAAAATAGTCACCACTAATAGGTACAACCGTCTGTAACACCTTTGACTCATCAACGTGGGAAAGCATAGCATCTACGCCTTTTTGATAGAGCAAGTAAGAATTGCTATCCATAGAGTACATTGTCATATTCATTTCGATTGTGACATCACCCCACCATTGAGCCCTTTCTCTGTCGGGACAATCCATAAAATTGTCACGCATTGTAACATAGAGAGTACGCAAGGATTTTTGCCACAAAGAATTCAAAAATTCATCATCGCACTTAAAGTTACCGGCAAATGAGCTATCATATCCCGTTTCACGATACATAAGAGAAACTACTGTAACACCTTTTGGTATATCATAAGTAATATGTTCACCGTTAAACCAGCCCAAAGCCTCAAACTCCTGTTCACCCTCTTTGGTTATATAGGTAGTTGCAACTGCACCAATCGGAGTGTTTTCGGTTGTTATGCGAATCTTTTTGCCTTCGGGTGCAATTACTTTAAGATATGGTGTAAGCTGTGCGTTATATGGAACATCTACGGTGATTTTTTCGCCGAAAAGATTTTTTACAGTATAGTTTTCGTAATCCTTTGAATTCTCATAATCTTTAAGACCGTAATCCTTCACGAATGGTATTCCTCTCGGATAAAGCTTGCCGTAAGCACCCTCACCACCGACACCGTATTCGGTTGCGTTTCCCCAAGAAGATGTATCATAATCTAACTTTGTCCAGTCACCCAATTCTTTTGTTGCATCATAATAAATACTGTGTTCGGGAAGTCTGTAATTAGGTTTGTATAAAATGCTGTCACCATAAGCACTGTGTTTTTTCACTTTCCAGCTATTGTCAGAAAGTATGGTTATATCGTCATTTATGGCTTCAAAAATGAATCCGCCTTGACCGCTACTGTTATATGAATAGCTTGTTTCATCATCCCAGAACCACACCAAAGCACAAATTGAGTTTTCACCCTCTTTGAGATATGGTGCAATATCTACGCTGTCATAATATCCGCTGTTTTCGTCAGGACCTCGTTTCACACTTCCCTCAAAAACAACATTTTCTCCGTTTATGTAAAGCCAATATTTCGAATCGGCTGAAATGTCAGCAATAAGTTCTTCGGGAATTTTGTCAAGAGTAACCTTTTTATTAAAACACATCCAGACATTTTTCTCCGTAAGGTTTTCCTTATCCCAAATCCATTTGGCAGTCCAATCGGTTTTTGCACTCGTAGAAATCACTTGGTATTCGGGAATACTTTCGGGAATTTTGTAATCATTTGTATATGGCATTGTCGTATCCCCCAATATAACAAGTGGTGAATAATACGAAAAAATAAGACTTGCCACTATTAAAACAGCGGGAATGATTAATAACAGTATTTTTTTCATGGTAACATCTCCTTTACAAGACAATTATACCATCCACAAAAATAAAAGCAACAGTGAAAATACCGTTGCTTTTAATGTGTTATATAAGATTGTTTACAATATTGAAAAATATTATGCCGAAAGTCAGATTATTAAAAAGCTTATTTGCTCTTGATTTTAATAATCTCGTTATACCCCATACCCCTTACAGTTACAGGAATACCAACATTTTTAAGGTATGCGCCGCTCTTTTCGTATTTGTCTTTGCCGATTTTAAGCTTATAGATTTTGTTGTCATCAAGTCCCATAAATCTTAATGGGATTTCTTTTTGCATAAAGCGAGTAACAACAGATGAAAGGAAAGCAACTGCTTCTGTTTTATCTTCACTTACATAAATGTTGAAAAGAATTTCGTCACGGTCAGGGTCAAGCACTCTGTAAAGGTCACCAAGCTGCACAAGATGACGGATTTCTTTATAAAGAGTAACATTCTTTCTTGCTGTTGCTAAATCTCCAATGCTATATTTTGTAAGATTACCACCAACGCCAAGAGCGCCTTGCATAGCAACATGGAAACGGAAATCAAGGCTCATTGGTGGGTTGTACCAGTTAACATCAGTAACCCACGCACGCATAACCTTTGTTGGACGAAGATATGTAAACCACTTCTGCATCATCATTCTGTCAACAGAGCTTGTATTATCAGAGGTCCAAACCTGGTCGTAGTGTAAAAATGCGCCGTAATCACTTCTGCCACCACCTGAAGAACAACTTTCAAATGCAACATCAGGGTGTTTTTCTTTAAGACGGTCAACAATATCATAAACTGCTTGAGTATGGCGATACCATAACTCTTGTGGGCACTGAAGATTTTCTGCGCCTGTTTCAGAAAGTGGTCTGTTCATATCCCACTTAATATATTTAATGTTGTGTTCAGTAAGCATTGTGTCCATACGGTCAAAAATGTATTCCTGAACATCTTCGCGAGTCATATTAAGTACTAATTGATGGCGAAGTGTGTGTGCTGTTCTTGTATTATAATGATAAGCCCAGTCAGGATGTGCACGGAATAAGTCAGAATCAGGATTTACCATTTCAGGCTCAAACCAAAGTCCAAAATCCATACCGAGTTTGTTTACATTTTTAATAAGTTCATCAAGCCCTTTAGGGAATTTTTTCTTATTTACAAACCAGTCCCCA
>JAZQMC010000011.1:0-61566 GCA_045543095.1 Candidatus Fimenecus sp. | reverse complement strand
AAAGTATGTATCATAGCAAATGATGAAGAAATCACATACAGAGATTTCAAGGCTTATGCAGAAAAACTTGATAACAAGATAAGAGCAATCACAGAAGAAAAGAGTGTAATAGCAGTAATCTGTGAGAGAAGCTTTGAAATGTATGGTGCGGTATATGGCATTATCCGTGGCGGTAATGCATACTTACCGATTGACCCGAATTATCCGCAGGATAGAATTGACTACATACTTTCTAATTCAAATGCAAAAGCAGTAATAGCACAGGACAAGTTCTGTCACCTTGCAGGAAATACAGTATGTATCAATGCAACAGAAGTTCTTAACTCAAACGAACAACCAGCAAAAACAGAATGTCTTGCAAATGAAAATGATACAGCCTATGTAATCTATACATCAGGTAGTACAGGAAATCCAAAGGGAGCTAAAATCAGCCACAAGTCTGCAATTAACAGAATATTGTGGATGCATGATTTCTACCCACTCGCAGAAAATGACGTAATCTTACAGAAGACACCATATACATTTGACGTATCAGTATGGGAACTTTTCTGGTGGGGTATTACAGGAAGAACACTTTGTGCATCAAAACCCGATGAACATTTCTTACCTGCAAAGATACTTGATGAAACAAACAACCATAAGGTAACACATTTACACTTTGTACCGTCAGTGTTTGATTTGTTCTTGACATATCTTGAGAACAATCCTGAAGAACAAGAAAAGTTCAACACAGTAAAATATGTCTTCTTATCAGGTGAAACATTAACAGCAAACAGTATTAACAGATTCTACAAGATGTATGACTACAACAAGGTAAGTCTTCATAATCTTTACGGACCAACAGAATGTGCCGTGGACGTAAGCTATTACCCATGCGTACCGACAGATGTTGACCCTGTGCCGATAGGAAAACCAATCTACAATACACAACTTCACATTGTTGACAAATACTTAAATCCAACGCCAATAGGTGTAATAGGAGAACTCTGTATTGCAGGTGTAAACGTAGGACAAGGTTACCTTAACAACGAAACACTGACAAATGAAAAGTTTATCGACAATCCGTTCGGAACAGGCAAACTCTACAAAACAGGCGACTTGGCATATTGGCGTGAAGACGGTCAGATTTGTTATGTGGGAAGAATGGACGGCCAAATCAAGCTTAACGGTCAACGAATAGAGCTCGGTGAGATTGAAAAAGTTATCGGTGAAATTCCAAGTATTGAGTCCGTTGCAGTGATTATTAAGCATAATAACGGGCAAGATGTTATTGTTGCATTCTGCTGTGGTGACGAAAATGCAACTAACGAAATCATCAAATACTGTGAAAACAAATTACCGCAGTATATGGTGCCGAGCAAATTCCACTTCGTAGAAAAAATGCCCCTCAATCAAAGCGGCAAGCTTGACCGAAAGGCACTTAAAAATATTGAAATTGTATTTGATAGTGTTACAGTTAAAGAAGAACCTGTTACCGATACTGAAAAAATGCTTTGCGAGTTGTTTCAAAAGACGCTTGGGATTGATTTTGTGGGCAGAAATGAAAGTTTCTTTAATCTTGGCGGAACAAGTCTTGATATGATTTCAATTTTGTCAGAAAATGAGCTTAAAAACATTTCTGCGGCTGATTTTATAGCAAACCCAACACCCGAAAAGTTAGCTGAATTTTTAAGCGAGCAACGAAACGACACTGAATACCTTGAACTTCTTTACTCTGCACCCAAAAAAGATAAAATGCTTGTGCTTTTCCCCTATGCCGGCGGCGACGCAGGTGTTTATGCAAAGTTTGTAGAATCGATAAAGAAATCTGCAGATAATATTTCTGTTTATTTCATCAGATATTTGCACAATGAAGATGAATGCTCAATGGCAGCCGAAGAAATTCAAAGATTTTTAAAGGATAAAAAGGTTTATTTCTATTCCCATTGCGTTGGGTCTGCGATAGCATTGCAGATTATAAACATTCTTGAGAAGAACGGAATATGCAAGATTGACCATTATATTGCAGGTGCCAGCATTCCTGCTGAAAACGGTTCAAAACGAAATTTGTGGAACAGCACACCGGATTTTCTTCTTCGCAATATACTTATAAAAGCAGGTGCACCGCTTAACAAGCTGTCAAAGGATGAAGTTCGGCTTATGCTGACAAAATTCAGGCTTGATACCGATTTTGCGACACAGTATTATTATAAAACTCGTCAAAAAATCACTTGTCCTTTAACAGCGATAATAAATACGAAAGACATTTTTACTGCTCAATATAAAAATGCAGAAAAATTGTGGAGTAATTATGCTCTTAATGTCAGAAAAGTATACCATATAGACCCAACAAGTCATTATTTCCAATCGGACAACAGCGATACCTTAGCAAAAATGATTATTGAAATTATTAAATGATAAAAAGAGAGCAAATTGATTTTTGCTCTCTTTTTATATCACAACATAACAAAAAGCAAATTCACGCAGTATAAATTCCCTTTTATCACAAATAATAACATCACGATTTGAAATTAAAGGAGATTTGCATATATGAAAGCAACTGGGATTGTGAGAAGAATTGAGGCTCGTGTTATAATAACACAAAAGTGCGATAAAGCCTTATAAATACTGGGTTTTCGGGCGATTTTTGAAGAAAAATTTTGACAAAAAACAGCACATTTTGACCGATACATAGCAAAAGCGAGGTAAAATTTACCTCGCTTTTGAAATTTATTTATTGTAATGCTTATACAAATCTGCCAGTGTATAATTCATGGATTTTAATTTATCGAGTTCACAATCCATATATGACCATTGGTATGCCTTTTCCGAAAATCCCATAATTTCCAAATGTTTATATGAACGATAAAAATCATACTCGTTTTCAGAAATAGCAGTAATATTTTTGATTTGATTATCTTTAAACTCAGCAACGAAACCGTGATCAATAACACGATCGGCATCACGCATAAATCCCAAAATATAATATTTATTTGTTGCTTTATCAAACTCTATGTGGTCTAACATCATATCTTCGCCTAACAGAATTTGGTTGGCAAGCGAAAAATCAGTTGTATCATAAATCGATATAGCAGAGTGCAAATCATCTTTTTGACGCTCTACATTGAAAAACTTTTTTCCGTCAGGCGAAAAACAAAAACCGTCATCTTGTGCTCCGTCAACTTTTGAAAAACGGAACTTTTTAATTAAAGACAATGTTTCAAGAGAATATACCGCAAGTCTGCCTTCTGTAGATTTGACAACAAATAATGTTCCGTCTGGCGAAATTATAGGCGTATAACCATAAATTATATCTTTGAATTTGCCTAACTCATTACCATCCTTATCATATAAATAAACAGTCTGACCTGTACAACCGACAGAAAACTCGTTATTGGATACATAGCCCCAAAACTTTTTCATATACTCACCACCTTTAATTTATTATATCATATTTGATTTTAAAAGTAAAATCTTGCGGTATATTTCTCCCATAAATACAGATAATAACATCACGATTTGAAATTAAAGGAGATTTGCATATATGAAAGCAACAGGTATTGTGAGAAGAATTGATGATTTGGGAAGGGTTGTTATTCCGAAAGAGATTCGTAGGACAATGAGAATCCGTGAAGGAGACCCCTCACTGACAACATTGACACAATTCGACTTACTTCGACTTAACTTAACAAGCATTTGCAAACGGAAACTTGAAATAGAAGAAAAAAGAGTACGAAGAACGTGAAAGACGAATAATGAGTTGGCTAAACGCTTAACAATAAAATCAAAGAACCAATAAGAATAACGAGATACATAATCAAACAAAAACACCCTTGTAGTAAACGCACATGCTACAAGGGTGTTTTTATAGTATAGCAAGTTGAATAAATTTTCAAAAATAATGCAAACCTCTTGACAATATCGTTAAACGATGTTATGCTTTAATTGAGGTTATCGTTAAACGATATTGCAATTAAGGGGTGATTTTTATGCCAAGAAAATCTCTGCAGACTCTTTCGGAGCCCATGTATTATGTTCTGCTTGCATTGACAAAAGAACTTTACGGAACGGAAATAATGAACGAGGTCAGGCGAATATCAGGTGGAAGAATCAACATCGGACCGGGTACACTTTATACAATGCTTGATAAATTTGCCTCCAACAACCTTATAAAACGCACTAACCACAGCCTTTCAACAAAAAGTTATATTATTACAGACGATGGTAAAAAAATGCTTAAAGAAGAATATGCTCGTCTTTATACCCTTTTAAATGACGGTCAGGGAATTGTGGAGGGATTATAATGTTTAAAAGAAATACTAATGAGAAAAAGAAGTTTTTTGATTTCTACTATACAGAGCTTTCCGCATTGGCAGAGTATCTTGAACAGCAAGAAAGCAAAGGATATCGACTTAAAAAATTTGAAAACAATAGGTTGATATTTGAAAAATGCGAACCAAGAAAAATTCGTTATTCTGTAGAAATTTTCAAAGGAAGTTCATACAAAGAGTTTATTGAGTCCTGCACCATTGAGGGCTGGGAACATGTAACTACATACAATGGTGAACTATATATTTTCAGAACACAAAAGTCAGATGCCATTGACATTATGACCGATGAAAAAGAAAAATTTAAGATTACTGCAAAAAGAGCAATATTGCAACCAGGCTTATGGAGTGCTTTATTTTCTTTGCTTTATCCCCTTTTCCATCTTATTATGAGAATTAACAGAGGAATTACTATTAATGTTTTTGAAACAGACGTGTTCAACTTTGTATTTTTGATGTTCGTAGCACTACATATTTTTATACTTCTGCGAAGATTCTTTGACTACTTTTTGTGGCAGTACACAATCCGAAAAAAAGGGCCTGACTCATCATTTCTCAATCTAAAAAACACAGTACGCAAACGAAAATTATATGCTGTTATAAGTAGCATTTTCCTTATGACTCTTTACCTTATACTTTGGTGGATTGCTCCTAACTGTTTTGATTCTGCTTTTGAAATTACACTTGTATTAGTGTTACTTTATTGCATATACGATGGTGCAACTATCTCAAAACTTTCTTTTGATAAAAATGAAAGAATGAAAAAGACTATACTGACCTGTGTAGTAATTGCTCTTTGTACAGGTGGTGCTTTCATTCTTAAAAACTGTAATGAAAAATATGTAATTGAAAACTCAAAAACAATGCTCAGTTTAGAAGAAGCCCCTATATCCGTTGCGGATTTGGGTGGCAAGGTAAAAAGTTGCGAAGATAGATGTGATGTAGAAGGGACTCGATTCGGACAATTATATACATTCACTTGTGATGCAGAACCATATAACGAAAATGATGGTATGAGTGATTTCATATCCTATAACATTTTTATAAGCAACTATCCAAGTGTTCGTCAAAAATATATTAACAAAATTTTAAAAGAATGTGAAAAATATAACTGTGAAAAAAATACTCCACCTGATACAAAATGGGATTACTGTTACTTAATCAAATGGAATGACGAAAACAGGTACGACGGATTTGCTGTTAAAGACAATTTAATAATTTATTTGAGATTTAGCGTAGATTGTAAAAACAACTTTTTTGATGTGGCTTACGAAAATCTTTTCGAAAAAAACAAATAACTAAAACACTCCCCCACTTGAAAAAATTATTCAGGTGGGGCAATTTTTTGTTAAAAACTTTTGGAAAATCTGCTCATAATTTCTACAAAAAGTGTGATACTAATATCACATTTAATTTGTAAAAAAAGAGGAGATTAATATATGAAAGCAACTGGGATTGTGAGAAGAATCGACGATTTGGGAAGGGTTGTTATTCCGAAAGAGATTCGTAGGACTATGCGAATCCGTGAAGGAGACCCACTCGAAATCTATACGGCGTCGGATGGTGAGGTTATTTTCAAAAAGTATTCACCGATTGGTGAATTATCGGAATTTGCAGGTCAATACACAGATGTGCTTTACAGGGCAACTAATTTGCCCGTAATTATCACCGACCGTGACCACGTTATTGCGGTTTCGGGTTTACCGAAAAAAGACGCTATGGACAAACGGATTTCAGAATCACTTGAAGATTTAATTGAAGACCGCGAGAGTTATGTTGCCTCACCCGACACAAAGGCTCTTTACCCATTAGCCGACAACGAGCGTGAGGCAGGAATTGCATTTCCCATTATCGGTGGCGGTGATGTTGCAGGTTCTGTGGTGCTTATGCTCAACCCCGACGGCAGTATGCCCACCCAGACCGAAGTTAAGCTTTTATCGGTTGCAGCATCCTTTTTGGGAAAACAAACGGAAGAATAATCCGATATGCGCAATTCGCAATTTAGAGTCTGTGACGTGATTTTAGCCCCACAAATTCAAATTGTGCAAAAAAAGACCTGACTCAATGAGCCAGGTCATAATTCTTTATTGATTAGTACTCGATTTTGTATTCTGTAATAACCTGAATACCAACTTTTGCGTTGTCAATCTCACCAAGAAGCGGAACTTTTGCGTGAGCAATTTTAAGGAAGCAAGGAGCATTAAGGTCAAGTGCAATACAGTTGCCTGTTGCCTTGTCGATTGTTGCAACTGCAGTTACATTTTCATAATCTATGCTGATGCCTTCCAAAGTAAGACCGGGAACAGAACCGATAGCACCTGTAATCTGACTTTCTTCGATAACACCTGCAACGGCACCAACACCATCAGCACCAGCTTTTGGATTAGTTGCATCTTTTGCAACAACTGTTATAACATAAGTATTACCCTTGTCTTCACGAGTAATTTTCTGAACACCATTGAGTGTAAGAGCACTTGCATCAGGAAGTTTTTCTTTTTCCCAAGTTTCATTCTTTTCTTCAATAGCGTTTTCATCAGCAACCATAAACATATCCATAAGAGTTGATGCAACGCTTGAAAGTTTACCTGCTTCAGCAACACCCTTATAGTTAATAGCACCGTCTTTTACACGAATAACATTCTTTGCATTTGTTCTTGCATTTGCAACTGCCTTTTTATACATATCAAGGTATTCCTGCTCATTCTTTGAAGCATCTGCAGAAGGCTTATCCTGATTGTCGGCATTGTTATTGTTGCTGTTATTGTTGTTTGTATTACTGTTGTTATTATTTGCAGTATTATCTGAATTGTCACCTGAATTATCAGTTGACGGAGCCTGAACATCGTTATTATTTAAGTCGCCTGCATTGTTGTCAACATTATCATTATTTGTGCTCTGATTGCCGACAGCAACTGAACCTGAGCCGATAAAACCATATGAGCCCATACGTGTAAACGCGATAGCAGTTGCACTATATACTATTACAATAGCAAGGCAGAAAGCGAGAACTTTAAAGAATGTTACAGAAAATCTTTTTCTCTTATCCGCCTTTTTTTCGAGTTTTGCTTTATATTCTTCGGGTGTGTACTGTTTTTTAGCCATTTAAGAATACCCCTTTCAATATTTTCACCCTATTATATTAAATCAAAATGTCCGAAAAGTCAATACATTCTTGAACTATTCCGTCATATATGATTATAAATAATACAAATATTTACAAAATCGAAAAGTTGGTTGTAAATACAAGCTGTTTTATGGTAGAATATTCTACAACAAAAAAGGTGATAATATATGAAAAAACGCAAAACAAACAAAAATGTAGTTATTCCGTTGGCGGCAGGCTTTTTGGCACTTGTGATTATTTTGACAGCTTTGATTATTCCTAAACTTAAAGAGGACGAGCCCCAATATGAAAAGGTAGACGGCAATCTGAACACCACCGCAAGCACTACCGAAAGCAGTACTGTCAGCACAACCGAGAGCACAACAGTATCTACAACCGCAACAACTACTACCACTACAACTACCACGACCACAACTACAACTACAACAACTGAAAAAGCGGGTACGGGAAGTTTTTATGATGATGTTACATATCGCTCGCCCACAGCAAAGCCTGCTGATATTTTCAAGCACGGCAGAGAGCTTATGTTGCTCAATAACGATTATGAATTACCCGAGGATTTTAAATGGGATTTAGTGTATTGGAAAAACGGAAACAGTGTTGATGCACTTTCGCTCAATTCTTCAAAATATGACTCTGTTGACGCAGTTGACCGTGCTGCTTACAAGCCTTTAAAAGCTATGTTCCAAGCAGCATCAGATGCGGGTGTACCTTTGGAATTGGTTTCCGCATACCGCAGTATCAGTTTGCAGGACAGACTTTTTACACGCTCTGTGAATTCTTATATAAATCAAGGGTACTCAAAGCAACAAGCAATTGAAAAAGCCAATTATTCCCGTACTTTTGCAGGCACAAGTGAGCATAACACAGGTCTTGGTTTTGATATTCTGCAAAAAGGAAGTTATTATTTAACAACACAGTTTGAAAATACTGCTCAATTCAAATGGCTTATGGAAAACGCAGAAGATTACGGTTTTATTCTTCGTTATCAGAAAAACAAGGTTGATATTACGGGTATTATGTATGAGCCGTGGCATTTCCGCTATGTAGGTATAGAGCACGCCAAAAAAATTAACGAATTAGGCTATTGCCTTGAAGAATATATAGACTATCTGGAAGGTAATTTATGAGTAATTTTAAAAGCAAGATGAAAACAGTTTCGTTTTTTACAAAGTTCTTTATTTATGGCTTTTTCAAAGCAATGCCACAGTTAAAAAAGGAACTTGCAAAAAGAGAAGGTGAAGAAATTCCTAACCGCGACGGATGTATCGGCGAAATCGCTTACAAATGGTCTGAATATTCACTCAACGATGCAGGGGTTAAGGTAACTGTTAATGGCACAGAAAAAATCCCAACCGATAAGCCTGTTCTTTTTGTTCCCAACCATCAGTCCTATGCGGACATTCCCGTGCTTTTATATGCACTTCGCGGTTATCCTTTCGGTTTTGTAATCCGCTATACAATGGCGGCATTACCGCTGATTAAAAACTTTGTTCTACCCTTGGGTTGTGTATCAATCAAGCAAGAGGATATTCGCCAATCAGTCGGGGCACTTAACAAAACCGCAGAAAATATTAAAAGCGGATTTTCAATGCTTATTTTCCCCGAGGGCAGACGTGAATTCACAAACACACCCAAACCATTTAAAAACGGAGCATTTAAAATTGTGCAAAAAACAGGTGTAACCGTTGTCCCTGTTTATCTTCATAACTCACACCTCATTTTTGAGGCAAACGGTATGAATGTTGGTTCACCCGATGTTACCGTGACAATTCTTGACCCTATTGAAACTGCTGAAATGTCACGAGCAGATATTAAAGTGCTCAACGAAAAAGTGTTTGAAGCAATAAGCAACGCTGCAGAAAAATTTAAGAAATAAAATTTTAGGGCAGTCATTGATTGACTGCTCTTTTTTTGCGAACAGACAAGAACTAACTCCCTCAGTCAACTTCGTTGACAGCTCCCTCTGTGAGGGAGCGAAATGTCACTACGCGTTTTATATACTATTATAGTATTGAAGATTTTGAAAAAATGGTGTATAATATTTTTATATTATTTCTCATAGGAGGGATTTTTTGAAAAAGGGAATAGTTTTTGACAAATCAAAAAAGATATTTCCAATAATTGTAGCGGTAATCGGGGTTGCTTTAGCCCTTGTCCTTAACATTATGCGACTTAACATTTTAGCAGTTGTGAGTGTTGCATATATGTGCATTGTGGCAGCCCTTACAATGCTTGGAATATTCATTTTCAAAAAACTTTATGTATGGTTCTTTTTAGGCTATGGTGTATCTGGACTTGGAATTGTGCTTTATTACGCAATCTGGGGTGCTGATGCGGGCTTTGGTGCTTTTACATCGGGTCTTGCAGGTTGGAGTTCTGCTGAACATCCGCTTTTTTCGGGTGCGGATAACTACAACTTCCTTGTTCGTTTAGGCGGTAATTTACTTATTGTTCTTCCTTGCATTATTATGCTTGTTGCACTTTTTCTTGTTGGCAGAAAGCAATGGCAGAAAAAGAGTGCACAGGTAGCAGTTACAAGCATTGTAAGTATTCTTCTTGCAGGTGCTACTGTTCTTTATGTGCTTACAATGAACCTTCGTTCACAACCAAATGTAGACAGACTTTGGGAAGGTCACGACGATTATCTTAAAAATGTTGATAAAAATACCGAGGGCAAACCCAATGTACTTTTTGTTATGATGGACGATTTGGGTTGGGGAGATATTTCACTCAACGGTGCAATTTATGACACACCAAACATTGACCGTATTGGTGAAGAAGGAGTTAACTTCGATAACTTCTATTCAAGCTATTCAGTTTGTTCCCCTGCTCGTTTCAGCCTTATGACAGGTCGTTATCCGTTTAGAGGCTATGCTGATAATGTTATTTACCCAACAGTTGATTCAACCTCAAAATTTGCATCTACAAGAATTTTCAACTCCATTGAAATGGGTAATAATGCCGACGGTATGCTCGGTGACGAAATTACAATCGCTGAAGTTTTCCAAAATGCAGGCTACAACACAGGTGCATTCGGCAAATGGCATTTGGGTGACTATGGTGAATATCTGCCCACAAATCAAGGCTTTGATTATTTCTACGGCAGTCATCACGTTAACGATATGACACCTTTCTATTATGTTGAAGAAGAAGCAGGCGAATATGAAATCGTCCGCGGTACTGACGAATTCTTCAAAGACGGCAAGAAAGACCAGAGTGAAGCAAGTGCACTTATTCACAACTCAATCAATGATTGGATTACCGATAAGGTTACAAATTCCGATGAGCCATTCTTCGCTTATTATGCAACACCGTGGCCTCACGGACCTGTTTTTGCGGGTGATGATTGGGACGGCACAAGCGGTATGGGTACTTATGTTGACTGTGTTACAGAATTCGACTATTATCTTGGTGAATTATTCAATACTCTTGAAGAACTCGGAGTTATGGACGACACAATCATCATCTTCACAAGTGATAACGGTCCCGCACTTGAGGGTTCAACAGGTGAACTCCGCGGTGGTAAATACTTGGCTTATGAGGCAGGTCAAAAAGTTCCGTTTATGATTAAATGGGCCAACAACGGCGGGCTCTGGGAAGCAGGAACTACACGCGAGCAGTCTTCCGTGCTTGCTGATATGTTCCCAACTCTTATTGAACTTTGCGGAATTACAGGAAACAACGGTACTGCAAACTACTTACCCGCCGACAGAATTATTGACGGTGTTTCAATGGTTCCTGTGCTCAAGGACGATACTGCAATTCACACCGAAGAGCATCCTATTCTTCATATGAAACGCGAAAAGCTTAAGGCAATTCAATATACAATGTCCACCGAGGACGTTCTTGCACGCGAAGAATATGCAGATTATGAGTACCCTGTACTTACTGAAAATGAATATGTAACATTCAAGTATTTCAGAAAAATGCAGAATGATAACCCCGCATTCTTTGATAAGAACCGCAAAAACTGGTTGTTTGTTCTTAATGACGACAAGGGCGAAAGCTATAATCGTCAGAGTACATATCCAACAATCGCTGAAGAACTTAATGAAAAAATGACAGAGGTTATGGATAACTTTAAAGATAACCGTCGCGGGATTAATTACGAATATTACGAAAACCTTTAATGATTTAAGCCCATTGAAAAGTTGATTTTCAATGGGCTTTGTTATATAATTGTTGTATGAAGATTTACGGAGTGACAAATACTTATGCCCCCACTTTCTATAATGATTAAGCCCGCGTCAAGCCTTTGCAATATGCGTTGTAAATATTGTTTTTACCACAATGTTACGGAGCTTCGCCAGGTTTCAAGTTTTGGTGTTATGACTACTGACACCGCCGACAACTTAATAAAAAAAGCCCTCACCTTTGCAAATGGTGAGAGCGTAGCATTTGCCTTTCAGGGTGGTGAACCGCTGATTGCGGGGCTCGATTACTACAAGCATTTTGTAGAAAAAGTAAAATCAGAAAACCGTCTTCACAGTCAGATTTATTTTAGTATTCAAACAAACGGCACTCTTGTAACTGACGAATGGTGCGAGTTTTTTCACCGAAACAACTTTCTTGTGGGATTAAGTCTTGACGGTAATTTTGAGCATAATAAGTTTCGCGTTGACGAGAAAAGAGAGAACACCTTTTATCGCATAACAAACACCGCTGAAAAACTTAAAAGACATAAGGTAGAATTCAATATTCTCACAGTTTTAACAGGGCATTGTGCCGATAATATCGAAGAAATTTATAAGTTTTTCACAAGCAAGTGCTTTAAATATCTGCAGTTCATCCCCTGTCTTCGTCCCTTTAACGACAACAGCGAGAGCGAGCTTTATATGACGCCCGAGCAATATGCCGACTACCTTATAAAGTGCTTTAATATGTATGTTAAAGACTATGTTCGCGGACAATACACAAGTGTGCGTTACTTCGACAATCTTATGCACTTGTATTTAGGCAATCCCACCGAGCAATGCGGAATGTGTGGTCATTGTATGCATCAGTTCGTCGCCGAGGGTAACGGTAATATTTACCCCTGTGACTTCTATTGTACTGACGAGTGGTTAATGGGTAATATAAATGACGAAAAAGAGAATTTTGATACACTCGCTCACTGCGACAAAGCAATTGAATTCTTACGCGAAAGCCTTGTCGTGCCCGAAAAATGCAAGCAGTGTAAATTTTATCCCGTATGTCGTGCGGGCGGTTGCAAGCGAACAAGAGCCGACCGTGATTATTGCGAAAGCTATAAAAAATTCTTCTCATCTTGTCTGCCATTGTTTAGAGTATTTATAAATGAGAAGAAATAAAGGCGGGTTACCCCGCCTTATTTTTTATGCCATTATATACATCAATGCCATTATAAGTGTTTCGTCCGCACCCTCGCTTTTAAGCAGAAGCAGTAATCCAAGAAGAAGTGCACGGTCGGGCTCTGAAGATATTAACTCCAGAATATTACCCGGGAAATTTTGAGATTGAACCACAGACTGTGACGGCTCTTCTTTTTTGGATATTGGTGGTATTTCGGGTGCTTTTTGCATATTAAAATACTCTTTAAAATCGGGAAAATTTGGTGGCAGATTTGTGATTTTAGGTTTTATTGAAGGCTCGGACCTTGTGCTTTCTATTTTTTGCTCAACCTTATCTCCATTCAAATCCTGCCTTGCCGTTTCAAGAACTTCGTCAGAGTTTTTTTGCATTTCGCGAACCCGCTCCATTGCTCTTTTTTGCATATTCTGTATTTCCGAATAAGAATAATTATTCATTTCCGAACAATCCTTTCAACAACGGCAACATCTCCATAAGCTGTAAAAATTTTATTGCTTCGTCGGCTTTTTGCCTGCGTTCTTCACTTAAAAGTGGTTTTAAATCAGAAATAAGCCGTGTACGGTGGTCCTCTTTGTTCATCTGCCCCATAAGCGACATCATTTTCCCCATTGTACCCATATCAAATGGAAGTGAAAAATTATTTGCGTTCCCCTGCTCTTGTTTACTTTCATCTTTTTCGTTACCACTCATTATGCTGTCAGCAACACTTTTTATTTTTGCCATATCTTCATCGCTGATAGATGACAAAATCTCCTGTAAATCAGCCATTTTTACCCTCCGTAAACTTCTTAAATAATTCTTGTGCCTGCGGTGTACTGAGTAACTGTTCCATAGCGTTACGGTCACTCAAAATCTCTTGCAGACGCTTACTCTGATTGGAATTTAACTGTTTCATTAAGTAATCTTCTGCACCTTTTTTTGTGCTTTGTTCCTTTACGCCGTTTATTATTTCATCAAAATTGTTGTTACTCATTGAAAACACCACCGAATTAATATATAATTACAATAATAGATATGCAAAAGTGTGGTGTGATATTCTTGAGAATTCTTGTTTTGTCCGATTCTCACGGTCAAGCTAAATCAATGCTTAAAGCCATTGAATCCCAGCCCGAAGCCGAAGCAATAATCTTTTTGGGCGACGGATACCGCGATTTTGAATACTGTAAAAAATTCATTGGTGACAAAAAAATTTATGCAGTTAAAGGTAACAATGATTTTCATTGCGAATATCCCTTGCAACAGGTAATCAATGAGGGTAATAAGAATATTTATATCTGTCACGGGCATTACGAATATGTTAAAAGCACATTGGGTGGAGTTCTTAACAAGGCAAAAGCAGAAAACTGCCAAATTGCACTCTACGGTCACACTCACCGTCAGCAGACTGATTATTACAGCGGGATACACGCGTTCTGCCCCGGTGCATTGTATAATGGTGATTACGGAGTAATTGACATAACCGAAAACGGAATAATTTGTATAGGTATGAAGTTGAAATAATGTTGTTTTGCACAAAAAATACCCCTCGGGAAATCCCGAGGGGTTAATTGGTTTATTAAAGCCTTACCGCATTAGTCGTTGATAAGTTCGATGATGCACATTTCAGCAGCATCGCCTCTTCTTGGGCCGGTTTTGATAATTCTTGTGTAACCACCATTTTTGTCTGCATACTTTGGAGCTACTTCGTCAATCAACTTCTTAGCTACAGTCTCTTTTGTGATGTAAGAGTAAACCTGACGCTTTGAGTGAAGACTGTTATCTTTACCGATAGTAATCATTTTTTCAGCCATAGCTCTAACTTCTTTGGCTCTGGTTACTGTTGTTTCAATCTGACCGTTCTCGATAAGATATGTTACCATACCTCTGAGCATAGCCTTGCGGTGATCGCTTGTTCTGCCGAGTTTTCTTGTTCCTGGCATTCAAAATCACTCCTTTATTATTCGTCGTCCTTACGTAATGCGAGGTTAAGAGAATCGAGCTTAGCGATAACCTCTTCAAGAGATTTTCTACCAAGGTTTCTAACTCTCATCATATCCTCTTCTGACCTGTTAATCAAGTCTTCAACTGTATTGATGCCTGCACGCTTGAGGCAGTTGAATGAACGAACTGAAAGGTCAAGTTCTTCAATTGTCATTTCAAGAAGTTTGCCCTGTTTGTCGTCTGCCTTGACAATCATTGTTTCTGTTTCTCTTGCCTCTTCTGAAAGGTCAACAAAGAGGTCGAGATGGTCTGTAAGGATTTTTGCGCCGAGAGAAACGGCCTCCTGCGCTGAAATTGTACCGTCTGTCCAAGCTTCAAGTGAAAGCTTGTCATAGTCAGTAATCTGACCAACACGGGTATTTTCAACCGTATAATTTACTTTTAATACGGGTGTATAAATTGAATCTATCGCGATTACGCCGATAACTGGCTGCATAAGCTGTTTGTTTCTTTCTGCTGAAACATAACCTCTGCCCTTGTCACATGTAAGTTCCATTTTAAGAACTCCGCCATCTTCAAGGTTTGCGATTACGTGTTCAGGATTAAGAATTTCTACATCTGAGCTTGCCTTAATGTCACCTGCTGTAACCTGACACTTGCCGCTTGCATCAACATAAAGTGTTTTAGGACCGTCGCCGTGAATCTTAAGAATTACACCCTTGAGATTCAAAACGATTTCTGTAACATCCTCTTTCACACCGTCAATTGTTGAGAATTCATGAAGAACACCATCAATTTTTACCGAAGTGATTGCATATCCGGGAAGTGATGACAAAAGTACACGACGAAGGCTGTTACCAAGTGTTGTGCCGTAGCCTCTCTCAAGAGGTTCAACTACGAATTTGCCATAAGTTCCGTCGGCGGTTAAATCAAGTGCTTCAATGCTGGGCTTCTCAATTCCTATCATTCAGAACCCTCCTAACTGAGTACAGAATTATTATTCCGCTAATTGTTATTATTTCAAGCCTATTATTTAGAATAAAGCTCGACGATAAGATGCTCTTCAACAGGAACAGCGATTTCCTCTCTTTCAGGGAATCTTACAACCTTAGCTGAAAGCTCTTCTGCATTCTTTTCAAGCCATGCAGGAACAGGACGAGCTGCGTTAGCTTCGACAACTGCCTTGATTTTAACACTGTCTTTGCTTGCGTCCTTAACTGATACTACATCGCCTGCTTTAAGAAGGTATGAAGGAACATCAACCTTCTTACCGTTTACACGGAAATGTGCGTGAATTACAAGCTGTCTTGCTTCTGCACGAGATGAAGCCCATCCGAGAAGATAAGCAACGTTGTCAAGACGGCTTTCACAAATCTTCAAAAGGTTTTCACCGACGATTCCCTGACGCTTGTTAGCCATCAAGAAATACTTGTAGAACTGACCTTCCTGAATACCATAATATCTCTTTGCAGTCTGCTTTGCACGAAGCTGCATACCGTATTCAGAAATCTTTTTACGGTTCTGGCCGTGCTGACCGGGAGCGTATGAACGACGCTCGAGAGCACATTTACCAGTATAGCAACGGTCGCCTTTGAGGAAAAGCTTCTTTCCTTCACGGCGGCAGAGCTTACAAACCGCACCGGTATATCTTGCCATAATTTAGTACCTCCAAATTTTGTTATACACGTCTTCTCTTGGGTGGACGGCAGCCGTTGTGAGGGATTGGAGTTACGTCTTTAATCATTGTAACTTCAAGTCCTACTGTCTGCAATGCACGGATTGCAGCTTCACGTCCTGAACCTGGGCCCTTAACGTATACTTCTACGGTTTTCATACCGTAATCAATCGCAACCTTTGCTGCTGTTTCAGCTGCTGTCTGAGCTGCGAAAGGAGTTGATTTTCTTGAGCCTCTGAAGCCCATCTCGCCTGCGCTTGCCCATGATACAGCGTTACCCTGTGTATCAGTAATAGTAACGATAGTATTGTTGAAGGTGGACTGAATATGAACTGCGCCTTTTTCAATGTTTTTCTTTTCGCGACGTCTGCGTGTTGCAGCGCCTTTTTTAACCTGCTTTGCCATTATTTAGCCCCTCCTTCTTACTTCTTCTTGTTAGCGATTGTCTTCTTTGGTCCCTTACGTGTACGAGCGTTTGTCTTTGAACGCTGGCCTCTTACTGGGAGACCCTTGCGGTGACGAACACCTCTGTAGCAACCAATTTCAACAAGTCTTTTAATATCAAATGCTGTTTCTCTTCTGAGGTCACCTTCAACTGTTACGTTGTGTTCGATGTACTCACGAAGCTTTGAAACGTCTTCTTCGGTTAAATCCTTAACACGTGTGTCCGGATTGATACCTGTTGCAGCAACAATGTCGCTGGCTGTTTTTCTGCCAATACCATAGATGTAAGTAAGACCGATTTCGATTCTCTTTTCTCTTGGTAAGTCAACACCTGAAATACGAGCCATTTACAGTTGCACCTCCATTTTTAAAATGTGGCTTTTAGCCTTTTGGTTTTTTACTTGCATCGTTTCTTAGTACTTTAGAAACGATTGAGCGAAAAGCTCTAAGATAAATTCAAGCTGCTCTGCAGTTGCAGCTCACTGCGATTTATCTTAGCCCTGACGCTGCTTGTGCTTTGGGTTTTCACAGATAACCATGATTTTACCCTTACGCTTAATTACTTTGCACTTTTCGCAAATTTTCTTGACAGAAGGTCTGACTTTCATTATAAATTACCTCCTAAAAAATGCTGTCAAAATTTTTACTTTGAACGCCATGTGATTCTTCCGTTGTTAAGGTCATAAGGTGAAAGTTCAACTGTAACCTTATCGCCCTGAAGAATTCTGATGTAGTTCATACGAAGCTTGCCCGAAATTCGAGCGTGTACCTTGTGACCGTTTTCAAGTTCTACAATAAAGTTTGTATTGGGAAGAACTTCAACCACAGTACCTTCAACTTCAATCATATCTTGTTTTGCCATAAGTTTAAACCTCTTTCGATAATGCTTTTCTCAATGCTCTGTCCGTACTCATTTCTTTTACGGAAAGCTCTTTCTGTGTTTTTATAACATGTTTAGGATTCTTCCGCTTCGGATTGTTAAGCGGTCTGTCCTTACCGTCACACAGATAAACATATTTTTCGTCAAAGTCTTTGACACACAAAAGCCGATTTTTTTCTCGACCTGCAGTACAAATGACCAACTCACCTTTGCAAAACTTCATAAGTCACCTCATATAAGCTTTGTTAAGATTATCGGCTCGCCCTTTGTGATTGCAACGGTGTGTTCAAAGTGGGCGGACAGTTTGCCGTCAAGCGTTTTGACGGTCCAACCGTCAGGCAAACATTTTACTGCTTTTGAACCCTCATTTATCATAGGTTCAATCGCAATTATCATACCGGGGAGAAGTCTTTGACCTCTTCCCTGTGTTCCGTAATTCGGAACTGACGGGTCTTCATGAAGATGAGTACCTATTCCGTGGCCCGTGTATTCACGAACAACCGAAAATCCTCGTTCTTCACAATAGGACTGAACAGCAAAGCCTATATCGCCGATTCTGTTGCCTGCAACAGCCTGTTCGATTGCCTTATAAAGACTCTCTCTCGTTGTGTCGCACAGCCGCTTCGCACTTTCGGTAATATTACCGACCGCGAAAGTAGCAGCATTATCGCCGTTATAGCCATTCACTTTAGCCCCAAGGTCGATACTAACTATATCGCCCTCTTTAAGCACTCTCTTTTTAGAGGGAATGCCGTGAATAACCTCGTCATTTATGGAAATACATGCGGTAGCAGGAAAACCATTATAATTCAGGAAGTTAGGTTCTGCACCCTGCTTCTTGATGTAGTTATAAGCAATACGGTCAATCTCGTAAGTTGTTATACCGGGTTTGACCGCCTCACCTGCTACCTGTAATGCCTCTGCAGAAATCTGACAAGCTTTACGCATCATCTCAATTTCTCTTGCAGTTCTAAGCACTATCATGTTAATCCTCCAGTAACCGCTGATTAAATCGGGTTGCGATTATCAGCGTGTTAGTTTTTTGTCAGAACCGTCAAAAAACGCAGGCAATACTTTGTGTATTAACGAGTATTTTGGACGAGTTATGACGGAAAAGTAGCCGCTGAGAATTGTAAATTCGGATTAATCAGTGGTTACTCTAACACTTTGAAGACAAGAGCAGTTGTATCTTTAACTTCTTCTTGTCCCTCTACTATTACAAGCTTACCTGTCTTTGCATAGTAGTCTTTAAGCGGTTCTGTCTGTTCGTGATAAACATTAAGTCTGTCAAGCACTGTTTCAGGACTGTCATCCTTACGCTGAACAAGTTCATCACCGCAAGCGTCACAGATGCCGTCAACTGCGGGCTTTTTGTATTCAAGATGGTAAGTTGCACCACACTTCAAGCAAACGCGTCTGCCTGAAAGACGAGCAGCAATCTTTTCATCAGGAACTTCGATATCAACAACCTTGTCAATAACGATACCCATATTGTCAAGAGCCTCTGCCTGTGGTATTGTTCTTGGGAAACCGTCAAGAATGAAACCGTTCTGGCAATCATCCTCAGCAAGTCTTTCCTTGATAATACCTATAACAACTTCATCAGGAACAAGCTTGCCGGCGTCGATATAGGACTTAGCTTTAAGTCCCATATCTGTACCGTTTTTAAGAGCTTCTCTGATGATATTACCTGTTGACACAGCAGGAATATTGAATTTTTCACAAATCTTCTCTGCCTGTGTGCCTTTTCCTGCGCCCGGAGCGCCGAGAAGGATTAAGTTCATATCATTTACCTCCGATTAATCAAGGAAGCCTTTGTAGTGACGCATCATCATCTGGCTTTCGAGCTGCTTCTGTGTTTCAAGAGCAACACCAACCATAATGATAATTGATGTACCGCCAACTGCAAGGTTCATACCGTTTTCTGTGAAAAGGCCTGCAACCTGTGAGTAAATGATGGGGAACATTGCTACAACGCTCAACAGAAGAGCACCGATAAGTGTCATTCTGTTAAGAATTCTCTGAATGTATGTTGATGTGGGCTTGCCTGGACGAATGCCTGGGATTGAACCGCTGTTTTTACGAAGGTTCTCTGCCATATCAACTGCATTGTACTGAATTGCTGCATAGAAATATGCAAAAGCGATAATCAGAACGAAATAAACTGTTCCGTAGAAAGGATGTGTCTGACCAAGCCATACTGTTGTAAATGTATTCCAAGGTCCACCCTCTTTGCCTGGAACAAACATAGCGATTGTAGGAAGAATTGAAAGAATTGAGCTTGCGAAGATAACGGGAAGAAGACCGCACATATTAACCTTGATAGGCATGTGTGTGCTCTGACCGCCGTACATCTTACGGCCCACTACGCGTTTTGCGTACTGAATCGGAATTCTTCTTTCAGCGTTATCCATCCAAACGATGAAGAAAATCATACCAATAAGAGCAATTGCTGCTATCGGAACAAGTGCAAAGTAAGCACCACCTCTGTCAAAATACTGATAGAGGTTGTAGATTGTTGTAGGCATACGAGCTACGATACCTGCAAAGAGGATAATTGAAATACCGTTACCGATACCCTTTGCATTAATCTGTTCGCCGAGCCACATAACAATCGCTGTACCTGCTGTGTAGCAAAGAATAATAACAACTGCCTGGAAGAATGCCCAACCACCTTTAAAATCACCGGCAAGGAAGCCCTGTGACTTAATGAAGAAGTAGTAAGCGATACTCTGTGCAAGACCAAGGCCTACTGCAGAATAACGAGTGATTTTGTTAATCTTCTTTCTGCCTTCTTCACCTTCCTGAGCAAGCTTCTGAAGAGGAGTGATTGCTACAGTAAGGAGCTGAATGATGATTGATGCATTGATGTATGGTGTGATTGAAAGTGCAAACAATGTTCCGTAGTTGAACGCATTACCTGTCATCATTGAAAGATATGTGAGGAATGTGTTTGCTTCTGCACCGAAAAGTCCGTCGCCTCTCATTGCAATATCAACGAATGGTACGGGGAGTGCTGAACCGATTCTGTAAATTAAGATTATAAGCGCGGTAAAAAGAAGCTTATTACGAAGCTCTGGGATTTTCCACGCGTTACCAAAAGTACGGAGCACGGTTAAATCACCTCAGCCTTTCCGCCTGCTGCTTCAATCTTCTGCTTTGCAGCATCAGAATATGCGTTTACCTGAACAGTAAGCTTTTTGCTGGGTTCGCCATTTCCTAATACTTTAACTCCGTCAAGAGCTTTCTTTACAAGGCCTGCATTAACGAGTGCCTCGATTGTTACTGTTGCACCATCCTCAAATGCGTTGAGTGCTGATACATTAACAGTTGCGATTTCCTTAGCGAAAATGTTGTTAAAACCACGCTTTGGAAGTCTTCTCTGCAAAGGCATCTGGCCGCCTTCAAAACCAACCTGCATACCTCTGCCTGCACGGGCCTTCTGACCCTTGTGTCCCTTACCTGCTGTTTTACCCTGACCTGAACCTGCGCCTCTACCGATACGCTTAACGTCCTTCTTTGAGCCTGCAGCTGGTGAAAGTTCGTGCAATTTCATTTTTGTGCACCTCCTTAAGCCTTAGTAACCTCTAAAAGATGTGAAATCTTCTTAATTTTACCCTGAGTCTGAGCGTTGTCTGGCTGACAAGCTACATCCCCAATTTTGCGGAGACCAAGTGCGTGAGCAGTGGCGATTTGGTCTTTTTTGCATCCGATAAGACTCTTAACGAGTTTAACCTGAAGGTTTGCCATTTTCTCCACTCCTCCTTATTCTATAATCTCTTTAACTGACTTGCCGCGGATAGCAGCAACTTCCTCTGCGTTGCGGAGTTTTGAAAGTCCGTCAACAGTAGCGCGAACTACGTTGCAGGGGTTGTTTGAACGAAGTGCTTTTGAACGGATGTCCTTGATACCTACCATTTCAACAACGGCACGAACAGGACCACCGGCAATAACACCGGTACCGGGTGCTGCTGGTTTCATAAGAACTACGCCTGCACCATATTTACCTGTGATTTCATGAGGGATTGTTGTGCCCTTAAGAGAAACTTTGATAAGATTCTTTTTAGCAGCTTCAATACCCTTGCGGATAGCATCCGGAACTTCGCCTGATTTACCAAGACCGAAGCCTACGATGCCGTTACCGTCACCTACAACAACTAAAGCGGAGAATTTCATAATGCGGCCGCCCTTAACTGTTTTAGAAACACGATTGATAGCAACTACTCTTTCCTGAAGTTCGAGTGTTGATGCGTCGATAATAGCCATTATTTATTTCTCCTTTCCTTAGAAGTTGAGGCCGCCCTCACGGGCACCTTCTGCGAGAGCTGCTACTCTACCTGTGTAAACGTAGCCGCCTCTGTCAAATACAACATCATTGATGTTCTTTTCTTTTGCACGTTCTGCAAGGAGCTTGCCAACTTCTTTAGCAGCTTCCTTGTTTCCGCCGTAGTTTGTGAAGTCCTTCTCTGTTGATGAAGCACTTACAAGTGTTACACCTGCAACGTCATCAATCAACTGAGCATAGATGTGCTGGAGAGAACGGAACACATTAAGGCGGGGGCACTCAGCAGTGCCTGAAATCTTAGCACGGACTCTCTTGTGTCTCTTGAGTCTTGCCGCTTTTGTATCTGGTCTGTTAACCATAACTCTACTCTCCTCCTATTATTTGCCCTTACCGGCTTTACCTTCTTTACGACGGATATGCTCGTCAGCATATTTGATACCCTTGCCCTTATATGGCTCCGGTGGTCTCTTTTCACGAACTTCTGCTGCGAACTGACCAACCATCTGCTTGTCAGGACCTGAAATAACGATTTTGTTTGGGTTTGGAGCTTCAACTGTAACGCCTTCCGGAGCAGGCATAATAACCTGATGTGAGAAGCCGATGTTGAGAACAAGGTCCTTACCCTGAACTGCTACACGGTAACCAACGCCGTTAACTTCGAGCTCTTTTGAATAGCCCTTCTCAACGCCTTCAACCATGTTAGCGATGAGTGTACGTGTAAGACCGTGGAGTGATTTGTTGAGGTTTGAGTCATCAGGACGAGTAACAACAACTGTAGCACCGTCAAGCTCAACCTTCATATTGCTGTGCACTGTTTTTGTAAGAGTACCCTTAGGGCCTTTAACGGTAACAGTGCTGCCATCTACTTTAACTTCAACCCCTGCAGGAATTGCAACGGGCTGTCTGCCTATACGTGACATTTACTGTACCTCCTCTTACCAAACAAATGCGAGAACTTCGCCGCCTACGTTAAGCTTGCGAGCCTCTTTATCTGTCATAACACCCTTAGATGTTGAAAGGATTGCAATACCAAGACCTTTCATTACCTTAGGCATGTCTTCACAGTTTGTGTAAATACGTAAACCTGGCTTAGAAACTCTTCTGAGACCTGTGATTACGCTTGATTTGTTAGGACCGTACTTGAGAGCGATTTCAATAACGCCCTGTTTGCCGTCTTCCTCTACTGTAAATCCCTTGATGTAACCTTCATCAACAAGAATTTGAGCAATCGCTTTCTTCATGTTTGATGCAGGCACTTTCACTGTATCATGCTTTGCGGAATTCGCATTACGGATTCTGGTGAGCATATCACCGATTGCATCTGTAATTTGCATAATGAGTTACCTCCTATAAATTTTAGATTGCTCTAATTACCAACTTGATTTCTTAACGCCGGGAATCTGACCTGCATGTGCTAACTCTCTGAAGCAGATACGGCATACACCGTACTTGCGGAGGTAAGCGTGTGGTCTGCCACAGATTTTGCATCTGTTATAAGCTCTTGTTGAATACTTTGCAGGTCTTGCCTGCTTAACTTTCATAGATGTCTTTGCCACTGTTACCCCTCCTTATTTAGCGAATGGTGCGCCCATGAGAGTTAAGAGCTCACGAGCTTCTTCGTCTGTGTTAGCTGTAGTTACGAAACAGATGTCCATTCCGCGAACCTTATCAATCTTATCGTAATCGATTTCAGGGAAAATCAACTGTTCCTTAACACCCATTGAGTAGTTACCTCTACCGTCGAATGAGTTAGGGTTGATACCTCTGAAGTCACGAACACGTGGAAGAGCAAGGTTGAAGAATCTGTCGATGAATTCATACATCTTGTCGCCACGAAGTGTTACTTTAACACCGATTGTCATACCTTCACGAAGCTTGAAGTTAGCAACTGATTTCTTAGCTACGCACTTAACGGGCTTCTGACCGGTAATCTGACCGAGGTCGTTCATAATAGCGTCAACAACCTTTGCGTTGTCCTTAGCTTCACCGCAGCCTACGTTGATAATAACCTTATCAATCTTAGGAATCTGCATAACGCTCTTATAATTGAACTTCTTCTGAAGTGCAGGAACAACGTCGGCTTTGTACATTTCTTTAAGTCTAACTGCCATTTTATTGTTCCTCCTTATTCAAACTTTGCACCGCAGTTTGCTTTCTTGCAAACACGATACTTAACTTTTTTGCCTGTCTTCTCGTCAATCTCAATTACGTGACCTACTCTTGTAGCCTGGCCACATTTTGGACATACGAGCTGAACCTTATCAGCGTAAAGAGCACTTTCTGCCTTAATGATACCGCCCTGTTCACCCATCTTGCGAGGTTTAACGTGCTTTGATACCATATTTACGCCTTCAACAATAACCTTGCCTTCTGAAGGGCTAACTTCAAGGACTTTGCCCTTCTTGCCACGGTTTTTACCGTTGATAACGATAACTTCGTCACCGGTCTTTACATGAACCTTATTCATTTAGGGCACCTCCTTAAAGTACTTCGGGAGCAAGAGAAAGGATTTTCATATAGTCCTTATCACGAAGTTCTCTTGCAACCGGTCCAAAGATACGAGTACCTTTGGGGTTTTTGTCTTCTTTAATAATAACTGCTGCGTTTTCATCGAAACGGATATATGTTCCGTCATCTCTGCGAACGCCTTTTACTGAACGAACAACGACTGCTTTCACAACATCGCCTTTTTTAACAACGCCGCCTGGTGCTGCTTTTTTAACAGATGCTACGATAACATCGCCGATGTTAGCATATCTTCTACCTGAACCACCGAGAACTCGGATGCACATAATTTCTTTTGCACCGGTGTTATCGGCAACCTTGAGGTAAGTCTGCTGCTGTATCACAATGATTGCCTCCTTTAATTACTTAGCTTTCTCGATAATTTCAGCAACACGCCATCTCTTATCTTTTGAAAGTGGACGTGTTTCCATTACTAATACTCTATCGCCTACACCGCACTCGTTATTTTCGTCGTGAGCTTTGATTTTCACTGTTCTGTTAACGATTTTGCTGTAAAGAGGATGCTTAACTCTGTCCTTGATTGAAACAACAACAGTTTTATCCATCTTATCGCTTGTTACGATGCCGACTAATGTTTTTCTGAGGTTTCTTTCCATTTTGAACGCCCTCCCTTTCCTTAAGACTCTTTGCCGTGAAGCTCGATGTCACGAATTACTGTCTTAACTCGTGCAATGTCCTTCTTAACGGCACTGATTCTCATAGGATTTTCGAGTTGGTTGATGGCTTGTTGAAAACGAAGCTTGAAAAGTTCGTCTTTAAGCTCTAAGAGCTTTGCCTCTAACTCGCTGGGAGAGAGCTTTCTAATCTCGCTTGCTTTCATTACTGCTCACCACCCTGTTCTTCTTTAGTTACAAACTTGCATTTTACGGGAAGCTTGTTAGCTGCAAGACGCATAGCCTCACGAGCAACTTCCTCTGAAACGCCCTTAATCTCGAACATTACGCGACCGGGCTTAACAACTGCTACCCAATATTCAGGAGAACCTTTACCTGAACCCATTCGAGTTTCAGCAGGTTTCTCTGTGATTGGCTTGTCTGGGAAAATCTTAATCCAAACCTGACCGCCACGCTTGATATATCTTGTCATAGCAATACGGGCTGCTTCAATCTGGTTAGATGTAATCCATGCGGGCTCAAGAGACACAAGACCAAAATCGCCGTATGCAACCTGAGTACCTCTTGAAGCTTTACCTGTCAAACGTCCTCTGTGAACGCGACGGTATTTTACTCTCTTAGGTAAAAGCATTATTTTGTGCCTCCTTCTTTACGTGACTTGCGGCTCTCGTGGAGAACTTCGCCTTTGTAAATCCAAACCTTAACACCGATTTTACCGTATGTTGTGTTTGCTTCTGCAAAACCATAGTCGATGTCAGCACGGATTGTCTGAAGCGGAATAGTACCTTCGTGGTATGACTCTGAACGAGCAATTTCAGCACCACCGATACGGCCGCTTACCTGTGTTTTGATACCCTTTGCACCAAGACGCATTGTTCTGCCGATTGACTGCTTAAGAGCTCTTCTGAAAGAAATTCTTCTTTCAAGCTGTGAAGCAATGTTTTCAGCAACAAGCTGTGCATTGAGGTCTGGCTGCTTAACTTCAACGATATTGATGAAAACTTCTTTATCGCCGCCAAGCTTAGCCTTGCAAACTTCTTTAAGTTTTTCGATTTCTGCACCCTGACGTCCGATTACCATGCCGGGCTTTGCGCAGTGAATGTTGATGCGAACTCTCTTCGCATCTCTTTCGATTTCTACCTTAGGAACACCTGCAGGAGCGAGTGTTTTAAGGAGATACTCACGAAGCTCGTAGTCAGAAACAAGATTGTTACCGAAGTCTTTCTTGTCTGCATACCAACGAGATTCCCAGTTCTTAATAACACCGATTCTAAGACCGGTAGGATTAACTTTCTGGCCCATTACTTTACCTCCTCCTTATTCAGCTTCCTTAAGTGTGATGTTGATGTGTGATGTTTTCTTGTTGATTCTGTAAGCTCTGCCCTTATCGCGAGGTCTGATTCTCTTAAGAGTTGGACCCTGGTCAACTGAGCAAGCTGCTACATAGAGTCTTGAAACATCCATATTCTTGTTCTCTGCATTAGCCATTGCTGACTTGAGAAGCTTATAGAGCGGTTCACACGCAGCCTTAGGTGTGTATTTAAGTATCGCCATAGCTTCATCGCAGGGCTTATTTCTGATAAGGTTAAGAACAATCTTTACCTTACGTGGTGCAATTCGCACAAAAGTAACTTTTGCTGTTGCTTCCATTATTCAATACACTCCTTTCGACTTATTTACCGTTATTAGATGTTTTTGAACCTGCGTGACCCTTGTAAGTTCTTGTGGGAGCAAATTCACCTAATTTGTGACCAACCATGTCTTCTGTTACATATACAGGAACATGCTTTCTGCCGTCATGCACCGCAAATGTATGACCAACAAAATCCGGGAAAATTGTTGAGCTGCGGCTCCATGTCTTAATAGCGATTTTCTCGCCATTTGCATTCATTGCTTCGACCTTTTTCATAAGACTTGCTTCTACATAAGGTCCTTTTTTAGTACTTCTACTCATTTAATGACAGCTCCTTTCCCATTATTTAGCGTTACGACGCTTTACGATAAGCTTGTCGGAACTCTTCTTCTTATTTCTTGTCTTAAGACCAAGAGCAGGTTTACCCCATGGTGTACATGGACCTGGACGACCGATAGGTGACTTACCTTCACCACCACCGTGAGGGTGGTCGTTGGGGTTCATAACTGAACCGCGTACTGTAGGTCTGATACCCATGTGACGTGTACGGCCTGCTTTACCGATTTTAACGTTCTCGTGGTCAGCGTTACCAACTGTACCAACTGTTGCCATACATGTTGCAGGAACGTTTCTAAGTTCGCCTGAAGGAAGTCTGAGAAGTGCATAGATGCCTTCTTTAGCCATAAGCTGTGCTGCGTTACCTGCTGCACGAGCGAGCTGACCGCCTCTGCCTGGATAAAGCTCAACATTGTGTACGAATGTACCTGTTGGAATATTTGTAAGAGGAAGTGCGTTACCTGCCTTGATGTCAGCGTTTGCACCTGCCTCAACTACGTCGCCAACCTTAAGACCAACGGGAGCGAGAATGTATCTCTTTTCGCCGTCTTCATACTGAACAAGAGCAATATGAGCTGAACGGTTTGGGTCGTATTCAAGTGTTAATACTGTTGCAGCACCCATCTTATCTCTCTTGAAGTCGATAATACGGTACTTTCTGCGGTTTCCGCCACCGTGGTGACGAACTGTAATTCTTCCGTAGCTGTTACGGCCTGAGTGCTTTTTGAGAGGAGCAAGAAGACTTCTCTCTGGAGCAACCTTTGAAAGCTCGGAATAATCTGTAACCGACATGTTACGACGAGCGTTTGTAGTCGGCTTATAGACTTTAATCGACATATCTTTCATCTCCTTATACTTAATTTAAAATGGAGTGGCTCATTTTGAGCCCGTCGGGAAGCTTTGCGGAGTATGTCGAAACTCCATACCTTACCGCCCGACCTCAAAATCATTACATCATTCCGTCAAAGAACTCGATTGTCTTTGAATCTGCTGTCAATGTTACGATAGCCTTTTTCCAAGAAGCCTTGAAGCCTTCGAAACGGCCGTAGCGTCTGAACTGACCGCGAACATTCATTGTGTTTACTTTAGCAACTTCAACACCGAAGAGCTTTTCAACAGCCTTTTTGATGTCAACCTTAGTTGCATCCTTAGCAACTTTGAATGTGTATTTCTTTTCTGCAGTACCCATCATTGACTCTTCAGTAATAACGGGAGCGAGGATAATTTCCTGTGCAAGTTTCATTATGCATAAACCTCCTCAATTTTTGCTACAGCATCCTTGAGAACTACGATTGTGTCGCAGTTAAGAATGTCATAAACATTAAGTGTGTTTACAAGTGTTGTCTTAACACCGGCGATGTTTCTTGCACTCTTGTAAACAACGTCGTTTTTCTCAGGAAGAACGATGAGAGCTTTCTTGCCAGCCTTGATAGCTGCGAGAACATTTGCAACTTCCTTTGTTTTGATTGCATCCATATTAAGAGAATCAAGAACAATCATCTCTTCAGCTGCAACCTTTGAAGAAAGAGCAGACTTCATAGCAAGTCTCTTAACCTTCTTGTTGATTGAGAATCCGTAAGCACGTGGCTTAGGACCGAATGTAATACCACCATGTGTCCACTGAGGAGCTCTTGTTGAACCCTGACGAGCTCTACCTGTGCCCTTCTGTCTCCATGGTTTCTTACCGCCACCAGACACCTCTGCACGAGTGAGAGTTGACTGTGTACCCTGGCGTTGATTTGCCAAGTAATTTACTACTACAAGGTGCATTGCTGATGTATTTGGCTCGATAGCGAAAATGCCGTCGTTAAGCTCGATATCAGAAACTTTCTTGCCCTTTGTATCTACTACTGCTAAATTAGCCATTACTTAACTCTCCTCTCTTACTTTGTTTTAACTGTGTCTGCGATAACAACGATGCCGTTCTTAGGGCCCGGGATAGCACCCTTAATAGCGATAAGGTTGTTTTCTGCGTCTACCTTAACAATGTCAAGGTTCTGAACTGTAACTTTTTCTGAACCAAGGTGACCTGCCATCTTCTTTCCTTTGAAGATACGAGCCGGGTCGATAACGCCGAGTGAACCGCCGTGACGGTGAACAGGGCCTGTACCGTGAGTTTCCTTAAGACGTGAGAAGTTCCAACGCTTAATTACACCTGCTGTACCCTTACCTTTGCTTGTTCCTACAACGTCAACTCTGTCGCCTACTGCGAAGATGTCAGCCTTGAGGATGTCACCTACGTTTACTGAATCTGTGTCCTCAAGTCTGAATTCCTTAAGAACCTTCTTTGGAGCAACGTCAGCCTTCTTAAAGTGACCTGCCATTGGCTTGTTCACTTTTGTAACCTTAACGTCGCCGTAACCTACCTGAACTGCAGCGTAGCCGTCGTTCTCGATAGTCTTCTTCTGCACTACTGTGCATGGACCAGCTTCAACAACTGTAACGGGAATTACTTTACCGTTTTCATCGAAAAGCTGTGTCATACCGATTTTTTTACCGATAAGACCTTTTTTCATTTGTATTTCCTCCTTTGGTTATTGGTCGGCATTCACCGACTTGACCTTGCTCAGTGTTTTCTTAAAGATTAAAGTTTAATCTCGATGTCAACACCGGCAGGAAGCTCAAGACTTGTAAGAGCCTCAACTGTTTTGTTTGAGGGTCTTAAAATGTCGATAAGCCTTTTGTGTGTTCTCTGCTCAAACTGTTCACGGCTGTCCTTGTACTTATGAACAGCACGAAGGATTGTAACAACTTCCTTTTCTGTAGGGAGCGGAACGGGACCTGAAACCTGAGCGCCTGTACGCTTTGCAGTTTCAACAATCTTTTCTGCTGCCTTATCTACAAGGTCGTGGTCATAGCCCTTGAGTCTGATTCTGATTTTCTTACCTTTTGTTGCTGCCATTTTGTTTTCCTCCTAAATTCTTGGGCACGTTATTTTACCTGCAACCCGGCCGGGTGTTTCAACCCTGCCATTTTAAAAACCGAAAAATCGGTTCTGATTTTTCGGACGGCGTAAAATAACGCAGAATGCTCCTGCAAGTGCCGTTGTGACGCAGTTGGGGTACGTCATAAGGCTTTAAAAGCATTATTGGTCGCCCGATTTTAAATCAGACATACTCGGCGGTAATTCCCTGCATCTTCGTGCAGCCACCTACCGCTTCAACGCATATCGCATACTGCAAATGGACAGAATTCGCCCAAGACCGCAGAATGCTTGTATATTCTAACACAACATTAGTAAAATTGCAAGAACTTTTTTAAAAAAGTTTGTGAAAAACAGAGAAAATTTTTAATTAAAAAAATATACACAATATATTGTGTCCACAAAACAAAATCGACACAATTTTTACGGTTGTTTTTACCGTTTTGTGCCGATTTTATATACATATTATATATTATAAATGCAAAATGCAAAGTGAAAAATGCAAAATTTGTCAATGTCATTCTGAACGCAGTGAAGAATCTTGTTATTTGATTATGCACTAAAATTGAGATTCTTCGCTTCGCTCAGAATGACAGCCAAGAGCTTTGTAAGATTGTATTATTTCGCATTTCGAATTACGAATTTCGCATTATTTCAATTCGTTTATACGAGATTGAAGTTCATCATATTCTTTTTCGATTTCTGCCATACGATTTTCGAGAGTGGCATATTCCTCCTGCCACAAGGCGTATTCTTTTTTATCCTCTTTTTCGGGCATAAAATCTTCAAGGTCTAAAAGTTGGTCTTCCAAATCGTCATATTCATCTGAAAGCCTTTCCATTAAATCCTCAAGTTCCCAAAGTGTTCTTTTTGAAAATTCATAAACTTTGCCCATATATGCTCACTCCATCTTCCTCTGTGAATATTTCAAATCCTATATTTTCCCAGACCATTACATAAATATCGCCGTCTTCACTCCAATAAACAGGCAACAGACTTACACTGTAATAAAGATTACCCTCTGCATCTTTATAATAGTCCATATTTTCAGAAACGCTGACGAATTCATCCTCTTTATCATATACAAAATAGCCTTCACCGTCAATATAGCATTGCTCTGAAAGATACGAATTACCGTCAATGTCTGTATAGCAGATTTCAAAATCTTTAAAATCATATTTATAGGTATTGCCGTCACGGTCATAAAGAGGAACTTTCCAAGCCTTGCCATATTGATTTCCCTGAACGTCATAATATATCACAATCGGCTCATTATCAATCTTGCTTTTCACCTTTGAAACGCCTATAGTAATCATTGATACAAGCATTGCAATTATCATTAACCCATAAGTTGCAAAGGAAAGTGCCATTAGCACAACACCTTTTCGTTCAAATACTTTAGGGTATTCAATATCCCAAATCTTTTTTCTTATGTATCGATGATAAACTGCATAGGCAATTCTGCCCAATATGGGTGAGAACAACGAGAGAATTGACCAAAACCATTTGTTTTCGAACTCTTTTGATTTCGCATCACGATAAACTGAAATCGCCATCAATATACCCGCAATAGCTTTTATTATAGGCACAACCGCATAGCGACCCACATAGCCTATAAAAAGTATTTCTTGTGAAACATTTTCAAACATAGTAAATCCTCTTTTATCCCTCGTAATTACTGCCCACAGCAATAACATTTCTGTAAGGGTCAGCGTAATAAGCTGAAATTGCAGTACTTTCGCAAACACCCTTTAAATCTTCAATAAACAAATTTTCTTCAACATTTCTGCCTTTTCGTCTTTTTCGACGGCGGGAACTGTCTTCTGCTTTTCGCCATAAGTTTTCGGCAACAATATAAAAGATAAAAACGCCTACAATATCAATAAGGAAAAGAGCAAGCAAAGCCAATAGTGCTGTTTTTAAACCTTCAGCAATCCACACAACAATAAAACCAAGTCCTAAAAATGGGGTGGTATTAGCAAAGTCAAACACAATATCAATAATACTATCAGAAATAATATCCCATTTTCTGTATTTCTTAAAAGGTTTGTATAATTCCTCAAAATTTGTCACCGTATGATTTTCGGTGCAACTGTACATAAGCGGGAAGCTTACAAAAAACCTCTCATAAACTCCGTTATTACTGAATTTCGAACGGTCGTGTGCAATAGAGAGTATTGCACCATCGGTAACACCATACATATTATATTCACTTGTGATTACCATTATATAATCGTTGCGACAGTCAATATAGCTTATGTATTTGTGCTCGATTTTTACATTTAACGGTTCTGTGTTGTAAACATCGACATAAACAATCTGTTGAGGGCGAAGATTGTATGTCTTACCCTCTATTGTTACTCTCGCATCGTGATAACTTTTGTTGTCTAAAACTATTTTCATACAAATTCACTATTGATACGGCGGGAGCTTAGCCCCCGCCCTACATATTTACTGATTATTATTTGTCTTGTTCTGTTCGAATTCGTTGTACTGATAATCAGGGAAAGGTCTGCGGGGCATAACGATTGCGAGAATAATATAAACTACAATTCCACCGATGCCTGCAAAGAAAAGTGAAATCAACGCATAAGCCACGCGGATAATTGTGGGGTCAATTTCAAAATATTCTGCGATACCTGCACAAACGCCGTCAAGTTTTCTGTCAGTACTCTTATAAAGTTTCTTTTCTTTAAACATAATTAAATCCTCCAAAAATTATTTATCAATTATAATCATTGACATAATGTCATTTTCTGACTCTTTTTCTGCTTTGTATTCGCGGTATTGCTCAACGCCGTATTCAATACCGGTTTTAATAAGCTCGCCACCACATACCGCAAAGCTGATAATTGCCGTAAAGAGCGAAATAACAAAAAGTATAACAAAGGTAATCAATGCTTTTTTCATAGTTAATTCCCCCTTATTTGTTTATCATTTTAATACATTCTTTTATCTCTATCATCGCCCAAAGCAATGTGATTATTGCCAAACACAACACTGCTGCAGTTGACGAAATTGCGAAAATCAAGAATGCCACCGAACTGATATACGGAACTATAAAGCAATATGCCACAATCATAATTGCCGCCGTAAGAAACAACCCCAATGTGAACGGCACAGAGATGAACGCCTGAATTACATTCCACACAAGAGCCAATGTCCAGAATGTTTTATTGTGCTTTTTCTCTTTCTTGGGCTCGATACGGTTATCCATTATGGCATCACCCACATATTGCTTTGCACACTCAAATGGTGTACCCAATTCCTGACAAATTTGTTCTTCTGTTTTGCCCGTTGCCTCTGCCTCGCGGAAATGTGCACGAAAATCTTCAAGAATTTCGGTGCGTTCATTTTTGGGTAACGGCGAAAGATATGAATATAATTCATTTAAAAAGTCGATTTTTTTCATTGTTCTACCCCCTCAAATAATGAGTTAACCTGATTTAAGAATTCTGCCCATTGGCTGTAAAGTGCTTTTTGCCTTTGTCTGCCCTTTAATGTAATTCTGTAATACTTGCGAGCAGGACCGTTGGGCGATTCCATTAAATACGACTCAAAATAACCGTCACTCTGAAGTCTTTTGAGCATTGGGTAAACCGAACCCTCGCTTATCTCCATACTTTTACCGAGAAGGTCCGCCAACTCGTAGCCATAACGGTCGCCACCAAGCAACACCGTTAAAGCACAAAGTTCTAAAACACCTTTTTTGAACTGCGTATTCATTGCCTGCCTCCTTTTATTATTTTATGTGAATTTTTATGATTTTACACTTATTACAGTACTAATATATCACACACTACTAAATAATGCAAGATAGTTTTTAAAATTTAATAGTTTGTTAATAAATAAAAGTGGCGGGAAAAAGTCCCCGCCTTACTATTATATTATTCCATATTTTCTTAATTTGCCGAGGAATTCACTCACATCTTTTTTTGCCGTATCCTCGTCAATTTCATATTCTTCAAGAATTTTTTCTACTATTTCCTGCTCGTTTTCCACTTGGGGAAGAAGCTTCCAAATCAGCGCACCCGTTTCAGTAACAACGAAAAGTCCGTTTAAATCAAGCACCGCATTAGCACCGGGCACGAGAATATTCTCGCCCGCAATTTCACGAAGCGTCATTTCTTTATTTATTTTCATTCAAAGCACCTCTTACTTTTTCAGCCTTCTCAAGCGTTATACGGTAAATATTTTTCGCCAAGTCACACACATAATCGGGCTTTTTATTAAAGCTACCAGTTTCTGCGAAGCACATCGCTGCACATGAATGGCATATATCCGCATATTTACAGCTCATACACTCCTTGGGCAAACGGATTTCTTTTGTTTGACTGAGAATGCTCTGCCACGCACCGTCAAGCCCTAATTCCAATACATTCGCCTTGATTTCGGGCAACATTCCGCAAGCCTGCATTACGCCCTCGCTTGTAATCCAATAAGCCGCTCTGCCCGCACGACATTCAACGGTATCACATTTTTTGCCGTTACATAAAGCAAGAATTTTTTCGGCTCTTTTAAGGAAATCCTCACCCTGATGACGATATTCCTCACACTCAACAGTGCACTGAGCCGCTTCGGGTGCAGTCATTCTGCCACGATTTTTGCCATAATCATCATTAAGACGCACCTGCGGATAAGCATAAGCCGTTGTGCTGACGGGCACACCTAACCCAGTTGCACAATCCAAAACATCTTTTACCTGATGCTTGTTTTCGTTGGTAAACACCGTATTAAGCTTAACCGCCACGCCGATTTTCACGAGTTCTCTGATATTTTCAACCACTTGTGAATATAATCTTACTCCACAAAGGCTTTCATAAGCCTCGTCGTCAGTTCCGTAAAGCGAAATATTCACCCTTGACGGCGGATTTTTGCGAAACAAATCAAGATATTTATTAACAAGACTTCCGTTGGTATTAATCGACACCATAAAACCCATTTTTTTGAGTTCTGTGTAAATCTCGGTAAAGTCCTTGCGGAGCAGTGGTTCACCGCCAGTAAGCAAGAGAAAAAGAGTGCCTGCTTTTTTAGCCTGTTCGCCAAGTTTAAGCCATTGTTCTGCTGAGAGAGCATCTGTTTTGTTGCACTCCTCATGAACATAGCACATTTTACACCTGAAATTACACCGTGAGGTCAATTCAAAGGTGCCCGAAAGTGCTGTTCCGTTTTCAATTGCCTTACCGTGAAGATAGCTCGATAATTTTGGCTCTGTACTCATAGCCCCAATTCCTTTTCAAGACATTCAACCGCAGATTTGTCGGGCAAGCAGTCAAGCTTATAAACCGAAACGCTTCTGCAAATATTTTCTATAACATCTGTTACCTTTTGCGACGCCGAATTTCCCATTGCAGAACGGTAATTACCCTGCATAAGCGCCACAAAAGCCTCACTTTTACTCATTTTTCTGATTTTATTTTCTTTTGCCTGACCGAGACAAACTACGGCTGTTAAAGGTGCAGAAATATTTTTACATATATCTGACGAGCCTGAAAAAGCCAAGCCCCCCGCTATAATATTTCCGTTATCATTTTTCACAAGTGCCTTGTCACCATTGACAACCACCGCACCCGCATATTTTCGCCAAAGCTCTGCTTGCGTAGATTTTCCCGTACCACAGGGAGCAGTAAAAAGTATTGTTTTATCGTTTTTTTCAATCATTGAAGCGTGAAGCACCGCACAGTTGTTTCCTGCCATAAGTTCTTCAAAGCCCATAAGATTGAAGATTATCCCATTCCAAAGTTTGCCTTCATATTCGCGGAGCACCTGCACCTGTTGAGAATTCCTCTCACCTTTTCTAAAAGCAAAATATCCCTCTTTGCCATGATTTCTGTACCAGCAAAGACTCTTGTCATTCTCTGCGAAAAATGTTACTTCGCTATCCGTAGCAGCATTTTCGGGAATTGACGGAAGAACATCTGCATATTCAAATTTTACGGTGCAGTCAGACTCGCAATCGGTTAAAAAATCCTTATAAGGCGCTTCATCGCGAATTTCTTCGGGAGTAAACACCTCTATAACCGTATCAAAAAACTTATATTTTTTACTGAACATAGGTTACAAACATCACCTTACTGGTGTCCTTTTTGAAATGCTCGGCAGAAATCTGTATTTTTTCGCCTTTTTTAAGCCCCTCAATGCAAATTCTGTAAGTTGTGCCCTCGGCGTAAATTCCGTCAGTTACAGTTTTATAATAAACATAGATTTTGCCGTCAATATTTTTGCCTGAAATATTCTTAACTGAAAGAATACTGTCCGCGCCCTCAATTTCAAAAATTTCAGGATAAAGTGAAAGTTTTTCTTCAAAAATTACTTTATCGCTTATTTTCCAACTATAATATTGTGCTTCTTTCTCAAATTTCACATCGGTTTCACAAGTGAGAACCGCATTTGAGCCCGCAGTAAGCGTAGTCATTGGAAATTTAAGCGTTTTGCCGTCACAAACCACGCTTAAAACCGCATACTGCACATCAAAATCCGCAGTATTTCGCACAAGCACACTTAAAGCCCCGTCACGTTCGCCAATACTTATAACTTTGAGCCAACTATCAACGATTATTCCGATTTGAGAATTCTCACTTGTCTGTGCCTCATAACCCGCAATTTCGCTTACCTCGACTTCTTCAGTTGCAACAGAAATCTGGGTTTCATCTGCATTATCAAGTGAGGTGTCGGGATTTTCTTCCTGCGGTTTGCAAGAACTAAAAGACAAAATAAGGATTATAGATAATATAAGTGAAAATATTTTTGTTTTCTTCATAATAGTCACCTAAAAAGTGCGGAGTTCACCATAGCATGACGAACTCCGCGAATTTTTATTTATGACGAGAATACGTTCCAGTTTTCTGAGGGAACATCATAGCAAATACTGTCGTTACCGCCCATTGGAGCTGTATCGCAGAGAGAGGTTATGTCCTCTGCGAAAAGCATAAATCCTGAATCGGGGTCTTCAACCGGACACACATACTGTGCCGAGTTAGTTCCCAAAAGAGCACAGCTCGCAGCGATGCTTGTTGAAAGCTGGAATGATTCAAATGCAATTTGTGGTTTTATATATGGTTTTTTCATTGTCATTTCCTCCTCAATTCCAGATTTTTCAAGCAATATCTATTTTTGCAATAAGGTTTTTAAAGAATTCAACAATATCTGCAAAAAATCCTGCAAGCTTTGCAAAGAAGCCCTCGTCCTCTTCGGGAGCGGTAACAGTAATAGTAATTTCTTCTTGTTCTTCAACTGTACCGTCCTCGAATTCTCCGATAACAGAATATGTGTAAGTACCGCTTTCAGACTCAGCGAGTGTGATTGTCCACACCTTAACCTCTTTGTTATCGATTGTTTCGATTACACATTCAAGTTCTTCGGGAGTAATCACATTGCCTTTTTCGTCACGAATAATAAGCTCAGTAACACCCGTTGAGGTTGTAACAGTCACTGTAATGGGTTCATTTACAACTACCTGGTTTTCGGTGTCTGAATCTGTATCAGTATTTACATTTGTATTTGTGTTTGCGTTTGAAATTGTGTTATTGTTTGTATTTTCGTCTGCGTTGTTTTCCTTAACCTCTTCGTTATCTGTTACATCATCATCCGAAGCATCGGGAACAACGGGAGTTTCAGGTGTAACGGGAGTTTCAGGAGTTTCGGGAACAACATCTTCTGCGCCGTCATCTGTATCCTCATTACGTGCCGCCATCATTGAATAAGCATTAACGATAGTAGCATCTGTTGACATAAGGTTAAGATTCTGAACTTCTTCGTTTGTTGTAACTTCATAGTGACCATACTGACCAACGCCCGTAAATGTCCACTTCATACTTGTAAGAGAAAGAATACTGTCATCAACAGAACTGTTCTGAATTACAACCGTGTCAGTCTTATAATATGTTACACCGTCAACCTCAACCGCTGACCATGTAAGCTTACTACCGTCTGGCAAGAAACCATTAAGAACATAGTTCATTTCAGTTGCAGAATTTACAACCTTTTCTCCCGAGCCTTCACCATAAGTAATCTTAAATGTTGGTGTTCCCTGAACACTCTTAATGCCAAGCTGAACCTCGTCGGGAACCTGGCTTGCCCAGATTTCAAAGGCAACTGCCTGGTCTTTTGCGAGATAAAGCTCATTATTAGGACCTGCAACCTTGTATTTTTCAAGGTCATTGTCAAGAGCCGCAATACCATCAATAAAGATTACGCCCTGTGTTGCTGCACCCTTTGAAAGCGAGTCAGCACCAATCAGCATATCTTTAAGCTCAACGTAGTTGGGATATGATTCATCATCATCCTTGTATGCCTGAAGAATAAACTGGTCTTCAATGTCGTCATCCTTGCCTGCGGGGTCATAAATACGGATTGCGTCAACATAAAGGTCGAATTGTTTTGAACCGTTATGGTCGAACATTGCGGTATACATAGGAGTAATTACTACCGTATATTCGCCATAGTCAAGTCCGTTAATTTTGATAACTGGAATCTGATAAAGACCTGTTGTATCAGCACTTTCAACCCAGCCGAATGCATAAGCATAAGCGTAAGCAGGATTTTCGGTTTCGGTTTCTGTAAGATTACCATCAGAATCATAATATGTAGGCGTTGCGGTGTAGCCGTTACCCGACACATCATAATATGTTATTTCATTAGAAACGCTTGTTCCGTCAACAGTGTAATACTTAGCAACATGAGTAACAACATCCTTTTCGCTCTTGTAAAGCGGACTGTCAGTTACCTCAAGAGTAGCTTCACCGTTTGCGTCTGCATAAAGTTGACCATAGGAATAACCGTAATATGTATCAACCACTTTTCTCTTGCCAACTTTATTGCCGTCTACATCAAAGATTTCAACATAGAACACACCTGTTGTGTTATCAGTAACGCTGATTACATCAAAGCCCGTACCCTTGAAGGTGAATTCAACAGTCGGATTTGTGCCGCCGTTCTTTGTATTATTGTCAGCGTTTACAGTTACCTTATGTGCAGAGAAACCACTGAACTGTGTATAATCGTTTGTATCGTTCTCATCGGCAGGAGCATAAACAGCGTCATATCCGTATGGATTTGCAGCACTGTCGCCAGAAAGGTCATCGGACTGCATTGCATCTGCAAACAAGCTTTCGTCGCCAACTGTCTGCCACTTACCATAGTCAGAACCGCCAGTTGTTGTACCGTCAACAAAGGATATACCATAATTGTAATTATCCTCATAGTAAATGCTTGTTGCGGGAATGAAGTTGATACGCTCATACTGATAATAAACTGTATCAGTAGCATATGTCGGGTCATCTTCAATTGAAGCGCAGAAATAGAAGAAGTCACGACCCGTCATCTGCAAGGTTGTAGGTGTATAAGTTATTCTACCATCTTTTGTCATCTTGGCTGTGCCATATTTGAGCCCGTCAATTTCAATAATTTCGCCGTAATCAGCAAATTTCTTTGAAATATTTGATGGGTCAGAGAATGTAACAACCGAATTAACCTCTACATTGGCATCAAGAACACCAAGATATTCAATTGTTGCCGCCTTGCCCTCTTCTGTGATTGTGTCATTTCTCTGAACATCATAGTATTCAACGGGAAGACCATAGTCAAGAACTAATGTCTGGTCGTGAAGAAGAACGTGCTCTGAGGCCTGCTGCAAGTTGAACTCGATTTCGCAGTTAGAGTCTGTTGAACCACGCTCAATATAATAGAAGCTGAAGGTATGATACTCACCGTCTGTTCGTACCTCATTAAGTTTTTCAAGAGCTGCGAGCTCATCGGCATTTGCAGTTGAATTTGTTGCGCCGTAAGCATAGGTTACGTCATTTTCGGTTGTGCTTTCAACAAGACCGTCTTCTGCGTCAACATCCATAGCATACTGATATGAAACAGTAGCGTCTGTAAAGTTAATGCTTGCCGCACGTGCACCGTGAAGACCACCGTTATCGAGCACAAGAACATCGTCAATGTAAACTAAAACGTCGTCGTCACCGGAGAAGTTGAAGACAACATCTTCACCGTCAGCATAAGTACCTGAGCTTGGAATATAGAAATCTGTATTGAAGTTGAATGCGTAGTGATAAATCGCATTTTCACCCGTATATGTAGTTGTACCACTCTGATAGTTGAACGGGAAGAAGCCTATACCCGTTCCCTTACTGTCGCGATTGATTGACCACTCTTCAACGGGAGTAAGCTGTGCTGTTGCTGTATTAGTATCATCATCAAAGTCAGCCTGGAATACATATTCCGTACTGCTACTTGAATATCTGAATGTGTTGATACCATATTCGTTAGTGGTTGTAACAAGCGGGAAGCTCAAATCCCAATAGAACTTTGAATAGCCCTGAGTTGCATCTGTTTCGTCAACAAGCACTTCTTCTTTTGCGAACAAGTCGTTGATGTGAACGCTAATACCCTGAAGTGCGGGAAGAGCATCAATAGTAGTTTCTGCTCCATTAGCTGTTATTGTGAGTGAAATACCTGCACTGGTATTAAATGATTCTCTGCTGTCAACAACATTTCCGTATGGAAGCTCGCTGTAATCTGCATGGTCTGTTGGAACTCCGTCAACGAGTAATGCACTGAAAAGACCTTGAACGGAAGCACCCTCGTCACCTGTTTCCGTTGCACCCTGAGTATCGGTCTTTGTCCACACGTTCCATGCTGTCTTCTTGAAATCAGAAACAGAAGTAACTCCTGTTACGGGAGCGCCTGTGAATGAGAGTGAATAAATCTCAGCATAAGCGGTAATTGCAGTATCAAGGGCAGTATCTGCCTCACCGTCAAGCCATGTTGTGCCGTTTGTGCCGTCATAGTCAATGGCGGTCTTAATCTGTGAAACAAGATTGTCGTCTGCTCTGATTATCTCTTCCATTGACGCATAAGTCTGGCTATTGAAAGGAATACCGCCGTCCGCATAAGGTGCGTCTGTGTCGTTGGGGTTGTAGCCAAACTTATAAAGAGTAGAGGGCATATATTTATATTCAATTGCGAGCCCTGCAATAGCCTCGTTGATTGCAGTTGTTGCGTTTGTAATTTCTGTCTCTGTTGCGTTTTCGTTTTCAAGAACTGCATAACCGTCTTCAAGTGCTGTGAAGAGCGCATCATAGCTTGCGGTCGAATATGTTCCGGGAGCGTGCTGAATACCCTCTACAAGAGCATTATAAAGGTCTATCTTTTCAGCAGGAACATCATCCACTACGCTTGAGTTTTCGTTCTTGTAAAGAGCCATCTTCTGGTTTGCGCTTGCACTTGAATATGTTGAAGACCAACAAGAGAACATATTGTTTGCATCCTGGAAGTTATCAAATACATAAGAGCCGTTGTAGATAACTACTGTGCCGTCCGAGTTACCGTAAACAGTAAGAGCAACTGCTGTGTCACTTAATGTAACCGTACCGTTACCTGAACCCATTGTAATGTACTTACCTTCACTGTTCTGAATGTAATACTGATTTGTTGTACCGTCAACAAGAGTGAATGTATAAGCATATGCTTTAAGTGTTGTAATCACATCGTTTGATGGTGTTTCAGCAACTCTTTCAAAACCTGTGTATGAACCGCTTGTTGCTGTTTCAAGACCTGCGATATAGTTGTTGTTGTAAATAACATATTCGCCGTTTTCAACAGGAGAAGCAACCTCAGTTGTTGCACTTGGCAACCACATTGTAACGCCGTCAACTGATGTTGTAACAGTCTTAACCTTATAAAGAGTTAAGTTTGTTCCGCCCGTCCAAAGAGCAACATACTGTGAATTCTGTCCGTAGTAGTTGATGTATCTGTTATAAGTTGTACTACCGATAACTACAGTTCCGTCAGAATTAATTGTAACATTAAGCCCCTGCGGAGTAGTTGATTTTGTAAGTGCACTGTCAGAAGCGGAGGTAATATTAAGATAATATTTTGTTCCGTTTTCTTCGTAGTAAATATAGTATGTACCGTCTGACTGCTGTTCAAATGTCCAGTTATCAGCACTCACATCAGGAGTTCCTGTTGAACCGTCAGAAGTAAAACCGTTACCCAAAGAGTGAGTTGCGTGTGTCATAACACCGGTAGCATAGTTATTTGAAGCTGCACCTGTGATGATATAGTCACCGTCAAGTGAAGTTGTACCCGAAGCTACTTCTTCCAATACGGTTGTTGATGAATCTGATACAGTTGTTGTTTCAACTGTATAGATTGTAAGCTCTGTACCGGGATTCCATTCACCGACAAGCTGTGTATTACCATAGTAATTCAACTGGTATGTGTTTGTTGAGTCACCGATAACGACCATACCGTCGCCATCATCGTCAGAAACAGTAAGAACTGTTGCTGTTGTTGATGTTGAGATGTTTCCGTCGGCAGCAGTAAGGTAATTCTTTGTACCACTTTCGTCAAGATAGTAGATGTAGTAACCATCTGTTGTCTTTTCAAAAATCCAGATGTTCTCATCATCAGCTGTAATTGTACTTGAGTTTGTAGGAATCATACCGCCTGAACCTACTGTATGTGTCATAGCACCATAAGCATAAGTTCCTGTGTATCCGTCAAAACCAGTGATGATGTATTCACCGTCAAGTGAGCTTACATCTGAAGCTGTAATAGCACTGCCAACATTCTTTGTTGTAGTAACTGTTGTATCGCTACCACCCGTTGTATCAACATAGTAAAGATTAAGGTTAGTTGCTGTTGTATCGTTCCATACTCTGTTGTCAGCGTTGTCATAACTGAGGTATGATGAACCGAAAGCAATTGTAACATTTCCGTTTGCATCTGTTGTTACATCGAGAACATATGGAACTGTTGAAACATAAACAACATTGTTACTGATTGTGAGATACTGGTTGTCACCGTTATCATCAGTATAGTAGATGTAATAACCGCCCGTTGTCTTCTCAAAGTACCACATATCTGATGTTGAAGCAGGAACGCCGGTTGTACCATCAGAAGTTAATCCCTGTGATGCGTGAACTGTATGTGTCATTACACCGCCCTGGTCGTCTGCATCTTTAATGATGTACCAACCGTCAGCAATATCCATATTAACTACTGTTGTTCCGTCAGGATTTGCTGAATAGAGTGTGTAGTCTGCCTCAAGAGAGCTTGAACCGTCATTGAGAATCTTACCCTTGAGGATTTCGTATTCGTCATAGATTGTAGCTTCGTATGTAAGGTTTTCGGGCTGTGTAACTACTTCTTCAAACTCGTCATAAAGCTCGTCGCCTGATTCAGCAACAACTTCAATTGTTACACTTGCAGCTTCAACATCTAATCCGTCGGTATTTGTTACATAAGTTTCAACGCCTGTTGCAACTTCTTCATTTGTACGAAGTGCTACAAGAGCTTTACCGTTGAACATCTGAACAGTTACTTCATTATCACCTGTAAATACAGATGCCTGCTGGAATTTCTGTGTTGTTGTCTGATTACCGTTGTCAACACCAACAAGAATTGCTTCGTCACCGTTTAATGTAACTGTAATTGTTCCGTTGTAAGTTGTATCAACATTGCCGTTTGCATCAACTGCTGTATATTCGATATAAGCATAGCTATCGCCGTCAGCTGTATAAGTAACATCTGACCAAGTTTCTGCTGTAATCTTTGTTGCTTCAACATTAGAAACTGATTTTGTACCTGTTGCTGAAGCTGTAATATCATTACCGTTTTCATCATAAGCCTTAACTGAAATTGTGCTGTATGCTGAATAGTTCACCTGGAACTGTGGATACAAATCGTTACCGTCACCTGTGTAGAACTCTGTTGTGTTCACATCTGAAGCTGATGCGGTTTCTGTCCATGTCTGATAAGTATAACCTGCATCAGTAGTATTGGTTGTTGACTCAGCTTCTGCGATAACATTTCCGTCACCAAGAAGCTCAATACGTGCTGCGTTACTGTAAACTGCTACATAAGCATAGTTTCCATTCTTTGCAAGCTCGTTTGAATCCCATGTACCCGGAACCAAGTGAAGTGTTGTTGAATGTTCATTCCACATACTTCTGTAAAGATAATATGTGTCCTTTTCAAAGCCTGCGGTATCGATAATACCAAAGAATGATGATACCGGAGAACCTGTGCCGTGATTACCTGTTGTATGGTTCCAATGAGTAGGCTCACCAATATAGTCAAAGCCCGTCCATACGAACTCACCTGAGTTCCAGTCATAAATAATTGTATTGTACCAAGCTGCTGCTGCTTTCTGTCCCCAGCTTACGCAGTCTGTATCGTAGCCACTACACCAGTAGTCATAATGTGAAAGAGTATCATAAACACCACGAGTTGATGTTGCTGAAGCCGTTTCTGTACCAACATATGGCATTGTTGAACGGTCATCACTTGTACCTGTCATAATGCTTATCCAAGTTGAAGTGTTGTAGTTACCACCGATAATGTCCATATACTGGTCAACTGTTGTCAATGGGTCTTCAGTAGGACCGTTATTACCCTGACAAATAGGTCTTGTGGGGTCAAGAGTATCGAGCATTTGCTGCATATTAGAAGCAATTGTGTCAAAATCACCTGCTGCAGCGCCTTCATTAAGCTCGTTACCTACGTCCCAAGCAATGATAGATGGGTCGTTACGGTCACGCTTAACTGACTGTGTAAGAACAAATTCATACCACATCATATCAGCTTCTGCGCCGAGAATTGTGTTTGTTGATGTGTCAATTGTTTCGTCAAAATATACGCTAAAGTCGTTTGAGTTACTGTTTTTGGGATTATCCCAGTTATCAAAGAACTCATTCATAACGAGCATACCAAGGTCGTTACAAATATCCATAAACACGTCAGATGGTGTGCCGTGAGAAGTACGGATTGCGTTACAACCCATATCCTTAAGCATTGCTACCTGACGATAAATTGCGTCATAAACCTGAACTGAACCAAGAACACCTTGGTCGTGGTGCATACAAACACCTTCAAGTTTTAAGTTTGTGCCATTGAGAGAGAAACCTGTGTCCGCATCCCAGTTAAACCAACGATAACCGAACTCTGTGTCATAAGTATCAATTACAGTACCGTTTTCAGAAACTGTTGTGCGAAGAGTGTAAAGGTATGGTGTGCCCAAATCCCAAGAATTCCAGAGAGTAGGATTTTCAAGTGAAGGAGTGAGCGTTACGTCCGTCTTTTCGCCTGCAATAGCAGTAACCTCTGCGGACGCAGCAGTACCCACCTCGGCACCTGAGGCGTCAAGGATTTGTGCAGTAACTGTTACTGCCTTGTCAACATCTGAATTTGTAAGAGTAATCTCTGCATTAACAGTACCATCTGCACCATTTGAACTTTCAAGGTTAGGTGTTGTTACATAAGTACCGTAAAGGTCAACGTGAACCGGATTCACGATTGTCATTGTAACATCACGATAAATACCTGAACCTGAATACCAACGGCTTGACGGAAGCTGATGTTCAACCTTTACTGCAATGATATTCGCAGTTGTGCCGTTACATACGAGGTAATCAGTAATATCAAAAGAGAAACTATTGTAACCATAGTGGTTTTCGCCTACAAGAGTTCCGTTAACATATACATATGTATCCTTATATGAACCGTCAAAGTTAAGAATAACTGACTTATCTCTGCAAGCTGCCGGCATGGTGAATGTCTTTCTGTACCAGCCTATACCACCGGGCAAGTTACCACTTTCAGCTTCTACTCCGCTTGAAAAGAAATCCTGCGAAATACTGAAATCATGAGGCAACTCAACGGTTTCCCAAGCTGAATCGTCGTAAGCCTTTAAATAAGCACTTGAATCATTGCCAAGCTGGAACTTCCAGTTGTTATTGAAGTCCAGCTCCATACGGTCATCAAATGTCACCTCTGCCGCACTCGCCTTAAACAAATCAGCGGGTAAAACAGCAAAGACCGACAGCACCATTACCGCTGTCAGCAAAATCGCCGTTGCTTTTTGCAAACCTTTTCCTTTTATTAATTTTTTCATAAACAATTCTCCTCTCTCTTCGCCTGCATCAATTAAAAATTGACACTTGGCAGGAAATGTGTTCATTTTTTAAAAATATTTATAATCAATTTATTGTACACCCAAAATTCATTTATGTCAAGGTAATCGCCTTGTCACTTTATACAAAAAACTGTTTACTTTTTGTATATTAAGTTTTAATTTATAACTGAATTCTCTGTAATTCCGCCGTCACTCTCAACCTTAAAAATTCTATCACAGTATTTAAGCATACTCTCGCGGTGAGTAGTAAAAATACAGATTTTCGACGGATTTGCAATCATTATGTTTTCAAGAACTCTCTTTTCTGTTTCTGCGTCAAGAGCAGAAGTAGCTTCGTCCATTAAAAGAAGCATTGCATCCTTTAAAAGCGCTCTTGCAATTGCAATCCTCTGCAACTGACCTTGCGAAAAGTTATTTCCTTGCTCGGTAACGGAGGTATCAAGCCCCTGCGGCAAAGAATTCACAAGTTCTGTAAGTGCCGCCGCCTCTATTACATTATATAACTCTTCATCGGTGGCGTCAGGCTTGACTGCAACAAGATTTTCTCTGATAGTGCCCGAAAATATGTTAATCCCCTGAGGAACATACGAACAAAAACGACGTGTACTGTCAGAAACATTGATTTTCTCGCCATCAGAAGCTTCAAGCCATATTTCACCCTTGGTGGCAGATAAAATCCCAAGAAAAAGTTTTAAGAGTGTGGTTTTACCCTCTCCCGACGGTCCTACAAGCGCAACTGTTTCGCCCGAGTTCACCTTAAAGGTCGCATTGTGAATAACATTTTCTTCGCCGTCCTTATATTTGAAGGAAACATCGTTTAAAGAAACACTTACGCCCGTATTCTTTGATTTTTCAAGAATTCTGATTGCTTTTTCTTTCTCTTTATCTTCTTCCTTTGCTATGGCAGTAAGCTCCATTACCCTGCCCGCCGAAGTGGCGATAGAAATTGCATTCGGAACAAGTGATGCCAACGAGCCGAAAGACGATGTCAGAAGTCCCGAAAGTTGAATAAACAAGGTCATTGTGCCAAACGTGATTGCGCCTTGCCAAAGTCTGTAAACACCCCAGCCGTAGCAACCGTATGACACAACAAGTCCTGAAAGAGACAGACAAAGTGTCATTAAAATGCTGAATTTATCATAAGAAAGCTTCGTATTTCGATAACTTTCAAGAACTGTCCTAAAATTATTTATATAATCTTTTGTAAGGTCAAACGCCTTGATAGTCAAAAGATTTTGCACGGATTCTTCTGAATATGATAAAATTTTACCGTTAAGTTCGCGACTCTGCTTGCTGTATTTTCTTATGGTTTTAATGAGAAATCTTGAAGAAAAGAAGAGCAATGGTGCACTCGCAAGGGCAATCAGTGCCATTGTCTTGTCATAATATAACACAATTGCCAAAGCGCCCAAAAACTGAACTGTACGGGTAATCACATTGGGTATAAAGGTAATCACCGCACTTGAAATTGTCTGCACATCACTTTCAAGACGATTCAGCAAGTCGCCCGAATGAAAGCGTGAAATATCTTCCCACTCGGCACTCACAACATGAGAAAAAATATCCTCTCTTATTTCATTGCTTGTGCGACTGCTAACCGAAGCAGTAACATAAGAGGTTAACGCCTGAAAAACATGTTGAAATACAGCAAGGCCTATTGCAAGCACGCCATATAATAAAATCGTTTCATTTTCTCTGCCAACAACCGCATCTATAAGGTATTTTGCCGCAATGGTAACTCCCAACGACATAGCCGTAGCCACTAACCCTAAAAAGACATAGAGAAACATAGCGAACTTGTATTTTCTCACATAAGAAAATATCCACCGCCATTCGACCACCATATTTCGCAGCATTTTTCCAAAATCTTCGTTTCTCTTCATTATTTACCTTCTGTGTTTTTTCTTTTTGCCGTAACCATAACCATAGCCATATCCATAAGATTTGTAGCCGTAACCATAACTCGAATGTGCAGTTTCAACCCCGTTGAGCACACAACCGAGAATTTTAATATCGGTTGACATAAGGTTATTCAAACCACTCTGGATTTTTGAAATTCTTACTGTGTCCTGAAGAACTACATAAAATGCCGCATCCGCCGCCTGAGCAAAGAAAAGTGCGTCAGAAACAAGTCCGCAGGGTGGCGTGTCAACAAGGACTACATCGAAATCGTCTTTTACAGAATCAAAAACCTCTTTTGCATAAACAGAGTTCATATATTTAAAATGTTTTCCGTTTTCAGTATTGAAAACCATAAAGTAAATTCCGTAATTTCTGAGAAAAGCAATTTTGTATTCTGTAGTTACAGTCTCATATTCAAGGCAATCGGGATTTATTCCCAGAAGCGCCGCTACACTTGGGTTACGAAGGTCACCGTCAACAAGAAGTACTTTTTTGCCATAATCCGACAACACCAAAGCAAGATTTGTAACAACAGTTGTTTTGCCTTCTCCGGGAGCAGTACTTGTACCGATAATAACTTTGTCACCATTCAAAGCGTTATTGAAAACATTTCTAAACACCCTGAACGACTCGCGGAAGGCTACATCAATTTTTCCGTTAGTATAAAGCACCGCGCGGTCAACACTTCTTGTGTGTTTCTTAAAAACAACATGAGGAATTGTACCGATAGCTTCATATCCCAATTTTTCTTTTACATCCGACTTGCGTTGAACAGTCTTTCTCAGATAAGCATATAAAATAATAATTCCGCATCCCAAGGCAAAGCCAATTAACGCCGCCATAGCCACATCTTTCATATAATCCATAGTGTTTGACGGCTCTGTGGGAACAATGGGGCTTGTGATTATTTCAAATTTAATATTACCCACCGCATATTTAGCAACCGACGGATAATTTTCAATTACCGAATTGAGCACATCATAGGTCATCTGAGGATTTGTGCCCGTAGCTGAAAGAGTAAACATATTTGAACCCTCTACCGCCGTTGCACTCAACGTTGCGGGGAGTCTTGTAATATCCAAATCTTCACAAACGGCATCCTGAAGCAGATTACTTGAAAGAATAAGCGGGAATGTTTCTGTCAGCTGATTTGCAGTTGCGGAGTCATAGTAGAAAGAATAAACTGATACTCCACCCATTGACGAAGAAGCATTCTGAGTGCTGACAGTAAAAGTCGCCTGTGCGGTATATTTAGGCACATAGCTTGTGTATTCTTTTACGAAAACTACTCCGCCAAAAAGAAGCGCAAGCACAATGCAAAGCACACCAAGTTTTCTAGCGCCTTTTATAATTTCGCTCAGGTTTATCTCAATACCTTTATCTGTCGCTGAATATGATTTGTTTTTATTTCCTGTCTGTTCCATAAAACATTCCTTTATTTTCAATTAGAATAATCTTCGTCATCTGAATATTCGCTCATATAAGGGCTTGCATACTTACTGTATTTTTCATATTTTCCATATTTACCATACTTACCATATTTACCATAGCGCTTGCCATAATAATATCCGCCTTCATCCGCACCCTTCATTCTGAAAAAAGAGAATTCAGGATAAACGTCATTGAGTACGCAACCTGCAAGTTTTCCGCCCACATCTTCAATAGTTTCAACAGCATCGTTTATTGCCGCGGTATATGCAGTGTCAGTTCTGACAACCACAACGGCTTCATCGGCAATCTTCACCATATCCGTAACATAAGCGTCAACATACAAAGGTGCCGTATCGAGAATCACATAATCAACCTGCTCACTGAAAGCATCAATCACAAGAGACAATTTTCCGTTTTCTATCCATTCGTTATAATTATCGCAAGGTGCAGTATTAAGGGCAAGATAAAGAGATGTATGCTTGTATCTTCTCAATTGAAAATCACTGCTTTTGAGTGTTCCGTTCATAAGACTGCTGAACTCAGACTTTTCACTGTACTTTTTGTCGAAGATTTTATAAAGAGCCGGTTTTTTACAGTCTATGTCAACAAGAATTACTCTGTGACCGCGGTCTGCCAATGAAATTGCAATATTTGAAGCTATTGTTGACTTACCTTCATTCTCGGCAACGCTTGTAACAGCAAACACCTTTGAACCGTTACGGCGCTTGATATGTTCAAGCTTTGCAGAGATTTTATGATAATTCTCTACAAATTTAAGACTTATAAATGCATTGTTGTGAATGAGCAACGCTTTTTTGTTTTTTTTCAAACGGTCTTTAATGCTGAGTTGCTTTTTCTCATGGGGAACAGTTCCCAGAAGCTTTACATCAACCTTATTTTTGAAGTCGTCCTCATTTTTTACTGTGTCACGAACAACTGATAAAACCACAATAATGCCTGCCACAACCAAGGCGCAGACTGCCGCCACAAGAAAACGATTTACAGTTGAAACACTGTTTGATGGCTCGTGAGGAACCTCAGGCATACTCAACACACTGATAACAACATTGTCGAAAACGCTTTCAGAAATCTGGGGATATGCCTCAATGACTGCGCAAAGAAGCTCATATGATTTCTGCGGACTTTCACTTGCTACTTTTAGACTTATAAAATTTGTGCCATCGTGCACTAAGGCTTCCAATTTGCCGTCAAAGCTTTCAGCGCCTGTAATTTCATTTGCCTTGCTTTTAACGGAAGGTTCTACAAGCACTCTCGCAATAATCTCTGTCATTTCAACTGAAACAGAAAACAGAGAATACGAGCCCGTCGAGGAGCTTTTTGCATTTACCACAAGAGTTGCGCTTGCTGTATATTCAGGTGTATAGACACTTCTTGTGGCTATAAAAACACCCATAAGACCAATAAGCGCCGCCATAAAAATTACCCAGGCATTTTTTATAAGGTCCCGCAAAATACTATGTAATTCAATTTTGTATTTAAAAATATCCATAAAACTAACCTACAATAACATTAAGTATAGTGTGTCCCTGTACACCCTTATAATCTGCCACATAATAGTGAACACTGTATGTTCCCGGGGTTGAAAAATCGACATTTTCTTCAATTCTGACCGAAGATGTGATGTCAGCTCCCGAATAATCTTCTGCCCTTACAAGATATTCTGAAAAATCAACTGATTTTCCAACTCCTGTATAAACAAGATATTCCTTTAACTCAATTTCAGGTGCTGAAATATTTCTGTCTTCAACTACAAGCGGAATATTTATTATAGATGTGTCACCTTTACTGTTTGTTACAGAAACATCAAGTTTAAAAACGCCGGCAACAGAGCTTGTAAAATCTTCTGATGTAACAATTATGCTTCGTGAAATATCTCCGTCTATGCAATCATAAGCCTGAATAGCTTGAGAGATACTTACTCCCTCATAAATTGAATAACAAGTCGACCTTGACATTGAAAAACGCGGCGAAACATAATCCTTATACTGTATTTTTCTTGTAGCAGTTGAAACATTGTTATTACTGTCACACACTGCATAAGTAACCTTGCAAATACCATCGTCAATAAATTTTGAAACGGACTGAACAATTATCCTGTCGGTCAGGTCACCATCTTTACCGTCATAAGCCGTAACACCCTTTAAAAGCTCGGCGTCATCTGCATCAAAGCTTACTTCGAGCAACTGTTCGTCAATTTTAATAATCGGTACGGTTGTATCCGTATTAAGTTTCTCGCCTATATAAAAGATAGAAAAAATTACTGAGACAGCTATAAATATTGCCGTAACCGTAATTCTCAATACTCTCATAAAAAAGCCTCCTGAAAATGACATAATTCCACATATACTTATACTTATTTTAATAATACCACCAAAAAACACAAAAGTCCACAGATTATATAAAAATTGTTGATTAAAAAAAGGAGCCGAAGCTCCTTTTTTAACCAACAATCAATGTTTCAATATTTTTCTCCATCAAATCGAAGAATTTTTCAACAATCTTTTTGTCCTCATCATTACCACGCACACACATTGAAAGAGTAATAATACCCTTATAGGTTGTTGCTGTGAGAAGAATATAGGGCTTATATTTAACTGCACCCGACATAAACGCGTCTGTGGGCTCGTTGCCTGCAAGGGCAAAATCCTCACCCTTGAGAATACCGATATTGCTCATTGCCATATATGGATTTGAGTAACCGATTTTGATAATCTCTTCACTTGCTGCGTGGGGCATAATGTTGTAACCGAGATTAAGAAGCGGAAGTCCGTAAAGTCCCATAAACTTGTCTTTTTTGAAACGATTTGAGCTACGTACAACATATTTTACTGTTTCAAAAATATCCCTACCGCGTTCGGGGATTGCGCACTGCATCCAGGCAGTGTGATTTGTAAATCCTTTGTCCTCAACACTGTCCATATGACGACGAAGGTCAATGGCACTTGAAATCATAACCTTGTCGGTTGCGGGATAACCTGCAAGCTCATAAACACTGTAAAAGTCTGCTGCAAGCAACATTTCGTTTACCGTTGCACCGTATTCTTTGCCCTTTGCCTTTAAGCCTGCAAGTGCGTTATCTTTAAGCTTTCTTCTTGCAATAAAGGATTCATCACGAATATTGTTTGGTGTTAACGGGAATTTGTGCTTATCCCTTGCATTGATATTCTTGAAAAGACGCTTTGCAACGCCTGATTCTGTTTGTGAATAGCCCGAGTAAACCTCATCATAAGCACGCGAGCCGGTTCTGAATTCAATGGGGCTTATTCCCTTTTCAACATAGTTACTGTAATTTTCGCAAAATGCTTTAAGGAAATATTTAAGGTCGCCGCCGTCCATACACATATGGTTTTCAACCATACAGAGAGTGCTTTTACCATCTTTTATGAAAAGTGCTAACTTCATCTGAATATGTGAATCGGGAGCAATATACTGTGTAAGGAATTCTTCAACAGCCTCCTCCACATTTTCGGGATATGCAACGGTCAGCACTTCGTCAACATCATAGGGCATAACTTCCCAATGAGTTGAAAGCTTTGTATCAACAAATTTTGAGTGGAGAACGGGCACTTTTTCAAATGCACAGATAATAACGGTTTTTAAGGCTTCAATGTCGATTTCAAAATCGTAGTTCATTTCAACGTGAACCATACGGTCGTTGAAATCGCGGAAAAGATAATGCATCTTATCCCAAAGTTCTGCATTAAGTTTGCGTTTCATTATTCATCGTCCTCCTTTTTATACATAAAATATTTTGCATTGCCGATTGCAATACAGATAATACCAATAAAATCAGCAAGAAGACCGAGAAGAATTACGGGCCATCCGGTAAGCCAACCGATTACGCCATAAGCCGCAAGAATAATATAAAGCATTGTTGAAATTACCGGCATATAAACAAAGGCTGAAACTGTGCGGAATTTCTGTTTTGTTGCGAATGCAAAAACAAGGTCGGCAAGCAACATAAGTATTATGCCCACCATAAGAATCGGCCAGAAGATAAGCTCGGGAATCATCATAAGCCAGAAAAGGAACATAAATACAGAGAAAAGCATTACACACATTGCAATTAAAAATCTTGCAATCGGGTGGAAAACGCGTCGCATACGGCAAATTCTTTTTATGCCGAAGCTTGTGTAGAAAATAATCATTGCGAATATTCCGCCGACAATAATAAGCCAAGTTTTACCCCACTCGCCCGTTGCCTTGCTCACCTCAAAGTAAGCAATGAACATTGCAATGAAGAAAATCACACCGCCGATACCCATTACAAGACGCATTGTCTTTGCAAGCTTTTTCTTTTTGTATGCCTTTGACCACACCTTATATTGTGCGGGCAAATCGGGATATTCGTCTGCTATAAGGTCTGCAAGCACCTTTTCATCGCGAAGCCCTGCGTGTGTCATTTCATTTGCACGGTCGGTCATTTCGTCAAGAATTTTTTTCTTGAACAAATATGTTATGTGATTATCGGGAAGTTTTTCGCAAGAAGTTTCAATATACTCAATAAAGTCTCTCATATTTTCCTCCTATTTTATTTACTGAATAAATTGTAGCAGATTTTTTAAATATCTGCAATTACAAATGTTAATTTATATGAATTTTTTCGAGAATTCTATACATTTTAGTTTGCAATCGGGGCAAATATTGGTTGCGGATGTAAAAAAACAGAAAAAACTAAACCTTTTTGCTTGTTGTTTTATTGCACACTTTGAAACGGGCTGCCGTGGTCGTCAGCCCCTACAATGTTTGATGGTCTATTTTAGCGATTTATAAAATTTGAAAACAATTCGACAAATTCAAATTTATTGACCTCACTAATTGCAAAAACCCGCTGAAAGCAAAAGTCTTCAGCGGGTTAAAAATCAATTGATTTTATTTATTATCTTTATCTTTGTTTGTGAACTTTGGTACAAGCTTATTGAGAGCGGTTGTGATGAGAATAAGCACACCCATAACAATGATAATGCAAATCATACCGATAACCATATATTTAAGGTTATAAACAAAGTTCATTGGCTCAAACATAAAAGCCATTAAAGTTACAAATATATTTTCTAACATCTTCGCCACTCCTTACATAAAGAAACTGAGGATAAGACCGCCTGCGATAACAGAGGCAATCTGACCTGAAACGTTTACGCCGATTGAATGCATAAGAAGGAAGTTCTGTGGGTCTTCTGCCAGTCCCATTTTGTGAACGATACGTCCTGACATTGGGAAAGCTGAGATACCTGCAGCACCAATCATTGGGTTAATCTTTTTGCCTTTTGGCAAGAAGATGTTGAGAATTTTTGCAAACATAACGCCACCTGCTGTGTCGAATATGAAAGCAAAAAGGCCAAGGCCAAGAATAAGAAGTGTATCTGTGTCAAGGAATGATGCATAGTGCATCTTTGTAGCGATTGTGATACCGAGGAAGATTGTAATAAGGTTTGCGAGAACTTTTTGTGCTGTTTCTGAAAGAGAATTAAGCACTCCGCACTCACGGATAAGGTTACCGAACATAAGGAAACCAACAAGGGATACTGATGCAGGAGCTACAAGACCTGCAATAACTGTGATAATAATTGGGAAAAGAATTCTTGTGAGCTTTGTAACCTCTGTCTGTGAATAAGGCATACGGATAAGACGCTCTTTTTTTGTTGTGAGAAGTTTGATTACAGGTGGTTGAATAATGGGAACAAGAGCCATATATGAATAAGCCGCAACCATAATCGCACCTAAATATTGTGAATTAAGTTTATTAGCAACAACAATTGATGTTGGGCCGTCAGCCGCACCGATAATAGCGATTGAAGCCGCGTCGTTTATTGGGAAGAAGATTGATGCCAAGCAGAGTGTGAAGAAAATACCAAACTGTGCTGCTGCACCGAAAATCATAAGTTTGGGGTTTGAAAGAAGCGGACCAAAGTCAATCATTGCACCGATACCGATGAAAAGAATGAGGGGGAACAATTCGTTTGCAATACCCGCATTGAAAAGAACATCAAGTGCACCCTCTTCAACTGAAAGTCCTTCAACGCCTTGTTCAAGTAATTGAAAATATTTAGCCTGCGAAATTACCTCTTCGCCAAGTCTGTACTGTGTAATAGCACCTGAAATCGGCAAGTTAACAAGGATTGCACCAAAGCCCATAGGAAGCAACAATGTCGGTTCCATTTCTTTTTTGATTGCAAGGTAAATAAGCAATCCGCCGATAGCCCACATTACGAGCATTTTCAAATCAAAATAGACAAAATTCTCGTAAAGGATTTCAAATTCTTTAAGAAATTCCATTTTTCCATTCTCCTTAACATTCACCTTATGAAACAAATCCAAAATCTGCTCCATTATAATACGTATTATAACATATTTAAAATAAAATTCAATAGAATATTCAACAAAACAGATTGAAATACGACAAACAGAGTGCTATAATTCTTTCATTCTCGTTTTTGAGGTGACTTTTATGTTTGGTCTTGGCACAATAATCAACACCGCGGCAGTTGTTTTGGGCGGTGTGTTGGGAATGCTTTTAAACAAAGGTATTACCGAAAGATTTCAAAAAACGCTTATGGCAGCTTGCGGAGTTTCCACCATATTTATCGGTGTTACAGGTACTTTGCAGGGGATGTTAACCGTAAACGACGGCAAAATCGAAACCGGAGGCACAATGCTTTTGATTTTCTCGTTTGTACTTGGCGGTCTTTTCGGTGAATTTGTAAATATTGAAAAAAGAATGGACGGCATTGGTGAAAAGCTTAAAAAACTTTTGAAAGCCGAAAACGACAACAAATTCGTTGACGGATTTGTAAACACGTCACTTATTATCTGTGTTGGTGCAATGGCGATTGTGGGCTCAATTCAAGACGGGCTTACAGGCGACTACTCAATGCTCACCGCAAAAGCGATTCTCGACTTTGTAATTGTTGTGATTATGGCATCAACCTATGGTGTGGGTGCAATGTGCTCGGCAATTGCAATTTTAGTTTATCAGGGTGCAATAACACTTATTTCACATTTTGCAGGTAATTTTATAAGCGAAGAGTTAACGGGTTATCTTTCATACATAGGCTCGGCATTGATTTTCTGCGTAGGTATCAACATAACCTTCGGCAAGAAAATCAGAGTCGGCAACTTGCTTCCCGCATTACTCGTCCCTGCATTTTATGGGTTGGGGAAATGGATAATAACATTGTTATAATATCAAAAGTGTTCGACAAATTGCAGTTTGTCTATCTCAATTCATAATGCATAATTCGTAATTCGTAATTAAGGGTCTGCGACGCGATTTTGTATTATAACCAATATGGTCGGTTGTAGGGGACGACGACTCGGCGTCCCGTAAGTTGAGATGTTATTTTATTACGGGCTGCCGTGGGTGCGGGTGTCCGGTGGACACCTCTGCGAAGCAGAAGCACCGACCGAGCCGGCAGGCGAGACCCGTCAGCCCCTACAATGTTTGATGGTCGATTTTAACGAGATATAAAATTAAAAAGAGTTCGACAAATTCAAATTTTTTTGTCTAAATAAAAACGGCGGAAAATCCGCCGTTTTGCTTTTTATTCACTTTGTTCGCCGTTATCGGTTGTACTTTCCGTTGTGCTCTCAGTTGTACTCTCGGTTGTACTTTCCGTTGTGCTTTCAGTTGTACTCTCTGTCGTGCTTTCGGTTGTACTCTCGGTTGTTGAAGTCTTTGTTGTAGTTGTTGTGTTTGATGGCTTTGGTCTTGTTGGAGCAGGCGTATAATTATTGTTGTTTCTTGTGGTTGAAGATGATGAGTTTTCTTCTGTTTCTTCAGTTGAAGATTCGTCGATTTCGCTTTCATCTTCAATTTCTTCTTCGGTAGTGGTTTCTGTTGGTCTTTCTGTGATTTCACCCACTTCGCCCACCTGCTCATATACAGGCACATCGGCACAAGCCACAAGCACCACCGACAATGCCAAAATCATAATAAATACAATAACTTTTTTCATAAGTATCTCCTTTATACATCAAGTATATTTCCATAAACCTGAACAATTTCTAATTTATCACTATGCAAAATCTCTTTTGGTGTTACTACTCCGCCATTATCATCCAAATCAATACCGAAGTATTTATAAGCATACCATACAAAATGTGCACAATGTGTCGTAAACAGTTTCGACTCGGCATCTTTTCCGCCGATTACCCCTGCCGACAAGGCATAGGGAATTCCAATCATATTTTCACGCACATACTGTGCAATTTCATTCTGTGTTTTTTCGTCAATATCTTTCACACGCAACACCGCAACAAGCGGGAAATCGTTCCATTCCCAAACTGTACCGAAATCAGATTTTTCAAAAATTCTTACCGCTTGTGCAGTTTCTCCTGTTTCGGCATTTGTCACAATAGCCGCGTGACCGTGTCGCCAGCCCAATGAATGAATACTCAATGTGATTATTATATCACCATTCTCTATATTTGCAAAATCGGGATTTAAGATTTTTTTGCCCTCGCTATCCGTCACCGCCTCATGCTTTGCAAAAATTGCGGTACGAACACAGGTGAAATCCTTATCCCTTAAATAATAGTTGCGATAATATTCAAAATCGCTTGTCCGATTTTCTTCAATAAGACTTTCAACTGCAGATTGTCCCAACCCCGACTGTTCAAAAATCACTTCATAATCACGGTCAGAAAGTTGCTCATTGGCGAGAATTTTATCATAAACCGCAGTCCATTCGGTTTCGTTAACCACCGCGTCCTCATAAGCGAAATTATCGGTAATCTCGGTAGCCACAAAATCAAAACACAAAAATACAATACAAATTATAAGTATTATAGAAATAACTTTTCTGAATTTTTGTTGTCTTTTGTTCACGGCTTTTCCTCCGTGCTTGCAAGAAAATCTTTAATTTTGCACGCATTTTCATATCCCTTGCGATAGAGTGCCTCTATACTATTGTATTTATGCTTTAAGGTTGTCACTCCGCAACAGTCATCGGGGGCAAGAATTAACGCCTTACCCTGCTTTTCAAGTTGTTTGATAAATCTGAGTTCCGCATTGTATTTATCAATCATTGAATACATAAGTCGAGCACTTTCGGGATATTTTTTTACCGCTGATTTATAAAGAAACTCAGGTGCTTTGTGTGGCTTGTAATAATCTTTCGGCAAGGTAAGAGTAACAATTACCTTGTCGCAACCGTCAGTAAAGGCTTTTCTCACAGGGATTGGGTCAGAAAGCCCGCCGTCGTAGAAAACTCTTCCATCTTTTTGGATTGGAGGGCAAATAAGAGGAATGCAACACGAAGCCTTAAGTTCGTAATAATCGTCTTTTACAATATTTCTGTAATCAAGATATTCCGCTTTACCCGTGACCGCATCAGTTGTAACTATATAAAAATCACAATTATGTGAACGCATTATATCAAAATTCAGCGGGTCTTCACCACCCTCTTTTGTAAGAGTAGTGTAAATATAATCCAGCCCTAAATATGCCTTGTTTTTCATGAAATTTTCAAAGCTCATATATTCTTTTCGCGATGAATAGTCGCGATAAAAACGCAAGGTTCTTTCTTTGTGGCCGCCAAGATATGAAATAATATTGGCACTACCTGCAGAAACGCCGATATAATAAGGGAATTCTATGTCATTATCAAGACAAAAATCAAGCACACCCGCACCGTAAACGGCACGCATACCGCCACCAACATCAATGTAACCGACCACAGAATTCACCTCGCAAATCAAACTGAAAATAAATTTTACCATATATTTCTTATTATTGCAAATTTTATGAGTTATTAAACAATTAAAAATTGGAAATACTTAAAGCGAAGAATAATTTTGCGGGAAGTGAATTTATGTCAACCACCGACAGAGAATATGACAAGATGGCGAAAAAGGCATCACCTGACTCGCCGAAATTTATGAACGGATTAAAAGCATTTTTAATCGGCGGTGCAATTTGTGCCTTTGGCGAATTGCTCAACTTTCTTTTCAAAAAAATGGGGCTTAACGAAGACGAGGTCAAGGCATTGACCCCTGCTACACTTATAGTTATTACCGCAATCCTTACCGGCATCGGTATATTTGATAAAATCGCAAAGCACGCGGGTGCGGGTACAATCGTTCCCATTACGGGCTTTGCCAATTCAGTTGTATCCCCCTCCCTTGAATTTAAAGCAGAGGGATATATTTTAGGGGTGGGTGCAAACCTTTTTAAAATCGCAGGTCCTGTAATCGCCTACGGAATTTTCACTTCAGTAATCTACGGTGTAATCTGTTATATTTTTAAATTGTATTAAAATCGTGCAGAGACAATACGCTCCCTCGTTGAGGGAGCTGTCTGCGAAGCAGACTTAGGGAGTTGTCCTCGTCTGTCCGCAAAAAGGGCTTACCAAATGGTAAGCCCTTTCGTTTAATTATTTGTTATCAACATGCACATCAATCTGCTTGTATGGAATTTCAATTCCGTTTTTATCAAATGCCTCTTTAACGCCTTCAAGCACATCAAAGTAAACATCCCAGTAATCAGAATTTTTGCACCATACGCGAACTGTGTATGTAAGTGCACTGTCAGCACATTCTGAAACTCGAACAAAGGGTTCGGGCTTTTTGAGTGCCTTGGGGTGATTTTCAACAATTCCGCTGATAACCTCTTTTACCTTTTTAATATCGCAGGTATAAGCCGCACTGAAGTTAAGGTCAACTCTGCGAAGCTCTTCTGACGAATAGTTTTCAATTACAGAGTTTGTGAGAGCACCGTTGGGGATTGTAATACGCTTGTTGTCAAGTGTAAGAAGCTCGGTATAAACAACAGAAATTTCTGAAACAACACCTGACTCGCCCGATGCTTCAATATAATCGCCAACCTTAAAGGGCTTGAAAAGAAGAATCATAAGTCCGCCCGCAAAGTTACTGAGTGAACCTTGAAGTGCTAAACCGATTGCGGCACCGCAGGTTGCTAAAACTGTAATAAATGAGGTTGCAGGAATACCGATAATCGATGCAATTACAATTACGAGAATTGCGTAAAGTGCAATACTTGTGAAACTGCTGAGAAATGAACGAAGACTGTCGTCAAGTTTGTCAAGCTTTGGTGATTTTCTGAGCCATTTAACAAGTGCCTTAGTTACTTTTAAACCAACGATTAAAATAATTAACGCTCCTAAAATCTTACCGCCCCAAGTGGTAGCGAATTCAAATACTTTTGCGGAAATAGTTTCCCAATTCATATTTATTCCTCCAAAAAGAATTATTTTGTAATATTTTAGCAAAAATCCCCACCCAACGCAAGAGGAAGAATAATATTTTTATCCCTCACCGCACATAATAAAAACGGTGATTATAATGAAAAAAGAAAACAAAAACAGAAATAAAGATGCGGGCAGGCTCAACGAAGCAACTGAATATATCGTTGATGACCCCGAAACTCCTTATGAAATGGTAAACAAATACGGCACTTATGAAATCCAACCCACCGCCGAAACCGAAAAAGCGTTCCCCACAATAGCCCAAGGGTTACCAAAAAACGCAAAAAAGCCATCAATCAGCCGTACCCGAAACCCGAAAAAGAATTCAATATAAAAAATTTTTAAAAAATTGTAAAAAATGCTTGACACTGCCGACTTCCTTTGTTATAATGTCTCTTGCGTTCGAGAGAACGACCGATATGCGAGAGTGGCGGAATCGGCAGACGCGCACGTTTGAGGGGCGTGTGGTAATCCCGTACGGGTTCAAGTCCCGTCCCTCGCACCAAATAAAGAGTTTGCACTTCTGTGTGAACTCTTTATTTTTTTGTAAAAATGTAGAGGTTTGAACTACGTTTGTATTATAAATTTGAATTTGTTGAGCAGATTTGATTTGATAGTCATTCTGAGCGAAGCGAAGAATCTCCATCAATTTAGTAGACCCTTCACTTCGTTCAGGGTGACCAGTATTCCAATAATTACGAATTAATTTCAACAAACTCCAATTTATTGAACTTTGCGAATTTACACGACTTCTTCCATTATTGAACAAATTATTTTTATGTGATATAATATTCATACATCATTAACTATTTAAAGGGGTTTTGATTTATGTATACTTTCAGAAATATTTTTGCTTATATTACGGCAATAGTTACACTTGTTCTAAACTTTTTTGGTATCGGCTCAAATAAGCCTATAGAAAAAGTTGAGAATTTCAAGGTTACAACTTACATAAGAGGGGATTTTGCCCAAAGTCCACAAAGTATCTATGCCGAAGATTTTGATATTGTAACAGATGTCATTATTTTTGAGTGTGCAACCTTTGATAACAAAGGTAATGTCAATGTGGAAACTGAAAAATTGGAAAC
>JAZQMC010000010.1:0-100366 GCA_045543095.1 Candidatus Fimenecus sp. | reverse complement strand
AATTAAGAGGAATAGTTTAGGGACAACAAATCGGCAAAGAATCAAAGAGGAAGTCTTTCTAAAATATTTGATTGTATTGCCGCCGATGAATGTTCAAAAGAAGTTTGATGATATTATGAAACAGAGCGATAAATCAAAATTAATTATTGAAGATACAAAAAAATTAGTCAGGAGGATACTAAATGTTTACAGAAGCAGATTTTGAAAGTATGGTGTGTAAAACACTATCCCAAAATGGCTGGAAATATATACCGGCAGAAGAATTACCAAGGGAACATTCTGATGTTATTGTTGAGTCTATGGTGAAGTCTGCCCTTATCAGGCTTAATACTGTTATAGCAGAAGCCCCTTCAAGAGCTGATGAGGTTATATATAAACTTCGTACACTTATCCTCTCTGCACAGGCTAATAACCTTGTTGCAGCAAACGAAGAATTTAAAAAGCTTGTATTTGAAAACAATTCATTTCCTTTCGGCGAAAACGGAAGAAGTGTGTCGATAGATTTCTTTGGAACATTAACTCCAGAAAGACTGGCCCTCAACGAATATGTTGTTACAAATCAGTGGGTTTATCCTAAAGCTGAAGGTGGCAAAAGACTGGATATCGTTTTGCTTGTAAACGGATTTCCAGTTTCTATAGGTGAGCTCAAAACACCTGTCCGTGAAGCAATTTCATGGATGGATGGTGCAGGCGATATTCTTGCTTATGAGAAAAGTATTCCACAGATGTTTGTAACTAACATTTTCAACTTTGCATCTGAGGGTAAACGTTATCGTTACGGGTCTGTAAATGCACCATTAACCGTTTGGGGACCATGGCACACAGAAGAGCATAAGAGTGAAGGTACATTGCTTGATGTGCAGTATGCACTTACAGATATGATTAAGCCTGAAATCATTATGGATATTTTCAGGTTCTTCACCCTTTTCGCAACGGATAAAAAGTACCGAAAGTATAAAATTATCTGCCGTTATCAGCAATTTGAAGGTGCAAATGCAATTGTAAAGCGAGTTGTTGAAGGAAAAACAAAGCAAGGTCTTATCTGGCATTTTCAGGGTTCAGGTAAGTCATTGCTTATGGTTTTTGCCGCTCAAAAGCTCAGAATGATGCCCGAACTTAATGCGCCTACAGTTGTAATTGTCGATGACCGTATCGACCTTGAAACACAGATTACAGCAACATTTAATGCATCTGATATACCTAACCTTGCAAAAGCAACAAGTAAAGAAGCTTTAATCGACTTTTTCAAAACAGACATGAGAAAAATCCTTATCACAACTATTTTTAAGTTTGGTGAGGTTGAAGGCGAACTGAATGCCCGCGATAATATTATTCTTATGGTAGACGAAGCTCATCGTACACAGGAAGGTAATCTTGGCGAAAAAATGCGTGCAGCTTTACCGAATGCTTTCTTCTTCGGGCTTACAGGTACACCTATAAATAAACTTGATAAAAATACATTCCGTACGTTTGGTTCAATTGATGATAAGTCAGGCTACCTCAGCAGATATTCATTTGCTGATTCCATCCGAGATGGCGCAACACTTCCGCTTAACTTTGAACCTGTACCTGTCGAACTTCATGTCAATCAGGATGTTGTAAATGAAGCTTTTGATAAATTGGCTCGCGAAGCAGGTTTAACCGCGGCTGAAAAATCAGACGTTGCTAAGCGTGTCCGTATGGAGGCTATTATGAAGTCTCCTGAAAGAATTGCAAAAGTATGCGAACACATCGCAAACCATTTCCTTACAAAAATTGACCCTAATGGCTTTAAGGGACAAGTTGTTTGTTATGACCGTGAGTGTTGTTTACTTTATAAGAAAGAACTTGATAAATATCTTGGTGAGTATGCAACAACAATCGTAATGGACACAAACAATGATAAAGAAGATAAATACAAAGAGTGGCGCAGGGACCGTGACCAAGAAGCAAAAATTCTTGATAATTTCCGTGACCCACGCCATCCCTTGAAACTTGTTATTGTTACATCAAAGCTTTTAACAGGTTTTGACGCACCTATTCTTCAAGCAATGTATCTGGATAAGCCAATGAAAGACCATACTCTTCTTCAGGCTATTTGTCGTACAAATCGTGTATATGGTCAGGAAAAAACTAACGGTTTAATTGTTGACTATATTGGTATTTTTGACGATGTGGCAAAAGCTCTTGATTTTGATGAAAAGAGTATTCAAAAGGTAATTACTAATATTGAAGAAGTAAAAAAAGAGTTCCCGAAGCTTATGGAAAAATGCCTGATGCATTTCATTGGCGTTGACCGTACTATTGAAGGTTGGGAAGGCTTAATGGCAGCGCAGGAGTGCTTACCTACAAATACAGAAAAAGACAACTTCGGTGCAGATTATCGTGTAGTTAACCGCGCTTATAACGCACTTTCACCAGACCCGTTCCTTGATAGATATCGTTATGACTACAGATGGTTATCAAAAGTTTATGAGTCAATCAGACCCGTCGATACAAGAGGGCCGTTAATTTGGGCATCAGTAGGTGCGAAAACACTTGAACTTGTTCATGAAAATATAGATGTTGAAGGTGTAAAGGAAGCGACTGAAGCAGATATTCTTGAGCTTGATGCAGACTTAATTGAAGGATTCATTGAAGGTGCTGAAGGAGCAAAGAAAAAAGCTAAAAAAATAGAAATCGATCTTGTTGCTAAAATCCTCACACACACTAAAGATGAACGCTTTATAAAACTTGGAGAGCGTCTTGAAGAGCTCCGTGAAAAACATGCACAAGGTTTGATTACAAGTATTGAATTCCTTAAACACTTGCTTGAACTTGCAAAAGAAGCTGCACAGGCGGAGCGTGAAGTTGTTCCTGTTGCAGAAGTTGACAAGGGTAAAGCAGCTCTTACAGAATTGTTCAACGGTGTTAAGAATTCAAATACTCCGGTTATCGTTGAACGCATTGTAACTGATATTGATGATATCGTAAGAATCATTCGTTTTGATGGCTGGCAAGATACAAACGCAGGTAAACGTGAAGTCAAGAAAGCACTGCGAAGTGTTGTATCAGTAAAATATAAAATCAAAGACAAAGATGTTTTTGATAAAGCGTACAACTATATTGAAATGTACTATTAAGGAGGATGACTCTGAATGATTGATAAGACCAGATTACACCTTATACTGAATGAATATAAAAAGGATTTTCCTAAACTGTTTTGGACTAGTAAAACACAAAATGAAAAATACAAGTGGATTGCAGTAAAACACTTTCAGGATAATTGGGATATTGACGCACCTGATTTTTTGGAAATGTTTACCCGTGCAACTGCGAAAACAGAGAATCTTCTTGCGGCTATGAATTATTTTCCAAGAGGAATGATTATGGCTTTTTGTAAGGTGGCGCCTGAAGAAGTGCGCAATATGTTCAGAGATTTGTTCGATGAAAGTAAAAGTGTGGTTACTCGTGTTGAAACTTTTATAAAAGAATCTGAAAGACTTCGAGTTAAATATAAACCAGAAGATGATTGGAAAGCACACTATCAAAATACCAATTCCGTTACAACATATTTATGGCTTCGTTATCCTGATAAATATTACATTTATAAATATTCGGAATGTAAAGCTGTAGCAAGTGAACTTGATAATTCATACAAACCAACCAAAGGAGCAAAACCCGAAACGTTGCTTGGCTCAATTAAGCTTTATGACGAAATTGCGGAATATCTTGCAACAGATTCTGAATTGGTTAGCATGTTGCGTGATTCATTGGATGATACTTGTTATCCTGACACCACCTTAAGAACTCTTGCAATTGATGTAGGCTTTTATATAAGTAGATATTACAGAGATAAAGATAATAAAAAAGACTTAAGTGGCTGGTGGCCGTCATTAGATGAATATAATCCTAATTTGACAAAGGATGATTGGAAAAAATACATTCTTGAAATCGAGAAGCCTGGACACCCGTGTCCAATGACTATGCTGAAAGCAATGATGGAAATTGGTGGTGAAGCAAGTTGCAAGAAGCTGGTAAAAGAATTTGGTGGAACGACTTCTGGTTATATTGGTTGTGCCGTAAATCTTGGAAAAAGAGTAAAGAAGTACTTCAACTTACCACCATGTATGGATGGCGACAAAGAAAGATATTTCCCATTTCCATTTTTCGGAAAAGAATTTGATGACGAAGAAGGCCATCAGTATGTGTATAAAATAAGACCAGAACTATTTGAAGCACTTAAAGAAATTGATTTATCAGATGTTTCTCCGTATTATGATGAGGATATGAAGTCTAATATAACTAAAAATACAATTCTATATGGACCTCCCGGTACTGGTAAAACATACAACACCGTATGCTATGCCGTTGCTATTGTTGAGAATAAGACTTTAGAGGATATAATGGCAGAAGCTTCTGAAGAAAGCGGATATTATGAAGTATTCAGTAGATATAACGAGTATAAATCTCAAGGTTTGATTGAATTTACAACATTCCATCAGTCCTATGGATATGAGGAATTTATCGAAGGTATTAAACCTGTGACAGATTCTGCTGATGAAGATGAACAGACTGATATTAAGTACGATATTGTAGATGGAATATTTAAAGAGTTCTGCAATCGAGTAAATAATTCGGTTATTAAAAATCAAGAAAATGAACTCGGCCTTAATAAAAATCCAACAGTTTGGAAAGTATCTATGTGGTCAACTGGTGATAATCCAATTCGCACTGAATGTATGGAAAATGGACACATAAGAATCGGATGGGATGATTATGGTCCAGAAATAACAAGTGAAACCGATTTCTCAAAATTTGGTGGAAGAAATGTCCTTAACAATTTTATTTACAAAATGAAAGTTGGCGACATTGTTTTGTCTTGTTATAGTAGCACTACTGTTGATGCAGTTGGTGTTGTGACTAGCGAATATGAATGGAACGGTAAATACGAAGACCTTAACAGAGTCAGAAAGGTGAATTGGCTTGTTAAGGGTATAAACGAAAATATCGTTGAGATGAATGGTGGAACAGTATTTACACTTTCATCTGTATATAAAGCAAAAGTTTCTGTTGCAGATGCTTTATCAATAGTTGAAAAGTATAGTCCTGTATATGCTAATGATAATGTAAAACAACAAAATAAAATATTCATTATCGATGAAATCAACCGTGGTAATATTTCAAAAATTTTTGGTGAACTTATCACTCTTGTTGAACCATCAAAACGCGTTGGTGCAGATGAAGGTATAAAAGCAGTATTGCCATATTCAAAGAAACCATTTGGTATTCCTGAAAACATTTATATACTTGGAACAATGAATACTGCAGACCGTTCAATCGCAACACTTGATACTGCTCTTCGCAGAAGATTCGATTTTGTTGAAATGATGCCCGACACAAAAGTATTGGAAGGTATTGAATTTGATGGTATTAATATCAGTGCAATGCTTGAAAAAATGAATGAAAGAATAGCTGTACTTTTTGATAGAGAGCATACAATTGGACATGCTTATTTCATTGGCTTGAAAGATAGTCCTGATATGGAAACTCTTGCTAATATTTTTAAAAATAAAGTAATTCCTTTATTGCAAGAGTATTTTTATGAAGACTATGAAAGAATTCGTCTTGTGCTCGCTGATAATCAAGTTTCAGAAACTGAAGAGCAATTTATTATAGCTGAAACTGTTGATTCAGTAGCGTTATTCGGTAATAGTGAAATTGATATTCTTGATGACACAAAACGATATATAATTAATGATAATGCATTTGAAAACGCTGATGCATACATAAAAATTTACAACATCTGATTTTTACTGAAAGGAGCCGTACATAATGGCTAAAAAAACTTATACCATAACTGAATACGGCTCTTTTATTAGAAAGAATGAAGTAATGGGTTATAAAACATTACCTTCAAAAGTTTTTGATGCACTTGAAACATTTATTCTTGAGAATGCTGGAAAGGGTAATGAAACAACTGACTTAATGGGAGTTTCTGTAAGAAAGAATATAGGCAAAGTAATTACGGCAAAAAACTATGTTGGTGTAATTGCACTTAATGATGGTAGCATTATCGAAATCCTTCCTAAAATCTGTGGCGAAGATAATGAAAATGAAGTGAAAAAACTGCTTATAAAAATGTTGAGAACAGTTCAAAATTCACCATTCAAGTCAATGCAATCAACTAATGTGAATGTTGATAAACTACCTATTTTTGAAATCTTTATTCGTATGTTTATATCAGAAACATTTGCTGTTGTAAAAAGAGGATTAAAAAGTGGATATGAAACAGTTGATGATAATCTCACTGTGTGTAAAGGTAAAATCGATTTTAATAATCAAATAAAATATAACCTTATACATAAAGAAAAGTTCTTTGTGAGCTATGACGAGTTCAATAACAATCGTCCGGAAAATCGGCTTGTAAAATCAACTTTGAAATATTTGTTTAAGTACAGTACTTCTTCAAAAAATAAAACTGACTTGAAAACGTTATTGAATGTATTTGAAAACATTGATGAATCATCAAATGTTGATGCCGATTTTGCAAAATGTGTTAGTGACCGTAACTCAAAATATTACGAAACACTTTTAATATGGTGTAAAGTGTTCTTGAAAGGAAAGAGCTTTACATCTTTTGCAGGTTCAGAAGTAGCTTATGCACTGCTATTTCCTATGGAAACTGTGTTTGAAAGTTATGTTGCAAAACAGTTAAAGAAACAGTTCAATCCAAATGAATACACAGTATCAGCACAACATTCCACAAAATATCTTTTTGATACACCTCGCAAATTCTCATTGCGTCCAGACATTGTGATAACAAGAAAATCTGACGGTGCAATTTTCATTATGGACACAAAATGGAAACAATTGAATAGCAATCCATCTTCAAATTATGGCATTTCGCAATCGGATATGTATCAGATGTATGCTTACCAGAAAAAGTATGGTAGCAATGCAAAAAGCGTAACATTGTTATATCCATTAACAGAAAATGCACCACAACAAGAAGTAAAGTTTATAGCTGATGATGGTGTAACTGTGAATGTTGTTTTTGTGGACTTAAAAAGAATAGATAATTTATCACAAAATTTACAACAGAAGGTTGTAGGTAGCATAAATGATTAAAGAAGTAATTCATGACCCGATTTTGTTAGCGATGAAATCGGAAAAGGCTACAATTGAAGATTTGCAGGTGGCACAGGATTTGCTTGACACTCTTATTGCCAATGCTAACGGTTGTGTTGGTATGGCTGCCAATATGATTGGTGTTCATAAGCGCATCATTTGTTTTGATAATGGCGGTACATATATGACTATGTTCAACCCTGAAATTATTAAAAAGTCAGAGCCATACGAAACAGAAGAGGGATGCCTTTCATTACTCGGTGGTCCTCGTAAGTGTAAGCGTTACAAGAGCATAAAAGTTCAGTGGCAGACGGCTGAATTCCAAACCCGAATCAAAACCTTCATCGGTTGGACAGCTCAAATCATTCAGCACGAAATTGACCATTGCGATGGTATCTTAATTTAATGGTGATATTATGAAAATAATAATTGATGCTGATGCGTGTCCGGTTGTGGATATTACTATCAATGTAGCTAAAGAGCGTGGACTTGAATGTATCATTGTCTGCGACAATACGCACACCATTGATAGGGATGGTGCTACAACTATTGTTGTTGATAAGGGAGCGGATTCTGCCGATTGTCGTATTGCAAATATCACCGAAAAGGGTGATGTGGTTGTCACACAGGATTATGGACTTGCTGCACTAGTGCTTGGCAAAGGTGGTAAGGCACTTAATCAGAATGGACTCATTTATACCGATAACAATATAGAAAATCTCCTTTTCACCCGTTTTATAGGCAAAAAGGAGCGTATGGCAGGTAATAGGACAAAGGGTCCGAAAAAGAGAACATCACAAAATGATGCAGACTTTTTGAAGGCGTTGTTAATATGCCTTGACCATTGTGATAGAATATGGGTATAAAATAGAGGTGTTTTATTGTGAATAAAGAACCTATCAGACATCATTATATTCCGCAATTTATATTAAGAAATTTTTGCTTTAATGATAACAATAAGTTGTATTATTATGACAAAGAAAGCCAAGAAACAACCATTAGAAATACTCGGGATGTTTTTATGGAGAAAAATCTTTATCGTGATGAAATAAATTATTCAAATAATCCAACTCAAATCGAAAAAGATTTATCACGATTTGAAAATGAAGTTTCACAAATAATAAATGGTAGATTCCTCAATGATAAAGAAATAACATTGACTTTTGATGAAGAAGAGAGATTGCGAATCTTTTTTGCAATTATGGGGTTTAGGTCTAAAAACGCTAGTAATATATTTAGTCAAAACGCAAGCAGACAAGATAAGGAATTTTACTCTTATTTTCAAGGTAATGATAATTTGCAAGATTTATGGAAGAGAAATCTTGGATATATTGTAAATTGTAGAACAGTTGAAGAAATATTAAATCATGAAAATATTGACATCCCAATAAAGATTTTCTTTCAAAGAGATACCATTGGTTTTTTTGGTATGTATTTTGCTGTTGTTGAAAGAAAAGAAAAAGAAGATTTTATTATTGGAGATGCGTATCCCATAATTGAAAATGGATTATTAGATAATGGGATTCAAGTACCTATTTATTCAATGTTTCCAATTTCACCAAGTAGGGTAATATTACTGGTGAGCAATGGAGCAGAAGCAACACCAAGAGATGTAGTTTATTTACGCAGAGGAGTTTTTACAAAACCTAAAATTGATAATGATAATATGACATTTACAATACGGGTAAAGGGACTTTACAACGAAGAAGTAAGGCACTTGAATAGTATGGTAGTAAAGAATGCTCAAGAAGGAATAGCTTTTCAAAGAGTTATTGATTTGGAAAATTAAAATAATAAAAAATCAACACCTATGAATTTGGTCGTTAAACCAACTTCATAGGTGTTTGTGTTTGGATAATAAAAGTCGAAAAGTACAAGGATTGCACTATGGATATGTGCGGGATTGTTGAAAAAGAAGCATTTGTGGAGGGAATGAAATTAGGGGTGAAAATCGTAGTGGAAACTTATACTGATGGTTCACTTGAGTTTAACGAGGCATAAGAAAACGCCTATAAAGTCGAAACTGACTTTATAGGCTATTTTTTATCTCTTTTTGAGCTATTATAATTGGCTGTTGTTCATGAAGTTTCAGTTTGATAAATTGGAATTTGACGAGTTTATTATTCAGCTCAGAATTTTGAAATTTCCAAAAACTTGTATTCCTGTTCGGTAATATAAAGAACAGAGCCGTGGCGAGGGTTCAGATGATTAAGGGAAAATCTGCTTTCATCGACTTTACTGAAATTCATCAAATCTGTTGATTCCTGCATAAAATATCCACCCTTTTGGAATTGGTCAGCAATCATAACAAACTTATCTGTACCAAGTATTCTGTATATACAGTTGCCCTCCAGTGCGGTGTCAGCAACCGAAACCTTGTTAGAATCGGGCTCATAATACGGACCATCAGGTCTGTCTGCCACGCAATAACAAATTGCTTCTTTTTCGCCGTCTGCCTCATACAGATAATACTTTCCATTATGCTCTATTATATCGGCATCAATGGCACACATTCCGCTTTTTGGCTTGAAAAGCACTTGTGGTGGAGTGGTAAAGGTATGAAAATCTTTTGTGTATGCATACCACGTGATTGTATCAAGGTCATCGTCCGCGTTGTTGTGAGTCCAATAAACCATATATTCATTTTTAAATTTATCAAATATGACTTGTGGTGCCCACACTCTATTAGCATTTTTTGTTTCTTCAAAGTTTGAAAAATCAATTATTCTTTCGTTTGTCCAATGTACAAGGTCAACACTATCCCACATAACCATTGAGTTATTGTTTACCCAACCCTCTTCACTTTTCATATCTGTTGCGATTATATGAAAAACGCCATCATTATCACGAAAGATAAAAGGGTCTCGGCAACATTTTTTCCCTTTAGTCTGAATTATTATGGGCTTGTTTTCATTAACTGCAGTAAAGTTGTATCCGTCCTTTGAAATAGCAAAATGAACACGCTCTTCATGAGGATGATTACCAACAAAATAGCAGAAAAGATATTTTGAAAATTCTTTAACCATAATAATCACCTCTTTAAATATAAATTTACATTATTTTTACTCGAAACATTCAATTACATCTGAGCCTAATTTTACAAATGCTATAAACTCGTCAATCTCTGCCGTTATTTCATAAGTACCTTTTGTATAAACCTTTTTATCCTTTGTGAGAATCCATTCTCCGTCAGGAATATACACGGTTTTTATTGTTTTTCCTTGTTCTACGATTGGTGCGAAGACGATATCATCACCGAACATATACTGTGTTTCAAGTGTGTAGCACATTTCATCATCAGGATACTCAAAGAACATTGGTCTCATTACGGGATAACCTTTTTTACTTGCAATATCCATTTGACTTTGAATGTATGGTCTTAATTTTTCACGAATGAAAATCAGATTTTTGAGAATTTCAAAATTTTCTTCACCAAAGCTCCAAATTTCGTTAGGGTCGCCACTTGGCTCTTTAAGTCCCGGAGTTGGCTCGAAATGACGATTTCGTGAGCCGTGAAGTCGCATAATTGGGCTGAAAAGTCCAAACTGGAACCAACGGACAATAAGCTCTTTAAAGTAATCACTTGTAATATCGGCACCGTAAAAACCGCCAATATCAGTATTCCACCAAGGGATTCCGCACATTGCCATATTAAGCCCTGCTTTAACCTGACAAGCGAGGCTTTCAAATGTAGATTCAATATCACCCGACCACACAAGAGAACCAAATTTCTGGCTACCTAAATATGCACAACGAGTAAGAGTGATTATGTCATCTCTGCCAATGGATTTAAAGCCGTCATATGCCATTTTTGAGTAGTAATATGGGTACAAAAGTGCCACCATATCGGCTCTGCCTTTATACCAGATAAGGTTATCAAAATGTTCGGGGTGGATTTCAGGCTCTGCCTCGTCAAACCAAAGAGCATCTACACCATTATCAATGTAATTTTCTTTGAGTTTGCTCCACACATAGTCTCTTGTAGCGGGGTTTGTAACATCAATTTCACCCTGCCAACCATAAAAATCAAAAACTCTGTCCGCTCCACGAGCAGTACGCATAAGCATATTATTGTTTCGCATATAGTGATAGTTTTCACTGCCACCATTTATTGTGGGCCACATAGACACAATGAGTTTTGTGTTCATACTGTGAAGCTCGTCTGCCATTTCTTTTACATTCGGCCAATATTTTGGGTCAAATTTATAGTCCCCTTGCTCTGTCCAATGGAAATAGTCGGCAATAATTGCAGAAAGTGGTATGCCTAACTCCTTATATTTACGAGCAACAGAAAGCAATTCTTCCTGAGTTTCATAACGGAGTCTGCTCTGCCAGAAACCTGTTGCCCATTCAGGCATTTTGGGAGCGTAGCCTGTCAAATCGGAAAGTGTGGTGCAGACTTCTTTAGGTGTTCCTGCCATAACAACAAAGTCCATAAATTTACAACAATCACAGCTCCAGCGGGTGCGGTTGTTTGAAAGCTCACAAAGTCCTGTTGATGGGTTATTCCACAAAAATCCGTAACCTAATGAAGAATACACATAAGGGATTGTGCATTTTGCATTCACGTTACGAATATCAATTGAGGAGCCTTTAAGGTCAAATTCATTGTCCCAACTATGACCAAGACCGAAGAAATGCTCGTTTTTATTTGGCTCAAATGTTACTCGTGCAGACCAAAGTCCACTACCCTTGTTATCAAAATGACGGAAATTGCTATTGAATGTGAGTTCAGGTTTTTCTTCAAGGATTTTCTTTTCATTCACAAAGAAAGTGAGCTTTCCATTACCCTCAAGTTTAACTTTTAATGTGCCACAAGTAAGGGTTACATAATGCTCAAACTCCTCGATTTTCGCATCTGCCTTTTGTGGCATAAGAGTATAGTTTTCATCAATTACCTGACAATCAGGAAAAGATTGAAAACGAATTGCATTCTTGCCACAGGGAGTAATGCGTACAAGCTCTGTATATCGCATTAATAACAGCTCGTTGTTGTTTATAACAAGATTATCCATTGAACCATCTCCGCAAATTCTTATTTATCGAACCAATTATACCACCCATACCAAGAGAAGTGCAATAGTTTTTAGTGCTGTTGCAGGTTGTCATGGGTGGTGATTTTTATACTCCGTACACTTTTACAATTTCACTGGTGCTCTTAAAAACACAAAAAAGAACTCATATCACAAATGTAGGTTGCTTTTTGTTTGTGGAAGTATTTCAACTAACACACTTATTGCAAATAATACGATAGGAGGATAGAGACAACAGGTTAGTGTTAAAAAATTATTATTTATAAAGGAGTGTTTTAGTTGATAAATACAGAAGATTTGAAGCGGATAATGAACGCCAACGAGAATTTGTTTTACGGTCGTAATTACATAAACATTCACGACCATTCGCATAAGTTTGCAGTGATTGATGATGCTTACAATGTTCCGATAGTGTTTGTTCATTGTTACAACTACACAGAAGATGAGGCAGAAAAGCTGAGTCGTCTTTTCGATAGTTTCTTCTATTATAAGTTGCATGAATTTCACATGGAAAACAAAATTGTTCTTATGTTTATCAACATGGATGAAATGGTAGTGTTTATAAACAGAACAGAGGAGGAATGCAATGCTAAACAAGAAAATAACAAATACTTATGATTCTCGAAATTGCAGAGGTGCGTTCAAGGGTTAAATACGAAGCACTAAAGTTAACGCCACTCGTATAGAGTGGCGTTTCTTAATCCATAAATACACACATATAACTACAGACTGCATTGGAGTCGGGCCAGATTAGTCCGACGTAATGATCTTGAATATTTATAAAACAATCATAATTTTTATTTTTTCGTAAGATTTTCAAAACTTCGTTGAAATCGTTAGGGTTTAGTTCGTGCTCAATACCATTAACGGTGATAAAAATTCTATTCATATCATCACTCCTTTATATAAGAAGTATGAAATAATAACACACCTACCAAAAGAAATGTTATCTGATAAGGATAATGTTTCTTTTTTCGTTTGTGTGTTGATTATAAAAATCATAATAATATTGCAATCAACACACGAGAGGAGATGGCGTTTTAAATGAAGCGGTATTAAAAACTAAATGACCTCAATTAGGTTGTGTCTTTTTTTCTACCTTTCTTTTTTTACACCGAGGGGAGAGGCGTTGTATTTTTTTACAACGTCTCTTTTCTTTTATAAAATTTTATAAATTTTTTTAAATTTTCACGTTTTTTCTATATTTGAAAAAAACACGCATAAGTAATCTTTCATATTAATTATAAATAATTACAAAAGGAGTGTTACTTATGCGTTATCAATAACAAGATTTTTAAATTTTTATATTTGAAAAATTAATTTCAAAAAATAATTCATATTTCAAACAAATAATTATTTAGGAGTGAATTCTTTATGAAAATTAGTAATAACTATTCATTTGAAAATCTTGAAAATGAGCTTCTTACAGCTAAAGAGTTAAAACAGGTGATGCGTTGCGGCATCAATAGGGCATATGACCTTTTAAAATCAACAGCTTTTCCTTCAACAAAAATAGGAGGCCGTTACTACGTAACGACCTCGGCATTAAAAGAATGGCTTGTTATGTATGAGAATAAAGTGTTTTATATTTAATCCAACAATTTAATTGTGTTCACTTTATCTTCATCTTTAGTGTGTACATATTTATTAATCGTAACACTTACATCCGCATGACCAAGCAGTTTGGAGACAATAGCAATATTCGCGTCTTTTTTGTTGATGAGATTTGTAGCAAATGAATGACGCATTGAGTGAGGACCGTAAATTTTATTTACGGTCTTTCCTTTTTCGTCGACTGCCTTATCCATTTCCGCTGCATAAAGAATATTTTCAAACATTCTTGCAAAGTTTCTTACAGTGATAGGCGTGCCTTCTGATGTGGAAGAAACATATTCAAAATCTCCGTTGAGATTATGAAGTCGTTCAATTGCTTCTTTACACTTTTTACTCATAGGGATTGTTCTTATACTTGATTTAGTTTTTGGTTTATTTATAACATCCACGTAATTAGGGTCCGTGGGTGCTTTTTTATTACGATTTTTTACATGTTGTCTTGTTTTTGTTATAGAAATTGTGTTGTTTTTGAAGTCAATATCATCCCATGTCAGAGCTAGAAATTCACCTGAACGCATACCAGTTTGACCAAGTACGATGACAGCATCGCCAAGTCGATATACACTTTCTTTTTCACCTGATACGGTGTGCATTTTGGTAGCTGCTTCATAAATTTTGTTTAATTCTTTTTCGGTGTAAAAAACGATATCGTCAGGGTCTTTTGATGAGGCACTTTCAGGGATTTTAACATCTTCAAACGGATTGTCTTCATATTTTTTGAGAACTTTGTGGAACCTTAAGGCAGCTTTTAAGGTTTCTTTTGCTTTCTTAATTGTCGACTTGCTGAAACCATCATTTGAAAGGTCATTTAACCACTTTTGAACTTTTGTTGATGTTAAAGTTATAACTTGAACTTTACCAACATATGGAATAATTTGATGATTAACTATCTGTTCTTTGCGGTCGAATGTTGATGCTTTGTTAGCAATACCTCTTTGAATCTCTAACCAATCAGTGACGAGTGTTTCAATATTAGTTTTGCCATAGTCTTCAACTAATTTCCGTTGTTTTACATTGTTTTTAAGTTCGGTATAGTATTGTTCAGCAGCTTTTCGTGTTGCTTTGACATATTTTTTACCATTAAGATTAAAATAATAATTACCATCTTTTCTTTGATGTACGCGTGGATTAGACATAATAAAACCTCCTATCAGTTTTACTATACCACATAAATTCATAAAAATCAATGCTTTTAAGCAAAAATGTACCAAAAATGTACCAATTTAAGCGTTAAAAGTAGTGAATTCAAGTGAAGATAAGTGAAAAATAGTGAAAATCAAAAAGCTCGAAAACCCTTGATAAATAAGGGATTTTACGATTTTAAGCGATTTTGAATAGATGTAAACAAAATATGCTTCACAGGTTTTGGAGACCGCTGCTCTACCAACTGAGCTATACCCCTATATTCTTTGTGCTTCAAAGCACTATTATATTATACACAGTTTTCATATTTTGTTATGTGTTTTCGTAAATATATTTTTATAATTTCTAATTTTTGTAGGTGTTTTCTCAAAATAATTAATCATTGAAGATGCATTTAAATAATGATATAATAGACTTACAAACTCACTTTGGAGAAAAGGTTATGAAAAAGTTTTTTGAAAAGCACGAAACTTTCGTGTGTATATTGCTAATCATCTTATACATAGTCATAAATTCATTCTGTTTGCAGAATTTCGGGGTGGAGGACTACCGTAGTACCATCATCAACACGATTTTCTCACTCGGTTTGGTTATTTTGATGATTGTCCTTAAAAGAATAACATATTATGGCTTAACCAAAGTAACTGACGCGAAAAAATACTTATATTTTATACCGTTAGCGTTGATTATATCGGTTAATGTATGGAATGGAATCAACATCAATAACACTTATAGCGAGATTATTTTTCATATTCTCACCATGTTCAATATCGGCTTTATTGAAGAGGTTATTTTCCGTGGATTTCTGTTCAAAATGATGGCGAAAGACAATGTGAAACTTGCAATCGCAGTCAGTTCAATCACATTTGGTATAGGTCACATTGTCAATTTGTTTAACGGTGCAGATTTAGTGCCGACGCTTATGCAAATCTGTTATGCCACAGCAATCGGATACCTTTTTGTAGTTATATTCCATAAGAGTCGTTCTCTTATTCCTTGTATAATTGCACATTCTCTTAATAATGCACTTTCCATATTCAATGTCCAGAATGAAGTGTCATTGTATATCGTCCCCATATTCTTGATAATTGTACCCGTAATATACGCAATTTATATTAACAAAAAAGTGAAGGATAAATAGTAAAAATCGTTGTTTTTTGTTTTATGTAAGTAGTATAATTAACCTATTAAATATGGTGGAGATGGGATAATGAAAAAACGAATTAAATTAGTTGTTTCATTAGTATTGGTGATTATTATGGCAATAGGATTTTTAGCACCTTTGTTTAGACCTGAATATAGCGGAGTTAACTATAATCCCGCAGATATTCAGAACAAAACGGATAAAACAATTAAGTTCAATTCAAACGGAAAACTCAAAATTTTGCATGTTACTGACACTCACCTTAATCTTAACCATAACTTTGACCCTACAATCTGGTTGGTTGAGAGAGCTTGTGACATAGAAAAACCTGATATTGTGATGATAACAGGCGATAATGTTGTGAATTGCGAAAATGCTGAAGACACAAAGAAAATGATTAATGCATTGATGAATATTTTTGACGAGAGAAATATTCCTGTTGCAGTAACCTTTGGTAATCACGATTCAGAAGAGGGTGCAATGTCACGAGAAGAACTTATGGCATATTACAACACCTTCTCTTGCTCGGTTTCAATTGATGACGGCGAAGCACTTTCAGGTTGTGGTACATACAACATTCCTGTGCTTTCCTCCGATGGTGAAAAGGTAAAATTCAATCTTTGGGTTTTCGATTCAGGTGATTATGACGAAGAGGGAAGATACAGTTGTGTAAAGCCCGACCAGATTGAGTGGTATAAACAAACCTCCGATAAACTCAAGGCGGAGAATAACGGCGAAGTAGTACATTCTCTCGTATTTCAGCATATAATTGTAGGCGAAATCTATGATGTACTCAAAAAGTCGGATTCGTGGAAGCCTTATGCATTCAAGCACTTATATAACAAAGACGAATACTATATGTTTGACCCTGACCGTATGAATTACGGTACGATAAGAGAATATCCTTGCCCCGGTTATTACAATTACGGTCAGTTTGACGCTATGGTAGAAAAAGACGATGTGCTCGGCATTTTCACAGGTCACGACCACACAAATGCCTTTGCGGTTGAACACAAAGGGATTGATATTGTCAACTCTTTGAGCACACGTTATATAGGACTTGCTCATTCCACACAATGTGGTTATCGTATAATTGAAATCGACGAAAATGACACTTCAAATTACGAAACACGAGTAGCCCGTATATATGATATGTTCAATTTAGAAACTGTAAAAGAAGAAAAACAGAATGGAGATAAATTCACATATATAATGGCTCGCGAGTTTGCATTTAAAGGCAAAATCCAAAAAACTGCAAGTAACATTTATCGTAAAATTGTAGAAGTATTTACAGACAGACAAGTAACCTATCCTGATTAAAAGAGGTGTTGTTATGAATTTTGATACAGCTAAATTACAATGGACAAGAGAACCTGCAGATTACTCTATATCTGCTGATAAAATTGAAATAATCACGAAACCGCATACTGATTTGTGGCAGAGAACATATTATCATTTCAGAAATGACAACGCTCCTGTTTTGCAAATGAAAACAGACGAAAAGTATTTCTCATTCGTTGTAAAAACAGAATTTCAGAGCAAACACCGATTTGACCAATGCGGAATTGTAATGTACCTTGACAGTGAAAACTGGTTGAAAGGTTCTATTGAATATGAAAACGAGAAATTTCAGCATCTTGGCTCTGTTGTTACCAATAACGGTTATTCTGACTGGGCAACTACTGAAATTGATGCAGATATTAAATCTATGTGGTACAGATTAAGCCGTCGTGAAGACGATTATTGCATTGAATGCTCCGAAGATGGTGTTACATTCAAGCAGATGCGTGTTTGTCATATTTGGAAAGGTAGCGAAAAAATTCAGTTCGGAATTTACGCGTGCAGCCCTGAAAATTCATCATTCAAAGCAACATTTACAAATATGGAAATTACAGAGTGCAAGTGGTTCGCTCATGATGGGCAACAACCGGATGAGTTTTAAATAAAAAACAATATAAAAAGCCTTGAAAGTTTTCAAAACTCTCAAGGCTTTTGTTCTTTATTTCTTTTTCTTACCGAAAAATCCTTTTTTACCATCGTCAAGGTTGTCTGCTGCACCGAATTCAAATGCCAACTGACGAAGAAGTTCTTCTTGTTTATCGGTGAGTTTTTTTGGAACATCAACGATAATTCGTACAAGCTGGTCGCCCTTACCCATACCGCTACGATTCTGTATTCCGCGACCGCGAAGTTTGAATACATCACCGGGTTGTGTACCTGCGGGCACAGGGTATTCAACCTTACCGTCGAGGGTAGGTACTTGAATTGTGCAACCTAATGCTACCTGCATAAATGTCAAGTGTACATCGCACCATACATTGTAGCCGTCACGCTCAAAAATGGGATGAGGACGAACATTGACAACAATGTTAAGGTCACCTGCAGGTCCGCCGTTAGCACCCTTGTTACCTTGACCGCGAACTGTGAGAATCTGACGGTCGTCAATGCCTGCGGGAATGTTGATGTCGAGTTTAGCACTCTTACGCACTCTGCCCGCACCGTTACATTTTTTACAAGGATTATCAATTATTGTACCCTTGCCGTTACAACGGTTACAAGGTTTTGCAGACTGAATTACACCAAACGGAGTTCTCTGCTGAACCGTTACCTGACCGCGACCGTTACATTCGGGGCAGGTCTTGGGCGAATGACCGCTTTGACAACCATTACCGTGACATTCGTCACAGGTTTCAATTCGCATTGTGTCAACACTTCGCTTGCAACCCTTTGCGGCTTCTTCAAACGAAATTGTAACGCTTGCTTGTGTGTCACTACCGCGTTGCGGAGCATTAGGGTTAGCACGACCGCCACCAAATCCACCGCCGAAACCGTTGCCGAAGATTGAACCGAAAATATCGCCAAGGTCGAAGTCCATTCCGCCAAATCCACCGCCGTAGGCACCACCGCCTGCACCGTAGTTGGGGTCAACACCTGCGTGGCCGAACTGGTCATAACGAGCCTTTTTCTCACTGTCAGAAAGAATTTCGTAAGCCTCATTTGCCTCTTTGAATTTTTCTTCTGCTTCTTTATTATTGGGGTTTAAGTCGGGGTGATATTTTTTAGCCGCTTTACGATAAGCCTTTTTAATCTCGTCGTCAGAGGCGGATTTATCGACACCCAGCACCTCATAATAATCTCTTTTTTCTGCCATAAGTATCTCCAAATAATAGGGATTTAACGGGCAGAAAACTGCCCGTTAATTATGAGTTTAATTATTCAACATCTTTAAAGTCAGCGTCATAGTAGCCATCATTGTTAGGTGTTGCACCTGCGTTAGGGTCATAGCCCGCACCCGGGTTTGCACCGCCCTGAGCTGCCTGAGCCTGCTTGTAAAGTTCTTCTGAAATCTTGTAGAACTGCTGTGTAAGCTCTTCCTGTTTTGCTTTGATAGCGTCGATATCTTCGCCCTTGAGTGCTTCTTTCAAAGCGTCAATCTTTGTTTGAAGCTCTGCCTTATCACTTTCAGAGAACTTATCACCGTCGTCAGCAAGAATTTTTTCACACTGATATACCATCTGGTCTGCAGCGTTTCTTGCATCAACTGCATCCTTACGTTTCTTGTCTTCTTCTGCAAATCTTTCAGCATCCTGAACTGCCTTTTCAATATCTTCCTTTGACATATTTGTTGAAGATGTGATTGAAATTGACTGCTCTTTATTTGTGCCGAGGTCTTTTGCAGAAACGTTTACGATACCGTTAGCGTCGATATTGAATGTAACTTCAATCTGAGGAGTACCGCGACGTGCGGGAAGAATACCGTCAAGGTGGAAAATACCGAGAGTTTTGTTATCTCTTGCGAATTCTCTTTCACCCTGAAGAACATGAACTTCAACTGATGTCTGGTTGTCAGCTGCAGTTGAGAAAATCTGGCTCTTCTTTACAGGGATTGTTGTATTTCTTTCAATTATTCTTGTGTTTACGCCACCCATTGTTTCAATACCGAGTGAAAGAGGAGTAACGTCAAGAAGAAGAAGCCCCTCAACCTCACCGCCGAGAACACCGCCCTGAATTGCGGCACCAACTGCAACACACTCGTCGGGGTTAATGCCCTTGAATGGCTCTTTGCCTGTGAATTTCTTAACTGCTTCCTGAACTGCAGGGATTCTTGAAGAACCACCAACCATAAGGATTTTGTTAAGTTCTGAAGCCTGAAGACCTGAGTCTGAAAGTGCCTGACGAACAGGTCCCATTGTTGCTTCAACAAGGTCTGCAGTCATTTCGTTGAACTTTGCTCTTGTGAGAGTTGTTTCAAGGTGTTTAGGACCTGTTGCATCTGCTGTGATGAAAGGAAGGCTAATCTGTGATGTTGTCACACCTGAAAGCTCAATCTTTGCCTTTTCTGCGGCTTCCTTAAGACGCTGCATAGCCATTTTATCGTTACGAAGGTCAACGCCCTGTTCTTTTTTGAACTCGTCTGCAAGCCAGTCGAAAATCTTCTGGTCAAAGTCGTCACCGCCAAGACGGTTGTTACCTGCAGTTGCAAGAACTTCTTGAACGCCGTCGCCCATTTCAATAATTGAAACGTCGAATGTACCGCCACCAAGGTCATAAACCATAACTTTCTGGTCGTCTTCTTTATCTACGCCGTAAGCCAAAGCTGCTGCTGTTGGCTCGTTGATAATTCTCTTAACCTCAAGACCTGCAATCTTACCTGCGTCCTTTGTAGCCTGACGCTGTGCGTCTGTGAAATATGCGGGAACTGTGATAACTGCCTCTGTTACAGGTGCACCGATATAAGCCTCTGCATCAGATTTAAGCTTTTGAAGAATCATTGCAGAAATTTCCTGTGGAGTGAAATCCTTACCGTCGATGTTTACTTTATAGTTTGAGCCCATGTGTCTTTTGATTGATGAGATTGTTTTGTCAGGGTTTGTGATAGCTTGACGTTTTGCTACCTGACCAACCATTCTTTCGCCTGTTTTTGAGAATGCAACAACTGATGGAGTTGTTCTAGCACCTTCTGCGTTAGCGATAACTACGGGTTCGCCACCCTCGATTACTGCTACGCATGAGTTTGTTGTACCTAAGTCGATACCGATTACCTTTGCCATAATTTATTCCTCCTAAATGGATATATACTTAATATTATTAACTGTTATTCACAGTTTAGTTTACTACTTTTACAACTGCGGGACGGATTACTCTGTCACCCATTTTGTATCCTGTTGAGAATACATCTGAAATACTGTTTTCGGGAAGATTTTCGTCTTCACCGTGCATTACTGCATTGTGAATGTTGGGGTTGAATTCATCACCCTTTTCGCCGAATGCTTCAACACCTAACTTTTTAAGTGTTTCGCCGTACTGATTGAAAATCATTTCAATGCCTTTTTTGAATGAGTCAAGGTCAGTAGCCTCGGCACTCATTGCACGAATGAAGTTATCATATACGGGCAAGAATTCTGCGATTGTACTTGCCTTTGTGTCACCGTAAGCCATTTCTTTTTCTTTCTGTGAGCGTTTACGGAAGTTATCATACTCTGCCATAACGCGAAGAAGTCTGTCGTGCTCTGCGGCAAGCTCTTCGGTGAGCTTTTCTTCTGCAGTAGGCTCTGTAGTTTCTTCTGCAACTTCTTCAACTGCTTCTTCGGGCTGAAGATTTTCTTTTTCTGCCATGTCAATCCTCCAAGGTGTCGGACATTATGCTGCCGACGATTTCTGTTAAGTATTTTAAGCTCGGAATGAGCCTTGCATAATCAATTCGGGTAGGTCCAATAAGACCTAAAGTGCCACTATCTTTACCGCCAACTGCGTAATGTGAGAAAATCACGCTTGAATCCTGCAACTCGCGGTATAAATTTTCTTTACCGATAAGCACATTAGCGTCCCCCGCCGATTTATGATTGGAAAAGAGATTTGTTAGGGGGTCACCCCGCCTTAAAAACTCCATTAACTCATAAGCATTGGGATAATCTGTATAGTTGAGCAGATTTGACTGACCTTCAAGCAATAATTGTGTTTGCTCGGTGAGTTGTGCCAAATCGGAAAGGGTTACAAGTAATGGCGAAATTGCAAGAGATTTACTGCCGAGAGAAAGAGCGAGTGTCTGAATGAGTGCGATACTTACTTCGCTTGCAGATTTGCCGATGAAGTGCTGTGAAACTATATTATAAAAGGTTTCAATGAGTTCAAGGTTGAGTGCAGTATCTGTTCTGCAAACTCGACTTTTGAGAATTCCCGATGATGAAAGCATTACCATCATTGCGGTGTGAGTGCCGAGAGGAACTAATTCTACTCTGCGGATTACCGCGTTTGTGTCACTTGGTGTTGTTGATACAACCGCACAGTTTGTAAGTTCTGCGAGTACTTGACCTGCCTGCTCTAAAATCTGTTGAGGTTCGCCGCCTGCATCAGAAAGCCGAGCTTCGATAAGTCTTTTCTCATTAAGTGGCAACTCATATCTGTTCATAAGTTTATCAACATAATAGCGGTAGCCGAGTTGAGAGGGGATTCGACCTGCTGAAGTGTGAGGCTGGTCGAGAAAGCCGAGACGTGAAAGCTCTGCCATTTCATTACGGATTGTGGCAGATGATACAGGAATGTGAGAAAACTCAAGCAAAGTTTTTGACCCCACGGGTTCGCCGGTTGCGATATAGCGTTCAACTATTGCTGCAAGAATTTTTTCTTTTCTCTCGCTGAGCTTCATTCCTCTCACCTCGCTTTTTGTTTAGTTTAGCACTCTCACAACTAGAGTGCTAACTCTGTTATATAATATACATTCTTTTGCAAAAAATGTCAAGGAAATATTTGTAAATAAATTGTTAATTGAGCAAGGTTTTTGAAAACTCTATATATAATGTATATGATTGCGGGCGAAAAAAGAAAAACCACCGCAAAAGCGGTGGGATAATTGAGGGTTCGAATCCCTTTTTGTTTCAAAACAAAAAATAAAACCACCGCAAAAGCGATGGTTTCATTTCTAATGGCTGGGGAATAGGGATTCGAACCCCAACAAACAGAGTCAGAGTCTGTCGTGCTACCGTTACACTATTCCCCAACGAGCAAAAGTAATTATATATTAACAATCATCAATTGTCAAGTGTTTTTTTGCAGATTTTTTAATTTTTTTCTTGTTGTATATATACATTATTTATGCTAAAATCAATTTGGTGATATTTATGAACTCTTATTCAAATCCGTTTATTTCCCAGCGTGCTGACCCCTATGTTACAAAAGGCCCTGACGGTTATTATTACTTTACAGCATCATATCCTGCATATATGAATGTGGATTCGGGCTATGACAGAATAGTTTTAAGAAAAAGTGAAACCGTAATCGGTCTTGCAACTGCCGATGAGCATACAATCTGGTTGGCTCATAACGAGGGGGTTATGTCAAAGCATATATGGGCACCCGAAATCCATTATATAAAAGATAAATGGTATATCTTTTTTGCAGCGGGTGAGAAAGAAAATGTGTGGAATATCCGTCCCTTTGTGCTTATGTGTAAGGGGCAGGACCCCATAAATGACGAGTGGGTTGAAATGGGCAAAATGCAGGCAAGTGAGGGTGATGACCGTTCATTTACCGAATTCTCACTTGATATGACATATTTTTATCATAATAATAAGCATTATCTTATCTGGGCAGAAAAACTTGGAGATTCTTCACTGTTTATGGCAGAAATAAATCCTTCAGAGCCTTGGAAACTTATAAACAAACCAATTCTTCTCACAAAACCCGAATATGATTGGGAACTTATCCGTCACCGCGTTAACGAAGGTCCTGCAGTGCTTAAAACTGCTGATAAAATTTATGTTTTCTTCTCGGCCTCGGGCACAGGTGCAGAGTATTGTATGGGCAAGCTTTATGCCGATGCAAATGCAGATTTGATGGATATAAATAATTGGACAAAATGTACTGACCCCGCATTGCAGACCGCTGATTTAGTGGGCGAAGCAGGTCCCGGTCACAACAGCTTTGTGGTCGATGAAAACGGCGATTTACTGCTCATTTATCACGCTCGTCCCACATCTCATTTTGAGAAAAAATGCGGTACTTATTGTGATGAGCCACTCTATGACCCTTGTCGTCACGCAAGAGTGAAATTTGTAACATTTGACAAAAATGGCGTTCCAAACCTCAAGTAATTTTACTTGACAAAATATTGTGTTAAAGGTATAATTTAATCACAACATATAGTTGGTTTACATAACTGACGGATTTCGCGGGTTACCGCGGGGGAATGTAAACTATATAAAAGCCGACCGTCTGGGCAATTCTATTTTGTTTACAAAGTGGGATTGCCCAGTTTTGTTTTTCTGAGCAATTCACAAAAGGAAGAAGGAGGAATAACAAATGGTAAAACACTTAAAAGAATTCAGTTACGCCGTGCTTGCGGGTATGGCAATCAGTATTGGTTGCGTTGTATTTTTATCGGTTGAAAATGCAGTTGCGGGTTCAATACTTTTCGCAGTGGGACTTTTAACAGTTCTTGTTTTTAAACTGAATCTTTTCACAGGCAAAGCACCTTATATGTGCAAAAACAAACCTGCTTATTGGGGCTTTGTGGTTCTTGTCTGGCTGGGTAATTTTGTCGGAACAGGTATTTCTGCAACACTTATCAGATTTACAAGAGTTTACGACAAAATAATTGACCGTTGTACAAGTGTGGCACAGACAAAGGTTGATGACGACCTTTTAAGCCTTTTTATTCTCGGAATTTTCTGCGGAATAATGATGTATATAGCAGTTGATACTTTTATTAACCACGGTCAGGAAAAGAATTTCTCTTCAGCACTTGTAGTAGTATTCTGTGTAAGTGTGTTCATTCTTGCGGGGTTTGAGCACAGTGTTGCAGATATGTTCTACTTTATGCTCTCGCTACCAATCAGTAAATGGATTTTACCGCTTATCGTAATTACACTCGGTAACGTCTTAGGCGGAAATCTTTTCTGCTTGCTTACAAAAATTAAAAGAGATTAATTAAAGTCTCCCTTGTAAAAGGGAGGGGGACCGCTTGCGGTGGAGGGATTCATCTGTAATGTCCCAATTATATATTATGGAGGAAAAAATTATGCTTACAGACATCCAAATCGCACAACAGACAGAATGCTTACCAATTACAGAAATCGCAAAGAAACTCAACATTGATGTGGACGACCTTGAACTTTACGGAAAGTACAAGGCAAAGCTTCCGCTTTCTCTTAACAAGAAATATGCAGACAGAGAAAATGGTAAACTCATTCTTGTTACAGCTATTAACCCAACTCCTGCAGGTGAGGGTAAAACTACTATTACAGTTGGTCTTGGTCAGGCTATGAACAAAATAGGCAAAAATGCTTGTATCGCACTTCGTGAGCCATCAATGGGACCTGTTTTTGGTGTTAAAGGCGGCGCTGCAGGTGGCGGATATTCACAGGTTATCCCTATGGAGGACATCAACCTTCATTTCACAGGTGATATGCACGCAATCACTGCTGCAAACAACCTTCTTTGTGCTATTATTGACAATCATATGCAGCAGGGTAATGACCTTAAGATTGACCAGAGAAGAATTCTCTTCAAGCGTTGTCTTGATATGAACGACCGTGCACTCCGTAACGTAATTGTAGGTCTTGGCGGTAAGGTTAACGGTGTTCCTCGTGAAGACGGATTTATGATTACAGTTGCAAGTGAAATTATGGCTATCCTTTGCCTTGCTACCGATATCGAAGACCTTAAAACAAGACTTGGCAATATCCTCGTTGCTTACACTCTTGATAATCAGCCCGTTTATGCACGTGACCTTAACGCAGTAGGCTCAATGGCTGCACTTCTCAAAGATGCAATCAAGCCAAATCTTGTGCAGACACTTGAAAACACACCTGCAATTATGCATGGTGGACCTTTCGCAAATATTGCTCACGGCTGTAACTCTGTTACTGCTACAAAACTCGCTCTTAAGCTTGCTGACTACTGCATTACAGAAGCCGGTTTCGGTGCTGACCTCGGTGCTGAAAAATTCCTTGACATTAAGTGCCGTTATGCAGGTCTTAAGCCCGATTGTATCGTAGTTGTTGCAACAATTCGTGCTCTTAAATACAACGGTGGTGTTGCTCGTGCAGATTTACAGAACGAAAATGTTGAGGCTCTTAAAAAGGGTATCGTAAACCTTAAAACTCATATTGAAAATATGAAGAAGTACAATGTGCCGGTAGTTGTTGCAATCAACAAGTTCCACACAGATACAGATGCAGAGGTTGCTTACATTAAAGAATTCTGTGAAGAAATGCAGGTTCCCGTATCTCTTGCTGAAGTGTTCGCAAAAGGCGGCGAGGGCGGTATGGACCTTGCAGAAAAGGTTTGTGCAGTTATCGACGAGGGTAAAGCAGACTTTGCTCCTATCTATGACGAGAAACTTTCAATCAAAGAAAAGCTTAACACAATCGCAAAAGAGATTTACCGTGCAGACGGCGTAATCTTTACAGCAGCCGCAGAAAAGGCAATTAAGGATATTGAGGCACTCGGTCAGGACAAGCTTCCTGTTTGCGTTGCAAAGACACAGTATTCACTTTCAGACGACCCAACAAAGCTCGGTAAACCCGAAAACTTCCAGATGACAGTTCGTGAAGTTAAACTCAGTGCAGGTGCAGGCTTTATCGTAGCACTCACAGGCGACATTATGACAATGCCTGGACTTCCAAAAGTACCAGCAGCATACAAAATTGATGTGGATGCTGACGGTAAAATTGACGGACTTTTCTAATCTTTTTGGCATATTTTCCGTGATACTGCGTTGTGACATCTCAAAATATCCGCATATTCCTTCAATGTCACGCCTTGCCTAACGCAAAATCTGCTCAAAAAGACAGCTTCGGCGAGATTGTCTTGCGAAAAAATAATTTAAAACATAAAAAAGAGGAGAGTTTTCACTCTCCTCTAATTTTATGCCTTTTTTGAATTATAACTTCATTGCTACGTCCCAAGCACCCCAAATAACTGTACGGAGGTTACCAACCTTGTTTGCATCGCCGATAACGTGTACGTGCTTTGCTTTTGGAACAACAGGAGCTGGCTTGTAACCAACTGAAAGGATAACTGTGTCAGCTTCCACATCAATTGTCTTGCCGTCTTTATCCATAATTGTTACACCATTGTCACGGATTTCAGTAGTCTTGCTTTCAAGATATACAGGAACTTTGTTTGTCTTGAAGAAATCGCGAAGATAACTTGTGTTAGCAAGTGCAACACCCGGAGTTGTGATAAGGTCATCCTGCATCTCAACAATAACAGGTTTCTTGCCCTGAAGATAGAGTTCGTAAGCGATTTCACAACCTGTAAGACCACCACCGACAACTACTACCTTGTCACCTGCAAGTGAGTTGTCAAGGAGGAAATCAACTGCTTCAACAGCCTTTTCAGCACCCTTAACAGGAATCTTGTTAGCAACTGAACCTGTTGCAACGATTACCTCGTCAGCACCGAGAGAAGCAATATCCTTAACCTCTGTGTTCATGTGAATTGTAATTGCATCGTAACGCTTGATTTCACGGTTGTACCATGCAATAAGGTCACGGTCTTTTTCTTTATATGACGGAGCAGCAGCGGCAATAAATACACCACCGAGTTTGTCGCTCTTTTCGTAAAGGTCAACTTTGTGACCACGCTGTGCACATACCATAGCAGCTTCCATGCCACCAATACCGCCACCGATAACAGCAATCTTTTTAGCTTTTTTAGCAGGCTTGATGTTGTATTTCTTTGACTGCATTGTCTTTGGGTTAAGAGCACAACGAGAAAGTCCCATTGTATCAAGAAGGTCCTGAGTATTTGCGTGACCCTTTGATGATGAGAAATTGAAGCAACCTGCGTGACAGCAGACACAAGGTTTGATTTCTTCAATTCTGTCTTCAATAATCTTTGTAATCCATTCAGGGTCGGTAAGGAACTGTCGAGCAACACCAACACCGTCAATTTTGCCGTCTGCAACAGCTTGAGCACCCACATCGGGTTCCATTCTGCCTGCACAAACAACAGGGATGTCAACAAACTTTTTAATATGTGCTACGTCGTCAAGGTTACAGTTCTGTGGCATATACATTGGTGGGTGACACCAGTACCAAGAGTCGTATGTACCATTGTCAGCATTGAGCATATCGTAACCTGCATCTTGCAAGTATTTAGCAGCCTTTTCAGACTCTTCCATATCACGGCCAACTTCGGTGTATTCTTCACCGGGCATTGCACCTTCGCAGAAGCCTTTCATCTTTGAAACAGCAGAGTAACGAAGTGAAACAGGGTAGTCATTACCGCAAGCCTCTTTGATTGCCTTAACAACCTCAACTGCAAAACGGTATCTGTTTTCAAAGTTTCCGCCGTATTCGTCAGTACGCTTGTTGAAAAATTCAATTGCAAACTGGTCAAGAAGATAACCCTCGTGAACAGCGTGAACCTCAACACCGTCAACACCTGCATCACGGCAAAGCTTTGCAGTTTTTGCAAATGCTTCAATAATTTCGTGAATCTGTTCCTTTGTCATTTCGGGACAGATAATATCGTGAGCCCAACGAGAAGGCTGTGGACTTGGAGATGCTAATTCGTGAGATGTATCAAGAATCGGTTTTACAAGTGCACGTGTAAATTTGTTTCTGTGAAGTGGTGCTACAAGCTCTGTAATAGCCCAGCTTCTACCCATACCTGCAGTTAACTGAATAAAGAGTTTTGCACCTGTCTTATGGATTTCGTCCATAAATTCCTTGAGTTCATCAAACATCTTTGGATTCTGCCAAAGCCATTTACCCCAGAATGTATCACGAAGTGGTGCAATACCGGGGATAATAAGACCAACATTGTTGTTTGCTCTTTCCAAGAAAAGTTTAGCAGCTTCCTTGTCAAAATGGCAACCGCCAAGCTCAAACCAACCGAAAAGTGATGTACCACCCATTGGGCACATAACAATTCGGTTTTTGATTTCTACATTACCAATTTTCCAAGGGGTAAATAAAGCCTCGTACTTCTGGTCCATACTAAAAAACACTTCCTTTAAAAGTATAAATATTTAACATTATAAGTATATATAATTCTGCTCACTATGTCAACAATTTAACAAAGATTATTGATTATTCTTTTTTTCTTTCCCCGTCATCGACGCTGTTACGCAATAAACCTCTTTTGCACCGCGGATTTTAAGTATCCACGCACATTCATTAAGGGTAGAACCCGTGGTTTTAATGTCGTCAACAAGCAGAATCGTTTTGCCTTTAACATCTGCATTTGCTTTTATGTCATAAACCCCGAAAACATTACCACTGCGGTTTCTTATGTTTTTGGTATGCTGACTTTCGGTTTCAAAAAGTTTAATAAGTACATTTTTAAGCGGAATTTCAAGCATTTTTGAAAGGTGATTTGCTAACAATTCGCTTTGGTTATAGTTTCGTCTTATTTTCTGTGCAGTAGTAAAGGGGACAAAGCAAATAAAATCAAATATCACTTGTGAAAAATCCGATTTCACACAATTTGCCATATCCACCGCCAAAGTGCGTGCAATATGCTCTTTGCCGTTGAATTTAAGTCTTTGAATTCCCGACTTTATTCCGCCCTCATAGTAAAAAGGTGAGGTGATTCCGTCATAAGCCATACGGTGCTTTTTGCAACCGCAACGCTCTTTACCCGCACCGCAGAATTTGCACCTTTCACCCTTGATTTCGGGCAGATTATTACGGCATTCGGCACACATATTTTCACCTTTTTCAACAATGGTGTTGCAGTATTTACAGTGGTTAGTGAAAATAAGCCATAAAAGATTATCTTTAATTCGCTTTACAAAATTATTTATTTGCATTTTGTAAGATATTCTTCTGCGTAATGCACCGCCACCGCACCATCAGAAACGGCAGTAACAACCTGACGAAGTGCTTTTGTACGAACATCACCAACCGCATAAACGCCGTCAACATTTGTTTGTGTGGTTTCGTCGGCAATAATGTAACCGTTTTCGTCAAGTTTCACCGCGTCACCTAAAAATTCGGTTGTGGGCTTTCTGCCGATGCTTATAAAAATACCGTCACAGTAAATATCATTTATTTCGTCTGTTTTAACATTCTGAATTTTTGCACCCACAACTCTGCCGTCAACAATGAAATCTTGAATTTTACTGTTCCAGATAAATTCAACATTTTCGGTGTTCATTAACGGTTCGTGATAAATTTTTGTTGCTCGCAATGTGTCACGACGGTGTACAAGATAAACCTTTTTAACAAGTCGTGAAAGATACAGGGCGTCTGCTACTGCAGAGTTACCTCCGCCCACAACAATTACTGTTTTATCTTTGTAAAATCTGCCGTCGCAGTGGGCACAGTAGTGAATACCCCTGCCAATTAAATCCTGCTCATTTTGAACACCTAACTCACGGGGGTTTGCCCCTGTTGCAATTATTACCGCTTTTGCAAAAAGTTCTTCTTTATTTGTAACAATCTTTTTGATTTTGTCAGAAAAATCAATTGATTTTACCTCTGCGAATTTAGTTTTTGCACCAAAACGATCCGCACCCTTTTTCATTTTCATACCGAGAGTAAATCCGTCAACACCCTCGTCAAAACCGGGGTAGTTGTCAATATCACCCGTGAGTGTCATTTGACCTCCCGCAGTCATTTTTTCAAGTATTAAGGTATCAAATCCCGCACGGGAGGCATACAAAGCTGATGTGTACCCCGCAGGACCTCCGCCAAGAATAATTATATCGTAAATATGTTCCATAAATGAGCCTCCAAAAAAGTTATTAAATATATTTTACCATATTTTTCGATGTTGAACCATTGTGCAATGTGTTAAAATTCGTGATTGCTTTTTCTTGCATATTGACATATATAATTTGTTTACATTTTGTTCAGAAATTGATATAATATATAAGTAAAATTATGTACAGAAAGGAAATTTATTATGAGAAATTTCAAAAAAGTAGTTTCTGTTTTTATGGCAGTAATTATGGTACTGTCATGTATGTCAATTTTAGGCTTCGCAAAAAAAGCTGAAGTTACACCAACAATTATCATTCCCGGTCTTTTCCAGAGTGAAACTTATCACTATGTAGACGGTGAAAAAGAAACTGATGCAGACGGCAACCCATTGGCAGCTCCGTTCTATATCAGCTTTTCAAAAGAATTTATAGGTGCAGCACTTACAAATGCACTTGTTCCTGTTGTTTCAATGTTTATTCGTCAGGAGGATAAAGACCAGGCTGCTGCAAAGGTTGTTGCAGAGCTTGCAAGTGACCTTCTTATGGCAAAGCAGGCTACTGATGCTAACGGTGTGCTTGACCCGGATGTTAAGCCTGAAGTTTATAATGGCAGTTTTGCTACACTTACCGATGTTCAGAAAGCACATGTTCTTAAAAGCTTCCCTGTTCAAGAGTATTTTGAACTTGCAGGTGCGGAATACCTTTATGTATTCAACTATGTTTCAACTGGTAATATGATTCAAACTGCAAATGACCTTTATGATTACATTCAGTTTGTTAAAGAAGATGTAGGTTCTGATAAGGTAAACCTTGTTTCTGTAAGCCAGGGCGGTTCAATCACTAACGGTCTTATGAAGGTTTATAAAGAAAAAGGAATTTCAATTTCAGATGATGTTGACAGAATTGTATTTACAGTTCCTGCTCTTGACGGTGCGGCACTTCTTGGTGATGCTTACAGATACGGTCTTAACGACGAAAGTGCACAGCTTTATACAACAATGTTCCCATCAGTATTGGGTAAAGACGGTTATCTCGGTTATTTGATTAATCTTCTTGTTCGTCTTATGCCAAAGGCTGATGTAAGCAACCTTCTTGATATTGTCGGTGATACACTTATTAACAAATATCTCAGATATTCAACACTTCTCTGGGGTCTTATCCCATCAGGCGACTATCCTGCTTGCCGTGATATGTACCTTGCAGGTGACGATATGGCAGAAATCCGCAGACAAGCTGACTGGTATTATGATGCACAGTTGAATTCTGAACAGTATGTTCTTGACGCAATCGACGACGGCGTTAAGGTGTTTGATATTGTTGATACTAATGTTGAACTTTATCAGCTTGCAGTTTCTCACGATGTGGTTCAGGCAGACGGCATTATTCACGTTGACTCAACATCAATGGGTGCTTACAGTGTGAATGTTAATACAAAACTTCCTGCAAATTATGTTGCAGCTCGTAACAACTGTTCAGACCCTGCAAACCATGACCATACAGACCCTGAGGGAATTATGGATGTTTGCTCAGGTCTTCTTCCTGAACATACATTCTATTTCAGCGGCCAGAATCACGCAACAACCGCATCAAACGATGTTATTATGACTCTTATCATCAATATTCTTACTGATGAAAACTTCGTGGATATTTATTCATATCCGGAACGCTTCCCACAGTTCAACTACAGCAGAGAAACCTTCCAGCTTCGTACAGATGTTGATACAATGAGAGATTATGATACATCAACTCTTTCAAGTGCAGATGCAAATGAACTTGCAGGTGCAATTGCTCAGGTTGATGAAATGCTTGCAAACACAGTTGTAGATGTTGATGAGTTCAAGGCTGCAAACGACCGTTTCTATAAAATCTTTGATAAGATTATGGGTAACGACGAATTATTCAGCGATAAGAGCACATCAAGAGCACTCTACCTTGTTTCAAGAACAGTAAGCGACACACTCTATTATGTTTACGGTGATGCCGCATACAGTGAGATGTCAATTCTTAAAATAGGCTGATTTGCATAAAATCAATCCCCGTAAGGTGACTTGCGGGGATTTTTAAAATGAGGGATTCTTATTAAAACACTGCAAAAAATAATTGCTTGTATTTTGTCTTTGTCATTTGTCCTTGTTCTTTCGGCTTGTCATAAAGATGATGATATTCAAGGGCAAACAACAAATACAACCACAACAATTTCACAGAATGAAAATACAACACAAGAACCGATTTCAAATACCGAAACCACCACAACCGTGAAAAAAGAGAAACTTGTGGGGGAGTGGGTTTGCGACGAAACCATATTGCCAAAATCTTTTTATGCCGAATACTATAATCCTCAAATCACTAAAACTAACATTCAGTTGAGAACGACTTATAAATATAACGAAAACGGCACATTTTCAATGTCAATTTCAATTCTCAATATGAGTGAAGTGCGAACAGAATACAGAGCACTTGTGGTTGAGGGTGCAAGACTGAAAATCGAAAAAAACGGTAAGTTTATGACTACCGATGATGTTTTGTATTATGAAAAGTATGCGGATGAAAGCCTTGAAAAAATATGCTTAACAGAAAAAGGCAATTATTCGGTTGACGGCAATAAAATTGTCTACACAATGAATGATAAAAATTATTACGAAACATTTATGCTGAACGGTGATGAACTTATGCTCATAACTTCATCAGTGTCCGATGAGGGTTATCCCGTAAATCTTGTCAGAAAATAAAACTTTTTAATTATATAAAGCAAAAAACGGATACCTTGAGTATCCGTTTTTTGCTTCTGGTGGGCCAACAGGGACTCGAACCCCGGACCGTCCGGTTATGAGCCGGATGCTCTAACCAACTGAGCTATTGGCCCTTAATTGCTAAAATATTATATATTTTATTAGTTGAAAAGTCAATAGTATTTTTGCTTTATTTTCTTATAATTAAAAGTTTTTTTAAAAATATATTGACAACAAAAAACAATGCTTGTATAATGTAACGATTTAGAATTGAAGTTTCTAAATGGGTGGATTGGGCGTGAAAGGAGAAAAATATGTATCACTATTTAGAAGACAAAGAATTTATTAGTAAAATGAAAACTTTAGCAGGAGAAATATTGCAAGATTTATGTCACACCTTGAAAGAAGATTACGATATAGGTATGAGATTTTATTTGGTAGGAAGTGGTGCGAGAAATCTTATAACTCAAAATGGTAATAATCCAGTAGATTTGGATTATAATTTAGAAATTGTAAGATGTGAAAATCTTAAATCGGGTCGATATTTAAAAGAATGTGTTAAAAAATCATTTAATAAAGCTTTAAAAGATTTTGATTTGCACGATTGTGAAGATTCCACATCTACACTTACATCTGGTCTTATATATTTTACAAGTGGCAATAAGACAGAATTTAAAATTGATGTTTGCATAACATATCGTGATAATGACAATTACTATAGATTAATGCACAAAAAAACGGGCTTTACTTGGCGGGATGAATATTATTGGAATATAGCACCAAATTCGTCAAAATTAAAGAAAAAGGCTGATTGTATAAAGAGTAAAGATAAATGGGATTTGGTAAGAAAACAATATTTAGATATTAAAAATAGATATTTATGTTGGGATGATTGCAATCACTCATCATTTATCTGTTATATTGAAGCAGTAAATAATGTATACAATTCAATAAGATAGTTTATTAAAAAAGAGCAAGTCGTTTGAATGACCTGCCCTTTTTTATATTTTATATATTGTTCAGTGCCTGTTCAATATCTGCGATAATATCCTCAACATTCTCAATACCAACTGAGAATCTGATAAGGTCGGGGGATACGCCACATTCAACGAGTTCCTGGTCACTTAATTGTCTGTGAGTTGATGATGCAGGGTGAAGTACGCAAGTTCTTGCATCTGCAACATGAGTAACAACTGCTGCAAGTTTAAGTGAGTTCATAAACTTTTCTGCAGCCTCTCTGCCACCCTTAACGCCGAATGAAACAACACCGCAAGTGCCTTTTGGCATATATTTTTGAACAAGGTCATAATACTTGTTGCCGGGAAGTGCAGGATAGTTGACCCAAGAAATCTTGTCATTTGCTTCAAGATATTTAGCAACTGCAAGAGCATTAGAACAATGTCTTTCCATACGAAGATGGAGTGTCTCAAGACCTAAGTTAAGATAATATGAATTCTGCGGAGCAGGTGTTGAGCCGTAGTCACGAAGAAGCTGTGCAACGATTTTTGTGATGTAACCTGCTTTACCGAAATCCTTTGTGTAAACTGCACCGTGATAACTTTCGTCGGGCTGAGTAAGTCCGGGGAATTTATCATTCTGCTCCCAGTCAAAGTTACCGCTGTCAATAACTGCACCACCGATAATATTTGCGTGACCCTCCATATACTTTGTTGTGGAGTGAGTAACAATGTCAGCACCAAATTCAAACGGACGACAGTTAATAGGTGTTGGGAATGTGTTGTCGATTATAAGTGGCACACCGTTAGCGTGAGCAACCTTTGCAAATTTCTCGATGTCAAGAATATCAAGTGATGGGTTTGCAATAGTTTCACCGAAAAGAGCCTTTGTGTTAGGTTTAAAACAAGCCTGAATTTCTTCTTCACTGGCATTTGGGTCAACGAATGTAACTTCAATGCCAAGTTTTCTCATTGTAACATTGAAAAGGTTGAATGTACCGCCATAAATTGTTGCAGCACTAACAAAATGGTCACCTGCACCCATAATGTTGATGAGTGAAAAGAAGTTTGCAGCCTGACCTGATGAAGTGAGCACACCTGCAACACCACCCTCAAGCATTGTAATTTTCTGTGCAACCGCATCACTTGTAGGGTTAGCAAGACGAGTGTACATATAGCCCGGCTCAAGGTCAAAAAGTTTTGCCATAGCCTCACTTGTGTCATATTTAAAAGTTGTACTCTGATTTATAGGGAGTACTCTCGGTTCACCGTTCTTTGGTCTGTAAGCACCTTGAACACAGTTCGTTTCTATTTTATATGCCATTTCAATCAGTCCTCCAAAAATTTTTTCATAAGTGCAACACCACTCTCAATGAAAAGTCCCGTTGCCTTTGCTGTTTCTTCATTGATTGTATCAACACCGTTAACCTCATTATTCTTATGGTAAATCATAAAAGGAACAGGGTCGGATGCGTGAGTTGCAGTAACAATAGGTGTCGGATGGTCGGGAAGAATCATAATCTTATAGTCATCATAATCTTTCAAACCGTCAAATATAATTGGGAGCACCTGCTCGTCAATAATCTCAATTGCACGCACTTTGTTTTCAGCCTCACGTCTGTGACCGCATTCGTCGGGAGCCTCAATGTGAATATATGCGTAATCACAACCATTTTTAAGAGCCTCAACTGCCGCCTGTGCTTTACCAACAAAGTTAGTGTCTATGTAACCTGTTGCACCCTCTACATCGGGTGTTTCCATTTTAGCACATTTGCCGATACCTTTAAGCAAGTCAACCGCTGAAATTACAGCACCCTTGATGCCGTATAATTCTTCAAAAGGTGAGAGTGCAGGCTTTTTGCCCTCGCCCCAAAGCCAGATTGAGTTTGCAGGACGCTTACCGTTCTTGATTCTTTCAAGATTTACAGGGTGGTCCTTAAGCAAATCATAGCTTTCTTTCATCATTCTGATAAGGTCAGTAGCATTTTCACTTGTTGAAAGATATTCGCCCACAATTCTGCCTGAAATATCGTGAGGTGGTGTCATATTGCCCAAATCTGTTGTGCCGTTATCCCATACAAGACAATGACGATAACTTACACCGCTGTAAAACTTGTAAATGTCATTACCAAAATGCTCTTGAACTGTTTCAATGATTTTTTCCGCTTCTGCAGTTGAAATATCGTCTGCACAGTAGTCAACCATTGTCTTGTCAGCATAGTTTTCTTCATCAGAAAGAGTAACAATGTTGCAACGGAGTGTAACATCTGTGTCTTTAAGGTCAACACCGATACTTGCAGCCTCAAGCGGACTTCTGCCTGTATAATAAATTGACGGGTCAAAGCCCATAACGCTCATATTAGCAACGTCACTGCCGGGCTTCATTCCGTCAGGAACAGTCTTAACAAGTCCAACTGTACCTTTTTTTGCAAGTGAGTCAAAATTTGGCTTTTTTGCCATCATCATTGGTGTTTTACCGTCAAATTGAGGAACAGGATAGTCAGCCATTCCGTCATATAAAACAACAATATATTTCATCTATATCATCTCCAAATAGAAATAATTCACAAAACATTTTAACATATATAATAAGTATTGTCAAAGGAACTTCTTCACTATTCCTTATTACTTTTTACTTATTTATCCCCCAACCACTTATATCCCCGCGTTGCATACCACCAACAATTTTCTGTCTTAACGCAGGGTATTTCTTTTCTAAATCAGCAAGCAACATTTTTGTATCTTCACGGTTAGTTTTTTCGTCTGCAGGACATTTACTTTCAATAATCGGCACATTTTCCTTGTTTGCCACTCTTGTAATATCTGTTTCATAAGCGAAAACCATCGGTCTAATCATATATAAATCTTTTCTTGAAAGATATGAAACAGGGGAGAAACATTCAGCTCTGCCATTACCAAATAAATTCATGATAAAGGTTTCCGCGGCATCGTCCATATGATGACCGAGAGCAATTTTATTGCAACCAAGCTCTTTTGCAGTATCGTGTAAAAGTCCACGCCGCATTCTCGCACAAAGGCTACAAGGATTACTCTCTTTTCGCTCTTCAAATATAATATGATAAAGCTCGGTACGCTTAATTATATATGGTATATTGTTTTTTCTGCAGATTTCTTCAATTTCAGAATAATCAGCACATTCTCCATAAAACTGAGGGTCTAAAGTTATTGCACAAAGTTCAAATTGTTTTGGATAGAATATTTTAAGATTTGCAAGGCACAAAAGCATAACAACACTGTCTTTACCGCCCGAAACACAAACGGCAATACGGTCGCCGTCTTCAATCATATTGTATTTATCAACTGCCGCACGGACAAGACTTAATAATTTCTGCATAAAAACCTCTTAATAGCCTACCTTGTCAAAGGGAGGGGGACCGCTTGCGGTGGAGGAATTCCACCCACAAATTATTCCTTGTATTACTTTAACAACATTTTATCCTAAATTTATGTAAAAGTAAACAAATATTTTTCAAAAATAATAAACAAGTAAAATATATGAAAAAACGAGAAAATAAAAGAAAATAAAAGAAAAACATTTGCTACATTAAATTTTATAAAAAATATGTTGACATTCTTATTTCACTTTGTTATAATCTTCGGGCAATGAAAAATATTAATTCGGAGGTAAGTTCTATGTCAACTTATATGCCAAAAAAGGGCGATATTACCCGTAACTGGTATGTGCTTGACGCTGCAGGCAAAACTCTCGGTAGCGTAGCTGCTGAAGCTGCAGTTCTTCTCAGAGGTAAGCACAAGCCAACATTTACTCCTCACGCTGATTGTGGTGACCACGTAATCATCATCAACGCAGAAAAGGTTGTTCTTACAGGTAACAAGCTCGAACAGAAAATGTATTATCATCACACAGGCTATGTTGGTAACATGAAAGAAGTTAAGTATAAGACTCTTATGAAAACAAAGCCCGAGTTCGCAGTAACAAAGGCTGTTAAGGGTATGATTCCTGATACAGTAATCGGCCGTGAGGCTCTTACTCGTCTTCGTGTATACCGCGGTGCAGAGCACAAGCACGCTGCACAGAAGCCAGAAACAAGAGAATTCTAAGAAAGGGAGGCTATTTAAATGTACGAAACAAGTCCATTTTTCTACGGTACAGGTAGAAGAAAGAAATCAGTAGCTCGTGTACGTGTTTATGCAGGTACAGGCAAAATCATCATCAACGACAGAGAAATCGACGATTACTTTGGTCTTGAAACACTTAAACTCATCGTTCGTCAGCCTCTTGCTCTTACAGGAACAGCTGATAAGTTCGATATCGTATGCCGTGTAAACGGTGGTGGCGTTACAGGTCAGGCTGGTGCTATCCGTCACGGTCTTTCACGTGCTCTTCTTGAGTACGATGCAAACCTTCGTCCAGCTCTCAAAAAGGCAGGTTTCTTAACAAGAGACCCAAGAATGAAGGAAAGAAAGAAATACGGTCTCAAAGGTGCTCGTCGTGCACCTCAGTTCTCAAAGAGATAAAAGTTTTTATCAATTATCAATGCTCACCAGTTTTGGTGGGCATTGTTTTTTATTAAACTTAATGTTTTGCCAAGAAAAAACTTTCATCCCTTTTCGGCCTTCGGGCACCTCGGCAAAGCACTCGGTGCTCCTCGCTAAAAACAGTCCACCGGACTGTTTTCTTAACGCTCAGACAGTTCTCAAGAGATAATCTTGCCCGAATGGGAATATTTCAAAAATTTCAGCACTCACTTATGTGGGTGCTGTTTTTTATTGCAAAAAAGTAGGGGACGCCGACCTCGGCGTCCCGCTTTGCATTTTATTATCTATTCTTCATACGGAATAAACTCCGCATCAATAACCACAAAGGTCTTATATTCCTCGTTGTATTTCAGTACACTTTTCGCATAACCGATACAATCAGAATTATCAATTAGCGAGTGATATTGCAAGCATACAATTTCATAAATTCCGTCTTTGTCAGTATCTTCGGGATAAAACTCACTAAAAAAGCTTCTGCTTGAAACATAACCGTATTTGTCTATTAAGGGTGTTCCGCTTTCATCCCAATAAAGACTATAGTATTTATCAGCGGTGTCACCGAAATCCAAAACGGTCTTATATCCTGTGAACACATTTTTTATTTCAATTTTAAAATTATTTTTAAGTGTGCTTGCAAACCCTGTATAAAAACTATCTTCACTTTGACTGTTAAAAATCCTGTGGAAATAAGGATATGTATCGTCGAATTTGAAAATCTGTGATATGTACGCTCCTCCACCGCACGAAGCTCCAACAAATCTATGAACAATTATTTCGTCAACTCCGTCGCCATCCAAATCTGCTAAATACAAATCTTCGGAATATGCACCACCATCATCTTCTCCGTATTCGGCAAAATCATAAAAATATATCTGGTCATAAGTTTCAACTGCAAGGTATAAATCGTGATATGCAGAATTTCGTCTTTCATCTTTTATAAAATAAACCATTTCGTCGTCTTCAGAAGCGTCCATATTGCCGATGTAAGGGGAGGTAGCATAACAATCCTTTAATCCCACTTTTTCTAACGCGTCACCGATTAGATAGTTGTTTTCTATTGAATGTTCCCACAAAGATTGATGCTCTGTGTAATAAATGACCATGTAATTTATCGCCTTAAAGCAGTTGTCGTCGCAGTAATAGCATAAATACCAAAGTCTATATTCGCCGTCAACACTGGGAATGGTATTGTAGGTATCGTATGTGGTATTGTATAAAAGATAATAGTCTGCATCTGTATCGAGATAACGATATGGCAAAAGCTGGTCATAATCTTCACGGAGCTGAGCTGTCCAGAACTCAAATTTCATTTGGTCATTTTCAAATTTTTGTGCGTCATAATCGGATATTTTCATAGTTATTACATCATAACCGGCTAAAGCACTCGTATCCGTAATAATAGCACTATCGGGTAAATCAATTTTAACCGTTTTTTCAATTTCGCTGATATAATCAAAAACAACAGTTGCTTCCTCATCACTTTCGATTTCTACATCAACCGTAGGTCTTACAACCGTTTCGGGCTCTTCATAAATAAACGCAAAACTACCGTAAACTATCAGCAGAAAAGCCATAACTATTCCCGCAACGATATTTTTTGTGCCTTTTTCTTTGCGTTTAAGCTTAATTGCACCCAATATTATTGAAATCAAGGGTATGGGAAGGAATAAGAAAAATACCCACATATTTTCGTAATACAGATTATTGCTTGCCGACATGGCAGACGTGCATATTACACCTGCAAATATTGTGAGAAAAGACAGTACAAAAAATATGTTTGAAGTTATCGACAGGGCATTAATGCTTTTTTGCTTAAACTGTTTACCATTATAGAAAAACAAATGCAAATACGAATTGCTGTTAAGACATTGCTTTTTTATGCAATAAACTGTCTTTTGATGCTCAAAAACATATAAATCCTTTGTGCTCCAGCATCTTGAAACACTTTCGGGTGTAATATTTCTAACTGCAAATGTTTCATCATCTTTTGTAACAGTAACGCGGATAACACCGTCAAAAACCTCGTATTTGTACGTGTTTTTCAGAGCATTGTTTTTGCTTATGCTCCACACCCTTGCTATACTTATTATATATCGTATAAAAAAGATTACCGCAATTATCGCAAATCCCCAATAAAGTCCCTTCGAAATATCATCGGTCACAACAAAATATGTGCGTACTGCGTTGAGAATAAGCAACAAGGTCAATAACAGGTGAGCCCAAAAGCTTTTTGAATTTGAGGTTTTAAAAACTGATTTGAGTATCGGCTTGTTATATTTGAATTCATAGCTTTCTAAAGGCTTGTTTTCTTCTTCATCCTTTTCCTCGGGCTCTGTAAGAATATCGTCAATTGATACCTCTAAAATATCTTTAAGCCTGATAAGATTATCAATTGTCGGCAGAGTTTGGTCGGTCTCCCAAAGACTTATGGTCTGCCTTGTCACGAATAATTGTTTCGCCAATTCTTCCTGCGATAAATTGTGTTGCTTTCTGTAGCTCTGTAGTCTTTCGCCAACAGTCATAAACTCCGCCTCACTTTCTATAATAAGTATATCATTTTAACCAATATTTGCACAAGAATTTAATTCTTGACTTTGTCAAGTTCTGCTTGCGGGCAGTTTTCTTACCAATTTTTCTTATACTATTATAATAGCATAATTGAAAACACAGTGCAATATTGCAATAATACTAATTGGTAACTTGTGAACAGACGTCCTCGTCTGTCCGCAAGTTAAGTATGGGGCTTCACTCAGCATCCACCTGTGAAGTGTTTGCGTGTTATTTTTGTGTAATATTTACAATCAACCTTTGACGGAGATTTTTCCTCCGTCATTTTTTTGTTTATTTTTAATAAAGAATTACCTATATATAATAGTATAGGAAAAAACAGGTATAATTCTCTGTGAAATTACATAAAATATGGACAAAACTAATGCTGATAGGGGGTAAAAACCTTAAAATTTTGTAACCGTTTTGTAATAATTTAATGTTTTTTTAAAAATCTCACAAAAATTTTAATACTAAATAACCCGAAAACCACAATATATGGTAGAAAAACCAACTCTGTTGGGATATTCAGTCAAAAATTGACTTCGTTTTTTAGCACATTTGCACAAAAAACATTTTTCAAAAAATTTGACTTTTTGTTGACGGTTGAATATAATGTGCAAGGTCACAAAGCGAGAATAACGGTTGTGTTTTCAGCGACTGTATCACCCTCTTTTCTAAGGCGGGCGAACAGGCAAGCCGTTCAAAAGTCTTGAACGGATAGCACAGCTTATTAAAGGAGCAGAATGATGAATAACGAAATAAAGGGGCAGGTAAAAGCAACTCGTAAAACAGTTTTGCGAGTTACGGCGCTTATTGTGGCAATTGCCGTTCTCTGTGCCGGAACAGCTTTCGCTGCCACAAGTGAGACCTATATAACAGATGTTTATGAGGGCTCACAGGTAACAAGAGTAGAGTCAAGTGAAATGGACCCTTACAAAATTGTTGCCGAAGCAGAAATTCAGTTGTCCGAGGGTGATAAACTTATCCTTGATGATTTCACAGCGGGTCAAGACAGCCGAATTATTGTATGTCGTGCAAGTAATGTAACATTTACTTATGCTGACGGAAAAACAGAAAATTTAATCTTTGCAGGTAGAGTGTCAGAGCTTATTGCAAATCAGGGTGTTGAACTTTCAGATAATCTTGTTTCAAGTGTCGACGTTAATGCTGTTGTGACAAACAATATGGAGGTTAAAATCCTCAATAACTACGAAATTACAATCAATGTTGACAATGAAATAAAGAATGTGAAAACAACTGCTAAAACTGTTGGCGATTTGCTCGCAGAACAGAAAATCGTTTTAGATGAAGACGATGAAGTTGTGCCAACTGCTGATACTGCACTTTCAAACGAGCTTACAATCGATGTGCTCCGTGTTGAATATGTAACACGTGAGGCAGAAGAAAGTGTGCCTTTCACTTCAACCACAAAAAAATCTTCAAGTATGCTTAAAGGTACAAAAAAGATTACTACAGTTGGTGTTAACGGCACAAAAACAGTTGTTTATAAAGACCGCGTTGTAAACGGTGTTGTTGAGTCAACTGAAAAAGAGAGCGAAACAATCACACAGAAGCCTGTAACACAGGTTACAACAATCGGTACGCTTGTTAAAACAACAAGCAAACTCGGTAACAATAAGATTGAAAAGAACGGTAACCCTATTTCTGAAATCGCACTTCCGTCAAAATACACAATCGGCAAGGATAATATTCCAACCGAGTATAAATACACAATCACAGGCAAAGCAGCTGCTTATTGTGAACCGGGCGGAAAAACTGCAACAGGTAAAAAGGTAATGCCGGGTCGTATTGCGGTTAACCCCAAGCAGATTCCCTACGGCACAGAAATGTGGATTGTATCAAATGACGGCGTAGTTTACGGCTATTGCATTGCAGAAGATACAGGCGGATTTGCAAAGAAGAATAAGTTTGTTGTTGACCTTTATATGAATACTGAAAGTCAGTGCATTCAGTGGGGTGCAAGAAACGTTACTATCTATGTTTTGTAAAAACTAATTAAAGAGAGCAGAAATGCTCTCTTTTTTATTTGCTTTTTACTCTATTTATGTTATTATATTAATATAATTTTGTGGAGTGGATTTTATGAGAGTTTTAACAGTTGAAAACACCCGAAAGGTTGAAAGGCTTGCTAATGAGGGCGGTATTTCCTATCTTCAGCTTATGGAAAATGCAGGCTCATATTGTGCGAGAATTATTCGCAAAACCTTTGAAAACTCAAATAAGAGAAATGCTCTTGTAATCTGTGGCAAAGGCAGAAACGGTGGCGACGGCTTTGTAATCGCTCGCAAGCTTAATGAAAGCGGATACAATGTAACTGTTATGATGGCCATGGGTCTGCCCACAGATAGCGAATCCTCTGAAATGCTCTCACGCGTGCGTGCTATGGGGCTTAATATCGTTTATTATACCGATAACGGCACAACAGATAAATACTTTGAAAATGCACAACTTATAATCGACTGCATTTTCGGTATCGGCTTCCGCGGTGAGCCCGATGCTCTTACAACATCCCTTTTCACAAAAATCAATAATGGTAGTGCAACTGTAATAAGCATTGATATTCCAAGCGGATTAGAGGGTGATAGCGGTAAAGCATCCAAAAATGCAATTTCGGCCGATATGACAATAGCGGTGCTTGTGCTTAAACCTGTTCACGTTTTAAAACCCTCAATGGAAAAATGCGGTCAGGTGGTGCTTGCCCCAATCGGTATTCCCGAAAAATGCTTTGAGCAGGTGGATGCGTCACTTTTCACTGTAAGCACAGAAGAAATAAAATCGTTTTTCAAAAAGCGTGAAGCCGAAAGTCATAAGGGTACATACGGCACAGTGCTTGTAATCGGCGGTAGCTACGAAATGCCAAATGCGGTGTATTTTGCGTCGCAAGCGGCGGTGAATTCGGGTGCAGGACTTGTGAAACTCGCGTTCCCGTCATTCGCATATAATGCAATCGCCCCAAAAACTTGCGAGCAGATTTTAATTCCCCTTGAAAGTAATAAATCGGGCAGAATTTCACAGAATGCAATTAAACGAATTGAGCGTGAAATCAAAAAATGCTCTTGTGTGGTCCTCGGTTGCGGAATGGGTGTTGATAATGACACAAAAGCCGTTACTGAATTCGTAATCAAAAATAGCGAAGTGCCTGTAATTCTTGATGCTGACGGCATAAATTGTCTGGAAAATAATATAGATGTATTAGACGAGAAAAAAACACCCGTAATTCTTACCCCTCATCCTAAAGAAATGTCACGTATTGCAGGGGTAAGCGTTGGTGAGGTTCAGAATAACCGCGGTGCAGTTGTAAAAAGCTTTACTCAGGCGAAAAAATGCGTGCTTGTACTTAAAGGTGCGTCAACCCTTGTGGGCAGTAATGAATATGACGATATGTATGTGAATATTACCGGAAATCCCGGAATGGCAACGGGCGGGTGCGGTGATGTGCTCAGCGGTATTATCGGCTCGTTTGTCGCCCAAGGCCTTGACCCCTTCAAAAGTGCCATAGCAGGTGTTAATATTCACGGTACGGCAGGGGATAAGGTAAGCGAAAAATACTCAATGATGGGTAATACCCCAAGTCTTATTCTCGCCGAGCTTCCTGAAACACTTAAAAAATACGAATAGGAGAAACTTAATGAAAAAATTCCTTTGCCCTTTGTTGTGCTTATTGCTTTTGTGCAGTTGCACAGATTTTAAATCAAAGGATGTCGAAAACGAGCCACTGTCAATCAGTGGCTTTACTTGTACCCTCAGGACAACTTTTAATGGTCTTGAGATTACCTCCAATGCCCAATATACCCTACCGAATACCATTACACTTGAAATGACCGCCCCCGAAACTGTAAAGGGTATGCAAATCAACTGCATTGACGGTGAATATGCGGTGCAGTATAAAGGATTAGAACTTACCGTTGACGGCGATAAAATGCCCTTTAATATGGTTTGTCGGGGGATTGAAGAGTGCATAAACAACGCACAAGGCAAAAAACCAACTAAAGACGAAAAAAGCGAAAGTCTTGTTTATTCCTATACTGCCGAGGGTCATACCTGCAAATTATTTGTAAATCGCGACACAAAAGCATTTGAAAAAATTGCAATAGACGGCATTGATGCATTGTTCTTTGAAAACTTTACCTATATTTATGGGACAGACTGATTTATTTCAGCATAAAATATATTGCTCTTGAATGTTTAATTATGTAAACAAAAGGTAAAAATAATTATGCAAAAAGAATTTTTGGAGTGATATATAAAATGAATGTCAAAAGAGGGGACATATATTATGCTGATTTAAGCCCCGTAGTAGGTTCAGAGCAGGGCGGAGTGCGACCAGTACTTATTGTGCAGAATGATGTGGGTAATAAATACAGCCCAACGGTGATTGCCGCCGCTATTACAAGTCAGCAGGAAAAATCAAGACTTCCCACTCATATTAGTGTAAATGGTAACACTTGCGGTTTAAGTAAGGATTCTGTCGTATTGCTTGAACAAGTCCGCACAATAGATAAACAACGCCTTAAAGAGCGAATGGGTAATCTTTCGCAGGGCGATATGAATAAAATCAATAAAGCCTTAACCGTAAGTTTTGGGTTGATATGAAATAAAAATGGGCTCCACCCTTGAGGGGGAGCTGTCGCGAAGCGACTGAGGGGGGTATCAATAAAAAATCCCCCCTTCCGTCAAAACCTGCGGTTTTGCCACCTTCCCCTCGGCGGGGGAAGGCTATTTATATAAAAATCAATTTATGAAAAAACTATGAATTTTACATAAACCCCTTGACCTTTTGGCAAAATATGGCTAAAATATAATTAGCACTCGAAAACCGAGAGTGCTAAAATTTTTGTATATTTAATTCTTTATGGAGGTAACATAAAATGACTATTAAACCACTTGCAGACAGAGTTGTACTTAAATCTGCTGAAATGGAAGAAACAACAAAAAGCGGAATCGTTCTTGCCGCTTCAGCACAGGAAAAACCACAGGTTGCTGAAGTTGTAGCAGTTGGCCCCGGCGGACTTATCGACGGCCATGAGGTTGAAATGTATGTTAAAGTTGGCGATAAGGTAATTATCGGCAAATATTCAGGTACAGAAGTTAAGATGGACAATAAAGAATACACAATTGTTCGTCAGTCAGAAATTCTTGCAATCGTAGAATAAGGAGGGCTTAGATAATGGCTAAACAGATTATTTATGGTGAAGAGGCTCGTAAGGCTCTTCAAAATGGTATTGATAAATTAAGCAATACAGTTAAAATCACACTCGGACCAAAAGGCAGAAACGTAGTTCTTGACAGAAAATACGGTGCACCACTCATCACAAACGATGGTGTTACAATCGCTAAAGAAGTTGAGCTTGAAGATGCATTCGAAAATATGGGTGCACAGCTTGTTAAAGAAGTTGCAACAAAAACAAATGACGTTGCAGGTGACGGTACAACAACAGCAACTCTTCTTGCTCAGGCTCTTGTTCGTGAGGGTATGAAAAACGTTGCTGCAGGTGCAAACCCAATGGTAGTTAAAAAGGGTATGCAGGCAGCAGTTAATGCAGTTGTCCATGAAGTTCTCAAAAACGCAAAGCCTGTTGCATCAAGTGACGACATTGCTCGTGTTGCAACAGTTTCAGCTGCTGACGAATATGTTGGTAATCTTATTGCAGAGGCAATGGCAAAGGTTACTGCAGACGGCGTAATCACAATCGAAGAGTCAAAGACAAGCGAAACATATAGTGATGTTGTTGAGGGTATGCAGTTTGACCGCGGTTACATCTCACCTTATATGGTAACAGATACAGATAAGATGGAAGCAGTAATCGACGATGCATTCATCCTTATTACAGATAAGAAAATCAGCAATATTCAAGAAATTCTTCCACTTCTTGAACAGATTGTTCAGGCAGGCAAAAAGCTTGTTATCGTTGCAGAAGATGTTGAGGGTGAAGCACTTTCAACAATCCTTGTAAACAAACTTCGCGGTACATTCGTTTGCGTTGCAGTTAAAGCACCTGGCTTTGGCGACAGAAGAAAAGAAATGCTTCAGGATATCGCAATCCTTACAGGCGGTCAGGTAATCACATCTGATTTAGGTCTTGAACTTAAAGATACACAGCTCTTCCAGTTAGGCCGTGCAAAGCAGGTTAAGATTTCTAAAGAAAATACAATCATCGTTGACGGTGCAGGTGAGCAGGATGCTATCAAGGGCAGAATTCACCAGATTAAGTCACAGATTGCAGAAACAACATCTGATTTCGACCGTGAAAAGCTTCAGGAAAGACTTGCAAAGCTTGCAGGCGGTGTTGCAGTTATTCGTGTAGGTGCTGCTACTGAAACAGAAATGAAAGAAAAGAAGCTTCGTATCGAAGACGCTCTTGCAGCAACAAAGGCTGCTGTTGAAGAGGGTACAGTAGCAGGTGGTGGCGTTGCACTTCTCGGCGCTATTAAATCAGCATCAGCACTTCTCGATACAGAAGATGCAGACTTCAAGACAGGTGTTAAGATTGTTCTTAAGGCTATCGAAGAGCCCGTTCGTCAGATTGCTGCAAACGCAGGTCTTGAGGGCTCAGTTATCGTAAACGAAATCGTTAATTCAAATAAGGTTGGCTACGGCTTCAACTTCGCAACAAGCGAATATGTTGATATGTTCGAAGCAGGTATCCTTGACCCCGCTAAAGTTACTCGTTCAGCACTTCAGAATGCATCATCAGTTGCAGCAATGGTGCTAACAACAGAGTCACTTGTAGCAGATATTCCTGACCCACAGGCTGAAGCAGCTGCTGCTGCAGCGATGGCACAAGCAGGCGGCGGAATGTATTAATAATCCATAATTATTAATTCGTAATGCGTAATTAAAACAAAATAATAATCCTCCCTTTGACGAGGGAGGTGGCAACGCGTCAGCGTTGACGGAGGGAGAGATTAAGTCTGCTCCCTCTTTTTTTATATTCAAAATCATTATTACAATACTGTAATTTTTCTGTTTTTCGATAAATATTTATTGACAAACGATAAAAATAATGGTATTTTAAAGCCAAGATATGAAATTCCCATATTTAAGGAGAGTTTTTATGAAAGCAGAAAGTAAATCTATTTCTTTGTCTATTGTATTCACTACAGTTTTCGCACTTGCAATGGCTTTTCTTACCGTTTCAATTCCGTGGCTTGTGCCGTTCCTTTGTAAAATAATGGAGCACGTGGGTATTGAAAAATTTATGACTGTTATTGCATATCTTTCACTGCCTGCGGGGTGGGGTGCAGTTGTACTGCTTTATAAAATTCTTTTCAATGTGAAAAAGAAAAAGGTTTTTGTCACCGAAAATGTCAAATATCTTAATATTCTGTCATTTCTTTGTATTTATGTGGGACTTATATGTGCCGTTGCAATGTTTAAATACTTTGGATTCTTGTTTGTCGGCATTTCCGCATTCTTCATTGGACTTATTATCCGCATAGTCCGCAATATTATTGAAGAAGCAATCCAAATCAAAGAAGAAAACGATATGACAATATGAGGTAATATAAATGGCAATTAAAGTAAATCTTGATTTAGCTCTCGCAAAGTCAAAAATGACATCGGGCGAATTGGCTGAACGAATAGGAATAACCCAAGCAAATTTATCAATTCTCAAAACAGGCAAAGCAAAAGCAGTGCGATTTTCAACACTTGAAGCAATCTGCCGTGAGCTCAACTGCCAACCCGGTGATATTTTAGAATATACTGACGGAGCAAACCTTTCTCTTATAAACTCTAAGGAGGCGTAGTTATGAAAAAATCAGTTTTTATTACCTCAATAATTTCATACATAGTTTCGATATTGATGTTATTTTTAGATTATCCCGGTATTTTCGCAGGCTTTTGGATGCTTGGAATGTTTGTAAATGATGAACCCGTTGCAAATGTACTCGCATTAGTTATATTTGTTGCCATGATGTTGGTAACCTTGTTTACACTTAAATACAAAAAGCTTATTTATGCAGTGAGAGGATTATTGGTTGCAATTGTAGTAACAAATATTTTAGCAACTCTTTTAAATCCTGAACATTGGATTTTACTTTTAATTTCAATAGCAATACTTGTGATTAGCTTTTTTGAAGAAAATGAAATAATAATCACAAATACTGTAACAACAGAAGAATTAGAAAATATAAAGAAAGAACAAGATGAAGAAAAAACAGAGTCAGTTATAGGCAATATTATCTCATTTACCCTAATTCCCTTTGTGGTGCTTACATTAACACTACTTGTATTGGCTATAATACCGAATGAAAGCTTTGAAAATCTAAAAGAAGATTATCGAAATGAAATGCCCACAGCATATGTTTCAGAGTCAATCACAGAAGATTTTAGTATTGGTAATTATGAAATGTTATCAAGCAATTGGAAATTTGAATATGAAGTCACCGAAAAAATAAACAGAACCAATGGTAATTATGATTATTGGACTCTCAATGGTACTGACAATTTTGTTCTTGAAGCATTTTATGATGATTGGGATATGGCGGTTGAAACAGATATTTATATAAAGAAAGATTATAAATTCCCCGACACCACAAAAAACAAAGTATCAAAGATAGTCCTTTCATATGATTACTTTTATACTGATGAAGTAATTCCCGATTTCACCGAAGAAGAAATGAGCTTTCTTCGTGATTTGGTTATAAATGAAAATTTCAAAGAAGAAGATACTAGATATTTTTCGACTGAAGAACTTGACAAAAGCGATAGAAGATGTATTTTTTGGCAGTTTGAAGATGAAGAAAATCTGTATTGGCGACAAGGTTATCTCATAAGATTTGAAACAGGCGAGTATTACATAAGGGTTGAGTCATCTTATTACACACTTTGCAAACTTCCCGAGAATATACAGAGCAAATTGGAAAAACTCTTTGCCGATAAAGAATTTTGATTTATTATTGTAGTAGGGACAGACGTCCTCGTCTGTCCGTAATTTCGTAGGGGACGACGACCTCGGCGTCCCGCACAAAGGAGTACAGTATGATTATTTTAATTATATTTTTAGTAATTGCCATTCCGTTTGCACTGTTTTCTGCAAACTATGTTCCACCACAAGAAGATGTTCGCTTATCATTGGGTGACTATGAGATTGTGGAGTATTGTTCGTATGGAATATTTCAAGATTACACCGATTATGGTAAATATACTTATGAAAATCCGAATATAGAGAATAATGAATATCTGAAACAAATGACCGAAGAAGATATTGAAGAATTAAATAGTTATCTTGATAATTATGACGAATGGGTCGCTGTGTTTACTGATGAAATAAGCGATATGAATAAAGAGTTTGTCCAAACCTATGATTTTGACAGAAGTATAATATCAATTATGGATTATTGTTACATTTACAGTAATCCCGATTATGACAAGTTTGCTTCTTATGACCTTTATTTTTACGACACCGAAACCGAAATACTTTACTATTTCCACAATAATATATAGTAGGGGACGACGACCTCGGCGTCCCGTCTTGAGGGAGGCGAAAAAATGAAAAAAGAATACATAAAATCAATATCTGATGGTATTTTTCAAGCTGTTTTATTGCGGTTGTTAACAGAATTCACATTTTCAATTTATTTGCTTGAACGAATTGAAATGAATTTAATTATTATTGCCATACTTGTACTATTTTCTTTGATAAGTTTTTTATTTTTAGTCATTAAAAATGTAAAAAAATCAATGTTGATTAAATCAGTCATTAGTTTTGTAACATTTATTATATTTAATCTTTTAAGCCTTGTAACTTTGCCTATTCACATATTACCATCACGAGAAACATCTGATGCCGATGGTGTGTTGGTTTTACTTTTTGCGGGCATATATCTTGCAGTTGTTGTTATTACACGAATAATAACATTGGTTATTGCTTTTTCAGCTAAAAAAAGAAAAACATAAAGAAAAAAACGCACATCAAACGATGTGCGTTAATTTTCATGAATTAGCTTAAGAATTAAACTGCTCTTTCAACCTTACCTGAACGAAGGCAACGAGTGCAAGCATAAACTCTCTTAGGAGAGCCGTTTACAACTGCTTTAACTCTTCTAACGTTTGGTTTCCAAGTTCTGTTTGAACGTCTGTGTGAGTGAGAAACCTTGATGCCGAAAGCAACGTCTTTACCACAATATTCGCATTTTGCCATTTTAAAGGCACCTCCTTATATCACGGGGATAAATAATCAAATTACAACGAGAGATATTGTAACAGAAACTTTTGCAATTTGCAAGTCTTTTTTGAAAAATATTTTTAATAAATTGTAGAAAAAACACTTGCAATTATAAAATAAATAATATATAATTATCTCAAACGAACATTTGTACGATTGTGAGGACTAAAAATGGCTGATAAATCAAAAGCATTAGAAACCGCGTTACTTCAAATAGAAAAAAATTACGGCAAGGGTGCAGTTATGCGTCTTGGCGAAAACAGTGCATTAAATGTTGAGGCTGTGTCAACAGGCTCAATCTCTCTTGATACCGCTACAGGCATCGGCGGTTTGCCAAAGGGCAGAATTATTGAAATCTATGGGCCTGAATCTTCAGGTAAAACAACTCTCGCGTTGCATGTTGTTGCTCAGGCACAGAAAAACGGCGGCGAGGCAGCGTTTATTGATGCCGAGCACGCTCTTGACCCCGAATATGCCGAGGCTTTGGGTGTTGATATAAATTCACTTCTCGTTTCTCAGCCCGATAACGGCGAGCAGGCCCTTGAAATTGCCGAGGCTCTTGCTCGTTCAGGTGCTCTTGATGTAATTGTTGTTGACTCTGTTGCGGCTCTCGTTCCACGTGCTGAAATCGAGGGTGATATGGGTGACAGCCACGTTGGTCTTCACGCTCGCTTAATGTCACAGGCTCTTCGTAAGCTTGCAGGCGTAATCAATAAATCAAATACTCTTATTATCTTCATTAACCAGCTTCGTGAAAAGGTTGGCGTGGTTTACGGCAACCCAGAGGTTACAACCGGCGGTCGTGCTCTTAAGTTCTATGCATCAATGCGAATTGATGTTCGCCGTGTTGAGCAGTTAAAGGGTCAGGGTAGTGAGTTTATCGGTTCACGTACCCGCGTTAAGATTGTTAAGAATAAGGTTGCTCCTCCTTTCAAAGAGGCAGAGTTCGACATTATGTACGGTGAGGGTATTTCAAAAATCGGTGAAATAGTTGACTTGGGTGTTAAATTTGACATTCTTAAAAAAAGCGGTGCTTGGTTCTATTATGGTGACCAACGTCTTGGTCAGGGCAGAGAAAATGTAAAAATCCTCTTTAAGCAGAACCCCGAACTTGCAAACGAAATCGAAGTGCAGATTCGCGAAAAAATGAAAGAGGCTATTGAAAATAAAAAGAGTGCACCAACTCCTGTTTCACAACCCGAGGTTGTAAAAATGCCTACAACAAGAGCAGCGGCAAGAGCAAAGCTTGATATTGCGGTGGATGACGACGAATGATTTTATCTGTAAAGCAGGGTAACGGCAACAAGATTCATATCTATGTTGACGATGAATACCGTGCCACAGTTGACAGTGACTATTGGTATTCCGAAAAGTACAGAAATTTAAAAGAAATAAACGAAGAAGAACTGACCGAGTTGCTTGACGCGGTCAGTTTTCGTCGTGCTTATAATAAGGGGCTTGATTTTCTATCCCGCCGTCCTTACGGCACAAAAGAGTTAATCAAAAAGCTCTGCGAAAAAGGGCACGAAAAGATAAGTGCCGAAAAGGCCTGCGAAAGACTAACTGAATTAGGTCTTTTAAATGACGAAGAATTCGCCCGAATTCTTGCAAATGACCTTTTAGAGAGAAAAAATTACAGTATAAAAAGAATTAAACAAGAATTGATTTTTAAGGGCATTGACCGTGAAATTGTGGAAAATACAGTCGATTTACTTGACAACGAGCCCGAAAACCGTATTATATTAATAATAAAGAAAAAATATATAAATAAAATTGGTGATGAAAAGGGCAGAAAAAGAACAATCGACGCACTAATGCGTTTAGGTTATTCTTATTCCGACATTAAACATACCCTTAACACCATAAATGAATACAATGAGGAAGAATATTATGACTAAAAAAATTGGTATGATTTCTTTAGGTTGTCCCAAAAATCAGGTGGATGCCGAAATAATGCTTTCAAAACTCCAAAATAACGGCTTTGAAATTGTCAATGACCCTGCAGATGCTGATGTGGTAATTGTAAATACCTGCGGTTTTATTGAGGACGCAAAAAAAGAGTCAATCGAAAATATTTTAGATATGATTTCATATAAAGAGGATTACCCCGATGTAAAAGTGCTTGTTACGGGTTGCCTTGCCGAACGTTATCAGACTGAAATCTTTAACGAAATCCCCGAAGTTGACGGCGTAATCGGTATCGGTGCAAATGAGGATATATGCGAAATCTGTAATAAACTTATTGAGGGGGAAAAGGTTGAGGAATACCCCGAAAAAACAAACCTTAAAATCGAGGGCGACCGAATTCTCACAACTCCGCCGTATTCTGCATATCTTAAAATCGCAGAGGGCTGTTCAAACCATTGTACCTATTGTGCAATTCCGTCGATTCGCGGTAAATTCCGTAGCCGACCAAGTGAAAGTATTCTTGCCGAGGCACAGAAACTTGCAAGTGAGGGTGTAAAAGAGCTTGTTGTCGTTGCACAGGATACAACCCGCTACGGCGAAGACTTATACGGCAAAAATGCCCTTGTGCCATTGCTTAAAGCCTTGTCAAAGGTAGAGGGTATTCAGTGGATTAGACTTCTCTATCTCTACCCCGAAAGAATTGACGACGCACTCATTAACGAAATCGCAACTAACGATAAAATCGTAAAATATATGGATATTCCACTCCAACATTGCAACGGCAGGGTTCTTAAAAGAATGAACCGTCACGGTGACCGTGAAACTCTTACCGCATTACTTAACAAAATCCGCGAAAGAATTGAGGGCGTTACAATCCGCACCACATTTATTGCGGGCTTCCCCGGTGAAACTGAAGAAGAGTTTAACGAGCTCTGCAATTTTGTTGAAGATATGCGATTTGAAAGAATGGGTTGCTTTGCCTATTCAGAAGAGGAGGGCACTCCCGCAGCAAAACTTGACGGAATGCTTGATAGTGAAATCCGCACAGACCGTGCCGATATTATTAATGAGCGTCAGAATGCAATTCTTGATGAAATCAATGAAAGTCTTATCGGCTCAACACTCTCGGCAATCGTTGAGGGCTATGACGCATACTCCGATTCTTATTACGGCAGAACAACTATGGATGCCCCCGAAATTGACACACAGATAAACTTTATCTGCGGTTATGAGCTGGGTGATGGCGAAATTGTTCAGGTAGAAATCATCAATATGGTTGAGGGTATTTTAACAGGAGAGGTTATATAAATAGATATTGCATTTTGTAAACTTATGTGGTAAAATGCATATAATGATTTTGAATAAGTAAAGACTGTGACCGAAAAGAGTAGCAATCGTATTTTTATCAGAGATTATGGGTCGTCGGCTGAAAGCCCGTATTAAAAAGCCTTTGTGAAGTGCATTCGTGAGTCGGTATGGGGAAATACATACCCGTGTGGTTGCGTTATTAACCATTAGAGTTATAAATCGAAGTGGAACCGCGATTAGTCGCCTTCGTCTGTGTGAAAAGCAGATGAAGGCGTTGTTTATTTGTAACCACTGCTTGCAATCTTATGCACAATTCTCAACGGCTATTTTTCCGTCATTGCACGTCCAAAATACTCGCCAATACACAAAGTATTGCCTGCGTTTTTTGACGGCTCTGCCGAAAAAACTATCTCGTTGATAATCGCACATCGATTTTATCAGCGGTTACTTTATTATCATTCTAAGTGAGTGATTACTTTTTGGAGGAATATATTTGTTCAAAAGATTGATTGAAGACATACAGACAGTAAAAGAACGAGACCCTGCGGCGTCAAGTGTGCTTGAAATATTGTTTCTTTATCCCGGTCTTAAAGCCATAAGGTCACATAGAATTGCACATTGGTTCTTTAAACATAATATGAAATTCATTGCCCGTGCAATATCTCAACGCTCGGCAAAAAAGACCAATATTGAAATTCACCCCGGTGCTACAATCGGCAGACGCTTTTTCATTGACCACGGCACAGGTGTTGTAATCGGTGAAACTGCTGAAATCGGTGATGATGTTACAATTTATCAGGGTGTAACATTGGGCGGTACAGGTAAGGATACGGGCAAACGCCACCCAACAATCGGCAACGGCGTTATGATTGGCTCGGGTGCAAAGGTCCTTGGACCATTTAAGGTTGGCGACCATTCAAATATTGCATCGGGTGCTGTGGTGCTTGACGAAATTCCGCCTAATTCAACTGCCGTGGGTGTTCCCGCAAGGGTAATTAAGCGTAACGGCAAACGAGTTGATAATCTTGACCAGGTTCATATTCCCGACCCTGTGTCACAGGAATTCTGCAGATTAAATGCAAAAATAGATAAGTTAGAAAAAGAATTAGCTAAGTATAAAGGAGAAGAAAAATAATGAAAATTTTCAACACTCTCACCAGAAGAAAAGAAGAACTTAAAACAATTGTTCCAAATGAACTTAAGGTTTATGCCTGCGGACCAACTGTTTACAATTTTATCCATATCGGTAACGCTCGTCCGCTCTGCGTGTTTGACACATTCAGAAGATATATGGAATACCGCGGATATAAGGTGAATTTCGTTCAGAACTTTACCGACATTGACGATAAAATTATCCGCCGTGCAAACGAAGAGGGAACAGATTATAAAACCGTTTCTGAAAAGTATATCGAAGAATTCTGGACAGACGCAAAGGGTATGAATGTGCGTGAAGCAACTGTTCACCCAAAGGCAACCGAAAACATTCACGAAATTATCAATATCGTAAGCACACTTATTGAAAAAGGCTATGCTTATGCAGTAGATAACGGCGACGTTTATTTCAGCCCCAAGCAGTTTAAAGAATATGGTAAGCTTTCACATCAGCCACTTGAGGACCTTGAGGCAGGTGCAAGAATAAATGTTGAAGAAGTAAAACGTGAACCAATGGACTTTGCTCTCTGGAAGTCTGCAAAGCCCGGTGAGCCCTATTGGGAGTCACCTTGGGGACAGGGTCGCCCCGGCTGGCATATTGAGTGTTCTGCAATGGTAAGAAGATATTTGGGCGAAACAATTGATATTCATTGCGGTGGTCAGGACCTTGTTTTCCCACATCACGAAAACGAAATCGCACAGAGTGAATGCTGTAACGGTGTTCCTTTTGCAAATTATTGGATGCACAACGGATTTATCAGCGTTGACAATGTTAAAATGTCAAAATCATTAGGCAATTTCTTCACAGTTCGTGATGTTGCAAATGAATATGGCTATGAACCAATCCGTTATTTCCTTATTTCTTCACATTATAGAAGTCCCATCAACTACAGCATTGATATTATTGAGCAGTGCAAAGCAAGTCTTGTTCGTCTTTATAACTGCCGTGAAAGTCTTGATTTCGCGATGAAAAATGCAGTTGACACGCTTCCCGAAAACGCAGAAGAGATTAAAAAGACACTCGAAAGCCGTCGTGAGCAGTTTATCAAGGCTATGGATGACGACCTTAATACAGCAGATGCTATTTCATCAGTATTTGAGCTTGTACGCGACATCAACACAAGCGTAATTACTGATGCTCCCGCAAAAGAACTTGTAGAACTCGCAACAACAATCTTTGATGAACTCACAGGCGTTTTAGGTCTTGTTTATAACAGAAAAACTGAAAGCCTTGACGACGAAATCGAAAAGATGATTGAGGCTCGCACTCAGGCTCGTAAAGACAGAAACTGGGCAGAGGCAGACCGCATCCGTGACGAGCTTAAAGCACAGGGCATTGTTCTTGAAGACACACCACAGGGCGTTAAATGGCACAGAGAGTAATTCTCAACGGCTATTTTTCTGCCATAGCTCGCCAAAAAAATATCTCGTTGATAATGGTGACCATTTTAGTGAGTCATTTTCAAACTCTGTCACAAAAAAGCGTAACTGAATAATCGTTACAGATAACCGAATATTTATATTTGCCGACGGTAATCACAAAATTACTGTCGGCATATTTTATTTTATCAGCCGTTATGCCACAGTCAGTCAAAATTGTTTTTTGTTCATCTTCGGTCTTGCCTGTAAATACACCGCTAATCTGTAAAAATGTATCTAATCCGATATTTATGTCCATACTTTCTGTAATGGTAAGTCCCACTCCGCGAATTGTGTTGTTGGTGTCAATTGAAAGATTAATAAGTATTCCGTTTCTGTCACAGAACAGATAACTATTACCGTCATTGTCCGTGCCCAGAATAAACTCGTCAGTTGTGTAGTCGGTATCATAGAGTGTATTCATTCTCTCAACAAACTGTTGAACCCCAAATTTACTCTCCTGTGAGCATCCGCAAAGCATAATCATAATTAAGCATATAAACGATAGCATAATTTTTTTAAACATTTTATCACCTTTATGTACATAAATTGTTTATCATTGAAATATATGCGGATTTTTCTGTCAAATTTACAAAAACTTAACAAAAAAACTATTGGAAAATCCTACTAAAAGTAGTACAATAAACTATCAATATATAAAGGCGTGATTTCTTTGTTCAAGAACTTTAAAAAGAAAAGCTTAAAAGCAAAAATCGGTATAATCGCATTCGTTGTTTTTATGATTGCGTTGGTGTCTTATGTGCTTTACTCTAATTTCAAGCCCGAGCCACCTGTAGAGTATGAAGTTTCAGAGGTGGTTTACGGTTCAATTACCGATACTCTTGATGTCAGCGGTACTGTTGTTTCAGGAGTCAGTGAAAGCCTTACTGCAATTGAAGGCGTTTTCGTAGAAGAAGTCTTTGTTAATGTGGGCGACAGAGTTTCAAAAGGTGATAAACTTGCAACATTCAATGTGTCAGGTGTAGCAAAATATCTCACTTCGGCAGAAAAAGAGTATGATGAAGCACTTGCTGAATATAATGACTCAAAATCTGCATCCGATGCAAATGCGGCGAAAAAAGCAAAGTTAGAAAAAGAAATCAAAGCAAAAAAATCAGAAATCACAGCTCTTGAAAAACAAATTGCAGATTTACAGGCAGAAATTCAAAATGCAGAGCCTGTTACAGAAACACAGAGCATTCCGCAAGAACAAATTGATGCCATTGTAGAGCAGATGAGAGAAAATGGTGCTACTGAAGACCAAATCAACGGCTTTATCGAGGCAGCAACAACTACGCAGATTCCTGTGACTTCAACTGATACTTCAAAAGCAGAAGAGCTTACACAGTTGAATATCAAACTTGCTCAACTCAATTCTGAACTCTCATCACTTCAGGCAGAATCCGCCCTTGCACTTACAACTGACGAGGATATGCTTGAAGCGTTGAAATCAATCGCAGACAGTAAAAAAGCAAACTATGAAAATGTCAGAGCAATTTATAACAAGATGAAAAACGGTTGGTATGCTGAAAATAACGGTATAGTAACGGTTGTAAATATTAAAGCAGGGTATGAATTTATGCCCGTAGCTGATAAAAATTCATTTGACCTTTCAGCACTTCTTGGTAATTCGGGCGTTGATGCAAATTCACTCACTTCGCTTATCGGTAACACAACAACTATCCCGACAGGTACGGGTATCACCATTGAAAGCTATGATGATATGGTGGTTTCTGTAACCGTCGGCAAAGCAGATTTGCTCAAAATCAAAGTGGGTATGAATGCTGTAATCACAAGCCTTGGTTCAGAATACGATGGCGAAGTTGTTTATGTTGGGGCTACTGCTGCAGAGTCAACAGGAATGGATTTAAGCTCACTTATGGGCACATCTTCAGGTGCTACCGGTGCTGAAGTAAAGGTTAAAATCAAAAATCCCGACGAAAAAGTAGTAATCGGATTTGATGTTGATATTAAAATTAAACTTTCAACGGTTGATGAAGTTCTTAAAGTACCCGTTGAATGTGTTATGTTTGAAAACGGTAAATATTCAGTATTTGTTTATGATGAAGAAAAGGGTACAGTTGTAAGAAGAATAATCACAAAGGGTACTCTTGATGATGCAAGCTATGAGATTATTGATGGTTTGTCAAATGGCGAATGGGTAGTAAAGAGTCCTGACCCGAATATGGAAGACGGCACAAAAATAGCAAAAAAGACCTCATAAGGAGTGTGGAGTTTTGAATATAAAAGAAAATATCCGCATTGCCGTTTTCAGTATAAAAACCAATTTGATGCGTTCACTTCTCACAATGCTTGGTATTATTATCGGCGTTGCATCGGTTATTGCCATTGTTACAGTTGGTAATGGCGGTCGTGACTATATCGTGGGTATGATTCGCGATATGGGTAACAGTGCAATTTCATTAACCGTTAAACATAATGTTGCCGATGATGACGATTTTTTCACGGATAATGACATTGCGGCAATTAAAAAGCTTGACGGTGTTCAGTATGCCTCAATGCAGAGTATGGCAATGTGTCAGATGACCGCAAATGACCAAACAGGTTTTTTAATGGGTATCGGCGGTAATACCGATATGCAGAATTTAATGCAGACGCCCTGTATTTACGGCAGATTTTTTAATCAGGAAGAGTTCCAACAGGGCAAATATGTGGGCGTTATTGACGTGGGCAGTGCATTACAACTTTTCGGTACAAAAAATGTAGTGGGTGAGTATATAAGCTGTACATCTGATACCCTCACAATTTCCATAAAAATTATTGGCGTTATTGATTTAATGGCAGGAATGAATATGGACACTGAGGACTATATGGAACAGATGTCCTCAATGATGGGCGGAATGCAGATGACAAGCTGTATGATGATTATGCCCGCTACCGTAGTCAGCGAAATTAACGGTTCAACTCAAAATCGTTATGATACAATTAATATCACCGCCGTTGATGAAAGTCAGCTTGACGGTATCGGTACGGCGGCAATAAACTATATCCGTTCATTGCACGATAATTTTGAAAAAGATTGCTACACGGTTACAAATATGGCAACTTACATCGATTTGCTTGATACGGTTATCAATGTGTTTACAATCTTCATAGCTGCCGTAAGTGCTATTTCGCTTATTGTAGGCGGTATCGGTGTTATGAACATAATGCTCGTGTCAATTACCGAGAGAACACGCGAAATCGGTATTAGAAAGGCATTGGGTGCAAAAACAGGTACAATTATGTTCCAGTTTTTAACAGAGTCAATTATACTTTGTCTTATCGGCGGTCTAATCGGTTTGCTTTTAGGTGTGGCAATGGCGGCGTTTGTATCACATCTAATGGCGGTGCCGTTGGCAGTTCAACCCTCAACGGTAGCGTTAGCGGTTGGTTTCTCGTCGGCAATCGGTATAATATTCGGCGTTTACCCTGCACGCAGAGCGGCAAAAATGCCACCAATCGAGGCATTACGACGTGAATAATTAAATTGCAGGATTTCCTTCAAAATTATGATGTATATGCATTTTGTATATACATCATTTTTTTGTTGAAAATTTGTTCTGTAAAGGCTTTTTCTTTACAAAAAATACCAATATTGACCGTCACTAACCCTTGATAATGCGAGTTTTAAACATTTTCAACAAAGTTTTCAACAATATCAAAGTTCAAATCATTGACAAAAATCAACCGAATAAATAAAGGAATAGTCAATTTATAACTGCATATTTTGTCGTCTTCAAGTTGAAAATATGCAGGATTTTATTTTCTTCTGTCAAATATATCATATTATTTTAGGCTTCGACTTTTGTCGAAAAGATTGGAAATATTTTCCTTGAATTTTGTTGATATAAATTATTTGATGTGATAAAATATTCGGGACAATCAAAGTCAGTCAGATTAATTTGAAAAACACAAACGGAGGTTACTGAAATGACAAACAATCTGAAGATTTTATTGTCGGGTGAGGGTAGCGAATTCGGTAAAAATTGTGCCGGAACGCTCAGAACTTACGGATATGATGTTCATCTTGTGCCAAAGGACGGAAAGGTAATACTTAACAAGCTTGAAAGCATCGAATACGATGTGCTTGTAATTGACGCTTTTATGTCGGGTACAGATGCATTAGGGGTTATCAGTGAAATAGAGAAGAAAAACAAAAAGCCTGTTATAATGGTAATGTCCGGTAGTGACAATCCTGTTTTTGAACAAGAAATTTTGTCTGCAGGTGCAGATTATTATTTTCTTAAACCATTCGATATTGCAATGCTTGCACAGCGAATTGGTCAGTTTGCGGGTAAAGAAGCGGTAAAAACAGGCGAGATTGTGAGAAACGATACAGATTTGCAGATGACAGTCAGCGAAATTATGCATCAGATTGGAGTTCCTGCTCACATCAAAGGTTATCAATACTTACGTGAGGCAATTGTTTTGTCAATCAATGACCGTGAAATGATGGGTTCTGTAACAAAAGTGCTTTATCCCACAGTAGCAAAAACTTATTCAACAACCTCTTCACGAGTTGAAAGAGCAATCCGCCATGCCATAGAGGTTGCGTGGGATAGGGGAGATGTTGATGTACTTTCATCGTATTTCGGTTACACCATTCAGAATTCACGCGGAAAGCCTACAAACTCTGAATTTATTGCAATGATAAGCGATAAACTCCGCTTGCGATTGAAAATTTCATAACTTGCGGTTGTATTGACAACAATTGGCAAAAGTGATATTATTTTTAAAGGGCTCATAAATATTATGAGTCCTTTTTTGAATAGGAGATTTTTATGTTTGAATTAGTAGTAATCGCAACAGGTCTTGCAATGGATGCTTTTGCAGTTTCGGTGTGCAAGGGTCTTAATATGCGAAAAATTGATGTTAAACAAACCGCACTTATTGCTATCTTTTTTGGCGGATTTCAGGCGGTTATGCCACTGATTGGTTGGTTCATCGGTTCACGTTTTGCCCATTATATTGACAGCATTGACCATTGGGTAACATTTATATTGCTGGGTATCATCGGCGGTAAAATGATTTATGAAGCCATTAAAGGCGATGATGAATGTGAAGAGTGCGGTGGCGGTAAACTTGATTTGAAAGAGCTTATTGCATTAGCCATTGCCACAAGTATTGATGCTTTAGCGGTTGGCGTTACTTTCGCATTTCAATATGAAAGAATTGAAGCATTTACCGTAATCGGACTCACAGGTATCATTACCGCAACTCTTTCAGCGGTCGGTGTGCTGATTGGTCACAAATTCGGTACAAAATACAAAAATAAAGCAGAAGTTGTCGGCGGATTAGTGCTTGTAATAATCGGTGTTAAATTCTTGCTTGAAGGTCTTGGAATAATATGATTAAAACATTACTTTGGGATATTGATGGTACTTTGCTCGATTTTAGTAAAGCAGAGGCTTACGGAATTCGCAAATGCTTTGAACAGTTTGGTCTTGGCGAGTGTACCGATGAAATGCTTGAAAGATATTCTGTAATCAACCGTAAATACTGGGAAGCACTTGAAAGAGGAGAGTTAACAAAATCACAGGTGCTTCACGACCGATTTATCGAGTTTTTTTCATCAGAGAGTATAATGTTTAAACATATTGATGAGTTTAATGATGAATACCAGCTTCGCCTTGGCGACAAAGCCTTTTTCTGTGACAACGCACTTGAAACTGTTATGTCGCTTAAGGGTAAATATCGTCAATATGCAGTTACAAATGGTACAATTGTTGCCCAAAAACGAAAACTCACCCAATCAGGTCTTATGAATATCTTTGATGACATATTTATCTCTGACGAAATCGGTTACGAAAAGCCTGCAATCGAGTTTTTTAATGCGGTGCAAGAGAAAATCGGTGCTTTTTCTCGCAATGAAGTAATGATTATCGGCGACTCACTCACAAGTGATATGCAAGGCGGAAATAATGCAGGTATTCTCTGTTGTTGGTACAATCCCTATGGCAAAGAAAATAAACAAAGAATAAAAATTGATTATGAAATAAATAATATCGCTCAGGTGTTGAAAATACTTGATAAATAAAGAAGTAAAAGGACTTATTGCATAAGCAGAAGTCCTTTTTTTTGTTCAAACCTTACAAAGAAAAAATAAATACAAAAACCACATTGTTATTATATGACATTTGTGGTAAAATTAATCGATTATAATATGAAAGGGAGAGTGGAAAAAATGAGTGTACTTGATAAAGCAAAAGCTTTAGGTACTGAAATAAAAACTCATTGGAACACTCCGGCAGAAGGTAAATATGTTCCTTATAAAGAATATAAGGACGTAGTTATCGGTGTCGGTGCAAACTACACAGGCTCAAAAATACTTGAGAAAATTTTCTTTGGAACAACCTGTTTCCTCATAATGTATCATTATGATTTGCCTTACCTCGCATTTTCTATCATAGGTATTTTGAATATGCCTTTAGGCTATATTTCAGCACTTATGTGGTGGTATGTATGCGATAACTTGGGCTTTTTGAAAAAGAATATGGAGAGAGTATTATATGGTGTTTATTTTGCTATGATACTTTTCGGTTTATCCACCATTATATTCGACTTCACACAGTTGTTCAGTCCTACAAATCCGTTAATTACATATTTTAACGGTCTGGGTGGCTTGAATGCAAAGGCATATTTTAAAACCTTTGGTACCCATTTCCTTTACACAGGTTGGGTAGGTGCCCGTAACATTTTCTGGCGTAAAAAACTGTTACCGAAATACGGCAGATATAAATACGGTATTTACTGTGACGTTATTCCAAAGTGTGTAATGGTTATTCTTATCGGTTGGCTTCCGGTTTACGAGATTGCTGATGTTTCAACACGTTTCTGGGTTGCAAACCTTATGTTTGCTACATACAATGTATTCGGATTTGGTAATGTTCTTGAGGAATGCTCAAAGAGAATCAGCCCTAACCTTCAGGAAAGAATTCTTATCCGTAGCTATCCCGTAAAACTTTCACATATCTTCAATTCTGTTCTTGCAATTGCAATCCCGGCAATCGTTGGTATCTTGTATGATGACGGATGGCAGAACATCGGTGTATTCAAATATGTTTATCCAATAACTTTCTGTGTTGCAGCAGGTTTCACAATGTTCTTGGCAGGCAGAATTAAAGAGAGAATTCCACAGCCACCAATCGAAAAGAAGGTTAACATTAAATTCTGGGATGGTTTGTTTGGTGTTCTTAAAAACAAATATTTATTGATTAACACCATCGTTGGTCTTATTGACTCACTCGGTAATGGTATGCTTCCATTCGTTACAATCCTTTATTTCTATACATTCCGTTGGTCTTCATTCCCTGTAATAGAAAGTATAGTAGTTGCATTGGTTTCATTTGCGGGTACTCCGCCAGATTTGTTATCACCATACTTCTTAAAGAGATTCTCATACAAGCAGATTATGATTTTCTATCAGTTAAGCCGTGCAATCGGTAATGCAATTGTTGCTCTTGCAATCTGGTTCTGTGGTGACAATCTTGTTCTTTGCGGAACAATCTGTGTTGTTGTGTTAATCTTTATGGAAATGACAAAAACAGTTCCTACAACAGCAGGTCACGATATGGGTGTTCGTATTGCTGACTATCAGATGTATCTTTCAGGTGAGCGTCTTGAAAGTTATGCAGGTATCTTCGGTTGGTTCACAGGACCTATCACATCATTCGTTGGTCTTATTATTCCAATCTTCTTGTTAAGATATGGTTTTAATAGCAACTGGGATGTACTTTATGTTGATGAATCAAGAAGAAATATCATTGTTATTCCGCTTCTTGTCGATGTGGTTGGTTTCTTACTTATGACAATTCCATACTTGTTCTGGGATTATGACAATAAGAAGCAGAATATGGTTATGGAAGTTCTTAAACGTCGTGCAGAAGTTACTGAAAAGAAAGCACAAGAAGAAGGTCTTTCCGTTTCAGGCGGTTATAAAGGTTAATGGAGGTGAGCTTTTATGAGTAAGAAAGAAAAGAAAATCAAGGGTACTGCTTTACAAGAAGATATTCATCTTGATATTCCGGAAGACGAAATATGGACTTATCAGATAGAAGGTCTTGCAGCACCTCATATTAACAAGCCTTATAAGCATTATGGCCTCAAAAAGTTCATCTTTGCAATTGTTATTGTAATTGCAGTTTCTCTTTCAATGTATTTTTCAGTTCGCACTGTTTATAATGAAACTTTTGAGTATGAACAGTTAGGCAATGGCTACAGATTTGAAAAATTCAGTAATACAGGCTATATTACTGAACTTGATATCGACTATGTATCAACAATCGAGTATGATGAAAATAACACCGATGCTGCAACAAACTTCACAATCAATAAGGATACAACAAAGAAGGTTACAGAAATCAGAGAATACGCACTCAACTGTGACGGTGCGGTAAAGGTAGTTAATATCGGTGCAGATGTTGAAAAGATTGACGGTAAATCCTTCTACTCATGCTGGGCACTTCAGCGTATTGAGGTTGATGAGAATAATCCAAATTATTGTGATATTGATGGTGTTCTTTACAACAAAGACAAAACAGAAATTATTTGTGTTCCTTGCGACCGTGACCAGTATCTTCGTGATAAATATGGATATACAGAAGATTTGAACGAAGAAAATGAGAATTTTGCACAGTATGAAAAAGATGTTCTTACTTATGTTATTCCATCAACAGTTGAAAAGGTAGGAAAACTCTGTTTTAACTATGCAAATTTAACAACAGTTTATATTCCTGAAGGTGTTAAAACAATTGAAACTCTTGGCTTCTATGAAATTCCAAGACTTAAAAATGTTTATTCTTATGTTCCTTCAGGCGAGGTAATGGATACCCATTATACATCGGATGAGGCTCTTGGCGGAATTTACCTCTCATTGCCTGAAGGACTTGAATATATTGGTTCAGATGCTTTCACAGAATGCAGAGCTTTGTCATACGTATATATACCGTCAAGTGTAAATTATATTGGACATCACGCATTTTGGGATACAGTAGTTAAAGATGGCGATAATTTCTATGGTGTTTCCGCTATCAATGTGGCATTAGATGAAAAGGCGTTTGAAAAAGTACATACAGGCGACGAGTGGAGTCCACGTTATCTTTTCTTAATTTTCACAAAGAGTGTTGACATCAACTATTCAGCCGAAAGACAACCAATTGAATAATTAACACACAACAAAAAATCAGCATCAATCGATGCGGATTTTTTGTTGTGTATATTATTTTGTAGTAAATGATTTTTTAATAAGCACTCTCGCACTCTGTAAATCAAGATTTTCAAGATACATAAGCTGTACCATAAGGTTACCCGCTGCAGTAGCCTCAACAGGACCTGCAATAACCTTTTTACCCGTGTATTTTTCAGTAAGAGAGTTAAGATAACTGTCCTTGCATCCGCCACCCACAATATTGATAACATCAATTTGCTTGTTGCTTATTTCTTCAACAACTTTAACTGCCTCATTATAAGTTTTTGCAAGCGAGTGATAAACGGAATTGAGAACATCACCGATTGGTAATTCGGGCTTGCCGAGATATGTTCTTATTGCCTCAACCATATTGTCAGGTGCTAAAAACTCAGGTGCATTGGGGTTTATGTACTCTGTGAACCCACTTTCCATTGCCATCTGCATCATCTCGTCATAAGTATATTTCTTATCGAGATTTTTTCTTATGTTCTGGAAAAGCCACATACCCATAATGTTTTCAAGGAAACGGTATCTGTGCTCAACACCGCCTTCGTTTGTGAAACCCGAATTCATAGCCTTTTCGCAGGTGACAGGCTCTGTATTTTCAGTACCAATCAAACTCCAAGTGCCCGACGAAATGTAAATTCCGTTGTCACCAACTGAACAAGCCGCAACAGCGGATGCAGTATCGTGAGATGCACAAAGAATAACAGTTGTGTCAAAACCTACTTCTGCCTTTATTTCCTCACTCAAATTACCAACAACTGTACCGGGTAATGAAAGGGGAGTGAAGATTTTCTTTGGAATACCCAATTTTTCAAGAATTTCTTCATCTCTTTCAAATGTATTCACGTTAACAAGTCCGCCGGTTGTGGTGAGTGTGTATTCGTTGCGGATTTCACCTGTAAGTTTGAATGAGAAATACTCAGGCATCATTAAAAAATATTCCGCATTATCGAGTTTTCCACTCTTTTTGTCACAATACAACTGATAAATTGAATTGTAATTTGTAGCCTGAATGCCTGTGCGTTTATAAAGCTCATCACGTGGGATAATCTTATCAATTTCTTCGGGAATACCCAAAGTTCTTGAGTCGCGGTATGACACAGCAGGCATAATTTCCTTTTTGTCCTTATCTAAAAGCACATAGTCAACACCCCATGTGTCAATGGCAACCGTATCGGGAGTAATGCCGAGTTTTTTACACTCTTTAAGTCCGTTTTTGATTTCTGTAAAGAGTTTTTCAATGTCCCAGCAAAGAGTACCGTCAATATCGGTTATGCCGTTTTCAAATCTATAGATTTCCTGAAGTTTTAACTTGCCATCTTCAACATATCCGAGAATATGGCGACCGCTTGAAGCACCCATATCAATAGCTAAACAGTATTTCATCAGATAACACCCTTTTGAAGAATGAGATTTGCATAAAGTGCACTTTCGCCTGTGGCAATAATTGCATAGCACTTTTTAGCCTCTTCATAAAATGCAAAACGCTCAATTTCACCGAAAGCCTCAGCACCTCTGTCATCGTGCTTTGCAACAATTTTCTTGTATTCGTCCCAAATGGGAGTTTCAACATTGTCACCCGCCATAACCTGCATAAGTGAAACAGGATTTTCCACATAAGTGTCAAGGGGGAATACTGTGAGAATAGCGTCAAGAAGTTCTGTTGCAGAATGTCCGTCAGCACGAAGAACTATTGCATTTTTACCCATACTCTCTGCGGGGAAATTACCGTCAGCAATAACAAGACGGTCACTGTGTCCCATTTCACAAAGAACTTTAAGCATTTCGGGAGAAAGAATTTTTGGAATATTTTTAAGCATAATCAATCTTCCTTATTATAATGTTTGTATCCGGGGTGTTTACCGGTAACACCGTAGTAGTTTTCTCTTAAATATAAAAGCTTGTCAATGTTTGGCTTTGAAATCTCTTTAGCACCGCCAAGAAGGTGAGCAGTAAGAGAAATTTTAGCAAACAATTCAAGTGTTTCCATTCTGTAATATGCAGTAATAAGGTCACAACCAACTGTGAGTGCACCGTGATTCTGTAAAAGCATAACATCGTGCTCTTTAAGATAAGGTGCAATAGCCTCGGGCACTTCGTTTGTGCTTGGTGTACCGTAAGGTGTGAGCGGAATTGAGCCGATTGCAATAACAGTTTCAATCATTGAGTATTCGTCCATGCTCAAGCCTGCAACTGCATAGCCTGTTGCTGTTGGTGGGTGAGCGTGTACAACTGCACCAACATCTTCACGCTCTTTGTAGCAACGAAGATGCATTTTAATCTCACTTGATGGCTTATAAGGAGCACCCTCAAGCACTTCGCCGTCAGCGTTGATAATAACAAGTTTTTCAGGTGTGATAAAGCTTTTGCTGATACCTGTTGGTGTTGCCATAAAGTTGCCGTCGGGGAGTTTCACAGAAACATTACCGTCATTTGCGGCAACCCAACCGAGCTGCCACATTTTATGACATACATCACAAACCTGTTCACGAATTTCCATATATGATAAGTTTTCCATTATATTTTACCTCTTATTTCTTAAAAAGTGGACCGTAAGTCTGACAAGCACGGTAGTCCTGACCCTCTTTATCCATACCAAAAGCATTCCAGCAAGCAGGACGGAAGATTTCATCCTCGGGAACGTTGTGCATACAAACGGGAATACGAAGCATTGAGCACATTGTGATAAGGTCAGCACCAATGTGTCCGTATGAAATAGCACCGTGGTTAGCACCCCAGTTCTGCATTACTTCATAAGCAGTCTTGAATGGTGAGCCCTCTTTACCGTCGCAACGAGGAGCAAACCAAGTGCAAGGCCATGTTGGGTTAGTTCTTTCCATAAGTGTGTCAGAAACTTCGTCGGGGAGGTTAACTGTCCAACCCTCTGCAATCTGAAGAACAGGACCAAGACCTTTAACAAGGTTAAGTCTAATCATTGTGCAAGGCATTTCAGCCTTTGTTGTGTAATGGCTTGAGAATCCGCCGCCACGGAAGTTATCAAAGCCTGCTTCACACCAAACTGTTGCGTCAGTCATCTTTTTGATGTCCTCGTCAGTTACTTCCCACCACTTTTTCATAATTGCGTTGCCGTTTTCGTCTGTGCATTCACCGCAAGCGTCAAGACAAGCAGCACCAGAGTTGAGAAGGTGAATAATACCGTTAGATTCTTTAGCCTTACCCTCTAACTTGTAGCCTGTTACTCTTTCAGTTGCTTCACCTGACCAGTATGTACGAACGTCAGCGAAAATCTGTGCACGGTGAGTGAGCAATCTCATAAAGAGCATACCAAGACCGTTAAGAACGTCGTTTTCAGTTGCCAATGTGTATGGTTCGCGAGCACCCTCATAGTCAAAGGTTGATGAGAGAAGTGCTTCGGGATAGTCACAGTTTGGCCAATGGTCTGTCCATTGTCTTTGACCTTGGAAACCACCTGCAATAGCGTTGTGACCAACTCTTTCTTCTACGAATGCATCGGGAAGATTTTCGTTACCTGCCATCAAATCCTTGATAATGCAGTACATTTTAACTGTGAATTCCCACTGCTTTTCTTTTTCTTCATCTGTGAATTTAATCTTGTGGTCTTTACCCAAAAATTCAACTGATTCGGGGTTGTCATCACGACCCTCTTTGCAGTGCTCTTTTGTCCAAGCAAGAGCTTTCTGATATTCTTCTTCGTTGTAAATGCCTTCTTCCATTCGGCGGAGAATTTCAACTTCGTCAACAGATTCAACTCTCATACCAAGATATGATTCCATAAAGTCCTGGTCGATAATTGAGCCTGCAATACCCATACATTGTGAACCAATCTGAAGATATGACTTGCCACGCATTGTAGCACAAGCAACTGCTGCACGACCAAAACGAAGAAGTTTTTCTTTAACGTCATCAGGAATTTCAGCAACCTGCTCTCTGTCCTGAACCTCGTGACCGTAAATACCGAAAGCAGGAAGTCCTTTTTGTGCGTGACCTGCAAGAACTGCTGCAAGATAAACTGCACCGGGACGCTCTGTGCCGTTAAAGCCCCAAACACCTTTGATTGTGTATGGGTCCATATCCATTGTTTCTGAACCGTAGCACCAGCAGGGTGTAACTGAAAGTGTAATGTCAACACCTGCTTTGCGGAACTTGTCAGCACAAGCAGCAGCCTCAGGCACACGGCCGATTGAAGTGTCAGCCATAATAACCTTTACAGGCTCACCGTTTGAATAGAAAAGGTTTTCTTCAAATAATTTCTTTGCAGCATTAGCCATAGCCATAACTTGGTCTTCAAGGCTTTCGCGAAGCTGCATAGGTCCGCGACGACCGTCAACAATAGGACGAATACCGATTACGGGATAATCGCCGACATATCTGTTTTTAGCCATAATAATTTCTCCTTATAACATTATATTTTTTCTCTTAATAAAGGCAGAAAAAGAAACCATAAATTCCCTTTTACTACTTAATAATAAGTATATCAAATTACCAATTTCAAGTCAATAAAAAATGGAATGATGTTAGTGCTTTTTCGCCTCCCTCTGACGAGGGAGGTGGATTTTGCGTAGCAAAAGACGGAGGGAGAGAAAAACATTTCAAGAATTTTAAAAAAACTGTTGACTTTTTGCCATCTTAATGTTATTATATTCGGGCGGTAAAAAGTCCGTATGCGCCGGTAGCTCAGCTGGATAGAGTGTTTGGCTACGAACCAAAAGGTCGGGGGTTCGAATCCCTTCCGGCGTGCCACAAAAACAGAGTACACTTTTTGTGTGCTCTGTTTTTGTTTTATGATTTAAAAGGAAGGGATTCGAACAAGGAGGGAGCAAATCTGTGATTTGCGGAAGAAAACAGTCCAGTGGACTGTTTTCGCTGACGTGGCAACGAGCGAAGCGAGGCGATAGGCACGGCAGTGCCGAGAAAAAATCCCTTCCGGCGTGCCACAAAAACAGAGTACACATTTGTGTGCTCTGTTTTTGTTTTATGCTTTAAATGAAAATTAATTGTGAAACCGATAGGCTGGGCTTCTTCCCGCCGAAAAATAATTACTTTTTGGACGACATTGACAAGTATATCTTCAAATGATATAATATCAATGGTGATATGGATGGAAAAGTTATTAAATGTTATTTGTACAATATCAAAAGCTATTTTCATATTAGGAATTTCTATTGGCTTAATCTGTGTTACATTTTTTAATACTAAAAGTTACGAGAATTACACAGAAATTCAGCCAGAATCTTTTGTTCCCGATGAAATTGAAACAGTTTTATATGATGAAGATTTAAAGCAGATATATGTTTGCTATAACGATGCTAACTGTGTAAATGTTTATACTGAAAACGGCGAGTTTTTATGGTGTGTAGGTACTCCGTATTTGAGAAATACTGATTTTGAATTGCAAGATGGCAAACTGATAATTTGCGACGGCAACGCCTATGTTTATGATAGCTTAAATGGTGAATTTATAGGTCTTGAAAATGAAGAAAATCTGAATTTGAGTTATGAATGGAATGAAGATTGCACTATTGAATTGCGGGATGGAAAAATAATATGGGACTTCTATGATGTGTATAAAGTAGACACACAAGACAATTGGGAAACGATAATTTCCCGCCAGTGGTGGCATTATCTGTGTAATTTTGGCTTGTGGTGGTGCGTTGCCTTTACAGGTGCTGCGGGTATAGGCTTAAGTGTATTCTTAAAAAGTCGTGGTGACTATAAAAGCGTAATAAAGAAAACTGCATTTAAAAACAAAAAAGCAGAAAAAATAGCAAGATATTTTAAAACAACTTCATTTGTTCAAATTGCATATACAGTTCTTAATATAATTTGCATTGCCTTTGATGGAATTCTATGTGTTGGACTTATTCCATTAGCCTTGCATTTTATAATTTCTAATATAGTTTTATGGAATATGTCAGATAAACTTCAAATAAGTAATGATGAAGAAAAAATTCTAAATTATAATAAAATCCTTAACTTAGCCACCTTTGTAATTGCTTTTTTATCTGTTGTGATAGTAGCAAGTTTAGTAGGACGATAACAAAAAAGAGAGTACACCTTGTACTCTCTTTTCTATTTTATATTAGTAGGTGGAATTCGAACCCTTAATAATACAACCCCCGATTGTGCAGTCGGGGGTTGACATTTAAACTTTATTATATTCCTTTACAAGTAAAATCCTGCCATTTACTGTCTTTAGAAAGAGTTCCGCCGTCTTTAAAGATTTCTATAGCTTTCTTGTCGTTTTTAAGCCACGCGTCACACCAACTAATTGCATATCCCGAATAGTCGGTGGGATTTGTGCAACAACGGGTGTGTATAGCACCTTTAAGCGAAGCGTAAACCGCGGGACCTGTGCAAACCTTGTAAGCGGGCTTAATCCACATTCCCGCATCCACAATCATATCACTGCTACCCGCAATGAAAAGGGTGGGGGTAGAAAGCATTTCTGCTTCACTTGTGTAATTGCTTCCCGCCAAAGAGATAACACAGTCAATTCGTGAATCCGCCGTCGCAGCATTTACAGAACTTCTTCCGCCTTGCGAATGACCGATTGCACCGATTTTCTCACTTTTTACCTTGTTATAAAAAATACTTTTTTCATTACTGTTTTGTGCAATTATAAAGTCGATTGATTGGCGTTGTGCAGTACCGTCCGCCGCCATGGTTTCTTCGTTGGCTATTACAATATATCCGCCTTTTGCAAGCTCTTTGAGTAACCCGTCATATAAAGATGGTGGACAACTCGTGCCGTTTGCCCATACAAGAGCAGGGTATGAAGCATTGTTTGCTTCTAAATCTGCAGGGTAATAAACAATCTGTTTCTTTGAGTTCCAGCTGTATTCGGATTTTAACACAGTTGATTTTTCCGCCTGTGTAACATCTTCTGATTTCTGTGTGGTAGATGTTGTGCTTTGAGTAGGTCTTGTTGTAGTTTCTCCCTTTTGCGTTGTTGATGTTGCAGGCTTTGTGGTGGAGTTTTCGGTAGTTGACTCCGTTGTTGTTTCATCACCATACCAATCAGAATCATCAAAAAGATTGTCGTCAAATACATCTTCTGTTGTGCTGTTATCAACAGAGTCTTCTTTACCGCAAGAACATGCAGTTATAAGCATAATCAAAGCCAAAACACAAGCAAATATTTTTTTGAATGTTGTCATCTTAATCGCCTCAATCTTTTATAACTTGAATTTTATCAATGCCGTATCTTGTGAATAGGTCAATATGCTTTTGAGTAATTTTTTCACCGCTAACCGCAATGGGTATGGCGGGCGGGCAAGATACCGTAGGGCTTGCACAAATTCTGTGGAGTGCATTTTGAACATTTATTTCCTCACTCTCGCTGAAAATCGCTTCACGGATTGTCATAACTCTTTCAGCTTGTGAAATTTCAATGTATGCAATATCTTTGTTTTTTTCAATGTGCAGATTTTCAAAAGCATTTTTGATTTTCTCAAAATCTTCGTCAGTATTTTGTGGGCTGAACATAAATACTACAAAATCATTGTCGGCATATTCAAATTCAATGTTGCATTCTCTTAAATACTCTGCAAATTCATCGGGTCGTCGAGGACGCCGACCCCTACAAAAATCAAATCCACGAAAATCAACCGTAATTTTTAACGGCTCGGCTGATACTATTCCAAAGCCTTTTGAATTGATTAAGCATCTCAATTCTGCAACCTTTTCAGCACATTTTTTAATATCTTCACGAATTTTCTCTTCAATATATTTGTTGCATAAATCAAGTGACTGCAGAATAAGATATGACGGACTTGTCGAGCCGAAAATCGCCATTGCATTTACTGAATTTTTCGCAAATCCGTATTTATCGCCTTTCGCAAGATGCAAATACCCACCACCCGTAAGCACGGGCAGAGTTTTATGAGCAGAATCACAACACATATCAGCCCCAAGACTTATGGGGTGCATATCTTTTTCGCAGAATTTAAGATAACTGCCGTGAGCATTGTCCACAAGCAGTGGAATATCATACTTTTTACAAACCCTTGCAATGCTTTCAATGTCACTCATTCCGCCAAGGTAATCAGGGCTTGTAAGATATACGGCAAATGGGTTATTTTGAAGATTTGCGAGTGAATTTTCAACCATTTCACCGTTCAAAATGCAAGAGCAAATACCGTTACTTGACTGTGGATAAATCCACTCAACATCGGCATCAAGTTTTGCCAAAGCATAAATAAACGATTTGTGAGCATTACGCCCTGCAAGTACAAATGGTCTTTGTGATTTATCCGCACGTAAATAGGCAAGATAAAGCATAGCGTTTATGCTCTGACTTGACCCGCCCGCAGAATAAACTGTTCTTGCAGTACCGAAAAGACGAGTGGCATTTTCTTCGCTTTTTCTGATTATTCCGTCGGGTGCATAAAGTTCGTCTGCACCACGGATTTCAGTAATATCGGCACTTTCACAGCCTAAAAAAGACACACCCTTATGACCCGGCATGTGAAGTCGGGCAGTATTACTTTTAATGTAATTCTGCACAAAGTCAAAAATTGGTGTGTCCATTTGTATTTTCCTTTTATTTTTCTTCTGCTTCTGCCACTTGAATCATTACTGCACATTCAATACGCTTCTTGAAAAGTTCACAGCCGTATTCGTAAATACCTGTAATTTTTCCCGATGCGTGATATGAGTTTGCCGCACAACCGCCCGAGCAATAAAGCTTTGCCCAGCAGTCGTCACATTCCTTGCGTGCATAAGCATTACAGAGTTTGAATTCATTCTGAATTTCCTTGTTTGTAACACCGTCCCAGATGTTGCCGAGTAAGTATTTTGTGTCGCCAACAAACTGATGACAGGGGTAAAGCTCACCTGTGGGAGTAACCGCCATATATTCAGTACCCGAACCGCAACCCGAAATTCTCTTGTAAATGCAAGGACCGTGTGTTAAATCAAGCATATAGTGGTAGAATGTAAAACCATTGCCCGCTTTTTTACGCTTAATCATTTCTTTTGCAAGAATTTCGTATTGCTCAAAAAGAATCGGCAAATCACTTTCGGTCAAAGCAGAGGCATCATCGGGTGAGCATACAACAGGCTCCATACTAAGTTCGGTAAAGCCTAAATCTGCCATGTGGAAAATGTCATTTGTAAAGTCCACATTATTGTGGGTGAAAGTTCCACGCATATAGTAATTTTTATCACCGCGACGCTTAACAAACTCTTGAAATTTGGGAACAATTATGTCATAACTTCCGCGACCTTGATAGTCCTTGCGGAGTCTGTCGTGAATCTCGGGTCTTCCGTCAAGGCTTAAAACAACATTACTCATTTCCTTGTTACAGAAATCAATAACATCATCGTCAATGAGTATGCCGTTTGTGGTGAGAGTAAAACGAAAATTCTTGTTGTGGATTTTCTCTTGCACGCGAGCATAAGAAACTAATTCTTTAACAACATCCCAGTTCATTAAAGGCTCACCGCCGAAAAAGTCAACCTCAAGGTTACGGCGAGTGCCTGAATTTTCAATAAGAAAATCGAGTGCACGCTTACCAACCTCAAAACTCATTAAGGCACGCTCACCGTGGTATTTACCCTGACTTGCAAAGCAGTATTCACAGTTGAGATTACAAGTGTGAGCCACGTGAAGACAAAGTGCCTTAATCACAGTATTTCTGTTCTTGAAATCAAATGCCATTCCCTCATAAGTGTCGGGTGTGTAAAGTTTACCCGCATCTTCAAGGCTTTTTACATCGCCAAGACATTCAAGAACATCATTTTCGCTTAAATTTTCGTCTTTATATGTATTAAGGATATATTCTGTGATTTCTTCAGCGGTTTTCTCTTTATACATTGAGATAATGTCATAAGCAACTTCGTCAACCACATGCACAGAGCCACTGCAGGTATCAAGCACAATGTTATATCCGTTTAATTTATATTGATGTACCATAAATTATCCTTCTCAATAAAAAACAGGTAATACAAACGCATTACCTGCTTTCTGCAATAGATTTTCTAAAACTTATTTGCTTTCAACATTTTCGCACTGCTGATTAGCAACACCGCAAGATGTTTTGCAAGCTGACTGGCAAGATGTCTGGCATTCGCCACAACCGCCCTTAACTGCACTTTCTTTTAAATCTCTTGTTTCAATAGTTCTGATTCTTTCCATGATAATATCTCCTATCTGAATAGTTTCAAATATTTACAAAAAAAGTATATCACAAGGCACATTGACTGTCAAGATATTATTTCGCGTAGGGACAGACGTCCTCGTCTGTCCGTGTCATTCTGAGCGTAGCGAAGAATCTCTACCAAAGTTGATATGTTAATTGACAGAGATTCTTCGTCGTTTCACTCCTCAGAATGACACAACCTTCGTAGGGGACGACGACCTCGGCGTCCCGAAAAAACGTATCAAAAATATTAAAAAACATCTGTTATTTTCATAAAATATGTGTTATGATATTAAATGTATAACTATGTTTACTCAAATGCTTTCCGTTTTTGAAAGAAGATGAAGTTAAATGTCAAAAAAATGTGATGTGCTTATAGTCGGTTGCGGTGTTGCAGGGCTTAATACGGCACTTTCATTACCCGAAAACTTAAATATTATAATGCTTGCCAAAAAGAGCAATACTGATTCAAACTCGTCACTTGCTCAGGGCGGTGTTGCGGCAGTTCTTGATTTAGAGAATGACAGTTACGAACTCCATATCAACGACACTATGATTGCGGGCAAGCACGCTAATGATATTGACGCGGTTACAACTCTTGTGGAGGAAGGTCCCGCCGAAGTCCGCAAAATTATCGAATACGGTGTCGAATTTGATAAAAGAGAAGACGGCGAACTCAATATGACCCTTGAGGGCGGGCATTGTCGCAGAAGAATTGTCCATCATAAAGACACAACGGGTGCAGAAATGGTTCGTGCAATGGTGGCAGAAGCACAAACCCGCAAAAATATCACAATAATAGAAAATTCACCTGTATTCAAACTCACAAGAGTTAAAAGCGGTATCTGTGCACATATCTTAACCGAAGACGGTCAGGATGAAATCTTTTCAAGCTATTGTGTGCTTGCAACCGGCGGTATAGGCCGTGTTTATAAATACACAACAAACCCAAGCGTTGCAACGGGCGACGGTGTCCGTTTAGCCTTTGAGTTAGGTGCTCGCATTAAAGATTTGCGTTATGTTCAGTTCCACCCCACAGCATTTAACTCCGACGGCAGAGAGCAGTTTTTAATCAGCGAGGCTGTTCGTGGTGAGGGTGCATATCTTCTTAATTGCAATAAAGAACGCTTTATGCACCGTTATGACGAAAGACTTGAACTCGCCCCGCGTGATGTTGTTTCAAAGTCTATTATTATTGAATCTCGCCGTACAGGTAGCAATAATTTTTACCTTGATATTACTCATCGTGACCGTGAATATCTTCTCAACCGTTTTCCCGGTATTTACAAGGGTTGCTTAAAGTATAATGTGGATATTACAAAAGACTTAATTCCTATTTTCCCTTGTCAGCATTATCTAATGGGCGGAATTGAAGTTGACCTTAATTCCCGCACAACAGTTTCACGACTTTATGCAGTTGGAGAATGCTCAAATACAGGAGTTCACGGCAAAAATCGACTTGCAAGTAACTCCCTTTTAGAAGCCCTTGTATTCGGCAAACGCTGTGCAGATGATATTGTCCGTTGCATAGAAATGGGTTACCCCGAGGTTAAAGAAACTTCCGTTGAAAAAATTGACCTTGACGGTGCACCGCTTTTAAAGGGCGTCCGTACAGAAATTCGCAATATTATGCAACGCTCATATTTCGTAATGCCCGCTAATGAAGACGCAGTACGAAACGGATATAAACGAGTACGCGAAATACTCACTCGACTTAAAAACGGTAAATTCAAAATTACAAATGATTACTGTGAGGCATTAAGCCTTGCAACTGTGGCTTATATAATTCTCAAGGAGGCAAATGACCAATGAAATTAAATCAGTTTTATGTAGATAACCTTATCAAAGAGGCTATCAGTGAAGATATTAACTATATCGACGTTTCTGCCGACTATCTTATCCCTGAAAATCAGAGAAATGATTCATATTTTGTGGCAAAGGCAGACGGAATTTTATGTGGTCTTGATATTGCAATGCGAGTTTTCACACTCCTTGATGATACTTTCACATATACCGTTCATAAAAACGACGGCGACGAAGTAAAAGCGGGGGACTTTATCGTTGAATTCAACGGCAAAACCGCTTGCCTTTTGAAAGGTGAAAGAACTGCACTTAATATCATTCAGCATATGTCAGGTATCGCAACTGCTACAAACAAAGCAGTTAAACTTTGCGAGGGCACAAACGCATCTGTAACAGACACAAGAAAAACACTCCCCGGACTTCGTGCATTACAGAAATATGCCGTAGTTTGCGGTGGCGGTAAAAATCACCGCTATAACCTTTCCGACGGTGCAATGCTTAAAGATAACCATATTGACGCAGGTGGCGGAATTACAAATGCAGTTAAAATTCTTCGCTCTAAACTTGGTCACATGGTGAAAATCGAAGTTGAAACCCGCAACTTTGACGAGGTAAAAGAAGCAGTAGATGCGGGTGCAGACATTATTATGCTCGATAATATGAACAATGAACAAATGGCAGAATGTGTGAAATATATCGACGGCAGAGCAAAAACCGAGGCATCGGGCAATATTACACTCGACAATATCGCAGAAGTTGCTAAAACAGGTGTTGATATTATCTCTCTCGGTGCATTAACACACTCTGTAAAAGCATTTGATATTTCAATGAAAATGAGATAAATTTATGAATTTTAATCAATCAGTAGAATATATCCATTCACTTTTAACCTTTGGTATTCAACCGGGACTTGAGCGAATTTCAATGTTATTGGATTTACTCGGCAACCCGCAAGACGAACTCAAAACCGTACATATCGCGGGTACAAACGGCAAAGGCTCAACCTCAACAATGCTTTCCAATATGCTCATTGCAGAGGGTAAAAAAACAGGACTTTTCACTTCACCCTATGTTATTGATTTCTGCGAGCGTATTCAGATAAACGGCGAAAATGTTGACAAAAACATATTTGCAGAATGTGTTACAGAAGTCCGCGAAAAAATTGAAGAATTAAATAAACAAGATATAATAATCACAGAATTTGAGGCAATAACGGCTTCTGCGTTTCTCTGTTTTGTAAAGGCAGAATGTGAATATGTTGTTTTGGAAGTTGGTCTTGGCGGTCGCTTTGATGCAACCAATGTTATTAAAAAGCCCGAAGCGGTTGTGATAACATCAATTTCCCTTGACCACACAAAGATTTTAGGCGATACAATTTCACAAATCGCCTTTGAAAAATGCGGAATAATCAAGCAAGGCACAAGAGTGATAACTTCACTTAATCAGACAGTTGATGCATTTAATGTAATCCGTAAAACTTGCGAGGATAAGGGTGCAAGGCTTATTTTCACAAATCCTAAATCCGCAAAACTCACCGCCGACAATATCTTCGGTACAGAGTTCGATTATGGCAACAATCATTACAAAACAAGGCTTACGGGTAATCATCAGATTGAAAATACCGTTAATGCAATCGAATGTGCAAAGGTGCTCGGTATTAGCGAAAATGCAATTATCCAAGGCATTGAAAATACAAAAATGCTTGCCCGAATGGAAATAATAGGGGAAAATCCGCTTGTTATCCGTGACGGCGGTCATAACGAGGGTTGTGCTAATGCACTTCGCGATTTTCTTATAAAATACAATGTGAAAAACATCAATATGCTTATAGGTCTTATGGCGGATAAGGATGTGGAGGGCTATGTTTCAAAAATCGCACCACTCTGCAATTCAATTATCACCGTAACACCGTCTAATCCAAGAGCATTAAACGGCACAGACCTTAAAAAAATCACAGAAAAATACTGTGAAAACTGCAAGGTAATTGATAACCCCAAAGAGGGTTATAAATATATTCTTTCAAACACCGAAAAAGACGAAACAATTTTAGTCTGTGGCTCATTTTATATGATGAGTGACATTTTTGGGGAATAGGGGAAACTTATGTACAAGGATTTTATTGAAGACAGAATTAACGTGTTTCTTGAAGAATTCGAGAAGCTTATAATCAAAAAGAATGTCCCAATAACCGACTTTCTTTATAAGGAATGTGATTACAAAGTCGGCAACGATTTACCCGAAATTGACGACACATTCCGCGTTTTTACACCATATAAAGACCGTTGGGGCGGTAAAAAGGACAAGCACGCGTGGTTTTATAACGAAATCACCGTGCCTGCAGATTTCACAGACGGTGAAATTCAACTTTCAGTAGCAAGTGATGCCCGTCTTGGTTGGTGTGACATTAACCCACAGTTTATCGCCTATGTTGACGGCAAATTACAGCAGGGTATCGACAAAAATCACCGCGAAGTATTTTTAACCGAGGGCACTCACAAGGTCTATTTGTATGCCTATTCGGGCAGTATCCACGACGAATGGGTGGATTTTCTCACAAATCTTCAACTTGTTGACGAGAAAACTCGCAAGCTTTTCTACGATATTAAAGTTCCCTTTGAAATTTTAGCCTTTGAGGACGAGAATTCACGCAATTATTTTGAAATTAAAAAGCATCTTAACAATGCGCTTAATTTTATTGATATGCGTGAGCCGTATTCAGAGGAATATTATGCATCACTTGACAAGGCTATTGACTATCTTCAAACTGAATTCTACGGCAAATATTGTTGCGAGGGTGAAGTGCACGCGTTCTGCATAGGTCATACTCATATTGACGTGGCTTGGGAATGGACACTTGCACAAACTCGCGAAAAGGTTCTTCGCTCATTCTCGACAGTGTTAGCACTTATGAAGAAATACCCCGAATATAAGTTTATGTCAAGCCAGCCACAGCTTTATAAATACCTTAAAGAAGAAAGCCCCGAGCTTTATGAAGAAGTTAAAGAAATGGTAAAGCAGGGTCGCTGGGAAGTTGAGGGCGGTATGTGGGTTGAAGCTGACTGTAACCTTTGCAGTGGTGAAAGCCTTGTTCGTCAGTTCCTTTACGGCAAACGCTTTATGAAGAATGAGTTTGGCGTTGACAGTAAAATTTTGTGGTTGCCCGACGTTTTCGGCTATTCAGCGGCACTTCCGCAGATTTTGCAGAAATGCGGTGTCGATAAATTCGTAACCTCAAAAATCGGTTGGAACGAAATGAATAAAATGCCCTATGATACATTTATTTGGCACGGCATTGACAATACTCCTGTTTTCACTCACTTTATGACTGCACAGGATAAGGTGAGAGGAGTTGAGCCCGCAACAAATGTTACATATAACGCAAAACTCAATGCAAATCAGCTTCGCGGTGCTTATGACCGTTATCAACAAAAGGATTTGTATGACAATGTGCTTATTACATTCGGTTTCGGTGATGGCGGTGGCGGACCAATCCGTAAAGATTTAGAAAGCTTTGACCGCTTAAAGCATGGTATCCCCGGTACCTCAACACCCAAAATGGCATTTGCGGGCGAGTTTTTTGACGATATAAAATCAAAGACCGAGAATAACCCTAAAATTCCTCATTGGAACGGTGAACTCTATCTTGAATTCCACCGCGGTACATACACCTCACAGGCAAAGAATAAAAAGAATAACCGCAAATCTGAATTTATGCTTCAGCGTGCAGAAAGTCTGTCACTTATCGCGGAGCATTTAAACGGCTATAAATATCGTAAAGAAGATTTGCAAAATGCTTGGGAAACCGTGCTTCTTAATCAGTTCCACGACATTATTCCGGGCTCATCAATTCATGAGGTCTATGAGGTTTCAGATATTGATTACGCAAATATCGCACAAGTGGGTAATGGTGCAATTGATAGTGCAACAAAATCAATCGCAGAAAATGTAACTGCCGATTATGTTGTTTTCAATCCTCATTCATTCGCTAATAGTAGTGCAGTTGAGGTTGACGGCAAGTGGTATTATGTGGAGAATGTTGCACCTAAAGGTTACAAGGCAGTAACGCTTAAAGGTGAACCATCAAGAGTTCAGGTGACAGAAAACTCAATTGAAAATGATTTCTTCCGTTTAACTCTTGACGAAAAAGGCACATTCACAAGCATCTTTGATAAGAGAAATAACCGCGAAGTTCTTAAAAAAGGTCAACGCGGTAATGTGCTAACCGCTTATGAGGACTACCCAAGAGAATACGATAACTGGGAAATGAGTAGTTATTATACTGAAAAGCATTGGGAAGTTGACCAAGTTGAAAATGTAGAAATTATTAACGAGGGCGAGCGTGCAGGCCTTAAGATTACAAAGAAGTTCAAGAACAGCACAATCATTCAGAGCATTTTTCTCTATAACAATGTCGACAAAATTGATTTTGACAACTTCATTGATTGGAAAGAGTCACACTTAATTCTCAAAACGGCGTTCCCTGTTGATGTGAATACAAATAAGGCAACCTATGACATTCAGTTCGGCTCTGTTGAAAGACCAACTCATAAAAATACAAGCTGGGACGCAGCACGTTTTGAGGTTTGTGCTCATAAGTATTGTGATTTGTCAGAATACGGCTACGGCGTGAGTTTGATGAACGATTGCAAATACGGTCACGCAATCCACGACGGCGTAATGACTCTTACTATGCTTAAATGCGGTACTTTCCCAGACCCCGATGCCGATAAATGTGAGCACCGCTTTACATACTCACTCTATCCCCACGCAAACGATTACCGTGAAGCAGGCACAATTCAAAAGGCTTATGACCTTAACATTCCTATGCTTGTTGTCAAAGGCGGTGAGGGTAATCTTCCAACAGAATATTCACTCTTCACAGTTGACTGCGATAATGTAATCTTTGAAACTGCAAAGAAAGCAGAAGACAGCGATTCAATCATTCTTCGCGGATGTGAATATTACAATAAGCGTGCAACCGCCACAATTTCATTCGGTTTTGATATTAAAAAAGCATATCTCTGCGATATGCTCGAAAATAATATTGAAGAATTAAATGTAACTGACAATACAGTAACAGTAAACTTCAAGCCGTATGAAATTATAACTCTCAAAATTGAGAAATAAAAATGTAGGGGCTGACGACCTCGGCAGCCCGTTTCAAAGTGTGCAATAAAACGACAAACGGTACGCCGAGTCGGCGTACCCTACAATCTACTTAATAAGTTACATCTATAATTGCGTCGTAAACCCTTAATTACGAATTTCGCATTCCGCATTTCGAATTTATCTCTACAAACCCCAATTTATCGAATTCTTTAACTTGATATTTCATAAAAAAAGCACCCCTTAGGGTGCTTTTTTTGTTCTTATTTAAGTCCTGCTTTTTTAAGAAGAATATCAATCTTTTCTGCAGGGTTAAGAAGCTTGCTTACTGACTTGTCGTGGTTGAGAGTATCAATAATGTATGAAAGATATTTTGAAAGGTCAACCTCGCAATACCAGTCACGCTTTTTAAGCTCAGGCATACGGTAAACCAAGTTTGTTGTGAATACCTTATCAAAAAGTCCGTCACGATAAGCCTTGTCAAAGTTTTCAAGACCTGCATTGAAAAGACCAAAAGCAGAGAAAATGAATACTCTGTTTGCACCAAGCTCTTTAAGCTTTGTTGAAACATCAAGCATTGAGTCGCCTGATGAAATCATATCGTCAATAATCATAACATCCTTGCCCTCAACATTTGAGCCGAGGAACTGATGCTCAAGAATCGGGTTTCTGCCGTCAACAATTCTTGAATAGTCGCGACGCTTATAGAACATACCAAGGTCAAGACCTAAATAGTTTGAATATAACATACAACGGTTCATTCCGCCTTCGTCAGGTGAAATAATCATTGTGTGCTCTTTGTCAAGTGTTAAGCCGTCAACATTGTTAACAAGAGCTTTAATCATCTGGTAAGCAGGAGAAATACTTTCAAAACCGTTAAGGGGAATAGCGTTCTGCACACGGGCATCGTGAGCATCAAAGGTGATAATATTATCAACACCCATTGAAAGACAAAGTTCCTGAAGCATAACTGCACAGTCAAGTGATTCTCTTGAAGAACGCTTGTGCTGTCTGCCCTCATAAAGCATCGGCATAATAACTGTGATTGTCTTTGCCTTACCGCCGATTGCAGAAATTGCTCTGATAAGATTTGAATAATGGTCATCGGGGCTCATAGGAACCTCTTTGCCATACATTTTATAAGTTACACCGTGGTTGAAAGCATCAATGAGAATGTAAATGTCATAACCGCGAACTGATTCGTGAAGTGAGCATTTGCCTTCACCTGTACCAAAACGGGGGAATGTGGCATTGAGAATATAACTATCTCTTTCATAGCCTGAAAAAGCGATTGTTGATTTGTGTTCAGAATCCTGTTGTGAACGCCATTTTACAAGGTAACGGTCAATTTTTTCTGCCATTTCCTCGCAACCCGGTAAAGCAATAATACCGAGAGGCCCGTTGGGTATTGTGGTGATTTCTCTGTCTGCCATAATTTAACCTCCGCAAAAAGTTTATATTGATATTTAACATATATATTCTACTATATTTTGTGGTTTTTGCAATACTAAATCGACAAAAAAATTATTTTTAGTTAAAAGCGTGTTCAACTGTAATTACAGTAAAATATCTTTCGTCTATTTTGCTCAATTTCTTGTCAATCAGTCTGCAGATTTCATCGTTGCTCATCGGATACTTGTGAGGAACAATCAAATCAAAAATAAGATTTGTGTGAGTAGGTCCGTCAACTACTCTGAAATCGTGAATTGACATTTCTTCACAGATGTTCTTGACAATTTCTGACGTCATTCTGCGAAGCTCGTTAATTCTTTCATCATCAACTGCAATTGGGTCCATGTGAATTGAAATAAGAAGACCGTATTCAGCCATAATGTCACGCTCAATAAGGTCAATAATGTCGTGACATTCCATCATATCCGCATTGGCGGGAACTTCCGCGTGAACCGAAGCAAATCGTCTTTGAGGACCGTAGTCGTGAATAATCATATCGTGAACACCCACAACCATATCGTAAGAAAGAATTTTATTTTCAATTTCTTCTACAAATTCTTTTTCAGGGGCTTTGCCAAGTAATTCTGCCATTGTTTCTTTTAAAATATTGAAGCCTGCAAGAAGAATGAAGCCTGCAACAAAAAGACCTAAATATCCGTCAATATTGATGTCAGAAAAAGCAGAGACAATAATTGATGCCGCCGCAACTGCAGTTGCAAGACAATCGCTGAAACTGTCTTTCATAACCGCAATCATAGGAGCAGAGTTGATTTTTTCACCCAATTTCTTATTGAAAAAGCCAAGCCAGAGCTTTGCCAAAATACTGATTACAAGAATAATAAGTGAAACCCAGTTAAATTTAACGGCTACGGGATTTGCAATTTTTTCGATTGAACTTTTAAAGAGTTCAACACCCATAAGCAAAACAAGAAAAGCCACGATTGATGCTGAAATGTATTCAATTCTGCCGTGACCGTAGGGGTGTCCCTTGTCAGCAGGCTTAGCCGAAAGTTTAACACCGAAAAGTGAAACTATTGAAGAACCTGCGTCAGATAAATTGTTAATTGCATCTGCCGTAACAGAAATACTGCCGGACAATGTTCCGGCAATATATTTTGCAATAGCTAAAATAAGGTTTACAACAATGCCCGTAACACTGCCCAGAGTACCATAAGCTGTACGTACACGTATATCCTTTATGTTTTCACTGTCGCGGATAAATAGTTTAACGAGAATTGTATGCATTTAAAAGAACTCCTTTTGCCTCATCACCAATGATGCCCCAAATACCTTTAACGGTAAGCTTTAACCACATCTCAGCTACTTCTCTTGAAGTCCAATCGGGGTGCATTGTGCTCCAGCAATAAGTAAGACCAACAAGACCAAATTTGCCGTAATTATAAGCGAAATCATATTTAGCATCATCCATATTAGGGAAAATTCTTTTGAAAAGAGCGTAAACTTTTTCGTTCAAAAGTTCACCCATTTTATATGTGAACTGTGCATCACCGTGCTCGCCCATAAGCATAGAATATGTTTCCATATGAATACGAAAATGTTCGCAGACTATTTCACAAACATCAACAGGATGTTTAAGCATTTTATAAGGAGTTATTGAAGAAATAGTATTATTAAATTCATCATACAATTCATTTTCAATTGCTTCAATAAGCTCAAAAATATCCTTATAATGCAAATAGAAAGTGCCTCTGTTGATTTCAATATGGTCAGTAAGTTCTTTGACAGTAATTTTTGTAATACTCTTTGTCTTTGAAAGTTCAATAAGACCGTTTTTAATAAGTTTTTTAGTTCTCTTTACACGAATGTCATTATCGTTCACAGGCATTTTTATGACCCCTTTTCATTTAATACTTAATCATTATACTACCATTATGTTGAATAATCAACAGTTTGTTTTGTTTTTCGATGAAAAAATTTTTTATAAAATATTTGTTATATATAGCAATATTGTAAAGTTTGTGATAAAATATAAAATGTATATTTTTGTGTAATAATTAAGGGGCGTAAAAAATGTCATTTATTGAGTTAAAAGACGTTGTAAAAACATATAAAAAGGGCGAAATACAAATCAAAGCAGTTGATAATGTGAGTTTCCCCATTGAAAAAGGTGAATTTGTGGTTGTTGCCGGTGCTTCGGGGTCGGGCAAAACTGAAATTTTAAATATTCTTGCAGGCGTTGAAAAGGTGACATCGGGTAAGGTTATTGTTGACGAAACAGAAATTTCTGCATACAACGAAAAAGAACTTACAAAATACCGACGTGAAGATGTTGGTGTGATTTATAAGTCCTTCAATCTTATTCCTACTCTCAATGCTCTTGAAAATGTTGAGCTTGCAGCACAACTTCGCAAAGACTCTGCAGATGCCGAGCAAGTGTTGGGTGAAATGGGACTTTCTGCACGTATGGATAATTTTCCGTCACAGCTTTCAGCGGGCGAACAGCAACGCGTTGCAATAGCACGTGCGATTGTTAAAAATCCTAAAGTTCTTATTTGCGACGAGCCCATAGGGAAACTTGATTATATTACGGGCAAATCAGTTCTTAAACTTTTAAAGGATATATGTCGTGAAAAGGGAATTACCGTAATTGTGGCAACACATAATTCTGCAATTACTCCTATGGCAGATAAAATCATCAAAATCAAAAACGGTCAGATTGAAAGAATACTTCTTAATTCAACTCCTGTTCCCGTTGAGCAGATTGAGTGGTAAAGGAAGAGAGTATTAAATATGACAAAATCATTGAGAAAAGATTTCCGCAGAGAAATAAAGAAAAATTTTTCCCGCTTTGTTTCAATTCTGCTCATAGTTGCATTGAGTGTGGCTTTCTGTTCAGGCATAGCATCTTCAATATCAGCTATGCAGTTGACTGCAGATAATACTTACGATAAAGAAAATCTGATGGATATTCGCATTACCGGTACTCTCGGACTCAGCGAAGGGGACCTTGAAGCCATCAAAAAAATAGACGGTGTGGAATTCGCAGAGGGCTCATATACAACCGATTTCCTTTGCCTTGTGAATTCGGAAGAAATTGTTACAAAAGTAATTTCAATGCCCGAAAAAATAAATAGTGTTGTTCTTTTGGAGGGTAATTTGCCCGAAAAACATAACGAATGTGCGGTGAGCCGAGAATTCCTTAAGGCATCAGGTCTTGGGGTGGGTGATTCCGTAACTTTCAGTACGGGTAATGACACCAAGGTGTTTGATACTCTTGCATCCGAAACATATAAAATTGTCGGTGTAGTTTCATCATCATATTTTCTTAACGGTGATATGGGCACATCAGAAATCGGCGACGGCACGGTAGATGGTTATGTGGTGCTTTCGCGAGAGGCTTATGTAACCGATGTTTACACTTCAATTTACATTCAGGTTGCAGGTGCTAAAAGCCTTGATTACAACAGCGAAGATTATTCAAGACTTGTTGACAGCGTGATGAATAAAATCAGAGCAATTTCAGACCGCCGTTGTGATATTCGTTACAGTGAGGTGCGTTCAACAAGTAACGAGCTTTTAGAAAAAGCCCGCCGTGAATATGAAACGGCAGAAATAACTGCCAAAACCGAGCTTGCAGAGGCTTATCAGAAACTTCTTGAATACCGTCAGCAGTTTGAAGAAAAGCAGTCATATATCGAAATGCTTGTGAATGCCGAACAGAATATTCCTGTTTATGAGCAGGAGCTTGCTAAGGCTGAGGCAGAGCTTAATACTGCCGAGCAGGCTGTTTCTCAAAAAGAAGCCGAGCTCAATGAAATGCGTGCAACTCAGGAGTCAAATCTTGCAGAACTGGAAAAAGTAAAGGTAATATATGAGGGCATAAAAAATGACCCTAATACAACCCAAGCACAGCTCAAAGAGGCAGAAGAAGCCTATAATCTTGCACAGGGTGTCTGTGCAGTGCTTCAGGTTCAGATTCAGCAGACCGAAAAGGAAGTAGAACAGGAAAGAGCACAACTTGATGCCGCAAAGCAAGAGTATAATACAAAAAAAACAGAGGTTGAAACTCTTAAATCACAGATAGCAAACGGCGAGGCACAGAAGCTTCTTCAGTATGCAGAAGAATTAAGACAAAAGGAAGAAGAATATGCAACGGCAGAGAGCGATGCTGAGGGTGAGCTTTCAGATGCCGCGGCAGAGCTTGAAAAAGCCGAACGCGAAATCAATAATATGGAAATTCCCGTTTGGTATGTACTTGGTCGTAGCAGTATTGATTCTTTCGTAACGTTTACTAATGATGTGCAGAAAACAGGCACTTTTGGAATGGTGCTTGCATTGATTTCTCTTATCGCCGCAATGCTTGTAACCTATGTTACAATGCGGGGCTTAATAGCAGAGCAGAGAACACAAATTGCTACGCTGAAAGCATTGGGCTACAGTAAAGGCTCAATCAAGAGCAAATATTTTCGCTTTGTACTTCTTGCGAGTGTACTCGGTGGCATAATTGGTGTGTTTGCGGGTGAATATACAATTCCGTCACTTGTAATGTGGGCATACAAATCAGTTTATTATAATCTCGGTAATGCTGTGATTGAGTTAAGCATAGAATACGGTGCTGTTTCTGTTGCAATAGCAGTTGTATGCACAGCCCTTGTTGCTTCGTTTGCAACCGGTAAGGAATTCAAAAATAATGAAAATGGAGTAAGGACAAAGCGTATTCTCATTGAGCGTGTAAAATTCATTTGGGAAAGATTCAGTCTTTCTCAAAAATCTGCATTGAGAAATCTCTTCCGTTATAAAAATCGTGTCCTTATGACATTCGTTGCCGTGGTCGGCTGTATGGCATTGCTGATTTCCGGTATAGGAATTTACGATTCAGCTTCTGTAATCGCAGACAAGCAGAATGATGTGTTCAACTACAATGGTGTGGTGAGCATTGATGGGACAATTACAAGAGCACAACGCAGAACAATTTTATCAAGCATTTCCGATATTTCAGAAGTAACCGAATATGCACAGGCAACAAGAATGACGGTTTACGGCACGGGTACAAATGCAAAGACTCTTCAGACCGAAAAGAGTGCATATCTTGTTATCCCCCGTGACGTTGACAACTTCTCATCTTATGTTAAATTGCAGGAGCGTTCAGGTGTTGCGAATACTCTTACCGATGAGGGCGTAATAATTACAGAAAAATATGCAGAAATACTGGGCGTTCAGGTTGGCTCAAGTGTGTTTATAAGACTGGGTCAGTCCGATGCAGTTTTAAAGGAAGTCAAGGTAATAGGTATAACTGAAAATTATATTAACAATTATATCTATATGACACCCGCACTTTATCAATCCATTTATAACACAACCGCAGAAACCAATGTTCTTCTTGTTAAAACTGAAAAAGATGCAAGCGTTGAAGAATTAAGTGCAAAGATACTTGAAATCAGCGGTGTTAATTCTTTCAAAATGAATGAAGAAAATTCACGTGGACTTGATGTGCTTAAGAGCAATATGAATTATCTGGTTGTTGCTATGATTATAGCAGGCTTATCCCTCGCTTTCATATTTGTTTACAGCCTTAATGCTATTAATATCAGTGAAAGAAAGCCCGAACTTGCAGCACTTAAAAATATGGGCTTTAAGGATGTTGAGGTTGTAAAATACATCTGCCGTGAGAATATAATTCTTATACTTTTAACTATTATCCCTGGTGTGTTTGCTGGTGTACTGTTACACGGATTTGTAGCATCTGCCGTAGAAACCGATATGTTTATGCTTGGCAGAGAAATAGCTCCCTTAAGCATTGTAATATGTGCCGTAATCACAATCATATTCACAATGTCAGTAAATTCAATGATGTATTTTAAAATCAAAAAAATAAAGTAGGAGAATTAAAATGTTCCATCAGTTAAACAAACCAACACAAAACGATACTATTGCAACAATCAAAACAAGTATGGGTGAAATCAAAATCAAACTTTTCCCCGAGTTTGCACCAAAAGCAGTTGAGAATTTCACAACTCATGCAAAGAACGGTTATTATGACGGTCTTATTTTTCACCGTGTAATCAATGACTTTATGATTCAGGGCGGTGACCCTAAGGGTACAGGTACAGGTGGGGAAAGCATCTGGGGACACTCATTTGAAGACGAATTTACAGGTGAACTCCATAACCTTCGCGGTGCTCTTTCAATGGCAAACGCAGGTCCTAATACAAACGGCAGTCAGTTCTTTATCGTTCAGGCAAAGGAAGTTCCCGAAGATTTAATTGAGCAGATGAGAATGGCTGACGAAAGAGTTTTCCCGACAGAATGTATCGAAGCTTATGAGGAAATCGGTGGCACACCTTGGCTTGATTTCCGTCACACAGTTTTCGGTCAGGTTTTTGAGGGTATGGACGTTGTTGACGCAATCGCAAAGGTTCCTGCTGACTATTTCAACAACAAACCTAAAGAAGACGTAGTAATCGAAACAATTATCATTGAATAAAATCAGGGCAGGGGAAACTCTGCCTTTTTTACCATTTTAGCCTCCCTTGTCAAAGGGAGGGGGACCACCGAAGGTGGTGGAGGGATTCATATATGCTCTTTAAAAATATAAGTATCATCAACCCAAACCTTGAAATACAAAATAATATGTATGTGGGTGTCAAGGGTGATAAAATCGAATATATCGGAACAGAAAAACCACAGGAAAACTATGCGCAAGAATACGACGGAACAGGAAAAGTGTTATCATCGGGTTTCGTTAATCTTCACACCCATTCGCCAATGACACTTCTTCGTGGCTATGCTGAAAACTTGCCACTTGACCGTTGGCTTAACGAAAAAGTTTTCCCCTTTGAAGACAGACTTAATTGTGACCGTGCTTATTTCGGCACAATGCTTTCAATTGCAGAAATGCTGTCGTCCGGTACAACGTCTTTCACGGATATGTATTTCTTTGGTGACGGTGTGATGAAAGCCGTAATCGACAGTAAGGCAAAAACCAATTTCGGTCGCTCAATTGTGTCTTTCGTTGATGAAGATATAGAGAAGAATGACCGTTTCCAAGAGGGCATTTACCTTGCAGAAAAGTATCATAATACCCAAAACGGCAAAATCAAAATTGATATGAGCCTTCACGCCGAATACACAAACAGACTTTCAATTATCGAGCAGTTTGGCGAATTCACAAACGGTAAGGAATATATAAATCATATTCATTTGTCCGAAACAAAGGCAGAGCATGAAAACTGCAAGGCAAAATACGGCACAACTCCTGCCCGTCTTTTCTATGATGCAAAAGTGTTCAACAGTCCCACAATTCTTGCACATTGTGTATGGGTTGAGGACGAGGATATGGACATTTTCAAGGAGATGGGTGTAACCGTTGCCCATTGTCCTGCAAGTAATATGAAACTCGGCAGTGGCTTCTGCAATACTTACAAAATGCTTCAAAAGGGTGTTAATATCGGTATCGGTACGGACTCGGCTGCAAGCAATAACGGACTTGATATTATGCGTGAGATGTACCTCGCTGCACTCTTGCCAAAGGGTGTTAATAATCAGGCAGATATTGTAACTCCTCAGGATGTTTACAGAATGGCAACTGTCAATGGCTATAAAGCACAGGGCAGAACAGACTGTGGCGAAATCAAGGTTGGCAATAAAGCGGACTTAATTGTAATTGATATGACAACACCGAATATGTATCCCGATTTTGATATACTCAATAATATAGTTTACTCCGCAAACAAGAGTAATGTGGTGCTTACAATGGTTGACGGTGAAGTCCTTTACAAAAATGGCGAATTCACAACTATTGACGTTGAAAAAATGGGATATGAAGTAAGCCGACTTGTTCGCGAAGTAGTAAACGAGGTTAAATCAAATGGTTAATAAAGCAGTTGAATTTATAAAAACAAAAATTACTGGTGACTTTGAAATCGGTATCATTTTAGGTAGCGGTCTCGGTACTTTGGGTGAAAAAATCGAAAACCCGCAGTTTGTTGATTATGCCGATATTCCCGATTTCCCTGTTTCTACTGCACCCGGTCATGTGGGACGATTTGTTTTCGGTACACTTAACGGCAAAAAGGTTATGTGTATGCAGGGCAGAATTCATCTCTATGAGGGCTATGAGGTACAGAATGTTGTAATGCCAATCCGCGTTATGAAAATGATGGGTGTTAAAAAGCTTATCGTTACAAATGCTGCCGGTGGAATCAACGAAAGCTTCAGCGTTGGTGACATTATGGTTATTACCGACCATATCAATTTCACAGGCAAAAACTGTCTTATAGGCAAAAATGACGACAATTTCGGTTGTCGTTTCCCTGATATGAGCTTTGCTTATGCACCTGCACTTCGTGAAATCGCGTTTAACTGTGCAGAAAAGTTAGGAATGATGCTTCGTGAGGGTGTATATATCGGTTGTACAGGTCCAAGTTACGAAACTCCTGCCGAAATCCGTGCATTCCGTGCGCTTGGTGCGGATACTGTGGGTATGTCAACTGTGCAGGAGGTAATCGCTGCAAATCATTGTGGTATTGATGTGCTTGGTTTCTCACTTGTTTCAAATAAAGCTGCAGGACTTTCAGGAGAGCGACTTACTGAAGAAGAAGTTCTTACAATCGGCAGACAAAAGAGCGAAGAAATGCAAAAACTCATTACTGAAATTGTAGGTGAATTCTGATGTTTTTGAATGGTGCAACGGTTGGTTTTGATACTGTCCGCAATAAAGCAGTTTTCATTGACCAGACACTTTTGCCAACTGAATATAAAGAGATTTTCACCGACGACTATAACGAGATTTATGATGCAATAAAAATGCTTAAAGTCCGTGGTGCTCCCGCAATCGGAGTTTTTACTGCTGTAAGCCTTGCGGTGCTTATGAATAAAAGCACAGCCATTACATATGAAGAACTGTTCGCAGAATTGAAAGACTACTGTGAAAAACTGATTTTATGTCGTCCGACTGCTGTTAATCTTAAATGGGCAACGGAAGAAATGCTTAAGGCAGTAAAACAATCAAATAGAGAAAGCTTTAAAACAAGTCTTATACGTTGTGCGTTAAATATGCTTAGTAATGACGTCGCAATCTGTCGCAAAATTGGTGAATTTGGTGCAGATTTATTAAAAAATTGCAATTCAGTTTTAACTCATTGTAATGCGGGACGACTTGCAACTGTAAAATACGGTACAGCATTAGCACCAATATATGTTGCAAAGGAAAACGGACATAATATCAAGGTTTTTGCAGACGAAACCCGACCACTTCTTCAAGGTGCAAGGCTTACTGCATTTGAACTTTGTGATGCAGACATTGACACAACCGTAATCTGCGACAATATGGCATCATTCGTTATGAAAAACGGACTTATTGATGCTGTTTTAGTAGGTTGTGACCGTGTAGCACTCAATGGAGATACTGCAAACAAAATCGGCACAAGTGGTGTGGCAATTCTTGCAAAGCACTACAATATTCCGTTTTATGTCTGTATGCCTTTCTCAACCTTTGATAAAAACATAAAAACAGGTGACGATATCGTAATTGAAATGCGTGATGGTAACGAAATAGGGGAGATGTGGTACGAAAAAACTATGATTCCACAAAACGCAAAAACTCTCAACCCCGCATTCGACGTGACCGACCACTCACTCATAACAGCATTCATCACCGAAAAAGGTATTTTCACACCTGAAGAAATAAAAAATTATATATAATCCGTGTAGGGGCGATTCACGAATCGCCCTTTTTTTATTTAAGTGAACAAATTTAAATTTGTCGGGATAAGTGTAAAATGGAAAGTGGAAAACGGAAAACGAATGAACTGCGTTGCAATTATAATACCTCGTCAGAGGGAGCCGAAAAACAATAAACTAAAACAACCCGACAAACTCCAATTTGTTAGTATTATTTTTTTCTACACATTTCCCCTTGAAAAAGTATGAGTTTTATTGTATAATAACAATGTTAAATTTTTGTCAGACCCATCTGACTTATGGAGGTAAAAATATTATGGCAAATCGTTTTGTACTTAACGAAACATCTTATCACGGCAAGGGTGCTATCAGTGCTATTGCTGACGAAATCAAAGCAAGAGGCTTTAAAAAGGCTTTCGTTTGCTCCGACCCTGACCTTATCAAATTCGGTGTTACTAAAAAGGTGACAGATATTCTTGATAATGCAGAAATCGCTTATGAAATCTATTCAAATATCAAACCAAACCCAACAATCGAAAATGTTCAGACAGGTGTTGAGGCTTTCAAAAATGCTGGTACAGATTGTATCGTAGCAATCGGTGGCGGTTCTTCAATGGACACAGCAAAGGCTATCGGTATCATCATCACAAACCCCGAATTTGCTGATGTTCGTTCACTTGAAGGTGTTGCACCTACAAAGAATCCTTGTGTGCCAATTATCGCAGTTCCAACAACAGCAGGTACAGCAGCAGAGGTTACAATCAACTATGTTATCACAGACGTAGAAAAAGACAGAAAGATGGTTTGTGTTGACGTTCACGACATTCCTGTAGTAGCAGTTGTTGACCCTGATATGATGGCATCAATGCCAAAGGGACTTACAGCAGCAACAGGTATGGATGCTCTTACTCATGCTATTGAAGGCTACATTACAAAGGGCGCTTGGGAACTTTCAGATATGTTCCACATCAAGGCTATCGAAATTATCGCAAAATCACTTCGTGGTGCAGTTGAAAACACAGACGAGGGCAGAGAGGGTATGGCTCTCGGTCAGTATGTTGCAGGTATGGGCTTTAGTAACGTAGGTCTTGGTATTGTTCACTCAATGGCTCATCCTCTCGGTGCTCTTTATGACACACCACACGGTGTTGCAAATGCTATTATCCTTCCGACAGTTATGGAATATAATGCTCCTGCAACAGGTGAAAAGTACAGAGATATCGCAAAGGCTATGGGTGTCCAGGGTGTTGACGCTATGAGCCTTGAAGATGCAAGAAAGGCTGCAATTGATGCAGTTAAACAGCTTTCTGTTGATGTTGGTATCCCAACAGACCTTAAAGAAATTGTTAAAGCAGAAGATATCGACTTCTTATCACAGTCTGCATTTGATGATGCTTGCCGTCCCGGTAACCCAAGAGATACAAGCGTTGCAGAAATCAAAGAACTCTACCTTTCACTTATGTAATTTAATATTAAAACTATGTGGCGGGGGCTTGCTCCCGCCGTTTTCTTTTTTACCGAATATATTTCCGAAACAACCGAACACCTTTAATATATTGCAAATCAAAAAACAGAATGATAATATACACTTGCAAGGAGGAATTTCATGAAACTCAGAATTGTAATTGAACCGAATCGTGACGAAGAAATACTTATATATGCCCGCGAAAAATCACCCTTGGTGTGTGAAATTGAAGAACTTGTGAAAAACCATTCTGTTGATTTAATCGGTTACACCGAAGGTGAAACAGTAAAACTTAATTTGAACGATATTTACTGTTTTTTCACAGAAGACAACAAGGTTTATGCATTGACTGAAAACGAGAAATACAGACTTAAATCAAGGCTATATCAAATAGAAGAAGCCTTGGGAGAAAACTTTGTTAAAATCAATCAGTCTTGTATCGCAAACATCAAAAAAATTGACCGTTTCAAAGCGACTGTTGGTGGCTCATTGACGGTAGTGTTCAAAAACGGGTATGTGGATTTCGTATCACGAAGAAATATAAAAAATGTAAAAGAAAGGTTAGGTTTGTAATATGAATAAATATGTAAAAGAATTTTTACATCGCGGACTTGTTTTTGGTGGCTTCGGACCAATGGTTTTAGGAATTATATATTTTATACTTTCAAAAAATATTGAAACCTTTACATTGAGTGGTACAGAGGTGCTTTTAGGTATTGTTTCAACATATCTCTTGGCGTTTATTCAGGCAGGTGCAACTGTATTTAATCAGATTGAACATTGGTCAACAGGAAAATCCTTGCTCTGTCATCTTTCAACAATTTATGTTGCGTATTCTCTTTGCTATGTGGCAAATACATGGATTCCTTTTGAACCAAAGGTGCTTTTGATTTTCACAATAATTTTTATGACAGTGTTCTTTGTGGTATGGGGAATAGTATATTTCACAGTAAAAGCCACAAGTAAAAATTTCAACGCAAAGTTAAAATAAAAATAAAGGGACGAATTATTCGTCCCTTTATTTATTTCGTTTTATATGAAAATCAATATTTTCTTGAAAGGAGTTTTTCTGCCTCGTCTTTTGTGATTTTACCTACGTTACAGTCTGCCATAACCTGAACGTCCTTGTCGTTAAGCTTATAGAAGCACCAGATAATCAAGGCAATCACAAGACCGATAATCGGCACAACATTATATGTGAACCAAAGTCCGTCAAGAGCTCCGCTTGACTGCTGTGAAATAGCATTGATTCTTTCAAGGGGACCGTCGAAGACGGTGGAGGGATTCCTTCACCGTTTTTTATTGACATCTTCAAAATCAATGGTATAATATTACTATTATAGTGGGTATTTATATGTATAGTACTTACGCGAAAGGTGGTAACTCCCATGAGCTACACAGTTGAAGACATTCTTAAAATAGCGAAAGAAAAAAATATTAAGTTCTTGCGTTTGCAGTTTACCGATATTTTCGGTCAGATGAAAAACATCGCAATTACTGAAAATATGTTCGAAAAGGTGCTTACTGACGGTCAGATGTTTGACGGTTCATCAATCGAAGGTTTTGTCCGTATTGACGAGTCAGATATGTATTTAAAGCCCGACCTTGATACATTTACAATTCTCCCTTGGAAAGAGGGTACAGCACGAGTTATCTGCGATGTTTATGGTGCAGATAAAGTTACTCCTTTCACAGGTGACCCGCGTCACGTGCTTCGTTCAGTAATCAAAGAAGCCGCAGATATGGGCTATTCAATCAATGTTGGTCCTGAGTGCGAGTTCTTCCTCTTCAAACTTGATGAGTATGGCAGAGCAACAACAAAGACTAACGATGCAGTTGGCTATTTCGACATCGGTCCTGCTGACGATGGTGAGCAGTGCAGAAACGATATTTGCATAGCACTTCAGCAGATGGATTATGAAATCGAGGCTTCTCACCACGAATGTGCAGAAGGTCAGCACGAAATCGACTTTAAATTTGCCGAGGCACTTGAAGCAGCAGATAAGGTTGTTACTTTCAAGCACGTTGTTAAGACTTATGCTCGTCGTAACGGACTTCACGCAACATTTATGCCAAAGCCACTTTACGGTGCAGCAGGTAACGGTATGCACACAAACCTTTCTCTTATGAAAGACGGCAAAAATGCATTCTATGACCCTGATGATAAATACGGTCTTTCAGAAACCGCATATCAGTTTATCGCAGGTGTTCTTCACCATATAAAAGCAATTACTTGCGTTGCAAACCCACTTGTTAACTCATATAAGAGATTAGTTCCCGGTTTTGAAGCACCTGTTTATATTTCTTGGTCGGCATCAAACCGTTCAGCACTTATCCGTGTTCCTGCAGCAAGAGGAATGGCAACAAGAGTTGAACTTCGTTCATCCGACCCATCCTGTAACCCATATCTTGAAATGGCACTTTGCATTGCAGCAGGTCTTGACGGTATCAAAAAGGGTATGAAAGCACCTGAGGGTGTTACAACAAACATCTATGATATGTCTGCACAAGAAAGAAAAGCAAACGGAATCCAGAATCTTCCAAGCACATTGCAAGAAGCAACAAGAGAATTCGAAAAGAGCGAGTTTGTAAAAGAGGTTCTTGGTGAACACATTTTCTCAAAATACCTTGCAGGTAAAAAGCAGGAATGGAGTAATTATACAACAAGAATTACCCAGTGGGAAATTGACGAATACCTTACAAAATATTAATAACACTACGGTAGGGCGGGGTCTTGACCCCCCCGTTTTTTTATGTTATCATTTATACATAATTTGGATACAAAAGGAGAAAACTATTATGGCAGTTTTAAAAGACATTGACAAGGCTGCTGAATCAAAAGGTTCAGTTCTTGTTACAATCTGGCAGTTTGTTAAGTTTATCGTTGTAAGCCTTCTTGCAATGATTGTTCAGTTCGTGCTTCTCAACACACTTCAGCTTATCCCTGCAATCAAAGACCTTTATTCACAGGATTTCAGCTGGTGGGTATTTGTTTATCCCGTTGCTGTTGGCGGTCTTGGTTATTTCATCGTTAGTAATGTTGCTAACATTATCGCACAAATTGTGGCTTTCTTTGTAAATAAAGAAAAGACATTCAATTCAGGTGCAAATGTTGCAGTTGCTCTTCCCATCTACATAATTTTCACAATCGCTCTCATTCTTTTCTCCGCTTGGCTTAACCCCACGCTTAAAGACGTATTCCTCGGATTTGAATGGTGCAACGAAACTGCTGCAAAGAACATCGCAACAATGATTTGCTCCGCGCTTCAGTTCTTCCTTTACTTCCCTGTTGATAAAATTCTCTTCCACAAGAAGAAAGAAGAAAAATAATTAAAATATTAAACACCCTTGACTTTTCAAGTTCAAAAAGTCAAGGGTGTTTTCATATTTAAAAGTTTTGCCCATTCCAGCCCCAGTCTTTGTAGCCGGCGTATTTAACATATATTCTGTCAGGTGAAATACCGAGTTCATTTTCTAAAATATCGCAAACTACCTTGGTCATCTTTTCGCATGCATCAGCATTAACCTGACCAAGTAAATCAACATCAACTATAGCAGAATCACTTGATGCATCGCCTTTGAACCAAAGCTTTGCGCCATCCTCAATACCTACCATTAGCCATGCTTCTGTTTTGCCGGGAAAGCTTTCAATTGCTTTACCAAAGGCAGTTTTAAGCGCTTCGCACTTTTCAGGTGCTACTGTTTTTGTTGTTTTAAGATTAATATAAGGCATAGATATTCCTCCTATTTTATGTATCGTGCGGTACAGGCAAGCCTGTACCCTACGGTAATATTATCACATATTCTAAGTGTTTTCAATGATTTTCAAGCCATGAAAATGCACTTTGGGCAAGAACTGCACTCCCGACTGGCAAAACCTTTTCATCGAACTTAACTTTCGGGTGATGTTGGGGATATTGGTAGCCTTCTTCGCTATTTCCGGCAGCCAAAGCTAACATCAAAGATGGCACCTTTTGACTTATATAAGAAAAATCTTCACTACCACCGCTTTTGTTGGTTCTTCCACCCATTTTCTCTGTATTCAAAACCCGTTCTTCACCCAAAGCATCGGTTAAATATTTTTCAATTTTCCTTGAGAGTCCTCCACTGTTTTCAAGCGGAGGACAGCCGTTGCCAAAATCGGCAGTCCCTTTTCCGCGAAAAGT
>JAZQMC010000009.1:0-116362 GCA_045543095.1 Candidatus Fimenecus sp. | reverse complement strand
ACAGTGAAAAGGATATCAGCTTTTATATCAACAGCCCCGGCGGCTCCGTAACTGCAGGTATGGCAATTTACGATACAATGCAGTACATCAAATGTGATGTTTCTACTATTTGTATGGGTATGGCTGCAAGTATGGGTGCATTCTTGCTCTCATCAGGCGCAAAGGGAAAAAGATTTGCGCTTCCTAACAGCGAAATTATGATTCATCAGCCATTAGGCGGAGCAAAGGGGCAGGCAACTGATATTAAAATTGCTGCTGAGCATATTCTCAGAACAAGGGATAAGCTTAATAAAATCCTTGCTGAAAACACAGGAAAACCTGTTGAACAGATTGCGGTTGATACTGAGCGTGACAACTGGCTTTCAGCTCAGGAAGCAATGGATTACGGTATTGTTGATAAGGTTTTTTATAAGAGATAATTAAGGAGCTTGTTTATGGCAAGAGATAACGATAAAGAAAGAGCTGTTCGCTGTTCTTTTTGCGGTAAAACGCAGGAACAGGTTGATAAGCTTATTGCTGGCCCCGGCGTTTATATCTGTGACGAATGTATAGAACTTTGTATGGGTATAATTGATGAGAATGCGGGTGCATCACGTAGGGCTTCAGGCAAAAAGGTTAAGCTTGAAGAAAAAGTTCTTCCTAAACCGCAAGAGATTAAGGCTGCTCTTGACGAGTATGTTGTAGGGCAAGAAAAAGCAAAAAAAGCTTTAAGTGTTGCGGTTTATAATCATTACAAAAGAATATATCACGGTAGTACCACCGATGTTGAAATCCAGAAGAGTAATGTTGTTCTTTTAGGTCCAACAGGTGTTGGCAAAACTGCTCTTGCACAAACTCTTGCAAAGATTATTGATGTTCCGTTTGCTATTGCAGATGCAACAACCCTTACAGAAGCAGGTTATGTTGGTGAAGATGTTGAAAATATCCTCTTAAAGCTTATTCAAGCGGCAGATTACGATATTGAAAAAGCAGAACGCGGTATTATCTATGTTGATGAAATTGATAAGATTGCCCGTAAGAGTGAAAACCCATCAATTACCCGTGATGTGAGCGGTGAAGGTGTTCAGCAGGCACTTCTCAAAATTCTTGAGGGTACAGTTTCAAATGTTCCTCCGCAAGGTGGCAGAAAACATCCTCAGCAAGAGTTCATTCAGATTGATACATCAAATATTCTCTTTATCTGTGGTGGTGCTTTTGACGGTATTGAAAAAATCGTTGAAAAGCGTGCAGGTAATTCAGGACTCGGCTTTGGTGCAGAAATTAAGAATAAAGCTGAATTCGAGAATGAAGATGTTTATTCAAAGGTTATCGCACAGGATTTAGTAAAATTCGGTCTTATTCCCGAACTTGTGGGTCGTGTTCCGGTTATAACAGCACTTCAACAGCTTACTAAAGAAGATTTGATTAAAATTCTTTCAGAGCCTAAAAATGCTCTTCTCAAGCAGTTTAAAGCGTTATTCAATATGGATGATGTTGAACTTGAGTTTACTGACGATGCACTTGTGGCAATCGCTGAAAAAACACTTGAGAAGAAAACGGGTGCTCGCGGACTTCGCGGTATTATGGAGAGTGTTCTTACAGGTATAATGTATGAAACTCCGTCAGACCACACAATAACCAAGGTTATTATCACAAAGGACTGTGTTGAAAACGGTGCAGAGCCGGAAATATTGCGTGACGTTAACAGAAAGCCCAATATACTGACATCAAAGAATATTGGTAAATCTTCAACTAAAAAAGTAATATAAAAAATCAAGCCACAGTTTATTACTGTGGCTTATAATATATCGTCAGGTGACAAGCATGAATGTTAAAAAATTTAAATCAACTTTTCTTCTTTTTCTTACTGCTATTATCTGGGGCTTTGCTTTTGTAGCACAAAGAGTAGGTGCAGAGTATGTGGGTGCATTCACATTTAACGGTATTCGCTTTCTACTCGGTACACTATCTCTTCTTCCCGTAATACTTATTTTTGAAAAAGAGAAGTTCAATAAGGAAAAATTCAAAAAAACAATAATGTCAGGTTTGCTGGCGGGTGTAGTGCTTTTTATTGCGTCAACACTTCAACAGTACGGTGTAGAAATAACACAAAGTGCGGGCAAAGCCGGATTTTTAACAGGTCTTTACATAGTTTTAGTGCCATTAATTCGTTTTGTTATGGGCAAGAAGACTAGTATACTTACTTTTTTTGGTGCGATTTTTGCTGTAGTAGGTCTTTTCTTCCTTTGTATGACAGGTGACGAGTTATCTTTCGGTACAGGTGATATAGTGCTCATTATAGGTGCGTTTTTCTGGGCAGGCCATATTCTTGTGGTTGATAAATTTGTGAATGATATAAGTCCTTTAAAATTCAGCATGACACAATTTTTTGTATGCGGGTTTTTAAGTATTATTTTTGCTTTGTTTACTGAAAATATTGAGTTTTCTGCAATTCAAAGTGCAGGCATACCCATTCTCTATGGCGGTTTAATGTCAGTTGGTGTTGCTTATACTTGTCAGATTTTAGGACAAAAAGACGCAGACCCCACATTTGCATCAATCGTATTCTCAACAGAATCCGTTTTTAGTGCAATAGGTGGTGCAATAATACTTAATGAGATTATGAGTGGCAGGGGATACTTGGGCTGTGTACTTATTTTTATCGGAATTGTTTTATCACAGCTTAATATAGATACAAAAAAGCGTTGCTTGAAAAAATGACATATTTATTACATTGTGAGGCAAAACATTGACAAAAGCTGTTGACTTAAGTACAATAACCTCATAATAAAAATCATACTGTTGTCTTTTCGGAGGCGGACATGGATATATTATCAAAGATTCAAAAATCTGTTATTTTTCTTATTAAAGCATCCTTGTATGTATGCTTGATAGCAACTTTTTTCTTGGTTTTCAGTACTGAGTTTGTGTGGCTGTTACGCCCGTCAAGAACAACTGCGGTAACTTTTGTTACTTTCTGTGTTGTTGAGGCCTTACTTGTTGCCATTTATGGTGGTTTTACCATTGGTAAAGTTAAAAGTAAACCTATTGTTATGCAGGTTTCAATAGCTACCATTATATCGGATTTTGTTACACATATGATGCTTTGCATTATGAATGTTAATGAAAATCTCAACTCGTTTTTTGTTTATGAATCTCCGCATCTTCTTTTGCTTATAATGTGCATTCAGGTTTCTCTTGTAATTTTGTTCACATATCTTGGGCATTATGTGTATTTCACAATTAATCCGCCCGAGAAATGCTGCATAATTACAAGTTCCGAAGAATCACTAAATAATATTGTTCCAAAAGTAAAAAGATATAAAAAGCAGTATAAAATCAATCATATGATTCATTATACATCGAAAGATTTGTTCGATATTATCAATGAATGTGATACGATTTTTATTTATGATGTTCCTACACAGGAAAAATCATTTATAACAGAGTATTGCTATGCAAAAAGTAAAAACATTTATTTCAATTTTGAAATGGATGATGTGGTTATGCTCGGTGCAAAAACTGCGATGCTTGACGATAAACCAATGGTTTCTGCAGTTGTCCGTGAATTGACCTTTGAACAGCGTATTGTGAAAAGAATAATGGATATTCTTATTTCTGCATTCGCTTTGTTGGTTTGCGGAATTCCCATGCTTGTATGTGCAATTCTCATTAAAGCTGAAGACGGCGGTCATGTTTTCTTTAAACAGACTCGTGCAACTAAAGGCGGTAAACTTTTCAAGGTTTATAAATTCCGCACAATGAAAGAGGCAGACAGTGTAAATCGTTCAGTTACATCTGATGACGACAGAATTACTAAAATTGGCAAAGTTCTCAGGAAATTCCGTATAGATGAATTACCTCAGTTTATTAATATTTTAAAGGGTGAGATGAGTGTTGTAGGACCTCGCCCCGAGATGATAGAAAATGTTGATAAATATACAGCGGAGCTTCCTGAATTCCAATACAGACTTCGCGTAAAGGGTGGTCTTACAGGATATGCACAGATTGCCGGTAAATATAATACATCGCCCAAGGACAAGCTGGTTCTTGACTTGATGTATATTGAAAAATACAGCTTGTGGTTGGATTTCAAATTGATTATGCAAACTGTAACGGTATTTTTAAGGGCCGCAGATAGCACAAAGGCTTTCGGTAAAAAAGAGAATAAATACCATTTTACTCAAAATGACTGATTTAACCCCGCAGGATATTTCTTGCGGGATTTTTTTGTGAAATAAAACTCTATAAACTGTTGTTTATAGAGTTTATTTGTGATATACTAAATCTATCTATTGATTTTTGGTGTGACTATGAATAAAAACAAAAAACTTTTCGAAAAATCTTCACGCGATAAGAAAGCGTTTAAATATTTTATAATTTCATTCAGTGTGTTTATAATTTTGCTTTCAATGGCTTCTGCTTTTCTTTTTATGTATTCAATTGATTTCGATTTTAATAATTTTGTTAATAAGCCGGATAGCGAAACTACAGAAACACAGAATGATGTAACTGAAATAAATTATACTGTTGATTCTCTTTCAGGTAAATCAACGGTACTATTCATCTGTGCCGACAGTAAAGAAAATTTCGATTTTGCATTTACCGTTAACTGTGATTTCGATAAACAGACTATGGTTGTAAAGTGCTTTGATAAACAAACCGTAATTCCGGTCGGTAACAGTAAGTTAAATTGCGGTGAGTTTTATAAAAACCATTCTATACAGGATTTCAAAAAGGCTTTGGCTGATGGTTATCAAATCAACGCAGATAAATATTTTATATGTGACAGAGCAAGTGCTAAAGAAATTCTCTCACTTTTTGACGGTGTTACTGTTAATGTGCCTGAAAATGTTAATTACAATTCGAACGGTATTAATCTTGAGTTAGAAAAGGGTAAACAAAATATTTCAGGTGCTTATGCATTGAATTATCTGTTGATTTGCAATAACTCAACCCGTGAAAAGATAATCTGTGATATTATAAATTCTGTTTTGGTTCCCGAATATACCGATAATTCACAAAAACTTTTCACCTCTTTTGTCAATGCGGGCGAAACTGATATTTCAGTTATTGATTATTCACAGGCTATTGAAAAATTGAGCATTTATGCCAATTCGGAAGATAAATTCTTGCCTTCGACAAATGACGAGGTGGGAAGAGATGAATAAGAAAATAGGGGCTATTTTTGCAATTATCTTTGCGGTTATAATGATTTTCGGCGGTGTATTTGAAGATAAATATGACGAATATATCGACCGCAAAAAAATAAATGATGACCGTATAACCCAACAAGAGCAAACTAATTTTGAAAGTCTGCTTAATACAAAAACTTTTTATTATTATAATACTCTTGATGATGTGCAAAAGCAGACCTATATAATGGTATTTTCAATGTTTGAGAATTTTACCGTTTCTCGTCGGCTTGAGGTTACTCCGGATGAACTTAACGAAATTTTTATGGCTGTGCTTTATGATAATTCAGAGTTTTTCTGGGTGGATATAAAGTATAACTATATCGATTACGGTGCTTCTGTTGATTTTATGCCCACTTATCGTTTTGAACGCGAAAAAGCATTTGAAATGTCAGAAAAACTAAGTGGAAAAATCAATGATATTGTAAAATCGGCAGATATATTTACAACCGATTACGAAAAAGAATTATATTTTCATAATTATGTTTGCGATGCTACTGTTTATTCGGAAGAAACATTCGGTGAAATTGGTGATACCGCATATAGTGCTCTTATTGACGGTAAAGCGATTTGTGAGGGATATTCCCGTGCAATGCAGATGCTTCTCGACAATGTGGGGATATACAATTATCTTGTGGTTGGTGATGGCGTAAGTGATGAGGGCACAGAGCCTCACATGTGGAATATAGTTCGTATAGACGGTGAAAATTATCATCTTGATGCTACGTGGAATGATACTGGAAATGAAGATAAGGTTGGCTATCTTTATTTCAATGTGAATGATGATTTTATTTCAAACGACCATTTAAACATTGAACCTGCCAATAATAATTGCACTCAGATGACTGCTAATTATTTTGTGAAAAACGGACTTTATGTTGATAATTTTAAAAATTTCGCAGGACTTGTAACTCCTGTTGCAAATGATTTGAAAACCGGCGACAATATGGTTGAAATATTGTTTTCTGATGAAAACCAGCTAACAAAGGCTATGAAATCATTGGAAAATAATAATTATGAATTCTTTGATTTTGTTGGTGATGCCGTCGCAAAAAGCGGTAAAAAATTAAAGAAAAATGAAATTGAGTATTATACTCTTGACGGATATGATTATTTATGTTTAGTATTCAAAGAAGGTTGATATAATGGATAAAGAAAGAATTGAAAAAGCCTTTCGCGAAATTTTAATCGCAATTGGTGAAGACCCGGACCGTGAGGGCTTGATTGAAACTCCCAAGCGTGTTGCGAATATGTATGAAGAAATCTTTTCAGGGCTTACCGAAGACCCCGAAAAGCACCTTAAAATGTTCCGTGAGGGCCAGAGCGACGAAATTGTAATTGTTCGTGATATTCCGATGTATTCAATGTGTGAGCATCATTTCTTGCCATTTGTGGGTAAGGCACATATTGCCTATATACCAAATGATGAAGGCCTTGTAATCGGTCTTTCGAAGCTTGCACGCATTGTTAATAGTTATGCACGCCGTCCTCAATTACAAGAACGCTTAACTGCACAGATTGCAGACTTCATTCAAAAAGAAATGAATCCAAAGGGTGTTGCGGTTGTTGTGGAGGCAGAACACCTTTGTATGACAATGCGTGGAATAAGAGCTGCGGGCTCACAGACACAGACATCAGCACTTCGCGGAACCATCAGAAAGGATGCCCGAACAAGAGCCGAAGTTATGACTCTTTTGGGTTCAAAATAATGTTTGCAGGTAATAAATTCAGCTTTGAATTAGGTAAAAAAACATATATAATGGGTATTCTCAATGTTACTGCAGATTCATTTTTTGACGGTGGATTATATAATTCCCCCGAAAAAGCTCTTTTGCACGCAAAACAGATGCTTGTTGACGGTGCGGATGTAATTGACATTGGTGCACAGTCCACTCGTCCCGGTTGCACTTTGCTTTCAGCAAGTGAAGAATTAGAAATAATCAAGAATTATCTTCCAATGCTTTATGATGAAACAGGTGCGGTTATTTCTGTTGATACCTTTTATCCTGAAGTGGCAGAATATGCCCTGCAAAACGGTGCGGCCATTATCAATGATGTCAGCGGTGTTTTTAATGAGAATATGGCAAAAATCGTTCGCGATTATAACTGCGGTTGGGTGATTATGCACACGGGCGGTGGCAATGCACAAACCGTACCCGAATATGAAACTACCGTTACTCAAGATGTTGTTTCATTCTTTAATAAAACTCTTATCAGATGTGAAGAATTCGGCATTTCAAAAGAGCAGATTATGTTTGATATGGGCATCGGATTCGGCAAAAACCAAAGCCATAATATTGAACTTATTAAGAATATTCATAAACTTAAAATCAAAGATGTTGCGTTGCTTACTGCTCTTTCTTCAAAAAGAGTTGTTGCTAATGTTACCAATACTGATGGCTATGACCGTGTTTACGGCACAATTGCTGCAGATGTGTTGGCAATAGCAGGGGGTACGGATTTTATAAGAGTGCATAATGTGAAAGAAAACGCATTAGCAGCAAAAATGGCAGATGCGATTGTAAGGTGAGAAGAGCCGAAACTTAGAGAGGTTAATATGGATAAAATTATTATTAAAGATTTAAAACTATTCTGTTATCACGGCGTTAATCCCGAGGAAAAGGTTGACGGTCAGAATTTTATATTTGATATCGAGGCAGGCGTTGATTTGTCTGTGCCATGTGCGACTGATAATGTTGATGACACAGTAAGTTATGCTAAAATCATAAAAACAGTTCGCAGAGTTGCACAAAGTGAAAAAAATGATTTGCTTGAAAAGGTGGCACAAAGAGTGGCTGATGCACTTTTTGAAGAATTTTATAAAATTGAAACCTTAAAAATTCTTCTCAAAAAGCCCGAAGCACCTATTAAAGCCGATTTTTCCTATGTGGCAGTTGAAATTGAGAGGTCAAGATAATGAAAGCATATTTAGGAATAGGCACAAATATCGGTGATAAACTGCAAAATCTTAAAGATGCCATTTCTTCGCTGGGTCTTTTACCTCTTACAAAAGTTACTGATTGCTCAAATGTTTATGAAACCGACCCTGTAGGATATGATAATCAAGAAGATTTCTTGAATATTGTGGTTGAAGTTGAAACAGAACTTAATCCCGACAATCTTTTAGGAGCTTCTTTGGGCATTGAAGCGGGATTAGGCAGAGTGCGAACAATTAAAAACGGTCCTCGTATAATTGACATTGATTTGCTTTTATATGAAAACGAGGTGCGAAACACAAAAACGCTTATTTTGCCTCATCCAAGAATGATGGAACGTGATTTTGTGTTAAAACCGTTGCTTGATTTGAACTTTGATGATATTTTAGACAGAAACACAGTTGAAAACGCACTAAAACATAGTGGAGTGCGTTTTTACTGCTCAAAGAATGATTTAATAGAATAATATTTGGTGTTTTATGAATTATATAATAATGGATTTAGAGTGGAACAATTCTTATATGAAGTCCGCTGAAAGATTTATAAATGAAATAATTGAAATTGGTGCCGTAAAGTTAGATAGTGAGCTTAAAACGGTTAACACTTTTTCTTCGCTTGTTCGTCCCGTGGTGTCACGTAAATTGCGTTCAAGAATTAAAAATCTTACACATATTACTAATGAAGATATTCGTAATGGTGAGCCGTTTTCAAAGGTTATTACGCGATTTGCAGATTGGGTAGGGGAAGATGCTGTAATAATGACTTGGGGCGATACCGATATCCGCACTCTGCAAACTAATTTTAAATACTTTCTTAACAAAAAGAATATTGATTTTATCACTCGATATGCGGATTTGCAAAAGTATTGTCAATGTTTTATAAATATGGAAAATGTTCAGCAGGCAGGTCTTTCCTATGCGGCAGAATGTTTAGAAATTGACCCTGAAAAATATCCGCATCACAGAGCACTTGACGATAGTCTTCTCAGTGCGGAATGTTTTAAAAAGGTGTTTAATGCAGAAAAACTTTCCGAGTTTATAAAAGTGTGCGATAAAGAATTCTATGCTCGACTTGATTTCAAACCCTATGTAATCAAGGATAAGAATGACCCGTTGATTGATAAGAATTTGTTTAATTGCTATTGCGATATTTGTGGCGGTAAGGTTGAAACAAAGAAAAAATGGAAATTTACAAACCAATCTTTTAGAGGAGTTTTCTTTTGTGCGAATTGCAACCGCGAATTCAGAGTAAATCTCCGTGTTAAAAAATTCTATGACAGGCTCGATATAAAACGAAATTACAGCGAAATAATACATACAAAAGAAGAACCGACAGAATAATTTTCTGCCGGTTCTTTTTGCTTTGTTAGTTTTTATTTGATAACTCTGATTCTGATTATACCGTCAATTTTCTTGAGTGCTTCAATTGCCTCGTGTGAGGGTTCTGTATCTGTTTCGATAATAGTATAAGCGTATTCGCCCTTTGACTTGTTAACCATATTGTCAATGTTCACATTCTCATTGGCAAATGCAGATGTGAGTTTACTTACAATACCTGAAATGTTTTTATGAGCGATTGTAAGCCTGTGCTTGTCACTTGCGGGCAATGAGATTGCAGGGAAGTTAACAGAGTTTACAATGTTTCCGTTTTCAAGATAATCTGCAACCTGTTGAACTGCCATAATCGCACAGTTGTCTTCTGATTCAGGAGTTGATGCACCAAGGTGGGGAATAGCAATTACTCCGGGTGCACCGATAACAGCATCGTTGGGGAAATCTGTTACATAAGCCGCAACTTTACCATTCTGTAATGCTTCAAGAATATCATTTGTATCCACAAGCTCGCCACGGGCAAAGTTAAGAATGCGAACAGCATCTTTCATCTGTGCGATACTATCTTTGTTCACAAGACCTCTTGTAGCGTCGTTCAGCGGCACATGAAGAGAAATATAATCAGAATTTGTAATAATCTCATTTAAATCATCTGTAAACTTAACATGATGATTAAGATTAATACTCTGTTTAACAGAAAGATAAGGGTCATAACCGATAACTTTCATACCTAAAGCCGCCGCCGTATTGGCAACAAGAATACCGATTGCACCAAGACCGACAACACCCAAGGTTTTGCCAAGAATTTCAGGGCCTGCGAAAGCACTCTTACCTTTTTCTACATCTTTTGGAACGGTGTCACCGTTACCTTTAAGAGTTTTAGCCCATTCGATTGCGGGAATAACTTTTCTTGATGAGAGAAGAAGACCTGCAATAACAAGCTCCTTAACTGCATTTGCATTTGCACCGGGAGTGTTAAAAACAACAATACCATCTTCACTGCATTTGTCAATAGGAATATTGTTCACACCTGCACCTGCACGGGCGATTGCAAGTGTGTTTTTGCTTAATTCCATATCGTGCATTGATGCTGAACGCACAAGAACTGCATCTGGTTCATCCATATTTGCAGAGCAATTATATTTATCACTGAAAAGGCAAAGACCTGTTTCAGAAATTTTATTTAAAGTTAAAATGTTGTACATAATAATTTCCATAGCCTTTCCGGCTACAAATTTGTAAAAAATAATTATATCACTCCTTACTGTAGCCGGATAAGGCGTGATGGAAATTTAGTCCATCTCGAAATTTGATAATCTCAAATTTCGAGGGATATATAATCTGGTAATAGCGTGATTTATTTACGCTATTACTCCTTATGAATTTGCTTTCTCAAATTCTGCCATAAATTCTACGAGTTTTTGGACACCTTCAACCGGCATAGCGTTATAGATTGACGCTCTCATACCGCCAACTGAACGGTGACCCTTAAGGTTAACAAAGCCTGCGTCAGTTGCTTCTTTAATGAATTTTGCATTGAGTTCTTCACTGTCTGTTACAAAAGGAACATTCATAAGTGAACGGTCTTCTTTGACTACTGTACCCTTGAACATTTTGCTGTTATCAAGAAAATCATAAAGAATTTTTGCTTTCTTAACATTTCTCTCTTTAATTGCTTCAAGACCACCCATTTCTTTGAGCCATTCAAGAACAAGCTTGCAGATGTAAATTGTGTAGCAGGGAGGAGTGTTGTAAAGAGAATCATTATCAGCCATAATCTGATAGTTAAGCATTGTAGGTGTAATATCTCTTGCATTGCCGAGCATATCTTCACGGATAATGCAGATTGTGAGACCTGCGGGAGCAACATTCTTCTGTGCACCACCGTATACCATTGCAAACTTTGAAACATCAATGGGTTCTGAAAGGAAACAAGAAGAAATGTCTGCAATAAGCGGAACATCGCCTGTATCGGGAAGTTCGTGATAAACTGTACCGTAAATTGTGTTGTTCATACAGATGTAGAAATAGTCTGCATCCTTTGTGAATTCTGCTTTATCAAGTTTAGGAATATATGAGAAAGTTTTGTCAGCAGAAGATGCAACTGCTTTACATTCACCATATTTCTGTGCTTCCTGATATGCTTTTTTTGCCCACTGACCTGTGATTACAAAGTCAGCTTTGCCATTTTTATTCATAAAGTTAAGGGGAATAGCAGCAAACTGTGTTGAAGCACCACCTTGTAAGAAAAGAACCTTATAATTATCCGGAATATTCATAAGCTCGCGAAGGAGCTGTTCAGCACCTTTGATAATACTGTCATAAACTTTTGAACGGTGACTCATTTCCATTACTGATTGACCGCTACCCTCATAATCAAGCATTTCTGCAGCAGCCTTTTTAAGTACTTCCTCGGGAAGCATTGAGGGACCTGCTGAAAAATTATAAACTCTTGCCATAAAAAAGACCTCCAAAAAATAATTTTCACAATCAGTATATGTGATTTCGATTGCGTATTGAACGTATTGTAGCAGATAATTGTCTTAAAGTCAACAACTTATTTAAAAAATTAACAAAGAATTTTATTAAATTAAATTAAGAATACAAAAAGATTGTTAAAAACATTAACAATCTTTTAAAATTTTCTGTTTTTTAAAATATTTGTAACAATTTCTTGCAGTTAAAATGTTTTTATTATATAATATAATTTCTAAAATAGGAGTGATATGTTTAAATCTATGGAAAACAGTAAAAAAATCTTTAATGAATTCAATGAAAAATCTTTTTCAATGCCTATGGTAGCGTTGAGAGGGCTTGTAATATTTCCGGAAATGACAATGCATTTTGATGTTGGCAGAAAAAAATCTGCCCGTGCAATTCATGCCGCAATGGAGAAAAAAGCCAATATTTTTCTTGCCGCACAAATGGATATTGAGTGCGACGAGCCAAGATATGATGACTTATATACAACGGGTGTGGTTTGTGAAATCAAGCAGGTTATGAAAATTCCGGGTACCGATACTTTGCGTGTTGTGGTTCACGGTCTTTATCGTGCAGAGCTTGTACACATAACATCGGCTAATCCTTATCTTTCAGCAATTGTACGTAAAATCAAAACCGAAAGAGTAGAGATTGATGATAAAATGTATGAAGAGGCACTTGTGCGTCGTTTGACAGGTGCTTTTGAGGAGTATGCATATTTTCTTCCCAAGCTTCCGCCGGATATAGTTGTAGGTGTAACCGTAAGAAAAGAAGCAGCAGAGATTACAGATTATATACTTTCAAACATTCCTCTTGAATATACCGTGAAACAATCCTTACTTGAAGAACTCAATCCTTTAAAGCGAGCAGAAAGCTTATGTTTTATTCTTGCTCGTGAGGTTGAGTTGTTAGCAATTGAAGAACAGATTCATGAAAAAGTTCAGGAGCAAATGGAAGAAAATCAGCGTGAGTATTACCTTCGTGAGCAAATCAAAGCTATTTCCGAAGAGCTGAACGAGGGTGACGGTGCAATTTCCGAGGCTGAAGAATATAAAGAGCAGATTCGAGCAATCGGCTTTACAGAGGATATTGAGAAAAAACTTCTTCGTGAATGTGACCGACTTATGAAAATGCAGTCATCAAGTCCCGAGTCTGCAGTTATCAGAAATTATCTTGATAAAATTATTTCTCTACCTTGGAAATACTGTACTGAAGAAAACCTTGACATTGAACACGCACAAAAAGTTCTTGATGACGACCATTACGGTCTTTCTGATGTGAAAGAGAGAATAATTGAATTTCTTGCGGTTCGTAAAATTAATCCAGATGTTAAAGGTCAGATTATATGTCTTGCAGGCCCTCCGGGTGTTGGTAAAACATCAATTGCTCGTTCCCTTGCCAGTGCAATGGGCAGAACTTATGCACGCATTTCTCTTGGCGGTGTGCGTGATGAAGCTGACATTAGAGGTCACAGAAAAACATATATCGGCTCAATGCCGGGTAGAATAATTGACGCTATTGAGTCTGCAAAAAGCTCAAATCCTCTTATTCTTCTTGATGAGGTTGATAAATTAGGTAGTGACCATCGTGGTGACCCGTCATCTGCACTGCTTGAAGTTCTTGATGCAGAGCAGAACAGCACATTTACTGACCATTATCTTGAAATTCCTTATGATTTGAGCAAGGTTATGTTTGTTACTACTGCAAATGATAAAAGCAGAATTCCTGCACCTTTGCTTGACAGAATGGAAATAATTGATATTCCGGGTTATACTTTTGAAGAAAAGTTCAATATTGCAAAGAAACATTTAGTTCCCAAACAGATTGCTGCAAACGGACTTAAGAAGTCCTATGTAAAATTTACTGATAAAGCACTTAAAGCAATTATCAGTGGCTACACAAAAGAAGCAGGTGTTCGTGTTCTTGAAAGAACTATTGCCAAAGTGCTTCGCAAGATTGCAGTTGAATATGCAAAGGGTTTTGAAGGTAAAATATCTGTAAAGGACACAGATTTGGAAAAATATCTCGGTGCAGTTAAATTCAAGCCTGATGAAAGTTCAAAATTTGACCAGGTTGGTGTTGTTAACGGATTAGCTTATACTTCAGTTGGCGGAACAATGCTGACGGTTGAAGTTGCCGTAATGGACGGTAAAGGTAATCTTGAACTTACAGGTTCACTCGGTGATGTTATTAAAGAATCTGCCAAGGCTGCAATCAGTTACATAAGAACAAATGCAGAAAAGTACAGAATTGATAAGGATTTCTATCAGAATAAAGATATTCATATTCATTTCCCCGAGGGTGCTGTTCCAAAAGACGGCCCATCAGCAGGTGTTACAATTTTCACAGCCCTTGTTTCTGCACTTTCAGGCTGCAAAGTTAAATCAAGCGTTGCAATGACAGGTGAAATAACAGTTACAGGTAGAGTGCTTCCAATAGGCGGACTTCGTGAAAAAACAATGGCTGCTTATGTTGAGGGAATCAAAACCGTTGTCGTTCCTGAAGCAAACCGCAGTGACCTTGATAAAGTAGATGAAAAGGTTAAAGAAAAAATCAATTTTGTATTTGCAAAAACAGGTGACGACGTGCTTAAAGTGGCACTTGTTTGAGTGAGGTAATTATGAGATACGATAAAGCAGAATTTAAAGCAGCTTACGGCACATTCGGTCAGTTGCCAGAGTCAGAATTACCTGAAATTGCTTTTGCAGGTCGTTCAAATGTTGGTAAAAGTTCATTACTTAACAGACTTTTTCAGCGGAAAAATCTTGCAAGAGTAAGTTCTGTACCGGGAAAAACAATTACAATCAATTTCTATCAGGTTGATGATGTCAATTTTGTTGACTTGCCCGGTTATGGTTACGCAAAAGTTGCCAAAACCGAAAAAGACCGTTGGGCAGAAATGATGGAGGGTTATTTCAATTCCGACCGTAATATCAAGCTTGTTGTTCAGCTTGTTGATATGCGTCATCCGCCAACAAAGGATGATATAATGATGATGGAGTTCTTGCAGGCAAGCGGTTATGAATTCATTGTTGTTATGACAAAGGCGGACAAGCTTAAAAAGAAAAAAGAATATAACGAAAGAATTGAAAATTCAAAAAAAGAAATGAGTTTTGTACCTGAAGATAGAATTATTCCATTTTCATCAGAAACAGGTGCAGGGCTTGATGTGATAAAGAAATATATTGAAGGATATTTAGGTGAATAATATGAGTAAAGTACCATTTACAACAAAAGAAAAATTAGAAGAAATTGCAAAGGTTTATCCAACACCTTTTCATCTCTATGATGAGGCAGGAATTCGTAAAAATGCAGAAAATCTTAAAAAAGCATTTGCTTGGAATAAAGGATTTAAAGAATATTTTGCGGTTAAAGCAACTCCAAACCCATTTCTTATTAACATTTTGAGAGAATACGGTTGCGGTTGTGACTGTTCATCAATTACTGAACTTATGCTTTCAAAGGCAATCGGTGCAGTAGGTGATGACATTATGTTCTCATCAAACGATACACCTCCTGCAGAATTCAAATATGCAGACGATATTGGTGCAATCATCAACCTTGATGACATTACACATATTGATATTCTTGAAAAGACATTAGGTTATCTTCCAAAGAAACTTTCTTGCCGATATAATCCGGGTGGATATTTCTCAATTGCAAATAACATTATGGATAACCCGGGCGATGCAAAATACGGTATGACAACAGAACAACTCTTTGAAGCATTTAAGATTATGAAATCAAAGGGTGTTGAAGAATTTGGTATTCACGCATTCCTTGCAAGCAACACAGTTACAAATGAGTATTATCCAACACTTGCAAAAACTCTCTTTGAAGTTGCTGTTAAACTTAAAGAAGAAATAGGTGCTCATATTAAATTTATTAACCTTTCAGGCGGTATCGGTATCCCTTATCGTCCCGACCAGGAAGGTAATGACATTTTCGCAATCGGTGCAGGTGTTGAAAAGGTTTATAACGAAATTCTTGTACCTGCAGGTATGGATGATGTTTCTATCTATACTGAACTTGGTCGTTTTATGCTTGCTCCTTACGGTGCACTTGTAACTCGTGCAATCAATGAAAAACACACTCATAAAGAGTATATCGGTGTTGATGCTTGTGCAGTAAACCTTATGCGTCCTGCAATCTATGGTGCATACCATCATATTACAGTTATGGGTAAAGAAAATGAGCCTTGTGAATATAAATACGATGTTACAGGCTCTCTTTGTGAGAATAACGATAAATTTGCAATCGACAGAATGTTACCAAAAGTAGATATGGGTGATTTGCTCTTTATCCATGATACAGGTGCTCACGGTTTTGCTATGGGATATAACTACAATGGTAAACTTAAATCAGCGGAAATTCTTCTTAAAGAAGACGGCAGTTTTGACTTGATTCGTCGTGCTGAAACTCCTGCAGACTACTTTGCAACATTTGATTGCTTTGATTTTTATAAAAAAGTTACTGAATAATTGAGGTAATACTATGTCATTCGTTCATTTACATGTGCATACTGAATATAGCTTGCTTGACGGTGTCTGCCGTCTTGACAGGCTTTGTTCTGTTGCAAAAGAACGAGGACAAAATTCTATTGCAATTACCGACCACGGCAACCTTTTTGGTGCAGTTGATTTCTATAAGGCAGCAAAGAAACACGGGATAAAACCTATTATTGGTTGTGAAGTCTATGTTGCGGCACGCTCACGCTTTGATAAGGTCCATGGTATAGATTCTGAACGTCACCATCTTGTTTTGCTTTGTAAAAATGAAACAGGTTATAAAAATCTTACTAAAATGGTATCGTCAGCGTGGGCTGACGGCTTTTACACAAAACCCCGCGTCGACCGAGAACTCTTGGAAAAACATCACGAGGGTCTTATTGCTCTTTCTGCCTGTCTTGCGGGCGAAATTCCAAAGGCAATTTCAAACGGTGATATGCATCGTGCCAAAGAAACTGCTCTATGGTATGAGTCCATATTTGGTAAGGGTAATTATTATCTTGAAATGCAAAATCATGGTATAAATGAGCAAGTTCGCGTAAATGAAGGTCTTATACGGATTTCAAGAGAAACAGGTATACCTTTGGTTGCTACAAATGATGTTCATTATATTGACCGTGAAGATGCAAATACACAAAAAATCCTTATTTGTGTTGCTACAAACCACACAATTGACGAAGAAAATTCACTTGAATTTGAAACTGATAATTTTTATCTTAAAACTGAAGATGAAATGCGTTCTCTTTTCTCGGTAACACCTGAGGCAATTGAAAATACACAAAAAATTGCCGATATGTGCAATTTTGAATTCGAATTCGGCAACACAAAGCTTCCTAATTTTATTGTTCCCGACGGTTATTCTCATTATGAATATTTTAGAATGAAATGCTATGAGGGATTAGAGAAGAGATATGGTAAAAATCCTGATTCCTTATATGTTGACCGTCTTGAATATGAATTAACAGTTATTAATGATATGGGATATGTTGATTACTTCCTTATTGTTGCTGATTTTATTCAATATGCACGCGACCACGGTATTCCCGTTGGGCCCGGCAGAGGCTCGGGTGCAGGCAGTATTTGTGCTTACTGTATGGGAATTACCAACATTGACCCTATAAAATATAATCTTATTTTTGAGCGATTTTTAAATCCCGAAAGAGTAAGTATGCCCGATATTGATGTGGATTTCTGTTATGAACGCCGTCAGGAAGTAATTGATTATGTTATTCATAAATACGGTGCAGACCATGTTTCGCAGATTGTAACTTTTGGTACAATGAAAGCCCGTGCGGCTTTGCGTGATGTGGGCAGGGCAATGGGGCTTTCTTATGCGACAGTTGATAATGTTGCGAAGAAAATTCCGCGAGTATTGGGAATAACAATTGAAGATGCACTTAAAGAAAGCGAAGAATTAAAAGTTCTTTATAACAGTGACGAAAAAATCAAGGAATTGATTGACACCGCAAAAAGTGTTGAGGGAATGCCACGAAATTCTTCAACCCATGCGGCAGGTATTGTTATTACTGACCGACCGGTAAGTGATTATGTACCACTTGCAAGAAATGATGAGTCTATAGTAACCCAATTTACAATGACAACCATTGAAGAATTAGGTCTTCTTAAAATGGATTTTCTCGGGCTTCGTACACTTACGGTTATCAATGATTGTGTTAAAACATTAAAACGTAAGAATCCCGATTTTGATATTGAAAATATATCTTATGATGACCCGAAGGTTTATTCTTTGTTTACAGCGGGGCAGACTGACGGTGTATTCCAATGTGAATCAAATGGTATGAGAAGCGTGTTTATGCGTCTTAAACCTACAAATCTTGAAGATATTATTGCGGTTATTTCACTTTATCGACCGGGTCCAATGGATTCAATCGACAGTTATATTGAAAACCGTCATAATCCCGACAGAATAAGATACAAAACACCAATGCTTCAGAAAATTCTTGATGTTACTTACGGTTGTATGGTGTATCAGGAACAGGTTATGCAGATTTTCCGCTCACTTGCGGGTTATTCTCTTGGCAGAGCGGATATTGTTCGCCGTGCCATGTCAAAGAAAAAGCACAAGGTGCTTGAGGCAGAGCGTACATTTTTCTGTGAGGGTTGTGCAAAAAACGGCATTTCGCAAAATATAGCAAATGAGATTTTTGATGATATGTCGTCCTTTGCTTCTTATGCTTTTAATAAATCACACGCTGCTGCGTATGCAGTTGTGGCGTACAGAACTGCATATCTTAAATGCTATTATCCTTGCGAATTTATGGCGGCATTGCTCACAAGTGTGCTTGATGATGCGGGCAAGGTTGCTGATTATATTGAAGATTGCAAGCGTAACGGTATTAAAATTCTTGCACCGAATGTTAATTACAGTTATAAAACCTTTGCACCTAATGTAAAAGAAAATAACACAATTATGTTCGGCTTGCTTGCAATTAAAAATCTCGGTCACGATTTTATTGATACAATCATTAATGAAAGAAAAGTGAATGGTGAATACACTTCTTTTTATTCTTTCTGCAAAAGAGTTCACGGTAAAGGGTTCAATCGTCGTGCGGTCGAGAGCCTTATAAAAAGCGGTGCACTTGATAATTTAGGCAGTAATCGTCATGAAATGCTTAATAATTTACCGTTTATTATTGATGAACTTGATGATAGCCGCCGCAGAAATCTTGATGGCCAAATCGGATTTTTTGATTTGGTACAAGAAAATAGCAGTGAATATATTATGAAGCCTGCACAGGAATTCAAAACTAACGAACTGCTTACAATGGAAAAAGAAACAACGGGGCTTTATATTTCAGCTCATCCAATGAAAGAATATGCAGAGCTTATTGCAAAATTAAAATGCGATAAAATTAGTGAAATTATAAGTGCTGATGAGTATGATAATAAATACTTTGATACTGCGTCTGTTAAAGTGATGGGTATTGTAAACGGAATTACAAGAAAACAAACGAAAAACGGTGAAACAATGGCATTTGTAAATCTCGAAGATGTTTCGGGTTCGGTTGAAGTGATTGTTTTTCCAAAACTTTTCAGTAAATACGCCAATACTTTTAATAATGGTGTTGCAGTATTTGTTGGTGGCAGACTTTCTGTCCGCGAAGAAGAAAAGCCAAAGCTTATACTTGATTTTGCCGAAACGGCAGATAATGTTAAAGATAAGCAGACGCGTAAAGTCGGTTTGTTTGTTCGCGTTGATAATAATCAGAGTAAGATGTATTATGAATGTGCAAAATATATTGATGACAATGCAAAATCGGGTGATATTCCGCTGTATTTCTATTTTGCTGATACTAAGAAATATTTTCCGACAAAAAAGATTGCAGTTGACGATAGTTTAACTGACGGTCTAAAAAACATCGTCGGTGCACAAAATGTAATATTACAAAAATAGTCAATATATGACTTGCAATTTGTCTGTTCTTGTGTTATTATATATGCTCAATGTGGTAATATTTAGCAAATGACTAAAGGGTGATAAATATGAAAACTATAGGTGTTCTTACAAGTGGCGGCGACGCTCCCGGTATGAATGCGGCTGTACGTTCAGTTGTTCGTGCAGGTTGTGAAAACGGATTTCGCGTAATGGGTATAAGACGTGGCTATAACGGTCTTATGCAGGGCGATATGTATGAAATGAATCTTCGTAGCGTTTCAAACATTATTAATCGTGGCGGTACAGTTCTTTATTCTGCAAGAAGCCCAGAGTTCAAAACTGAAGAAGGTCTTCAGAAAGCTCTTAATGTAGCAAAAGAAGTTGGCCTTGAGGGTATTGTTGTAATTGGCGGTGACGGTTCATTCCGCGGTGCTCGTGATTTGTCACTTCGCGGTCTTCCTTGCGTTGGTGTTCCCGGCACAATCGACAATGACATTGCTTGTTCTGATTATACAATCGGTTATGACACAGCAATGAATACTGTTCTTGAAATGGCTGACAGACTTCGTGATACTTCAGAATCTCACGACCGTTGTTCAGTTATTGAGGTTATGGGTCGTCGTGCAGGTTATATAGCTCTTAATGCAGGTATTGCTTGCGGTGCAACTACAATTCTCATTCCTGAGGTCCCTTATGACTTCCAGCGTGATGTAATTGAAAGAATGAAGAGAACTCAGAAAACAGGTAAAAAGCATTTCATTATCATCGTTGCAGAGGGTGTTGGCGGTGTTGAAGAAATGGCTAAACGCATTGAGGCTGAAACAGGTGTTGAATCAAGAGCAACTGTTTTAGGTCATGTTCAGCGTGGTGGTCATCCAACTGTTCGCGACAGAGTAACTGCTTCTCTTATGGGTTATAAAGCTGTTGAACTTCTTAAAGAAGGTATCGGTAACAGAGTTATTGCTATGAAACACGATGAAATAGTTGATTATGATATATTTGAAGCACTTAACATGAAGAAAGAAATTGACCTTGAAATGTATAAGATTGCTCACGAAATTTCTATCTAATATGTCCAATATTATACTTATCGGTATGCCCGGTTGTGGTAAAAGTACAGTCGGTGTTATACTTGCAAAAACCTTGGGTATTGGTTTTGTTGATACAGATTTGATTATTCAGCAACGCGAAAAAAGACTTTTACAGAATATAATTGATAGTGACGGAATTGAAGCATTTCTTGATTGCGAAGCAGATGCGGTTAAATCACTTGAATGTGAAAACTGTGTAATTGCAACGGGAGGCAGCGTTATATTCCGTGAAGATGCAATAAACCATCTTAAAAAGAGTGGCAAAGTATTCTATCTTAATGTACCCCTTGATGAAATCAAAAATCGTCTTGATAATATAAGCACACGCGGTGTTGCAGCCTCAAAAAATCAGACTATTGACGACATCTTCTGTGAGCGTTCTCCGCTTTATGAAAAATATGCAGATTATATTCTTGATTTAAAAGATTCATCAGCAGAACGCACTGTTGAAAAAATCACAAAATTTTACAAATAAAAATTCGCTTTACGGTATTTTCATTTCAAGTGAAATTTAGCCGTAAAGCGATTTTTTTACCTCAAATAATAAGCTTTGAATGTGGCAAATTATTATTGCGGCATCGGTCGTACGGAGGTGAGCATTTGTGTAAATTTTTAAAATTTCTTTCTGCTGTCTGTACTGCATTTTGTGTAGTTGTATTTTCGTTAGTATATGTGGGACAGAAAAATATACCTGATAAAATAACAACAGTTGAAAATTCTTCTTATGAAATAAAAAATATTTTTGGTATTTCATTGTTTCGTTTGAATTTGGAAAACGAAAAAGAGGTTGCATCGGGGACTGCCCGAGCTTCACATAATGAAGCCGAAATTGAACTTTTTAATATTATTCCCGTAAAAACGGCTGAAATCACCAACTCAAAAAGAAAATATGTAGTTTTGGGCGGTGAACTTTTCGGTGTTAAACTCTATACCGACGGTGTACTTGTGGTAGACACCGATGTTATAGATACAGAAAATGGTAAGGTAAATCCTGCTGATGAAGCAGGACTTAAAGCAGGGGATATAATAAAGTCGATAAATAATAAGAAGATAACATCAACTAAAGAACTTGCAAATGAAATACAAAAGAGTAATGGTAATAAAATGAATTTTAGTATAGTCCGTAATAACCGAAATATAAATATTGAATTTAAAACCTATAAAGAAAAAACTTTAGGGAAATATAAAGCAGGACTTTGGGTGCGTGACAGTACCGCTGGTCTTGGAACAGTTACTTTTTATAATTCATTAGATAATTCCTTTGCAGGTCTTGGCCATGGAATTTATGATGTTGATACTAACGAAATAATGCCTATGTATTCTGGGGATGTTTATTCTGCCTATGTGAAAGGCATTTATAAGAGCTGTGCGGGGAGTGTAGGTGAACTATGCGGTGTAATAACGGGTAAATCTAAAGGGGAACTTTGTTTGAATGATGATATGGGTGTATATGGTTTTACAAAAATAACCAAAACAGAATTGATTCCCGTTGCAGTAAAACAAGAAGTTACAACAGGTGCTGCGAAAATATATTGTACTTTAGATGATGGTGGAGTAAAAGGATATGATATTGAAATAAAAAAGATATTCTCTAATTCGGATTCGGTTAATAAAGATATGATAATAGAAGTTATTGACAAAGCATTACTCGAAAAAACCGGCGGAATTGTTCAGGGAATGAGTGGCTCACCTATAATTCAGAACGGAAAACTTGTAGGTGCTGTAACCCATGTTTTCGTTAATGACCCCACCAAAGGCTACGCGATTTTTGTAGAAAAAATGATTGATACGGCAGAAAATATGTCAGAAGAGATTTCGCAGGACGCCGCATAAAAATAAATATCGGATTCTGTTTGTATCAACGACAGAATTCGATATTTTATTTTGTTATTACTTTAATGTTTTTAAATATTGCATTTTCTATTGACGATTAAATACCATTTATGGTAAAATATACTGAATTATAAGGCAAAATTTGCCCTTATGCAAAATAACTTTGACAGGTCAATAGGAGGAACTATGAAAAAAGTTAAAGAATTATTGGGAAAGGTTAAGGCTCTTGATAAAAAGAAAAAGATTCTCTTAATTGTTCTCGCAAGTGTTTTAGTTTTAGCCATCGTGGGCGGAGTTATTGCCGCAGTTGTGCTTGGTGGCGGTGAAAGTTTCGGCAGTGAAACACCCGGCGAAAATACTACATATACCGTTAATGTTAAAACTGCAGGCGGTATGGCAATGTCCGAACTTGATGTCTATATTTATGACAGCAAAAAGAAAGAAAATATGGCAGATATGGGTAAAACCGATGAAAACGGTAATGTTACCTTTAATCTTCCTAAAAGCAGTAAATATGCAATTGAACTTCAGGGTGTAGCAAAAGGCTATAAGGTTGATGACAGTTATAAGTTTGATGATGAAGTTGCTAATATTGTTTTAACATCTTCACTTATCACCGACGAAGACCTTTCTGCTGCAACTCTTGGTCTTGGTGATGTAATGTATGATTTCACTGTTATGGAGGCCGAGAGTGGTAAAGAAATTAAGCTGTCTGATGTTCTTAAAAAGAAAGATTTGGTAGTGCTTAACTTCTGGTACACAACTTGCTCTTGGTGTGTTGAGGAGTTCCCTCTTATTAATACTGTTTATGACGAATACAAAGAAAATGTTGAAGTAATTGCATTGGACCCAATGGATGACACAGCAGCAGTTAAAACCTTTAAAGAACAGTATGGCCTTTCATTCCCAATGGCATCTTGTCCTTCTTCATGGTCAAATACTTTTGGTATTCAGGGTTATCCCACAACAATTATGATTGACCGATATGGTGTAATCTGCCTCGTTGAATCAGGTGCTGTTACAAGCAAAAGACCTTGGGTTTCTGCGTTTGACCATTTTACAGCAAAGAACTATGAGCAGAAACTTTGTGTAAACGGTATCGGTGACTTGGTTACACAGATTAAACCAAATGTTGAAATGCCAAAATCTGATAAAATTGCAGAGTTAATCAACAAAGGCAATATCAATGTAACATACCGTCCCGAAACTGAAGATAAAAATGCAGAGTATATCTGGCCATTTATTGAGGGCGAGAAGCTTGGTCAGTCTTGTATTTATGCTTCGAATGTGGGTATTGACGATTCTTATGCAATTATGTATGCCGATGTTGAGCTCAAAAAAGGTCAGGCGCTCGGTTTTGATTATTTAATTTCCTCTGAACACCTTTGTGATGTATTATATGTAATAGTAAACGATGAAGATATTTTCCAGATTTCCGGTGTATCTGATAAAGAAAGTTGGCAGTCCTGCTATCCTGTAGTTGCTGATAAAGACGGCACTTATGAAGTTGCTCTTTGTTTCCTCAAAGATAGTGATGGTGCAGAAGGTGACGATACCGTTTATATTGACAATATGCGTGTTGTTAATGAGGCTGATATTGATGTTGCAACATATCTTCCTCGTCAGGCTGCAGTAGAAAATGAAGACGATACATTCTCTTATGTTGATATAGTTTACAACGAAAAGGATGGTTATTATCACGTCGGTTCTGCAAACGGCCCGCTTCTTCTTGCTGACCTTATGAACTATACACAGTTCAATGAAGAAGAATCACTTCATGACATAGTTTATGCAGGTGACGCTGATAAAGATGGTGTTAAACTTTATGATTATAAAAAAGACGGTGGCAAGGGAATGGTTGAATACTTCTCTTATGCTTCAAACTCAACAATCAATGGTGTTTGTACCGTAAATAAAGAACTTGCAGAAATGCTTAAGCAGGTTGCAGAAGTTGCAGGCTTTGAAGATGATGCTAATGAATGGCTCAAGGTTTGTAAATATTATCAGGCTTATGGTAAAAATGCAAAACAGCTTGAAGACCCAATCAAAGGTCTTGCAACCTTCTCAGCATATAAGACAACTCTCGGCAAAAATGTTTCAAGCAACTATTTCTATTATGACAGAGCAATTCTTCCGCGAGGTATGTTCTCAGAGTTCAAGCCTACAAAATCAGGTGTATATCGTTTCACATCAAAGAGTGATTATGCAGAGGGTATTGATGCTTGGATTTTCAATAGTAACGGTGAAGTGATTTATACTTATGAGCACGATGAAAGAATGTATACAGATACAATAAACTGTTCAATGGTTTATTATATGGAGGCAGGCAAGTCATACTATATCAATATGGCTTTCTGGGATGTTTATGCAACAGGTACAATTAAGTATGATGTTGAATATCTCGGCTCATCATATACACTCTTCCGTGCTTGTGCACCGGGTTACTTCACTTATGACAGTGATGCAACAGGTGACGTAATGTATGACATTATTTCAGGTGGTATCACTCCTGTACTCAAAAACGGTAAATATTATGAATCAGAGAGTAATAGTTTGATTTATGCTGACTTCACAGGTCTTACAAGTATTTTTGACCATTCAATTATTGAAATGATTGAAATGGGCGGTTTTGATTTTAGTAAATCTGAAACTGACGGCGAAATTCTTGCTTATATGGCACAGAATGACAACGATGTGAAGAAAACTGATGAATACCTCAAAAAGCTTTGGGGCGGAGACTATGATGCAAATGCAGAAATCTATCAACTTGAAGATATTTATGCAGGTCGTTATCATGGCGACGGTCCTGATTTAACTGCTGAAATGCGTGCTTATGCAAAGAAAATTGATAAGTCAGGCACAGAAAAAGACGGTTGTGTAGTGGTTGATGAAAGACTTGCAGAACTCTTACAACTTCTTATGGATAAATACACATTTGAGGGTGTAGATAATTCTTGGATTAAGCTTTGTTATTACTACGATAATTTAAGCAAATAATTTTTAACTCTTTAATAATTAGAAAAGGAGTTTGAAAAATGAAAAAATTTAAAGGTTTTATTGCTATTATTTTAGTGGTATGTATGCTTGCAAGTTTTACAGCTTGTGGCGGCGAGAAAACATACAAGGTAACCGTTAAAGATGCACTCGGCAACCCTTATACATCGGGTGTGGTTGTAAACTTTATGCAGAACGGCGAAAAAGTTGGTATGCAGGCTTGTGACGAAAACGGTTTAGCAACAAAAAAACTTCCTAAAGGTGAATATACTGTTTCACTGTCATTTACTGACAGTGAAATCGAGTATTACTATGATGAGAGCACAAAAGTTACGGCAAGTGAAAACGAAATAGATTTGATTTTGGCTTACAAAACATCAGAGCCCATAACACTTTATGTTGGTTCAAATGAATTAGAGGCATACAATGTTTCAGTTGGTTGTACTTATGTAGAACTCACAAATGAAAACAGAAATTATTTCCTTTTCACACCTAAAGAGGCAGGTAACTACGAATTTTCAATAATCGGTGATGCAAAAACAGAAATTGGCTATTATGGTGCTCCTCATTTTGTACAGAGCAATAATGTTGCAGAGGTTGTAAATAACAAATTTACAGTTTCAGTAAGTGCAAGTATGATTGGTACAGGTGAAAGCGGCACATCAACCTATGTTATCGGTGTTGATGTACTCGATGCAGATTCAAAGAATTGTATCCTTGCAATTAATCGTCTTGGCGACGCAATCAAAACTCTTGCCGACGAACCTTGGACAATTTACAAGAAAACAGTTGAACTTTCTGAATACACATTACCCGCAGGCAAAGAGATTAAAGAGTTTGATTTGACCGCTTCAACAGATACATATAAATTTGTGTTTAATAAAAACGACGGTTTCTATCATCTCAACTCTGAAAATGGTCCTCTGGTACTTGTTCGTCTTGCAGAAGATTGTGATTATATTGCTTGCTTCCAGACAATGCTTGACCGTTCAGGTGTTACAAAGTATTTCTTTGACGAAAATGATGAATTCGTTAAAAAAGAAAGCTATTCTGAATGTCTTCTCGAATATATTGAATATGTAGATGAGGCAGAGGGTGTTTATCCTCTTACAGAAGATTTGAAATATATCATTCAACAGCGTGGCGGTTATGTTGGTTGGTGGGATATTGAAAGCTCTGGTTATATCTTCAAGGATGCAGCAGGTAACAACGATGCAACAATCAATGCTGAAATCGCTTGGCTTTTGATGTGTTGCTATATTGACTAATCAGATGACTATGCTTAAGAAAAAGATTTTATCAATTATATCAGTTGCTTTGGTGTTGTGTATTCTGTTTGCGGGTTGTAACAACACAGACAAGAATAACCCAAAAGTGCAATATACTATTCAAATTAAAACTGTCGGCGGTTTAGCCCTTGACAATGTAATGGTCAAGGTTTATAAAGATGGCGAACTTAAAAATCTTCAGTGGGCAGCAGAAACTGACCGCGACGGTACAATAAAATTTGATGCCGAATCATCAAAAATTTATTATGCGGTTATTGATGAAGATTTGAATGGTTATAAAATTGAAGATAAGTACGAAATCAACAGCGAAAACACAAAAATTTCACTTGAAACAGTTTTGGGCGATGCAAATGATATGTCAGGTGCAACTTACAAACTGGGTAGTGTAGTTCACGATTTTTCGGTGAAAGCAACTGACGGCAAAGAATATAAAATTTCTGATTTACTTAAAACTAAAAAGGCAGTAGTCCTTAATTTCTGGTATATCAATTGTCAGCCCTGCAAAATGGAGTTTCCATATTTGCAACAGGCTTATATTGATTATCAGGATGAAATTGAATTACTCGCAATCAATCCTTATGACGGAACAGATGCAACAGTTTCTGCTTATGCAGTTGAGAATGAGTTGACTTTCCCAATGTCTGCAGAGGTTGCTGATTGGGCAGATGTATTGCAGATTACAGCTTATCCTACAACTGTTGTAATTGACCGTTACGGTACAATCTGTTTAATTCATAGGGGTGCGGTGACAAGTAAAGAAGAGTTCACAAAAGTATTTGAATTCTTTACTGCAGACGATTACAAGCAGACTTTAATCAGAAATATCAGTGATATAGAATAATTTAATAAAAGAGGTATATAAAATGAAAAACTTAAAGAAAGTTTTGGTAGCTTTGTTAGCACTCGGAATACTTTTCTGCTTCTGTGCTTGCGGTGGCAATGATGACGGTAAAACAACAACTACCACAACTACAACTACTGAAAATCAGCAGACAGAAAATGAAAATCCTGTTGAAAACAAAGGCTTTAAAGTAACTGTTGTTGATGAAGTGGGCAACGCAGTTTCAGGAGTTATGGTTCAGCTTTGCAAAGATGCTTGTGTTCCCGCAAAAACAGACGATAACGGTGTAGCAACATTCACTATTGAAGTAACAGACGGCTACAAATTATCTGTAATGTCTTGTCCTGAAGGATATGAATACACAGGTGAAGCAGAAGTTTACCTTGAAGATGGTGCAACCGAATATACACTTACAGTTAAGGCGGTGGCATAATGGATAAGAAAAAATTAGACAAAAAAGTAATTATCGGTATTGTTGCAGGTGTTCTTGCAGTTGTTATCGCAGTTGTTGCCGTTGTAATTGCAACAAGCGATAAGCCCGCAAACACAGACCCCGACGATACAAATTCTAACGAATATGTAGCAAACGCAAATGATGATGGTTCATCAACTTCAACAACTGAAGATGTAAGTTCCTCTGAAGAAGATTCTTCAAGTGAAGAAAGCTCAAGTTCTGAAGAAGATACACAGAACACAGAAGAAGATAAAACAAACAGCAGTAATAAAGGCGAGAACACAACAGCTGTACAGAAACCAACAGCTACAAATCCCGAAGGTGATGAAATCCTCGGTGCAGGCAGTAAAGACCAACCTTATCTTGAAACACCGGGCGATGATTTTGCGGTAAAAACAGCAAAAGTTCCTGCAGGTAAAGAACTCTATTATGATATTTATCGTGTAGGTGGTATGTATCTCACAATTAATGACCCCAATGCTTATGTTATCTGTGATGGTACAAAGTATACAGCTAAAAACGGTAAGGTTTCATTCAAAGTTCCGAATGCTTTGGCAAGTGACGCAGTTTCATTCCAGATTGGTAACAGCGGTTCAACTGCAAAGAGTTTTACAATCAAGTTTGCAAACCTCAAGGGTTCATTTGCAAACCCCGAAAAGATTTCAAAGCTTACAGGCGAATTTGATAAGAGCCTTGCAGCAGGTGTAGAAACCGGTTATTACTATGAATATAAAGCTGAAAAAACAGGCACAATTCGTTTCTGTATTGTTGAAGAATCAAAAGACAGCATTTTAGTTGTTACTAATAACAGAAATTCTGCACAGAGAACAACTGAAGCAGATGTCTTAACTGATGACCAAGGTAAAGAATATATTGAACTTGAAGTTCAAAAAGGCGACGAAATTATTATCAATATCGGTGCAATGCCCACAAAACGCGGTAAATATCCTGCAGTTGATATTACTTGGTGTGGTGTGTATGCATAAATAACCAAAAATTATCCACTTTTTTCTAAAAATTATGAAAAAAGTGGATTTTTTATATTGCTTTATAAATAATTTAGTGATAAAATATTTAGGAATATTTATGCAATTATCAGTCCTTTTTGGTAATTGCACAAAATAAAAGGAGGAAAAATCATGAAATCCATGATGAAAAAAACATTAAGCGTAATTATTGCGTTGGCTATGATTCTTGTGCCAATGTCAGTATTCGCTGCAGTCGGCGACCCTGTTCCCGTTCCCTCTTGGGAGTATTGCATTTATTCAGGCAGTACAGTAACAGTTGGTGCTGGTGAAACAATTTATTTTGAAATTGCTACAGAGGGTAGCACAGATACACTTGGCTTTTTAGTTGAAGGCACTGGTGATTTTGATGTTACTGTATGTACAGAAGATGGTGCAGGTGCATACTTAGATGGCACTCCCGTTTCTGCAGTTGACGGTAAGGTTGAAACAACAATCACAGGTTTTGAAAGCACATATTATTACTGTGCATTTGCAATTACAAACAATTCTGCTGAAGCAGTTGATTACACATGTACAATTGCGTTCCCTCAGGGTTCACAGTCAAATCCCTATCCAATAACTCTTGAAGTTGGTGGTACTGCTACAGTTACAATTCCTGCTTACACAGAGTATTATGTAGGTGCTACTCTTCCAGAACCAATGACAGAGTATCAGCTTACAATTACAGGTAACACAGGCTTTGGAGTTTCTGAGGGTTGGATGCCAACATGGGATACAGATGGTGAAATTGTAACAACTACTAGTGCGTATTATGGACCTGCTAACATCTGCATCGTTAATAATACAGAAGTTGAACAGACATATACTCTTGCACTTGATAATATGCCACTCGGTGCTTCTTCAAATCCCGATACAGCGGTTATTGGCTCACAGACAGCAACTGTTTCGGATAATGGTTCATATCATTACACATGGACAGCTGTTGAGGATGGCACAGTGACTGTTTCAATGGATGCTGAAAGTGGTTGGATGTATCAGGTTAGTGTTGAGCCTATCAGCGGTGAATGGGCAGATTATTATACAAGTGATATGCATTGGTATGATGATGACCCATCTGTTCCTTCAGAATCAATTGTTGTAGCTGCTGGCGACATTGTAAGCATTATGGTTTCAACTTATGATGCTACAGGATATTATTCACCTGCAGGTTCAGTTGATTGGACATTAGAATTTACAACAGATTTAACTGGTGACGAAGGTGGCGATGACATCGGTGGCGGTGATATCGGCGGCGACATCGGTGGTGGCGAAGATGTTAACTACGTTGAAAGTGGCGAATCTCTCTTTGTTGGCGACAATATGTGTGTAGTAGACGGTGGTTATGAATACACAATCTATACATTTGAACCAACTGAAGATGGTGTTTATACATTCACATCTGATGATTCAGTAATGGGTATCGTAAGCTACAACGGTTTGTGGGTTACAATTGACCCAAGTGCAGAAACAGTAAATGCAAATGAATTTGCATGGGAATGCACAGGCGTTGGTCAATCAATTTGGGTTGCTGTTAAGGCAGATACAAACATTGCTAACATTACAATTACAAGAGAAGATCGTGATTTAAGCGATGAAACTCCTTGGTTTGAATATGAAAATACAGTAACTCCTGAAGAATTCACATTCAGTGAAGATGCTGATTCTATCGTTCTTATGGATGTTGAAGACGATGTAGATGACAGTATGGAAGTTTATTATAACGAAGAAGACGGCTACTATCACTATGGTTCAGAAGACGGTCCTATCGTTTATGTAAATCTTAATGACGCTATGATGTCAATGACAGCTCTTGTTGGTAACGGCAACTTGGTTGGTGCACTCTACGGCGAAGATGGTTCAATTGAAGCTTATGTTAACTGCACAAATGCAATTATGGAATATATCGCTTGTGCAGATACAGTTGAAACAAACGAAGGCACAATGACTCTCTATCCTTTAACTGATGACCTTGCTGTTATGTTCTATGAATGTGGTTCATATATGGGCTGGTACGGTGAAGAAGGCTGGTTAGGTCTTGACACTGAAGATGCTTGGATGTTCGCTTGCTGCTATGTTCCTGCTGTTGAAGACGGTGGTAACCAAGGTGGTAACGAAGGCGGCAATGAAGGTGGCAATGAAGGCGGTAACGTTCCTGACCCTGAAATTCCAGATACAAATGCTGAAGTATTCGGTGTTGCATTTGCTATGATGGCTACTGCAGCTGCTCTCGGTGCAACTGTTGTTACAACAAAAAAATCAAAGAGAGTTAAATAATTAAATCTCAAATATAATAAGAGGGTAATCCGCAAGGATTATCCTCTTTTATAATGCCTTATTCTGAATGCTAATTTATTGAAATTCAAATTTGAATTTGTCGGGCTCTTTTGGGATATACCCCCCTCAGTCGCTTCGCGACAGCTCCCCCTCAAGGGTGGAGCCCAACATAGCCTTCCACCTACGAGGGGAAGGTGTCACCGTAGGTGACGGAAGGGGGGATAAAAATCGCGTCGCAGACCAACAATTGCGAATTACGAATTCCGCATTACGAATTCGACAACCCCCAAATTTGTCGAACCAAGATATAGTGGTATTATGTATTATTTGCCCACGATTGTTTATCATATAGAATAATATAAAAATATCCCCTTGGAACGCTTATTCCAAGGGGATAACATATTAAATATGAATATTATAACTGACTTTTAACAACTTCTTCCAAATCCTCATATTCCAAGGCTTCAAAGAAGATTTTAATAATAACGCCGTTTTCATCAAGTACAACTGTGTAGGGGTATGTTCCTCGACCACCAAGCATTGAATAATATCCTTCATCAACTAAATCACAGGCAAAGGTTATATTGCTTTCAGGGTAATATGTAGCAATATATTCAGGTGCTGTATCCATAATCATATTTGTATGTACCGCAATAACGGAAACTTTATCAGCGTAATTTGTCGCAATCTGGTCAAAATAGGGGAGTTCATTAACACAAGGTGTACACCAAGTACCCCAGAAATTGATGATTGTAATTTTGCCTGTTTTTACAGGATTTATAGTGTTTTCTGTTATTCCGCTACCTTCAACTGTTGTCAAATCCGCACCATAGCATAAATTTCCGACTTCTGTGCCTGTTTGAGTTGGTATGTTATTAGTTTCATCGTTCCAATAGAATACAATAGAAGTAATGAGAGTAGCAACAAGGAGCACGCAAGAAATAATTCTTGTAATCAGTTTTGCTTTTTTGTTATCCGTTGTTTTTTCGTCAGTTTTCTTTTTGAAGCCTTTCCACATTATTGCATTTGTGGGACAAACATCAATACATTCACCGCAACTTATACACTCAAAGTCGCCAACGTGCTTTATATCCATTTTACACTTGTTTACACAAAGATTACAATTTGTACATTTAGGCTCGTCAACCTTAACACCGAAGAAAGAGAACTTATTGAATAAACCGTATAATGCACCGAGAGGACAAATAAATCGGCAGAACATTCTGAATATGAATACGCAAGCCACAAGAATGCTTATCATCAACAAGAATTTCCATGTAAAAAGAGGTCCGAGCATAGAGAAATAACTCTCATTAACCTTGTTTGCAAGCAGTCCTATTCCGCCCTCAAGCGTGCCTGCGGGACATATATATTTACAAAAAGAGGGGAGTGGTACATCTCGTAAAGCATAAGCAATCGGCACAATAAATACGAAGAATACTAAAATTACATATTTGAAATATGATAGTATTCTGGTCACCTTACTTTTTTTAAGCTTTGGAGTTTTGATTTTGTAGAGTAATTCCTGAATAAGTCCGAAAGGACAGAGCCAACCGCAAATAAAACGGCCAAACATAATTGCATAGAGTAATAAGATACCGAATACATAAAATAATGTGCTCTTATCCGCACTGAATGAGCCTTGCAGAGAACCTAAAGGACAAGCACCAACTGCACCGGGGCATGAATAGCAGTTAAGACCGGGTACACAGAATTGCTTTGTGTTACCTTTGAAAATATTTCCCGAACTGAATCCTTTTAAATTGGCATTAAAAAGCACCGCCGCATAAAGCTGAATTATTTTTCGCTTTGAGGGGATAAGTCTTTTAATTTTTTCACTGTATTTTTTCATCTCATCACCTCATTAACCCAATCCGATACATTCTGTACAGATATTTATTGCTTTTGTAAGAACATCGGCAGTTCCGCCAGCAAAATAACCGTAAATAAGAATGCCTAAACCAATAAAAAGCAAAGCAAAACGAACAACATTAACTAATTTATCATTGCTTTTTGTTTCTATGTCCTCTGCATTTTCTTTTGCGGGAACTTTTTTCATAAGTTCAATTTCTTTTTTCAGGCTTTTTTCATTGTGATATGCCGTAAAAACTGAATACACAAAGGGAACTGCTGAACAAGGAATAAGCACCCACATTGCTTTGATTACGGAAGCGTTAATATCAGCCACATAATTATTACCGTTTAAGGCATATAAAAGAAAAATAGAAATTGATATACATATTATAATGGTTCGGATTAAAGTATGTATTTTTCTGCTTTTTCGTTCTTTATAAATAGTGTTTAATGTTATATCATCGCAACCGCTTAAATCCTTTTTTATGTTCAAACGACTAAGGATGTGTGCATAAGGCTTAAATATCTTTTCTTTTTCTGTTGCAGGAGAAATAAAATCCCAAATAAAACTGATTAGTGTAAGCACAAGACAAATATAAACAGGAAGTGAAATCTTTGAAAAGGTTTCTGCTACAAGCTGTCGTGTATATGCACCGTCACCCCATGAATAAATTGATAGGCAACCCGCCATTAAACAAATTCCTGCCACGATAATTGAAACACTGTGCAGAATATTGTATATTCGCCGTATAAATAGAGTTTTGCTATTTGTCATAAATTAAGCCTCCGTAGAAGTTTATGTTATAAATTAGTATAACACGACGATAAAAAATTGTAAATTAAAATGTTAATTAAAATACAAATTTTTCGATTTAGCGTGTTAAAATACTTGCTTTTTTTGTCAAAATAAGGTATTATAAATTGAATATGTATGTTTATAATGCATTCGTATACCAATTAGGAGGATTTACAACCAATGAGCAAAACAATGATTGTAAAAAAACTGAGAAGCACATTGGCTGTTCTTTTAACGGCAACTATTTTATTGGGAACTGTTGCTGTGCCCGGAATGGCATTAAATCTTGACAAGGATGCTTCTATTATTCACAAAACAGATGATTTTGCATCAAACTATTCTGAATACCTTAATGATTCGGTAATGTTTGAATTGCCCGAAGGTGTTGGCAAGGATGAAGAAATCTCTGTAATTGTAACACTTGATGAAGTTAGTCTTATGGACGCTTATGAAAACACCAATAAGACTATGAGCTTTGCAGAATTTGCAACTTCAAGTGATGATGCAACACAGTTGAAAAGTGAGATTGCTCGTCAGAAATCACAACTTTTAAAAACTCTTGACGAAAAAGCAATTTCATACAAAACAGGTGAAGAGTATTCAACCGTTTTAAGCGGTTTTGAAATTGTAATTAAAGCAGGCGACTTTGAGGCGACCTGCAAGTCACTCGGTAACGGTATGGACGTAATCGTGGGCGAAGTTTATGAAACCTGCGAAACTGAACTTGTTGAAAATACAGTTAATGTTTTCGATACAGGTATTTTTGACAGTTCCGAATCTGGTTATGACGGTTCAGGTATGGTTGTTGCGGTTCTTGACACTGGTCTTGATTCAAATCACACAGCATTCTCCCCAAATAACTTCACATCAGAAAAACTAGGCCTTACTTATGATGATGTTGCGGCAGTAATTGACGATACAGCAGCAAGTGAGCTTCTTGATGGCCTCACAGTTGATGATGTTTATATCAATGATAAAGTTCCTTACGGTTTTGACTATGCCGATAACGATTCAGATGTTTATTCAACACATAACAACCACGGTACACACGTTTCAGGTGTTATCGTTGGTAATGATGATACAATTCGCGGTGTAGCTCCCAATGCACAGCTTGTATCAATGAAAATCTTTTCTGATGTTATGGATACTTCAAGAACAGCATGGATTCTTGCTGCCCTTGAAGATTGCGTAGTGCTCGGCGTTGATGTTATCAATATGTCAATCGGTACAGCTTGCGGTTTCAGCCGTGAATCCGACGAAGAAAAGGTTGACGGTATTTATGATAAAATCCGTGAAGCAGGCATTTGTATGGTTGTTGCCGCTTCAAACAGTTATAGCTCTGCCTATGGTTCAGAGGCAAATGGTAACTTGGGTCTTACTTCTAATCCTGACACAGGTACAGTAGGCTCACCATCAACTTATGATGGTGTTATGTCAGTTGCTTCTATCGCAGGTGTAGAAACTCCTTATATTGAATACGATAATAAAATAATATACTTTGTAGAAACAACTGATGGTGCAGCAGAAGAAAATAATTTCTATGATATGCTTCTTGGTGAAGAAAAATCAAAGAAAGTTGATTATGTGCTTATCCCCGGTGTTGGCCGTACTGCTGACTATACAGGAATTGATGTTAAGGGTAAAATCGCCCTTGTTCGTCGTGGTCAGAATACATTTGAAGAAAAGGCAATTATTGCACAGGAACAGGGTGCATTAGGTATTATTATCTATAACAATGTTTCCGGTGATATTAAAATGAACGTTGGAGATGCTACATTACCGGCTTGCTCAATTTCACAGGATGACGGTGAAATGTTAGCCGCAGAGGGTAAGGGTACTCTCAAAATTAATCGTAAGCAGACTTCAGGTCCTTTCATTTCAGACTTCTCTTCTTGGGGACCAACTCCCGACCTTCGTATTAAGCCTGAAATCACTGCACACGGCGGTAGCATTCTTTCATCTGTAACAGGTGGTAGCTATGACCGTTTATCAGGTACATCAATGGCTTGCCCCAACCTTGCAGGTGTTGTTGTTCTTTTAAGACAGTATGTTGTTGAGAACTTCCCTGAAATTGCAGACGATAATCAGAAAGTTAACACAATGGTTAACTGCTTGCTTATGTCAACTGCAGATATTGCTCTTGGTAAAAATGGATTGCCATATTCTGTAAGAAAGCAGGGTGCAGGTCTTGCAAACCTTGCAAGTTCAATTGAAACTCCCGCTTATATCACAACTACAGATTCTGAAGGCAATGTAATGGATAAAGCAAAGCTGGAACTCGGTGATGACCCTAACAAAACAGGCGTTTATGAGATGAGCTTTATCATCAATAATGTTGGTAAGAAAAAAGTTTCTTATGAAATCGGTGCGTATGTTATGACCGAGGGTGTCAGCGACACCAAAACAAATGCCGGTGAAACTACCGTTACAGAAGAATCTTACATTTTAGACGGGGCTACAATTGAAGTAGTATCAGTTGAAAACGGTAAACTCAGTGGCGACAATAAGGTTAAGGTTAAAAAAGGCGAATCAGCAACTGTAACAGTTAAGGTTACTTTGAGTGATGAAGATAAAGAATACCTTAACAATTCATTTGAAAACGGTATGTATGTTGAGGGCTTTATTACCCTTGAAGCAAAGTCAGGTACAAAGATTGACCTTAATGTTCCTTATCTTGCTTTCTATGGCGATTGGACAGTAGCTCCGTTATTCGACCTTACATATTATGATACAAATGCAGATGAACTCGATGCTGGTATTGACGATGAAGACAAAGTAAAGGCAGATGCTTATGCAACCCGTCCCGTTGGTGGTGTAAGTGATGACTATGTAAGTTATCTCGGTTCTTATTATTTCTTACAAGACCCCGACGATATGGTAATCTCTGCAAACAAGAATTATGTTGCGTTGTCAAATCAGGTGGGCACAATCCATTCACTTCGTTTCGTTTGGGCAGGTATGCTCCGAAATGCTGCAAAAATTGATATTACAATTACAGACGACATAACAGGTGAGGTTGTATTTGAGCATACCGAAACTGATGTCCGTAAATCATACAGTGATGGCGGTGCATCAATTTATCCTGCTAATGTTGAAATTGAATTTGACACAACAGAATATAATTTAGAAAATAACAGTGAATATACAGTTAAGCTTGTCGGTTATCTTGATTATGGTGAAGACGGCGGATTGACAACTAATGAAAACAATGTGTTTGAATTCCCGTTGGTTGCTGACTTTGAAGCTCCTACTGTAACTGATGTTCAATATCGTTCAGAATACGATAAGACACTTGACAAAAACCGTCTTTATGCAGATGTTTATATTTATGATAATCATTATGCAATGAGCTCACAAATCGGTTATGTAACAACAGGTGAGGATGAAAATGGTAATCCTACACCTGAAATGAAAGCCTTTGAGCAGTTCATGACTCCTGTTTATTCAGAGAAAAACAGCACAACAAAGGTTACTTATGAACTTACCGATTATATTTATGACATCAAGAACTTTGCAACTACAAAGAATACTTATGTTCTTAATGTTTATGACTATGCTCTTAACTATGCAACCTATGAAATAGAACTTCCCGATGATTTTAAGAGCTTCTATTTTGAAGGTCTTGAAAACGGTTTGACACTTAGTCCGAATGAAGTTTATACTCTTGAACCCGTTGTAACTCCCGATACAGAATGGGCAGAATTGCTTGATTACTCTTCATCAAAGCCCAGCGTTGTTCGTGTAGTTAACAATAAGCTTGTTGCAGTGCACAGTGGTAACGCTATCATCAAGGCACAGGACCCAACAACAAACGAAAGCGTAACTTTCAATGTTACGGTTCTTGAAAAAGGTGATGAGGGTTACAGAAGATATGATAAGCCCGTTGCCGATGTATTCACTCTCGATGGTTTTGAAACATTAAAGGCTTATTATATCCTTGAAAATGAGGATAAAGACATCGGCGATACAGGTAGTATTAACTTCTTTGAAAGCAATTTCAAATTAGAGCTTTATCCGTCGGAAACTGTTTTACTCAATTATTCATTGGATTCATATTTCCCCAAGGATACAACGATTGAGTTTGAAAGCAGTAATGAAAATATTGTTAAAATTGACGCTTATGGCAATGTAACCGGTGTTGCAGAAGGCTTTGCTTCAGTTACTATCAAAGTTCTTCTTGATGGTCAAAGCACATACTATTCAGAAACTGTTTCTGTTGAGGTAAAAGACCCTTATGTAAAAACAGGTGCAAGCCTTACTCATTACTATGGTAACGGTGGATTGGTTGATATTCCAAAAGACCTCGGACTTACAGAAATCGGTCAGTTTGCATTCTCAAACTTTGAGTATATTATGAAAACCGAAGAAGAACTGGCATTTGACGACAGCGAAACATCAAAAGCGTGGTTTATCGGTGATAATACAATCACAAAGGTTGTAATTCCTGAGGGTGTTGAAAAAATCAACTGCTATGCGTTTGCAAATCTTACTGCTCTTGAAGAAATCGTACTTCCATCAACACTTGAATCTATTGAGTACGGTGCATTCTACGGTTGTACTTCGTTGCAGAAGATTACTTTCAGTGGTGAAAATAACCTTAAGATTATCAGCCAGAACGCATTTGAAAACTGTGACCTTCGTGAAACAATAGATTTAAGCTCAATTTGTGTTATTTCTGACTATGCATTTGCAGGTAACCAGAAGCTTGAGGGCATTAAGCTTGGTGAAACCTTGCTTTCAGTTGGTCAGTACGCATTTGCTGGTTGTAAGGAACTTGAAAATGTTGAAATTGGTGCAAATAAAGTAAAATATGGTGCTTATGCATTTACAGGTTGTGAATCATTAAAGAGCTTCTATGTAAATTCTGCGGTTCTTCCCGAAGGTATGTTCTATGAATGCGAGAATATGGAAAGCGTAAAAATCGGTCCTGATGTTAATGACATCGGTGTATTCGCATTTAGAGATACCAAGATTTCTAAATTTGAAATCGCGAAAGACAATAAAACATATAAAGTACAGGCTGATAAAATTATCTTGTCTTCAAACGGTAAATCACTTGTTGCAGTTTCACCTGTTTTTGAGGGTGAATTTACAACTGCAAATATAGGCGGCAAAGATGTAAAGGAAATCGGTAAGGGTGCATTCTCTCACAACCAGAAAATTACTTATGTTGTTCTTCCCGGTGTAACAGCAGTAGGTGACTATGGTCTTGCTTCAAATAAGAGCCTTGTTTCAGTAACATTAGGTGAACTTAAAGTTATTGGCGAATATGCATTCTTTGAAGCTGCAATTACTACAATGCCAACTATTACCTCAAAGACAGAAATAGGCAAATATGCATTCTCATTTACAAAACTCACATCAGTTACAATTCCTGATAAGATGAAGATTGCAGAGGGTACTTTCAGCGAATGTCTTGACCTTGCAACTGTTGTTATCGGTAACGATGTTGAAATCGGTGATTATGCATTCAGTATGAATAAGGACAATGCATTTAAGGTTGTCGAGTATAGTGAGGATGACACAAAACTCTTCAAATATGAATTCTCATCGCCATTGACATCACTTACAATCGGTAATGATGCAGTAATTGGCGAGAGTGCATTCTCAAATGCAGCAAGTCTTGAAACTGTTATTTTGGGTGCAAATGCTGAAATCGGCAAAATGGCATTCTACAACACTTCAAGTCTTAAAAATATTGACCTTTCAAAAGTAAAAGAAATCGGTGATTATGCAATTTCCGGTGACGTTTACTATGCTTGTCTTGACAGTAATATGACTGTTGCGGCAGTTAATAATGACGGTTATTACAGATATACATATCACGGACCACAAATTACAACGGCTGACCTTTCATCAGTTGAAAGTATCGGTGAATATGCACTTTCATATTGCCGTAGCCTTGTTGATGTTAAGCTTAATGAAAAGCTTGAAGAAATTCCTCAATATGCTTTTGCCGGTTGTATTTCACTTAAAACAATTAATCTTCAAAATGTTGAAACAATAGGCGAATATGCATTTATGGAAGGCGGACTTGAAAAGGTTGACCTTTCAAGTGCAAAAACAGTAGGGGATTACGCATTCGTTTCAAACAGTACTCTTGGTACTGTTAAGCTCAACGAAAAGGGTACTGATATTGGCGAGGGTACATTCTCATACTGTGACCCGCTTGCAACAGTAGAAAATCTTTCTGCTTCAGAAAACATAGGTGACTATGCATTCGCTTATGACGCAATCACAGAAATCGACCTTACAGGTGCAGTAACAATCGGTAAGAATGCCTTTATGAAAGAAACTCTTACAAATGCTAATGTTACATTGGGCGATGATGTTGAAAAGATTGGCGATAACCCGTTTGCAATGTGTAAGGTAGCTCCGTTCAGTATTAAAGAAACTGATAAAAAGACCGGCAAAGAAATAACTTCTTATGATTACGAAATCAGCGATACAGTATTTGTAATTAACGGTTCACTTTACTGTATGAATGAAAAGGGTCTTGAACTCATCACATTTGCAGGCAAAGAAGTTAAGGATGTTGTTGTAGCTGACGATACAGTTCGTATTTCTGCTCTTGCATTCGCAAGTAGTGATGTTGTAAGAGTTAAGATGCCTTATACAACAACTGCAATCGGTCATAAGGCTTTCTATGCTTGTAATAAGCTTGAAATGGTAACCTTCGGTAGTTATTATGCACCAAACTTTGAAGAAGAGTTTGACCCAACATATTATGAAACATTTGACCATATCCCCGGTACAGGTGTTTACGGTGAATACACAGATTATGACGGAACAGATGTAGTAATCAACGGTATGGGAATTGTTCCGTTCTATATGTGGAATGTGGCTGATTCAATGTATTCAAACGTATTCTACGGTGCTAACTTTATAGATTATGTTGGTTGCGTTAAGAATAAGCTTACAATGGTTAAACCTGTAAATGGTGTTGGTTATGATTCATTCATCTGTGACCAATATTTCGATTTAAGAATTGACGGTCCTGCAGCTCCCGATGATGTTGCTGTTGACGCTATTAATGCAATTAAGGCAATTCCTGAAAGAGTAGTTTATGAGGATAAGCCTTTGGTTGATGCGGCTCGTGTAGCTTACGATAAGGTTGCAACTCTTGAACAGAAAGCATTGGTAATCAACTATTCTGATTTGGTATCAGCAGAGCAGAGAATCAAGGCTCTCACACCAACAGAAGACGATAATAAAGCAGAAGTGCCCGCAGAAGAGCCTGAAAATAACGGCGGTACAGTAATTACCGTTCTCATAATTCTTGTTCTTGCAGTTGTATTAGTGCTTATTTATAAGAAAAACAAAGAAAAAATTCAAAAGGTTACAAAGCCTGTTACGGACAAAATCAAGCCTGTAACCGATAAAATTGCAAAGGTTTTAAAACCTGTTACAGACAAGCTTAAGCCTGTATTTGACAAAATTTCTTCAGTTGTTAAGCCTATTGCAGTCAAAGTTGCAGAAGCAATTAAAAAGGTTGTAACTAAAGTAGCAACTGCACTCAAGCCCGTTGCAAAGAAAGTAGTTGAATTTGCAAAAAAAGCTTGTGTTAAATTTGTTGAGGCAACAAAGAAACTTGTTGCAAAAATTTCTGTAGCAATCAAAGAGGCTAAAGAAAAATCAAAAAACAAGAAGCAGGTAAAAACAACAGAAGTTAGTGCAGAACCTGTAGAGGTTACTGCAACAGCAGAAAAGGAGGGTGTTCAGGAAAATGAAACTGAAAACTAAAGCAATAGCATTTGGTTTGCTCGCTTTATTAACAATTCCCTTCATAACAGGCTGTAGCGGAGAAAAAACTCCTTATGAAACAAATAATGAAGAAAACTACAACGTTAGCGTCAAATATGACGCTAACGGGGGTACGTTCACAACAAATACATCAGTAATTGTAGACTCTTTTAACATTTCTGATTTGAAAAAGAATGATGAGGGTAATGCAGAAATTGCCTTGCTTTCACCGGATAATTCAAAGCGTGGAAATGATGCTTTTACAGCGGTTAATAGTGGTTATTTCCTTGCAGGATGGTATTCAGAACGCACAGAAAACAAAGATAGTGATGGCAATGTGTATTACACATATTCAGGTAAATGGGACTTTGATAAAGATTTACTCGAAGTTGACTCGACAAAAGAATATGTGGCTGAAAATCCCGTAATGACACTTTATGCCGCTTGGGTTCCGCTTTTTGAAATTGAGTTCTATTCTCTTGAATCGGGCGAATATATGGATAGCTTGATTTTTGACCCAACTACAATGGGTGACATTTCAGTTCCCGCTTGGGATAAAGAAACAGGTGCTATTGAAATGTATGACTTCCCTGAAAGAACGGGCTATACATTCAATAAAGCATATTTTGATGCAAAAGGTGAGCAGGAGCTTAATACTGCAACCGTAAATCACCCGGGTGTTGTGAATTACGAAAACGGAACTGCCGAAAATTCTGTTATGAAGCTTTATGTGGATTGGACAGAGGGTGAATGGTACCACATTTACAATGTTGAGCAGTTTATTGAAAATGCAAGTCTTAACGGTCACTATGAACTCCACGCAGACCTTGATTTTGCTGATGAAATATGGCCGACAGCATTTATGTACGGTAATTTCAACGGCGAAATTAAAGGTAACGGCCATACAATTAAAAATGTTGAGTTAACACAGACAAATAACTCAAAGGTTAACGCTGGTCTTTTCGGATATTTAACAGATACCGCATCAATTACTGATATAACATTTGAAAATATCAGTTTTACCATCAAAAAAGGTACTCGTGTTGTAGGAACAAACTATGGCCTCTTTGCAGGTACAATTTCAAATGATGCAAAAATTAAGAATGTCAGCATTCTTAACAGTACATTAAAGGTTGATACGTCTTGCTATTTTGGTGTGGATGACTACAGAGTAGGTCTTGTATGCGGTATGGGTAATGCATCAGTTGTTGATAAAGCAGAGATTGATTGCGTTGTTGTAGGCGAAAACCCCGAAACTATAGATGTTACCGTAAACGGCAATGCGGTTACAATAGATTTTGCAAACTAAAAGCAATAAAAATAAATAAGGAGCGAACAAAATGAAAAAGAAAATTATTTCTCTGTTCCTGTGTCTGATTCTCTGCATGGGAATACTCACCTCATTTACTTCCTGTTCAGGCAGTAATGCAGACGCTTTTGTTATTATGACAGAGCAGCTTGATGGATTATTCAATCCATTCTTCTACACATCAGCACCCGACGGAACAATCGTGGCAATGACACAGATTGGTATGCTTTCTTCAAAGTATGTTGACGGCAAGGTTGAGGTTGCTTATGGTGAAGACGAGGCAGTAGTTGTTAAGGATTATGAAATCGTTGAAAACGATGACGATACAACTACATACAACTTTGTTATTAAGAACGGAATTAAATTCTCCGACGGTCATCCCTTAACAATGGAAGACGTTCTCTTTAACTACTATGTATATCTTGACCCTGTTTATACAGGTTCATCAACTCTTTATTCTACAGACATTCTCGGCCTTTCAGAATACAGAACACAGACTGTAGGTTCTGCTTCTGATGATAGTGATAACCTTATCACATCACAGGCAACTTCAAGAGCAAATGCAAGAATTAACGAGTTAATTAACCTCTTCAATTCTGAAGTTAAGGCTTCTTCAACAAAAGAAGTAAGCTATGAAGCAATGAAAGCCGCTATCAACAGCTATTCAGTAAGTAGCGGTTATCAGTCAGCAATTTCAAACAATCCAAACGAAGTTACAAGCAAAGATTTGCTTGCTGACTATGAATATGCATTAAAACTCTTCAAAGAAGAGCTTGAAACAGACTATGTAAGTGCACAGGAATCATATATCGATGAACCTTACAAGTCTTATGAAGAATTCTCTGACGAAATTTTCTGCTTTATGTACACAGAGGGTTATGTTGAAGTTGAATACGCAGAGGGTGAAGACGGTAAAATTGACCGTACAAAGATTGAAAAAATGACACCAGGTTATCCATCTTCAATTAAATCTAAAGAAGATGCAGTAAACTATGTTTACAATGACAAGATTGCAAGAGAACTCAATATCATTCTTCAGTATTGGGCAACAGCAACAACTCTTACAACAGAGTTTACAGCAAAAGCAAAAGAAGTTATTCTTCACGAAAATGTTGCTGATGACGGCTCATTAGCAGTTGAAAGCATTTCAGGTATCGTTTCTCTCGCACATACAGATGCTGCAGGCACAACTATTAAGGTTAACGGTACAGATTACAAAATCGCATCAGCTCATAACGAAGACGGTACAGTAAAGAATGACGGCGAATACGACGTATTGTCAATCACAATCGACGGTATTGACCCTAAGGCTATCTGGAACTTTGCAATCACAATTGCTCCTCAGCATTATTATGGTGAGGGCAGTAAGGTTGGCGTTGATATTGCTAACAATAAATTCGGTGTTGAATTTGCAAGCTTTGACTTTATGACAGATATCATTCAGTCAACAAGAAACATCAAAATCCCAATGGGTGCAGGTTCTTACAAGGCTACAAACACAAAGAACAGCGATACACCTTCAGAAAGTGATTTCTACACAAATAACGTTGTTTACTTCAAAGCTAACGAAAACTTCAATACAGTAGGCGAGGGCATTGAAAACGCTAAAATCGAAAAGATTCGTTATCAGGTAGTAAGCTCTGCAAACGCTATTGCAGCTTTGGAAGAGGGTAATGTTCACTACATTTCTCCATCACTTACAACTGATAACTATGAAAAACTCGGTGACCTTTCAAAGAAGGGTGTTGTAACACTCACAACTGACCAGCTCGGTTACGGTTATATTGGTATCAATGCTGCAAAGGTTAACGACATCAGCCTTCGTAAAGCAATTATGTGTGCAATGAACACATCTCTCGCTCTTGACTATTATCGTGCAGGTACTGCAGAGCAGATTTTCTGGCCAATGTCAAAGGTTAGCTGGGCATACCCAACAGGTGCTGACGCAGACGATAATGGCTTTGACTATCCTCCTCTCGGTGCTTGGAGTGATGACATTGCAAGAAGCAACATTGAAAAATATATGCAGGAAGCAGGCGTTAGTGCAGGCGATTCAGAGCTTACAGTTAAGTTCACAATTGCAGGCTCAAGCTTGCAGGACCACCCAACATATAAAGTGTTCAGAGATGCTGCTGCACTCCTTAACGATATGGGTTGGGATGTAGAAGTTGTTTGTGATACACAGGCTCTTACAAAGATTAACACAGGTTCACTTGAAGTTTGGGCAGCTGCTTGGTCATCTGCATTAGACCCAGACTTATATCAGGTTTACCATAAAGATTCAACAGCAACAAGTACACTTGCATGGGGTTATCCTTACCTTAAGACAAGCGGTACTGCTGAAGAAATGAATATTCTTGACGATTTGAGCGACCTCATTGATGAAGCTCGCGAAACTAACGACCAGGCAGAGCGTTCAGAGCTTTATAAGGACGCAATGGAACAGATTCTTGACCTTGCAATTGAACTTCCTGTATATCAGAGAAGTGTGCTTTATGCATACAACTCAAAAGTTATTGATTCTACAAGCCTTCCTGCAGAATCAGAAATGAACCCATATTCTTCTCCACTTGACAGAATTTGGGAAGTAGAATTCGCAAAGTAAGAAGCGGTGTAGCTTATGGCAAGTTTAAAATATATTTTAAAAAGATTAGTTGCATCCGTGTTTATTCTTCTGGGTGTATCTATGATTATCTATTTTCTCATCCGATTGATGCCCGTTGACTTTATTCAGGATAAAATCAACGCCATCAATCAGGGTGGTGCTACAGTTAGTGAAGAAACTGTAAATGCCATGTATGAGATGTACGGCTTAGGTGATGATAGCCTTTTGGGAATTCTCAAGGGCTATTTCAGCTGGCTCGGTGCATTGTTTACATTTGACCTCGGAACAAGCTTTGTTTATGGTATTCCCGTTGCAGATGTTATTTTTGAACACATGGGCATATCATTCGCAATTTCATTGATTGCAACTGTGTTTGAGTTTATGATTGCAATTCCTTTGGGAATTACTGCAGCAACTCATCAGTACAGCCTTCGTGATTATATCGTAACAATTTTTGTTATGATTGGTATTTCACTTCCGTCATTCTTCTTCGGACAGATGTTAAAGGATGTACTTGCATTCAAATTAGGCTGGTTCCCCGCATCAGGTCTTGTTAATGCAACCGCATCGTATACAGGTGCAGAGCTCTTACTTGACTATGTAAGACACATGTTTATTCCTATTCTCACCATTGTCATTTTAAGTATTGGTGCACGAATGAGAATGACAAGAACAAATATGCTCGAGGTTATGAATTCTGACTACATCAGAACTGCTCGTGCAAAAGGTTTGAAAGAGAGTGTTGTTATCAATAAACACGCTTTCCGTAACACCTTAATTCCGTTGGTTACATCTTTGGCAGGGCTTTTACCTTCACTTTTCTCAGGTGCAATTATCACCGAGCAGGTTTTTGACCTTCCCGGTATCGGTAATATCGCTCTTGATGCTATGAACCGAGGCGATATTCCGTTCATTATGGGTTACAATATGTTCCTTGCACTTTTAAGTGTTATCGGTGTATTGCTTGCCGACCTTATGTATGGCCTTGTTGACCCACGAGTTAAATTAGAGTAAGGAGGGGCATTATGGAAGAAATTACAAAAGAACAAACTCAAGAAGTAATTGATACAGAAGCACCTCTTGATAAAAATGTCCGTTTAATGTCACCAACCCGAATGGTTGTACGCAGATTTTTCCGTTCAAAGCTTAGTATTATAGGTCTTATTATGGTTATAAGCCTTTTCGTATTCAGCTTTTTGGGACCTCTCGTATATACCGAGTGGGGAGAGATTGAACTTGACGAAAGCGGTAAAACAGAGTATTCAATCACAGAAACAACTTATGTAGTCAACGGTGAAGAATACACAGTAAGACAAACAACCGAAAAATATCTTAAGGATAATTTCCTTGCTCCGCCTTCTGCAGAACATATATTAGGTACTGATAACGAGGGTTATGATATTTTTGTTCGTCTTATGTACGGTGGCAGAATCTCACTCATCGTAAGTTTTCTTGCTGTTTTCTTAATTACAATTCTCGGCGTTATACTTGGTGGCATTGCTGGTTTCTTTGGTGGTGTAATCGACAATATCATAATGCGTGTGTGTGACGTTTTGATTTGCTTACCCGGTATCCCGATTTTGCTTATTATCAGTACCATTCTTGATGCGTCAGAAATTGATGCAAAATACCGTATTTATCTCTTGATGATTTATCTCACATTTATTTCTTGGCCCGGAACTGCCCGTCTTGTACGCGGTCAGATTCTCTCACTTCGTGAGCAGGAATATATGGTTGCTGCAGAAGCAATGGGATATTCAACCGCAAGAAAAATTTTCAAGCATCTTGTACCCAATGTTATGCCACAGCTTATTGTTTCAATGAGCTTAAGTCTTGGTAGTATGATTTTGTATGAAGCAACACTTTCATACTTGAATCTTGGTGTTAAAGCACCTTATGCTGCCTGGGGTACAATGATAAATATTATTTCAACCAATCAGGATATTCTTCAGAATCACCTGAATGTATGGGTTCCCGCAGGTATCTGCATTGTTATTGCTGTTTTGGGCTTTAACTTTGTAGGTGACGGATTGCGTGATGCCCTTGACCCGAAAGCGAGGAGATAAGTTATGAGCAAAAAGACTAACGGAAACTATCTTTCGGGTAAAGAAATACGTGCAATAGCAAAAGAGAATAAAAAGGTTATGAAACGCCTTGAGGCTGAAAAATACCGCAAGGCTGACGAATCTGAATATCTTTCAGAAATGAAAAGCACCGAAAACATTCTTGAAATTGAAGATTTACATACTTATTTCTTCACAGAGCAGGGTGTTGTTAAGGCGGTTAACGGTGTATCCTTTGATATTCCTAAAAACGCAACAGTCGGTGTTGTTGGTGAGTCAGGCTGTGGTAAATCTGTAACAAGTATGTCAGTTATGCGTCTTTTACAGGGTCCCACAGGTCAGATTTATTCAGGCTCAATCCGTTTTAATGCAAAATATGAAGATAATGAAAAGGTTTTTGATATTGCCAAAATGCCCATTCACGATATTCATAAAATCCGTGGTAACCAAATTGCAATGATTTTCCAAGAGCCTATGACTTCTCTCAATCCGGTTTTCACAATCGGTCAACAGCTTGATGAGGTTACTTTTATCCATAACTCCAAGGCTACAAAAGAGATGGCAAAGGACAAGTCAATTGAAATGCTTAATCTTGTTGGCATTGCAATGCCTGAGCGTGTTTATGGCTCATTCCCTCACGAATTGTCGGGCGGTATGCGTCAGCGTGTTATGATTGCTATGGCACTTGCAAGTGACCCAAGACTTATTATTGCTGATGAGCCTACAACTGCACTTGATGTTACAATTCAGGCACAGATTCTTGACTTGCTTCGTGACCTCAAGTCTAAAATTGACGGTTCAATTATGCTTATTACTCACGATTTGGGTATCATTGCCGAAATGGCGGATTACGTTGTGGTTATGTATGCAGGCAGAGTAATTGAAAAGGGTACTGTGAAAGAGATTTTCCATAATCCTATGCACCCTTATACAATCGGCTTGCAGAAGTCAAAGCCTACGCTTGATTCTGATAGTGATACTCTTTTCAATATTCCCGGTAATGTTCCAAACCCGATTAATATGCCGAATTATTGTTATTTTAAGGAAAGATGTGCACAGTGTACAGGTAAATGCTCCGGAGATTATCCTGAAATGATTCAGGTAAGCCCAACTCATTTTGTTGCCTGTCACTTGTATGATGAGGAAAATAAAAATGGCTGATGAAAAAAGAATAGAAAAAGTTGATTCGGATGTCATTTTAGAGGTTAAAAATCTTCGTAAATGCTTTCCGTTAAAGAAAACAATAACAGGTAAGGTTACTCAAGAGCTTATTGCAGTTGATGATGTGTCTTTCACATTAAAAGCAGGCGAAACTCTTGGTATTGTTGGTGAATCAGGTTGCGGTAAAACTACATTGGGTCGTGCAATTCTTAAATTGCATCAACCTACAAGCGGTAGAATTATCTTTGAGGGCAAGGATATTACAGATTATAAATCTGCACAGATGCGTGAAATCCGCAAAAAGATGCAGATTATCTTCCAAGACCCTTATTCATCATTGCCACCAAGAAGTACAGTCGGTGGCATTCTTTCAGAACCCGTTGAAGTGCACAATATAGTGCCTAAAAATGAGGTTAAGGATTATGTTCTTGACTTAATGGAAAAATGTGGTCTTCGTGATTATTATTACGAGAGATACCCACACGAATTTTCAGGTGGTCAGCGTCAGAGAATCTGTATCGCACGTGCACTTTCAGTTAATCCTAAATTGGTTGTGTGTGACGAGCCTGTTTCTGCACTTGACGTGTCAATTCAGGCACAGATTATCAATTTGCTTAAGAAATTACAGCAAGAAATGAATCTTACTTATATTTTCATTTCTCATGATTTGTCAGTTGTTAAGTTTATTTCAGACAAAATCGGTGTTATGTATTTAGGCTCAATGGTTGAGTTCGGTACTAAAGAAGACATCTTTTCAAATCCGTTACACCCATATACAAAAGCACTTTTCTCTGCAATTCCTTATCCTGACCCTGATGTTAAAATGAACCGTATTATTCTTAAAGGTGATATTCCGTCGCCCGCAAACCCGCCAAAGGGTTGTCGTTTCCATACCCGTTGTCCACAAGCAATGGATATATGTAAAGAGGTTACACCGGAATACAAGGATTATGGTAATGGTCATTGTGCAGCTTGCCACTTGTTAGATTAAATTTTGAGGAGTCACTACCTATGGCAAAAAAGAAAAAAGAAAAAATTACATACGTAGATGACGGCAGAACAATCGCCGATATGTCCGGTCTTTCAAATAACAGAAGCAACTGGACAAAACGGGGAACAACCTCAAGCCCGAAAGAGATTTGGAGAACTTATTGGAGTGCTGTTAAAATGATGGTAAAGCCAATGCTTGTAACGATTGGGTTTATTTGTGCAGTATTTTTGATTTTATCAATTCTTTTCTGGCTTATGTAACACTAAACGGACGAAACTTAATGGTTTCGTCCGTTATTTTATATTGTATTTTAAAAAATAATGTGATATACTTAACTTAATAATGAGCAATTGCTGAAAAGAGTGATGTTTGTGTTCAAAAGTGCAGGATATGTTCTAAAAGAGAATTTTCAAAATATCTTTAGAATTTATTCAATCGCAAAATATGAATTGCTTGCCGATATGCGAAACAGTAAGCTTGGATTATTCTGGAATTTTGCAAATCCCGTAATTCAGGTGTTAACATATTGGTTTGTTTTCGGTTATATAATGAATCGTAAAGATGTTGATGGTATCCCGTATATTCTCTGGATGCTCGGTGGTATTGTAATCTGGTTCTTTATTAGTCCTTGCATTACTGATGGTTGTAATGCTATTTACAGAAAAACTGATGTTATTACAAAAATGAAATTCCCTGTAAGCATTCTTCCTATGACGGTTGTGCTCAATAAGCTTTTTGACCATTTCTGTATGATGGTAGTTTTGGTAGTAGTGTTCTTTGTTTTCGGTTATTTTCCAACGCTTCATTGGCTCGGTCTTATTTATTATTTGCTTTGTGCCATTATTTTTGCCGGTGCACTTTCATTGACAACATCAGTTCTCAATATGCTTGCCCGCGATACCCGAAAGCTCATTCTTGCTTGTATGCGACTTTTACTTTATCTCTCACCAATACTCTGGAGTATGGATTATGTAAATCACCCCACACTCAGCAAAATCATTGCTTGCAACCCTATTGCATATATTGTAAGCGGATACAGAGATTGCTTTTTCTATCACGAAGGCTTGTTCAATGAGCCATGGACCGACATCGTGTTCTGGTGCATTACACTCGCTTTGTTTATGTTTGGTAGCAAAATGATGTATAAATTCCGCACAAGATTTATTGATATGATTTAAGAGGCTGTTATGAGTAAAGAAGTAGTAATTGAATTTAAAAACGTATCAAAAATTTATAAATTAAAAAGAAAAGACAAGCAGGTTGCAAAAGACCAGAAAAGTCAGGATTTCTATGCTTTAAAAGATATTTCTTTTAAAATCGAGAGAGGTCAGGTAGTAGGTATTCTCGGCACAAACGGTTCGGGTAAATCTACAATGTCATTGGTTCTTGCGGGTATTGCCGCACCAAATGAAGGCTCAATTGAGGTTAAAGGCGAGCAAGCACTTATCGCTGTTCAGACAGGTCTTAATAACCAGCTTACAGGTCTTGAGAATATCAAACTCAAGGGTGCATTGCTTGGACTTTCTAATAAAAGAATTCAAGAAATTATTGACGGTGTAATCGACTTTGCTGAAATCGGTGATTTCCTTTATCAGCCCGTTAAAAAGTATTCGAGCGGTATGAAATCTCGTCTTGGATTTTCAATTAACCTTTGTCTTGACCCCGATATTCTTATAGTTGACGAAGCATTATCGGTAGGTGATAAGGGCTTTGCAAATAAATGCCTTAAAAAGATGAACGAATTGAAGGCAGAGGGCAAAACCATCGTATTTATCTCTCACTCATTGCCACAGGTTCGAGAGTTCTGTGATTCGGCTATCTGGCTTGAGGGTGGTAAACTTAAAGAATACGGTGATGTTAAAACAGTTTGCGATAATTATGCCGCCTATGTTGACCGATATAATAAATTGAGTGATGCAGAAAAGAAAGCAGAGCTTGAGGCAAAATTCAAAGAGCGTATCATCAAGGGTGCAGAACCAAGTCCACTTCGCAAACTCATCCGTAAAATCCGTAAAAAACTCAAAATATAGTTACTTATATTAAAAAAAGCCGTGCTTTTCAGCACGGCTTAAACTTTGTGTAAAACTATGAATTAAAGAGCATTTACAATATCTCTTGTATCTCTTGCAATAACAAGCTCTTCGTTTGTAGGAAGAACATAAACCTTAACTTTTGAGTTTTCAGTTGAAAGTTCACCTTCAGCACCCTTAACAAGAGTTTTGCCATATTCCTCGTCAATTTCAATACCAAGGAATGTAAGTTCTTTACAAACTTTTGCACGAATATCATCAGCATTTTCACCGATACCGCCTGTGAATACGATAGCATCAATACCGTCCATAGCGGCTGTGTAAGCACCGATATATCTCTTAATCTGATATGCGAGAATATTTCTTGCAAGCTGGCAACGCTCTGCAAGTCCCTTTTCATTTGAAGCTGCTTCTGCTTTTACATCGCGGTCATCTGATGAAAGACCTGAAATGCCAAGAATACCTGACTTCTTGTTAAGAAGTGTATCCATTTCTTTAACAGAAAGATTTTCTTTTTCCATAATGAAAAGAACTGCTGATGGGTCAATAGCACCGCAACGTGTACCCATAATAAGACCATCAAGAGGAGTAAGACCCATTGTTGTATCAATAACTTTTCCGCCCTTAACTGCTGTGATTGAAGAACCGTTACCAAGGTGGCAGGTAACAATTTTAAGGTCTTCAATGTCTTTGCCCATAACTTCAGCACAGCGTGCACTTACAAAGCGATGTGATGTACCATGGAAACCATATTTACGAACCTGATATTTTTCATAGAATTCATAGGGGACAGGGAATGTATAAGCCTCGGCGGGCATTGTGCTGTGGAAAGCATTGTCAAAAACTGCAACCTGAGGCACATCTTTACCGAAAAGCTCAATACTTGCGTTGATACCCTGAATATGAGCAGGGTTATGAAGTGGAGCAAGAGCACACATTTCTTCAATACCCTTGATAACCTCATCAGTTACAAGCATACTCTTGTTGAAAAGTGAACCGCCCTGAACAACACGGTGACCAACTGCTGCGATTTCGCTGATGTCATCAATAACCTTGTATTCGCCCTCTGTAAGAACTTTTTTAACTTCTGCAAATGCTGCAGTATGGTTCTGCATAGGAGCATTATACTCAACTTTCTTACCATCGGGAGTTTTGAAGCTGATACAAGCATCTTCAGAACCTACTCTTTCGCAAATACCTTTTGCGATTACACTTTCATCAGCCATATCAATAAGTTGATATTTAAGTGATGAACTTCCTGCGTTAATAACGAGAACTTTCATTTTAACATCTCCATTTTAAAATTTTTCTTGAAGTAATTTCCATACTGTATTATTATATACTTGTAATCTTTTAATTTCAAGTAATTTTTTACCATATTTAGTAAGGTTTTTGAGTTATGTCAGTAATTGGAATTGTATGTGAATTTAATCCGTTTCACAAAGGGCATAAATATCTGATTGATAGTGTAAAAAAATCAGGTGATACTGTTGTTTGTGTAATGAGCGGTAATTTTGTTCAAAGGGGAGAGCCTGCTCTTTTTCCTAAAGAAACAAGAGTAAAATCTGCACTTATGAATGGTGCTGATATTGTGCTTGAATTACCCTTTGTTTATGCAACGGCATCTGCAGAGATTTTTGCATATAATGCAGTTAAAATTCTTGAATGTTTTGGTTGTGACATTCTTGCTTTCGGTACAGAAAGTGCAAGTGTTGAAGAACTCAATAATGCGGTTGAAATATTAAATAGCAATGATTTTGATGATAAAATCAAAAAACATCTTACTGACGGATTAAGTTACCCATCTGCACGTCAGCGTGCTTTTGATGAGTATAATGTAGATTTTGATATTTCAACTCCAAATAATATTCTTGCACTTGAATATTTAAAAGCAATTAAAAAGATAAACTCAAAAATTAAAGCTATACCCGTAAACCGAATCGGTGCGGGCTACAATGAAACCAAATCAGTTAACGGAATTGCATCTGCAACCCATATCCGTCAGCTGATAAATAATAAAGAAGATTTTTCTGAATATGTTCCTGAAAATGCTGTTAATTTATATGAAGAGGAAATACAAAAAGGTAATTATATATCAACTGAAAAATATAATATTGCTTCATTAGCATTGTTGCGTTCAAATCTTAATGACGATATATCTTCAATTGCAAATATGGCAGAGGGTCTTGAAAACAGAATTAAAACAGCAATAAAAGAAAGCACAAGCCTAAATGAGATTTATGATAAGTCAAAAACAAAACGCTTTACTCATTCAAGAATAAGACGTGCGGTGCTCTCGTTAACTTTTGGTATTAATGAAAAAGATTTAAAAATAGTCCCGCCATATTGTCGTCTATTAGGCTTTAATAGTTCTTCGGCAGAAATTATGGGTAATCTTGCAAAAAACAGTAGAATTCCGTTTGTGGTGTCCTATTCTGACATTTTAAGTCTGAATTCTGCAGATGCAGAAAAAATATTTAATATTGAGAACAAAGTAGGGGATTTGTATTCGTTAATTATGCAAAATTCTCGTAAATGTTCAAAAGAAATGACCTTTTCACCCATAAAAATGCAGTAATATGCAAGAGTTCTTGCAAAAATGCTTGTTTTTATGACGAATTTATAGTATATTAATTGAGTTGAATATTAATATATTCGGAGATGTTAAGGGTGAAAAATTTTATTTTATCAAAAGTTGATATAAAAGATAAAAAACTTTCAAAAGGTCATAAAAAGCTGGCTCAGTATATTACTGAAAATTATGATAAAGCAGCTTTTATGACTGCATCAAAACTTGGTGAAAAGGTTGGTATAAGCGAATCAACAGTTGTACGTTTTGCAACTGAAATGGGCTTTAAGGGTTATCCCGAGCTTCAAAAAGAGCTTCAGCAGATGATTAAATCCAAACTCACCGCGGTTCAGCGTATGGAAGTTTCAAGTAATCTCATAGGCGAACAAGATGCAATCAAAAAAGTTCTCAACGGTGATATTGAACTTATACGCGATACGCTTGAAAATATTTCTGCTGATGAATTCACAAAAGCAGTTGAAACTATAAATAAAGCAAAACGAATTTATATTCTCGGTGTGCGAAGCTCTGCTGCATTGGCAAGTTTTCTCTATTTTTATTTTAACCCGGTTTTTGAAAATGTTGTGCTTGTTGATACCTCAAGCGGAAGTGAAATGTTTGAGCAGATGTTTAGAATAGGCGAGGAGGATGTGTGCGTTGCAATCAGTTTTCCCCGTTATTCAAAGCAGACAATTAATGCACTTCGCTTTATAAATGACCGCGGAACAAAAATAATCGCAATTACTGATTCCAAGGATTCACCAATAGCAGAATATGCCGATAATCTTCTTGTCGCAAAAAGTGATATGGTGTCAGTTGTGGATTCACTTGTTGCACCCTTAAGCCTTATCAATGCCTTGATTGTTGCGGTAACTTTCAGCCGTCGTGACGAAGTTTACAGTAATTTCAATAAGCTTGAAAGTATTTGGGACGAATATCAGGTTTATGATAAATCAGATGGAGCAGAAAATGAGTAAAAAAGTAATTATAATTGGTGCGGGTGCCGCAGGAACTCTTGCGGCGGGTAGTGCTGCAGAAAACGGTGCTGATGTACTGCTTCTTGAAAGAAACGAAAAAATCGCTCGTAAGGTGTTAATCACGGGCAAGGGCAGATGTAATGTTACGAATAATGTGAGCGATGTGCAGTCTTTTATACAGAATATCCCCGGTAACGGCAGGTTTTTATACAGTGCCTTTTCGACCTTTGATAACCACGATGTTATGAATTTCTTTGAAGATTACGGTGTGCCGTTAAAGGTTGAACGCGGTGACAGGGTTTTCCCTGTAAGTGATAAAGCAATGGATATTGTTGATGCACTTAACCGCTATATTACACAATCGGGCGTTCAAAGAAAAACAGAACGAGTAACTGAATTGATTGTTGAAAATGGTGCAGTTTGTGGTGTTAAAACTGAACAAGGTAACACATATAATGCAGATAGCGTTATTATCGCAACAGGTGGACTTTCTTATCCGCGAACAGGGTCAAGTGGTGACGGATATGAACTCGCTAAAAGCGTAGGTCATACAGTAACAGAACTCCGACCATCGCTTTCGGCACTTGTTTGCCGTGAGGGAATGTGTAGTGAGTGTATGGGACTCTCTCTTAAAAATGTTGCAATCAAGGTTTTTGATACCAAAAAGAAAAAAGAAATCTATGATGATTTCGGCGAAATGCTTTTCACTCATTTTGGTGTGTCCGGTCCTATGATTTTGTCGGCAAGTGCTCACATGCGTGACATGGAAAAGGAAAGATATGAAATATATATTGACTTAAAGCCCGCACTTTCCCACGAAAAGCTTGACGCAAGAATACTTCGTGATTTCGTAGATAACAGCAATAAATCAATTTCAAATATTTTAGCGTTGCTTTTACCCAAATCCTTGATTACTCCAATTCTTCGTTCGGCACAAATCAAGCCGTCAGAAAAGGCGAATCAGATTACAAAAGAAATGCGAAAAAATCTTGTTGATGCTGTGAAATCAGTTAAACTCACCGTAATGGATTTTAACGATATTTCTGAGGCAATAGTTACTTCGGGTGGCGTAAAAATTAGCGAAATAAATCCTAAAACTATGGAAAGCAAAATTTGTTCAGGACTTTATTTTGCAGGGGAAGTAATTGATTGTGACGGCTATACAGGCGGATTTAATTTGCAGATTGCATTTTCAACCGGTCATCTTGCAGGCAAAAGTGCAAGTTGTTAAAAAAGATTAAAATTAAAAGTGAGGATATTGTTATGATTATTAATGTTGCAATTGACGGTCCTGCAGGTGCAGGTAAAAGTACAGTTGCCCGTGCGGCAGCAAAAGAACTGGGTTATATTTATGTTGATACAGGTGCACTTTATCGTGCGGTAGGCGTTTATTGTCTTCGTAAGGATATTACAACAACCGATGTTGACGGCGTTAGTGAAATTCTCGGCGACATTACTGTTGAACTGAAATTTATTGACGGTGTTCAGCATGTGTTTTTAAATGGTGACGATGTTTCAACTGAAATCAGACTTCCCGAGGCTTCAATGGCTGCTTCAAATGTGTCGGCAATCCCTGCAGTACGTGCATTCCTTTTTGATTTACAGCGTGATATTGCCGCAAAGAATAACTGCATTATGGATGGCAGAGATATCGGTACAGTTGTTCTTCCAAATGCACAAGTTAAAATTTTTCTTACAGCAGATGATACTGAAAGAGCAATGAGAAGATATAAAGAACTTCAGGAAAAAGGCAGCACTGTTACTTATCAGGAGGTTCTTGACGATTTAAGAGTCCGTGATTATAACGATTCTCACCGTGAAATCGCACCATTAAAACCCGCTGAAGATTCAGTTATTGTTAACACAACAGGCTATACTCTTGAAGAATCAATCGCAAAAATTGTTAATACAGTCAAGGAGAAACTTTAATGTCTGTAAAACCTAAATTTGACTATACAAATTTTAAAAACTATAAAATGTTGGATGTTATCCGTCCGATAGGTAACGCTCTTTGTAAAACATACTATAAAGTTGAATTCAGAGGGATTGAAAATATCGAGAGAAAAGGCGGATTTATAATTGCACCAAACCATGTAAGTGAATTTGACCCTTTGTTTATTGCAATGGCGTCTAAAAGATTATTTCATTACATAGCAAAATATGAACTCTTTAAAAATCCAATGCTTAATATGGCTATGACACATTTTAATAGCTTTCCCATAGTACGCGGTAAGGGTGATATGGTGGCTTTAAATTATGCTATTGAGCTTATCCGTCGCGGTGAAGTACTTTGTATTTTTCCCGAGGGTACCCGTTCAGCTGACGGAACACCGCAAAAAGCTAAATCAGGTGTTGGCTATATTGCTCGCTATACAGGTGCAGATGTTATTCCTGTGGGCATTTATATGGAAAATAAGGATAAAGTTGGCTCAAGGGTCGTGGTTAATTTCGGAAAAGCTATCAAAAACAGCGATATGGGCTTTACTGATGGCGGAAAAACAAAAGAGAATAAAGCTGCCGCCAGTATGATTATGGAAGAAATTAAAAAACTTTGGGAGGACTGCAAATGCTGATAACTCTCGCTAAAACTGCAGGCTTTTGCTTCGGTGTAAACCGTGCGGTTAATATGCTTTATGATTTAGTTGATGAAGGCGTCAATGTATGCACTTTAGGTCCTATTATTCACAATCCTCAGGTTATTGAGGATTTGAAAAATCGCGGTGTAAACATTATTGATAATATTGAAGATGCCGAGAGAGATAAAAAGGTAGTAATTCGCACTCACGGTGTAGAACGTGACATTCTTGAATACTGTGAAGAAAATGAATTTGATTATATTGATGCTACTTGTCCTTTTGTGAAAAAGATTCATAAAATTGTCAAGAAGAACTCAACAAAGGATTTACCCGTGCTTATAGCGGGCGATAAAAAACACCCCGAGGTTGTGGGTATAAAAAGCTATTGTGCAGGGGAGTGTTATGTTTTCAATTCTGCCGATGAGCTTGAAAATATCTTCAATGAGCACTCTTTTGATACTGAAAAACCGTTTATTGTGGTTTCGCAGACAACTTTTAGCATAAAAGAGTGGAAAAAATGTGTAAAAAAAATAAATTTACACTATACAAATGCAATTATTTTTGATACAATATGTAGTGCGACCGAAGAAAGACAGGCAGAAGCCCTCTTGTTATCACAGAAAAACGATGTGATGATAATTGTTGGGGGCAGAACAAGTTCGAATACCGCAAAACTTAAAGCGGTGTGTGAGCAAAATTGCCCGACTTATTTGATTGAAACGGCAAAAGAGCTTTTGGACATAGCCTTTTGTGATGTTCAGTCAATAGGCGTTACTGCGGGTGCTTCAACACCCGATAGTATTATTAAGGAGGTACTAAAAACTATGTCCGAGATTTTTGAAAACGCAAACACAATTAATAAGGAGGAGACCGCAGGCTTTGAGCAGATGCTTGAAGAATCACTTAACAGCATGAGCTCTGACCAGAACGTTGTCGGAACTGTTGTAGGATTCACAGCAACCGAAATTCAGGTTGAAATTGCAGGCAGAAAGCACACAGGCTATGTGTCTTTTGATGAATATAGCGATGACCCATCAGCTGACCCAAAAGCAGAGCTTAAGGTTGGCGACGAAATCAAGCTTCGCATTATGAAGACAAACGATGTTGAAGGCACAATCAAACTTTCAAAGCGTCTTTATGACCGCGGTGCTATTTGGGAAAATCTTGAAGCAGACGATTCAATTCGCGAAGGTGTTGTAACAGGTATCGTAGGCGACAATAAGGGTGTATTTGTACAGAGTGGCTCAATTAAAGTATTCGTTCCTGCTTCTCTTGCAAAAATGAGAAGAAGTGATTCTCTTGAAGACCTTCTCAAAACAACTGTTGAATACAAGATTATTGAAGTTAACAAGCAGAGAAGAAAGGTTGTAGGCTCAATTCGTGAGGTTGCAGCAGCAAAGAAACAGGAAGTTGTTGATGCATTCTGGGCAAATATTGCTGAAGGTAATGTTTACACAGGCACTGTAAGAAGCCTTACAAACTATGGTGCATTCGTTGACCTTGGTGGTGTTGACGGTATGGTACATATCTCAGAACTTTCATGGCAGAGAATCAAGCATCCTTCAGAGGTTGTTAAGGTTGGCGATACTGTTGAAGTTTATGTTAAGGAACTTGACAGAGAAAACAAGAAGATTTCTCTTGGCTACAAGAAGGTTGAAGATAATCCTTGGGAAATCCTTAAGCGTGATTATCCTGTTGACAGCGAAGTTGAATGCAAGGTTGTAAGTCTTACATCATTCGGTGCATTCGCACAGATTATCCCCGGCGTTGACGGTCTTATCCATATTTCACAGATTGCTCATAAGCACATTGGCACACCTTCAGAAGTTCTTAAGGTTGGCGATGTTGTTAAGGCAAAGATTATGGAAATTGACTTTGACAAGAAGAGAGTAAGCCTTTCAGTTAAAGCACTTCTTGAAGCTCCTGTTGAGGAAGTTGCCGAAGAAGCTCCTGCAGTTGAAGAAACAGTTGCAGTTGCAGTAGCAGAAGAAACTGTTGTTGAAGAATAATTAAATCGGCATTAAGGCCGTAAATAATCAGGTCAGATGATGCAAAAACACCGTCTGACCTGTTTTGTTTTTATGAGGTATTATTATGAAAAAAGGATTAGTTGCATTATCGGGATTTGCCGCCGCAATGGGTGGAGGTTTGGCATATCTTAAGAAAATGGATATTTGCCCTCGTTGTGAAGTGAAAAAAGCACTTGCAAAAACAAAAATTCATTATGTTAAAGATGAAATGTATAATAATGGTGCTGCACTTACACCACCTATGGGGTGGTCAAGCTGGAACCTTTTCAGACACAGAATTGATGAAAATGTTATTCTTAGTATTGCTAAAGCAATGAAAGAAAGCGGACTTAGTGATGTTGGTTATGAATATGTTAATATTGACGATTGCTGGCAGTCTTCAATGCGAGATGAAAACGGCAGAATGCAAGGCGATTTGACAACTTTTCCTCACGGTATCAAGTGGCTTGTTGAACAAGTTAATGATTTAGGCTTGAAACTTGGCATTTATTCATCAAACGGTACTCTAACTTGTGAGGATTTGCCCGCGTCGCTTTATAATGAACGAATTGATGCAGAAACCTTTGCAGAGTGGGGAATTGAATATTTTAAATATGACTATTGTCACCATGTGTTAATTCCTACAGACGCACCATATATCGACAGTATTTCAATCGGCGGTGAAGGTGTTGATGGTGAACTTCTTTTTAAAGCAAAGGATGCGGTGCTTAAAGGTGAGGCAAAGGTAATCAATGAGGAAAATGGCGAAAGCTATGTAAAAGGTCTTTGCAGCGGTATGGGTACAATTGAATTCAATAATATTGAAGTATCCGCAGACGGCGAATATGTGTTAACTCTCGTTATGCGTAAGAATACCTGTAAAGGACAGTTCTGCGTTGTTACAGTAAACGGAACAGAGAAATATGATTTCCTTATTGCCGAGCAGAAAGCATTCTCCCGTGAGGGCAGAAGACAAATCAAAATCAATCTTAAAGCCGGAGTCAATACTATTTCCATTACAAATCCCGTAGGTTCACCAATGGATAGTGCTGCAATGCAGTATGAAAAAATGGGTAAAGAACTCAAACGTGCCACAAAAAAATATGCTGAAGAAAATAATTGCCATGAAAAGAAAATTCTTTATTCAATTTGTGAATGGGGAAGAAATCAACCTTGGAAATGGGGCGGAAAAGCCGGTAATATTTGGAGGACAACAGGTGACATTCAGCCATATTGGGCATCCATTTTGGGCATTTATGAATTTAATGTCAGACTTTCAGAATATGCACAACCCGGTGCTTTCAATGACCCTGATATGTTAGAGGTTGGAAACGGTAAGCTCACTTATGAAGAAAATAAATCACATTTCACACTCTGGGCAATGATGGCGGCACCGCTTATTTTAGGTAATGATTTGAGAGCATTTATAAAAGAAGACGGTACAGTAGATAAAGATAATAAAGTTTTACAGATTTTAACTAATAAAGATGTTATCGCTGTTGACCAGGATAAACTTGGTATTCAATGTAAGCGAATAAAAGCAGGTTTAAAGGATATTCTTGTTAAACCTCTTGAAAATAATGCGGTTGCAGTTTGCTTCTTCAATAAAGGTTCTGAGAATGCTCAGATTACCTGTGATATGGCAGATATTCATAATGTTGTTGAGGCTTCTTTGCCAAGTGCAGAGAGTTATACCTGCAAAGAACTGTGGTATAAAACTGAAGAAATTGTTACTGATAAAATCACAACAACCGTTGCACCTCATGGTGTAAAGATTTTCAGGATTTCTGCAAATCAGTAATAATATGAAAGTTTTCAAATATTAAAAAGGCTACAACTGATAACCCGTACCAACAGGCAGAAAATTGCAATGAAATCTGTCCCATAAAATTTGCAGGCAGATTAGAATAATCCCAAACTTCAAGTGCGAAAACCCTGTTAACAATCAGGCCTACTGTCAATTCAAGTGCAGTAATTATTGCCATTCCCAAAAATGCTTTAATGAAAATTGATGTGTCAGCAAAGGCGTCGTTTATCAGATAAAGTGAAAGAAACGCGGCACCGCCGGTCAACACCATTGACCAGTGAGTAAATCCGCGAAAAGCTATTTCAATAGCACCGTAGCCTATTCCACCAATTAAGAAAAGTAATACATATTTTTCTGCATTAGACATAAAATCACCCTTAAATACATTCACTTCAGTTATTATGTCCGTTTTATCGGGTAAAATGAGTGTATAGGGTGATTTATGCATAAGTATTTTTTGTCACATAAGGTGAAACAAATGAGTAATTTTGAACAGAAAAAATTAAGAGCCGAACAATTACGCAAAGAGCTTAATCATCATATTTATCGTTACTATGTTGAAAATGAGAATGATATTTCGGACTTTGAGTACGATATGCTTATGCGAGAGTTGGACTCAATCGAAAAAGAATATCCTGAACTTTTAACCGCAGATTCACCAACTCATAGAGTAGGCGGTCAAGCAGACGGACTTTTTGAAACAGTTGTTCATACAGTTAAAATGGAAAGTTTGCAGGATGCTTTTTCACATGACGAGGTTCGTGACTTTGATAAAAGAGTCAGAGATGTATTTTCAAATGCTGAATATGTTGTTGAACCTAAAATCGACGGACTTTCTGTTTCGCTTGAATATACAAATGGTGTGTTTACACGTGGCTCAACTCGTGGTGATGGTGTACAAGGTGAAGATATAACAGCAAATCTTCGTACAGTTAAAACAATACCATTAATACTTAAAAAGGATATTCCTTTTATTGAAGTTCGTGGTGAAGTTTATATGCCCCGCGAAGTGTTTTTGAAGATTGTAGAAAAACAAGAACTTAATGGTGAGAAACCGTTTAAAAATCCACGAAATGCAGCAGCGGGTAGCATAAGACAGAAGAACCCTAAAATTACTGCTGAACGCAACCTCGATATTTATGTTTTTAATATTCAACAAGTTGAGGGTATTGAAATCAAAGGTCATTATGAATCTCTTGTGTTCTTAAAAGAATTGGGCTTCAAAACAATTCCGTTCTTCAATAAGTTCAATAATATTGATGATACATTAAGAGAGATTGAACGAATTGGTGAGATTCGTTATACTTTACCCTTTGATATTGATGGTGCAGTAATTAAAACCGACGATTTTTCAATGCGAGAAGCCATTGGTAGTACTGCAAAATTTCCTAAATGGGCATTGGCATATAAATATCCACCTGAAGAAAAGGAAACGAAACTTATTGATATTGAAATTAATGTTGGCAGAACAGGTGTGCTTACCCCAACTGCAGTTTTTGAGCCTGTATTAGTTGCGGGTTCAACTGTCAGCCGAGCAACACTTCATAATCAGGATTTTATCAATGAAAAAGGCATCAGGATAGGCGATACAGTTATAATTCGTAAAGCCGGTGACATAATTCCCGAGGTACTTTCAGTTGTAAAGCACGAAGAAAACGCTATGCCTTATGAAATGCCTAAATTCTGTCCGTCCTGCAATTCACCTGTTCATCGTGAAGATGGCGAATCTGCAATACGTTGCGATAATCCCGATTGTCCTGCACAACTTTTGCGAGTTCTTATCCATTTTTGCTCACGTGATGCTATGGATATTGAGGGACTTGGTGATGCAGTCCTTGAAACTCTATTGAACAAAGGTTTAATTGGCAAAATTGCAGATATCTATCGTATTGATTATGATAGAATTGCAGAGCTTGAGGGAATGGGCAAAAAGAGTGCCGATAATATTCGAAAAGCTATTGAAAAATCAAAGGAAAATGACCTTTCAAAACTTCTTTTCGCATTTGGTATTCGACATATAGGTCAAAAGGCTTCAAAACTCTTATCTGACCGTTTTTTTACCCTTGATAACATAATTTCAGCCACAAAAGAAGATATCCTTACAATAGAAGGATTTGGCGAAATAATGGCTGATTCAGTTGTTGAATTTTTCTCGCTTCCACAAACAAGAGAAATGGTTGAAGAATTAAAATCATTTGGACTAAATATGGAAAGTCAGCGAGAAATCAAAGATAATCGTTTTGAGGGTATGACCTTTGTGCTTACGGGCACACTTTCAACCTACGGCAGAAAAGAAGCACAAGAGATTATTGAGTCATACGGCGGAAAAGCATCTTCATCAGTTTCAAAGAAAACAACCTATGTTTTAGCAGGTGAGGCGGCAGGCTCAAAGCTTCAAAAGGCGACTGATTTGGGCGTTACAATAATAAATGAAGAACAATTTGCAGAAATGATTAAATAACTACTCAACCAATGGTTGAAAAATTAGAAATCAACTTTTGTTATATTTACTTTTTGAATTTTTAACCATACAATGCAGTTGTAATCGGTTGCAAAATTTTAAAGGAGTGTTCTTTATGGAAAAAACTATTGGCAAAAAACTTTATGAATTAAGAAAACAATCAGGATTCACTCAGGACTATGTTGCAGAAAAGCTCGGAGTATCTGCACAAGCAGTGTCTAAATGGGAAAATGATATTGCCTGTCCTGATATTATGACTTTACCAAGTATCGCACAACTTTATGGCATTACAATTGATGAGCTTTTTAACAATGATGATATTCAATCAAATGTAAAATATGAGAAACCTGAACAAATTAACGAAGAAGATTTGGTTTTGCGTGTATATGTTGATACTGTTCAGGGTGATAAGGTTAAGGTTACATTGCCTTATCTTGTTGTAAAAGAATTTGTTAAAGCTGGCAAAAATATTTCAGCCGTTATAGGTGGCACAGTTGTTTCAGGTGTTGATTTAAGCGGTATTGATTTTGATTTAATTTTTGGAATGGTTGCAAACGGTGTTTTGGGCGAAATTGTAAATGTGCAAACTCAAAACAATGATGTGGTCAGGGTGGTTGTAGAAAAATGAAAATAATCTACCCTAAAAATCAAGTTATTAAAACAACTAAAATTCCTAACTGGTTGTTGTTAAACAGATTCTTATTTGGTCTATTAAAGTTGTTTTTGCTTACTAAAAACATCATTTTCTTAAAAATAAAGTACAAACAAATTAAGCCTGTAATTAAAATGGCTAAAAATTATAAAGACTTTGAAATTGTTAATATTACAAGTAGGCAAGGGGACAATGTAAGGATTTTACTTTAATTAAAAATTTTTCAAAAAACTCTTGCATTTTGTATTGACTTGTGATATTATATTTGAGCATTTGCGGTAGTACGCAATGAAATAACTATTATCTCGGGTGGTCCTCTGCTGAACTTCGGTACGAACACTTGAAAATTTTTTATCGGAGGTTAGTTATGGACGCATTAAAATTGATGACAGAGGGTTGCATTAAAGAAGCAAACCCAGCAATCAGAGTCGGTGACGTTGTTAAAGTACACGTTAAGATTCGTGAAGGCGAAAGAGAAAGAATTCAGGTATTCGAAGGAACAATCATTGCACGCAAGGGTGCTGGTGTTTCTGAAACATTCACAGTACGTCGTGTTTCATACGGTGTAGGTGTTGAAAGAGTATTCCCTGTTAATTCACCAAACGTTGCAAAGGTAGAAACAGTTAGACGCGGTAAGGTTCGCAGAAGCAAGCTCTACTATCTTCGTGACAGAGTTGGTAAGGCTGCTAAAGTTAAAGAGCAGATATAATCTAATCGTCAAAACAGAGCAGAGAGAAATCTCTGCTTTTTGTTTATCAAAAGGAGAAACACTATGGACTGGACCGAAATTAAAATAGAAATTGATGCTGAAAATATTGACCGTGCAGCCGATATTGCAAGTATGGCTGTGCCCTATGGTATCTATATTGAAGATTATCGTACTCTTGAACAAGAAGCATGGGAAATTGCTAACATTGACCTTATTGACGAAGATTTGCTCGCAAAAGACAGAACAAAGGGTTGTGTTCACATTTATATTTCACCTGAAGAGAATTATAAAGAGGCTATTTCATTTTTAACAGAAAGATATGAAAGTGAAGAAATTCCCCATACAATTGAGTATAAGCCCTGCAAAAATGAAGACTGGGAAAACAACTGGAAAGAGTATTTCAAACCAATGAAAATCGGTGAAAAACTCCTTATACGCCCACTCTGGATTGACGATTACGATGCAGAGGGCAGAGCAGTTTTAAGCATTGAACCGGGTCTTGCATTTGGTAGTGGTGGACACAACACAACCCGCCTTTGCCTTGAAACACTTGAAAAGCACGTTAAAGCAGGGGACAGTGTGCTCGACTGTGGTTGCGGTAGCGGTATTCTATCCGTTGCATCACTTTTAATGGGTGCAGATAATGCAACGGGTGTTGACATTGACAAACTTGCAGTTAAAACTGCAATTGAAAACGGTAAAGTAAACGGCTTTGAAGCACCAAAATATAATATTCTCAACGGCAATCTTGTTGATAAGGTGACAGGTACTTTTGACGTTGTAGTTGCAAATATCGTTGCAGATATTATCATTCTTTTCTCATCACAAGTTGGTGAATTTCTCAAAGATGACGGTGTTTTCATCACATCGGGTATTATCGAACCCCGTGAAGAAGAAGTAACAAGAGCATTCCACGATAACAACTTTGAAATCATTGAAAGATACGAAGACGGCGGATGGCTCTGCTTTGTATGTAAAAAGAAATAAGGTGAATTTATGCTTTTTATTGAATATCCTAAATGTACAACTTGTCAGAAAGCCAAAAAATTCCTTGAAAACAATAATGTGGATTTTATTTCACGTCATATTAAAGAAGATAGTCCGACATATGAAGAATTAAAATTGTGGTATGAAAAAAGCGGACTACCTTTAAAAAGATTTTTCAACACAAGTGGTCTTTTGTATAAGTCGATGGACTTGAAAAGTAAAATTCCTCAGATGAGTGAAGATGAGCAGTTAAAGCTCCTTGCAACAGACGGAATGCTTGTTAAACGTCCGATTTTGATTAGTGACAACAAAATTCTTGTTGGATTCCATGAAGCAGAATGGCTTGAAATAATTAAATAGTTTTTAACCGCCTTTTAAGGCGGTTTTTCTTTTTGCCTTGAAAAAAGAAATAATATCCAATATAATAAAGAAAAAAGGGGAAGATTATATGAAAAAACTTATTACGGTTTTAATTGTTATTACTTTGATTTTTACTATGTTTGGTTGTACAAAAACTCAAGTAAAAAATATTGAAGAATACAATAACACAAACCCAAGAGAAATGAGTTTGTTGAGAGTTGAAAACGGATATATCGTCAACGAAAAAGACGAAAAAATAGTCCTTAAAGGTGTTAATTTAGGTAACTGGCTTTTGTGGGAAACTTGGATGGGCTTTGTCCCAGAATATACAGAAGACTGGGCTTATTATGATACATTACAAGTTTTTCTTGACCGCTTCGGTGAAGAGAAAACTGCAGAAATCGTTAAAACCTTTGAAGATAATTTTGTAACTGAAGATGATATAGCACAGATAGAAAAACTTGGTTTTAATTGTGTACGCGTTCCATTTTGGTATCGTAATTTTATGACCGAAGACCTTGAATGGTTATCAGAAAACCATAACGATAATAGTGGCTTTCAAAAACTTGATTGGCTTATATCAACCTGTGAAAAATACGGTATTTATGTAATGCTTGATTTACATGGTGCACCCGGCGGACAAAGTAAAAATCATTGTACAGGCAAAGCCGGTCGCAATGAACTTTATGAAAATGAAGATATGATGAACGCAACGGTTGAACTTTGGTGTGCAATCGCAGAGCGTTATAAAGACAACAAAACTGTATGTGCTTATGATTTACTTAATGAGCCACAAAATAATGGCGGATATGACGGTGATTATTCTTGGGCAGCAGAAAGCGAAGAAGCAGTTTCACGCACAAATAAAGCTTATGATACACTCTATAAAGCCATTCGCGAAATCGACAAAAATCACATAATCTCATTTGAGGGTGTGTGGTCAACAAAAGTTTTGCCTGACCCTAATGAAATGGGATATGAAAATATGCTTTATCAGTTACACCTTTATGATAGTGAAAAAGGTATGATTCGTTATCGTATAAAGGAACTCAAAACTGCACGTAAAGACTGGGATGTTGCAGTAGTTGTGGGTGAATATAATAATCACGAATGTGAAGAGTATGCACAGAAACAGTATGCTAAAAACGATATAAGCCGTATTAAATGGACTTACAAAACCTTTAATTCGGGCAAAACTTGGGGGATATTTAATAAAGACGTTGAGCGAATAGATATAAAAACAGCAACTTATGAAGAAATAATCGCATTTATTAAAGAACATACAAAAACAGATACCTTTAATTTCAATACGGAAGAAATGGCAATTCTTAGATAGTTTTTTATTGATTATTGATTATTTTAATGATATAATTTATAAAATATATACTCATATAAGGAGTTGGGAAATTTGGATATTCAAGCAATTAAAAATACAATTCAGAATGGTAATGCCGTGTTGGGCATTGAAATGGGCTCAACACGAATTAAAGCCGTTTTGATTGACGAAAAGCATAATCCTATTGCATCGGGTAGCCATGGTTGGGAAAACCGTTTTGAAAATGGTGTCTGGACATATCATTTAGACGATGTCTGGGCAGGCCTTCAAGATGCTTATAAAAACCTTAAAGCAGATGTAGAAGAAAAATATGGCGTTAAACTCACTAAATTAAAGGCTATGGGTTTTTCTGCAATGATGCACGGTTATCTTCCATTTGATAAAGACGGAAAACAGCTTGCAGAATTCAGAACTTGGAGAAATACAATTACAGAGCAATCTGCAACAGAACTTACAGAACTTTTTAAGTTCAATATCCCACAACGTTGGAGTATTGCACATCTTTATCAAGCAATTTTAAACGGCGAAGACCATCTTCCAAATATTGATTTCTTAACAACACTTGAAGGCTATGTTCATTGGATGCTCACAGGCGAAAAAGTAATCGGTATCGGTGAAGCAGCAGGTATGTTCCCAATAGACAGCACAAAGAATTGCTATGACGAAAAAATGGTTGAGCAGTTTGATGCTTTGGTTAAGGAAAAAGGATATTCATTTAAATTGCTCGACATTCTTCCAAAGATTTTACTCGCAGGTGATAATGCAGGAGCACTTACAATTGAAGGTGCATTATTGCTTGACCCAACAGGTGAGTTGGAAGCAGGAATTCCGCTTTGCCCACCTGAAGGTGATGCCGGTACAGGAATGGTTGCAACAAACAGTGTTGCGGCAAAAACAGGTAACATTTCAGCAGGTACATCAATTTTCGGTATGATTGTTCTCGACAAAGCACTTACAGATGTTTATACAGAGATTGATATGGTTACAACCCCAACGGGCAAACCCGTTGCTATGGTGCATTGTAATACTTGCACATCCGACCTTGATGCCTATGTAAAACTCTTTGCAGAAGTTCTTGCAAATAGTGGAGTAGAAGTTAATAAACCTGCACTTTATGATATGCTTTATGCCGAAGCACTCAAGGGCGATGCCGATTGTAATGGTATCATCAGTTTCAATTACTATTCAGGTGAGCCTGTAACAGATACTCAGGAAGGCAGACCGTTGCTTGTCAGAATGCCGGACACTAAATTCAGTCTTGCAAACTTTATGCGTGCACAGCTTTATGGCACAATGGCAACACTTCGCCTTGGTATGAACATTCTTTTCGATAAAGAAAATGTTCAGATTGAAAAGCTTTTAGGTCATGGTGGACTTTTCAAAACACCAGTTGTAGGTCAAAAACTTATGGCAGGTGCACTCAACACTCCAGTTGCAGTTATGGAAACTGCAGGTGAGGGTGGAGCTTGGGGTATCGCACTCCTTGCAGCATATATGGTGAATAAAGAAAACGAGCCACTTGAAGATTATCTTGAAAATAAGGTTTTCGCAGAGTATAAAGCAAGTGTAATTGAACCTGACAAAGCAGATGTTGACGGTTTCAATGAATATATTAAGAGATATGAGTCAGCTGTTGCAGTTGAAAAATCTGCTATTGCTAACTTAAAATAAGGAGAAAAATATTATGAGTTTAAAAAATTATGAGTTTTGGTTTGTGGTTGGTAGTCAGTTCCTTTATGGTCCTGAAGTATTGGAAACAGTTGCAGCCCGTGCACAGGAAATGGTTGATGAGCTTAATGCGTCAGGTACTCTTCCCTGCAAGGTAGTTTACAAAGTAACTGCAAAAACAAATAAAGAAATCACAGATGTTGTAAGAGAAGCAAACTATGACAAAAAGTGTGCAGGTATTATTACTTGGTGTCATACATTCAGCCCATCAAAAATGTGGATTAACGGTTTTGTGGATTTACAGAAACCATATTGCCACCTTGCAACACAGTACAATGTTGAAATTCCAAACGATGAAATTGATATGGACTTCATGAACCTTAATCAAGCTGCTCACGGTGACCGTGAACACGGATTTATCGCAGCACGTCTTCGTATGCCTCGTAAGGTTATCGCAGGTCATTGGACAAAGGACTCAGTTCGTACTCGTCTTGGTGACTGGATGCGTTCAGCAGTTGGCGTTGCAGTAAGTAAAGAACTTAAAGTTATGCGTTTTGGCGATAATATGCGTGAAGTTGCTGTTACAGAAGGCGATAAGGTTGAAGTTCAGGCGAAACTCGGTTGGCAGGTTAATACTTGGGCGGTTGGTGACCTTGTAAAGGTTATGAACGAAGTAACAGATGCAGAAATTGATGCTTTAATGGATGTTTATAAGGCTGAATATGATATTGCAACTGAGAATATTGAAGCAATTCGTTATCAAGCTCGTGAAGAAATCGCAATGAAGAAGATGCTTGATGCAGAGGGCTGTATGGCATTCTCAAATACTTTCCAAGACCTTTATGGTATGGAACAGCTTCCCGGTCTTGCAAGCCAGCACTTAATGGCTCAGGGTTATGGCTATGGCGGTGAAGGTGACTGGAAGGTTGCTGCTATGACTGCAATTATGAAAGCAATGGCAGAAGGCAAAAATGGTGGTACAGGCTTTATGGAAGACTATACATACCATCTTGTTGACGGCGAAGAATACAGCCTTGGTGCTCATATGCTTGAGGTTTGCCCTTCAATGGCTGCTGATAAACCAAGAATTGAAACACATCACCTCGGAATCGGTATGAACGAAAAAGACCCTGCTCGTCTTGTTTTTGAAGGCAAAGCAGGTAGTGCTATTGTTGTTAGCCTTGTTGATATGGGTGGTCGTCTTCGTCTTATCTGTCAGGATATCGAATGTGTTAAACCTATAATGGAAATGCCGAATCTTCCTGTTGCTCGTGTAATGTGGAGAGCAATGCCTGATTTGGAAACAGGTATCGAATGCTGGATTACAGCAGGTGGTGCTCATCATACAGTACTTAGCTACGACGTTACTGCAGAGCAGATGAAAGACTGGGCAAATATGATGGATATTGAATTTGTTCATATCAATAAAGAAACAACAGTTGCAGGCCTTGAAAAAGACTTGTTTCTTGCAGATTTAGCTTGGAAATTAAAGTAAGGGGAGTAACCTATGCTTGAAGATTTAAAACAAAAAGTATATGAAGCTAATATGCTTCTACCTCATTATAAACTTATAACATTCACTTGGGGTAATGTTTCGGGTGTTGACCGCGAAAAAGGCTTAATGGTAATTAAGCCCTCGGGCGTTGAATATGACGATATGAAGCCATCTGATATGGTTGTGGTTGACTTGAAAACCGGTAAAAAGGTCGAGGGTGACTTAAATCCGTCATCCGATACTGATACTCACGTTGCACTTTATAATGCATTTCCACACATTGGTGGTGTTGTTCATACTCATTCTCGTTGGGCAACAACATTTGCACAGGCGGGTAAGGGAATACCTGCATTGGGTACAACTCACGCTGACTATTTCTACGGCGAAATTCCTTGTACACGTAAAATGACACCGAGCGAAATTTCCGGTAAATATGAGCTTGAAACAGGACTTGTAATTACCGAAACCTTTGAAAAAATCAATCCTGACGAAATTCCGTCAGTTTTGGTTCACAGCCACGGACCATTTTCTTGGGGTACTGACCCATTCAATGCAGTTCATAACGCAGTTGTGCTTGAAGAACTTGCGTTTATGGCTTGGCATAATCTTATGATGAATCCTGAAATCAAGCCAATGCAACAGGAATTACTTGATAAGCATTATCTCCGTAAACACGGTGCAAATGCTTATTACGGACAAAAGAAATAAAAATTAGTGGGTACTCAATCAAGTACCCACTTTTTATATTATCTGATTATCAACCATAACCCTATATTTAACACCAAAAATATAATGTTCACAATCGTAAATATCAATATAAATCTTTCTGTACCAACTTTTTCTTTAGCAACAAATTTAAACGAAATCAAACTCGCCATAGAAGCAATTAGCGTGCCAAGACCGCCAAGATTTACGCCTATCAGTAAATCTCTGGCATTTTCAGTAAATTTTGAAAGTAGTATTGTGGCAGGAACGTTTGAAAAGACCTGACTTGAAGCAATACCAACTAAAACTTCGTTTTCATTAACTATGTTTTTCAAAAACTCGCTAATCGGTTTGATTTCGCCAAGAGTTCCAATGAAAATGAATAAGAAAACAAAGGTGAAAAGCAAACTGTAATCTATTATTAATATAGTTTTTCTGTCAAAAATTATCAGTGAAATAACAGTAATCAAAACAGTAATTTCATAAGTAATTATACGGAAAACAGTTAACAATGCGATGACAAAAAGCAATGTATAAATAAAAATATGCAATTTTGAAAAGTTGAATGAATTACTATTGTTATGGATTTCAATTTTATCCTTACCAACAAAAAGACAAGAAACTACAACAAGCACAAGTGAAAGTAAGGCATAGGGGAGGATGGTAATAATAAAATCACCCATACCCATATTGAAAGTGGAAAATAAATATAAATTCTGTGGATTACCAATAGGAGTTAACATACTGCCAAGGTTTGCAGCAATAGTTTCAACAGTGACAATCCAGATAAGTTTATTCATTTTTCCGGAAAGTTTTAACGCAGTAACAGTAAATGGTACAAAGGTAATCAAAGCTACATCATTTGTAATAAGCATTGAAGAAAAGAAACAAAGCAAAGAAATAATAAGTGAAATCCCTGTAATACTCTTTACCTTTGAAAGCATCTTTTCGGCAATAATTTTAAAAACTCCCTGTCTGTTAAACCCTGCCATAACCGACATTAAACAGAAAAGTAAACCTAATGTACGAAAATCAATGTAATCAATATAAGCATTGCTTGGTGTAACGAAAAATGCTGATATTACCGCCAATATGAACGATAATACGAGCACAATTTCAGTTTTAATGAATTCTTTAATTTTTGTCATACTAAATCTCTTTCATCAATTTGTAAAATTCACCGTATTCGTCTTTACCATCAAATATAACATTAGTAAAGCCTTTCTTTTTGTAAAGATGAAGTGCAGCTAAATTATCTTTATCAACACCAATTGTTGCTTCTTTATATCCCATTTCTTTGATTTGTTCTAAAATATAATCAATCAGAATTCCGCCTATACCTTGGTTTCTATACTCTTTTTTAACAATAAGGCGAGAAATATATATTCTTTGATTTTGAATGGTATAGTCGTTATCATTCATATCCAATACATAAGCAATTTCACCGATGAATTTCTCTTTAATTCTATAAACAAATACAACACGATTACCTTCTTCAATTTCGCGACGAAACTTTTCAGTAAATTCGCACTTTTTCATATTCCAAATGTTGTTACACTTTTTAAAATCCCTAATATCTAATTTTTCTATTGTGTACTTATCCATATTTATTCCACCTTTAACATATTATAACATTTCACATTTTAAAATCAATAGTTCAAATTGCGGGTTTGTCTATCTCAATTCGTAATGCATAATGCGTAATTCGTAATTAAGGGTCTGCGACGCGAATTTATATTATAACCAATATAGTCGATTGTAGGGGAATTTTAATGAGAGATTAAATTAAAAAGACTTCGGCAAATTAAAATTTGTTTAAATAAAAATAAAAGAACCCATATGAAATGAGTTCTTTTTTGGCGGAGATGAAGAGATTTGAACTCTTGCGTCGCTATTCACGACCTACCGCATTTCGAGTGCGGACCCTTCAACCACTTGGGTACATCTCCTTATTTCAACTCAAACATTTTAACAAAATCGTATTATTTTGTCAATATAATTGAAATGAACTTGAATTAAAAAAATATAGTGCTATAATATTAAAAAATAATTTTGTTCTGTAACAGAAGGTGCAATTATGGCAGGAAATCGTAATCTTACTTATGCAAAAACATTATCAGAATTAATTCAGGCTGAAACTATATCAGTTCACGGTCAGACTGACCTTACGAAGTTCTATGAATTTCATAAATTGCTTGAAAAGTTCTTCCCAAAATTTTTCGCAAGTGCAGAAAAAGAAGATTTCAACGGTAGTTTACTTTTTAAATTAAATGGTACTGACTCATCAAAAAATCCTGTACTTTTTATGAGCCATCATGATGTTGTTGAAGCGTCCGGCGAATGGACTCATTCTGCATTTTCAGGCGAGATTGCAGACGGCAAACTTTGGGGTAGAGGAACTCTCGACACAAAGGGTAACCTTTGGGCTATTATGCAAGCGGCAGAGGAACTTTTAAATGATGGATTTGTGCCGTCAAGAGATATTTATTTTATGACAACTTGCAATGAAGAGACTTCGGGTGACGGTGCTAATTTAATCAGTAAAACTTTACTGGAACGCGGAGTGCATCTTGATATGGTGCTTGACGAGGGTGGTATGATTGTAATTGACCCAATAGCAGGTGTAAAGGGTAAGTTCGCAATGATTGGATTGGGTGAAAAAGGTCAGGCAGATTTGAAGTTTATTGCTCGTTCAAAAGGCGGTCACGCTTCAACTCCCGGTAAAAACACACCTCTTGTTCGTCTTGGCAAGTTTATGACAGAGGTTGAAAAGTCAGATATATTTGTATCTGAAATGCCAGATGCAATTTATGAAATGTTCAGTAGAATGGCACCTTCTATGACAGGCTATATGAAAACCGTATTCAGTAATATAAATATACTTAAAAAACCCGTAACTAAGCTTTTGCCTGCGATTAACAGTACTGCGGGTGCAATGGTTAAAACTACACTTGCTTTTACAATGGCACAGGGTTCAAACGGCAGAAATGTTCTTCCTCAAGAAGCGTGGGTTGTTGGTAATATGCGTTTTTCACACCATCAGGGCAGAGAAGCAAGCATTGAGGCTATTCGTCAGCTTGCTGCTAAGTTTGATATTGAAACTGAAGTTTTAGAACCCGGATTTCCATCACCTATCACCGATTATAATGGTAATGCTTTTAAATTAGTTGAAAAAGCAGTTAATAAAGTACTTCCCGATGTTGTTGCAACCCCATATCTTATGACTGCAGCAAGTGACAGTCGTTTTATGAGCAGAGTTTGTGATAATTGTATCCGTTTTGCACCTTTTACAATTGATAATAAACAACTTGCAAGCGTTCACGGTATTGATGAAAATGTTGATGTTGATACATTAGCACCTGCAGTTGATTTCTTTAAATATGTAATGGAAGAGGTTTAATTAATGCAAACTCAAGCAAATAAAGGGCTTAACATAAATGTAAAATCTTTTATCACCGCACTTGTTGTGGTTCTTGTTCTTATGATTTTAACTTATGCGATGACCTTTATAATTCCCGGCGGTGAATTTGTTCGTATTCCCGACTCACAGGGTAATTTAATCATTGACACATCATCAGAATTCCAAAATGTAGATGGTGGTATTTCTTTTTGGAAATGGCTTTTGTCACCGATTTTGGTGCTCGGTGCTGACGGCGGGGGAATGATGATTGCCATTATTGCCTTTTTGTTGGTAATCGGTGGTGTATTCACAAGCCTTGATAAATGCGGGCTTATGAAATATATGCTCAATAAGATAGTTAATAAATTCGGTAATGCTAAATATAAGCTGATGGCGATTTTAAGCTTTTTCTTTATGGCTATGGGCGCACTTATCGGCTCTTTTGAAGAATGTGTACCATTAGTCCCGATTGTTGTGGCGTTGGCTGTCAATTTGGGTTGGGACGCGGTCACAGGTATGGGAATGAGCCTTTTGGCCGTAGGTTGCGGTTTCGCTTCTGGCGTATGTAATCCGTTCACGGTCGGTGTGGCACAGAGCTTAGCAGGTTTGCCTATGTTTTCTGGTGTATGGCTTCGTCTTTTAAGCTTTTTGTTAATTTACATACTTTTAATAGCGTTTCTTATGTACCACGCTAAAAAGGTTGATCGCTATCCAAAAAATCACATTTTTAATCAAAATGATTTTGTAACAGACAATAAAATGGATAAAGCTCTTAAAGTGTTTTGCATTATTGTTGGTATTGGTATTCTTCTTGTTCTTTCTTCGGGATTTATAACCATTTTGCAGGACTATACAATGATAATTGTTGCGGTTATGTTCCTTGTTGCAGGCGTTTTCTCAGTTATAATAGCAGGAATGAGTTGTCAGGATTTGGTCGGAAGTTTTGGCAAGGGTGTTGTATCGATTTTGCCCGCAGTGTTGCTCATTTTAATGGCCGGTTCAATTAAATATACTCTTACTGAAGCAAATATTCTTGACACAATTCTTCATTGGGCTGTTTCTGCAGTAAGCGGTTGGGAAAAATGGACAGTTGTTTTATTTGTCTATCTACTTGTACTTGTAATGAATTTCTTTATAAGTTCTGGTTCTGCGAAAGCCTTTTTACTTATACCATTAATTGTTCCAATGGCACAACTTTTTGATATTGAACCTCAACTTTGCGTAGTAGCATTTGCATTTGGCGACGGATTTTCAAATGTATTTTATCCCACAAATGCTGCTTTGCTTATTTCATTGGGGCTTGCAGATGTAAGTTATGGCAAATGGGTAAAGTATTCATGGAAGTTTCAATTATTTAATTTGTTATTGACAAGTTTAATGTTACTTTTTGGGTTAGCGGTAGGATATTGTTAATTTTTTATATAATTTATTTAAGCAGTATGCATTTGCGTACTGCTTTTTTGTTAGAATTTTCAATTAAATTATTGTTCAATGTGTTGATTTTTAGCTTATATAGGTGTATAATAATTAACATTGTGTTCCATAACCATCGTTGTGTTGGAGTGAAAAGGTATGAAACGAATAATATCTGTTATAATAGCAACAGTACTATTTATTGCCTCGATTTCGTCGGGGCTTGTTGTCGTTGCCGAAACAATTCCTCACCAAACACAGTTGAATACTTTTGCTGACAACCTATTCGAAATGCTTCGTAAATATGATGTAGAAGATGTCAGTGCACAAAGCGAATTTGATACTCTTGATAAAATAACTGAAAAATTTCCAATTGTATATTCTCATCCCTCGTATTCTTCACTTTTTCCTGAAACAGAAGACGAAAAACCAAAACAACATAAATCCGCAGAAGATTTTGGTTTGCCTGCAGATGCGTTTGATTTAAACAGACTTATTGTGAAATCCACTAACAACATTGATTATTATGGTGCGATTGACTGTGTAAGTGGTTATCGAGATTTATATATTTTGCAATACGATTCTGTTGAAAAAACTGCCAAGGCCTATGAATATTATCTTTCCTGTGATTTTATCGAGTATGTTGAGCCTGATTTAATTCATTACAGTCAAGAAGAAAATAAAGACGAAACGACGGATTTGAGTGATATTCTATTTGGAGATACAAGTATAGGCTTTGAAACCATAAAAGAACAGATGTCAAATTTAAAACTTAAAGAAATTATAGTTGCTGTTCTTGACAGTGGTATTGATACAGACCACGAAGCGTTTGAAGACCGATTAATCCCAAATAATTTTAATTTCAGTTTATCGGGAGAAGAAAACAGTTGTGAAGATGATTACGGTCATGGTACCCATGTGGCAGGAATAATTGTTAATGACACTTTAAGTAATGTGAAAATTAAACCTTATAAAGTTTTGAATAATAAGGGTAAGGGAACATTGAGTTCTATTGTTATAGCCATTGATTTAGCAGTTCAAGAGGGTGCAGATATTATCAATATGAGTTTTACTGCAGAGGGTGAAAGTCAAGCAATGACTGAAGCTATTGATAATGCAGTTGACAAGGGCTTGAATGTTGTTGTTGCGGCAGGTAATAATGGTGATGATTTGACGAAAGTTAAATATACACCCGCAGGTGTTGAATCTGCAATAACAGTAAGTGCAGTTAATAATAGATATACTCTTTCTTCATATTCAAATTATAACGGCACAATAGATATTGCCGCCCCCGGTGATGATATTGAAAGTGCTTATCTTAATAATACTTATGTTAAATTAAGCGGCACTTCAATGGCGGCACCTCAAGTAACGGCGGGTATTGCTTTTGTTCGTTCATTTTATACTGACAAAACAAATATTGAAGCAGAGAATTTAATAAAAGAGTATGCTACAAAAATAGCCGATAAATTGGATAATAAGTACGGTTCCGGGGTTTTATATATGAAATATATTTTTGAATCAAGACCGCGAACTATTGACCCCATATTCAGTGTTGACAGTTGTAGCTTTGTTAATTCTTTCAATGTTACCCTTAAATGCTTCGAAGAGAATTCGAGAATTTATTATATGAAGATAGAAGGCAATCTTGAAGATGATATCGAGAATGAACTGACTATTATTGATATGTTAGAAGCATCAATTTATGAAAAGCAAATAAAGATTTCTGTCGATACAACACTAGTTGCCATTGCTATGACGGACAACAAAAATCCAAGTTCTATTGTCTTTGTTGAATATGACCGTTTAACCGAAAACGATGAAGGCTTTTATGATATAAATGCTTCAGGTTTTATAACAGGTTATTTTGGCACTGATAATGACCTGATAATTCCACAGACAGTTCAGGGTAAAACAGTTAAAGGTATTGAAGCATCGGCATTTAAAGGTAATGCCAGCATACATTCTGTTGTACTACCGTCAACAGCTTACAGCATTGGTGCTTCTGCCTTTGAAGATTGTACAAATCTCGAATCCGTAACGGGTGGGGAAGTAACAAGTGTCGGCGTAAAAGCCTTTGCTAACAGTTCGATTAAAGAATTCAACTTTGAAAAAACAAGAATCTTAAGTGAGAAGGCATTTTACAACTGTACTAACCTCACTATTGATGAAATTCATTCACTTGAAAAGGTGGGAGTTTCCTCATTGGAAAATGTCGGGTTAATTCAGAATGTGGATTGTGATAATCTTAAAACAATAGGTAAGAATGCGTTTAAGGGCTCTAAGGTTGTTTCATTAAATCTTCCTAATCTTGAGTCGGTAGATGCAAGTGCGTTTGAAAATTGTGCTTCACTGACAACAGTTTCAATGCCAAAGCTTGCTGAAGTCAGCTCAAATTTATTTAAAAACTGTTCATCACTATCTGTTGTAGATATGGAATCAATTACGTCAATTTCTTCCTATGCATTTTCCGGAACGTCACTGATTCATGCATACTTTCCGAAAGCAATATCAATTGGTAATTATGCATTTAAAGATATAGAAACACTTAAGTTTGCTATGATGCCAGTTGTTGAAAGTGTGAGTGCAGGATGTTTTATGGGTTGCACTTCATTAAAATATGTTTGTTTAGCATCTTTAAAAGAACTTAAAACGAATACATTTTCCGGATGTGACTCTTTAAAATCATTGTGGTTACCTTCTGTTGAGAAGGTCAATTCAAATGGTTTTAATAACTCTGCAATCGAATATTTACAGTTTGATAGTGTAAAGACAATCGGACATTTACCGTCAAATCTTAAGGGTATAATTCTGCCTTCAACACTTGAAACTGTTTCTGCAAAAGTACCATCAACAGATTTTGTTGTCTATGGTTATGAAGAAACCATTGCAAATCAATTTGCGATAGATAATTCAAAAAAATTTGTTAACGTTCCTGTTTTAGTTTTCGATATGCCGGAAAGTGTCAACACGGAAGAAAAATACTTGATTGCTTATTCTTTAGGATTTAACTGTACATATCAGTGGTATAAAAATGATATTCAGTCGAATGAAAATGGAATTGCCATTGAAAATGCAACTAATTTCTGGTATGAGCCCAAAAGAGAAGACAATGCTGCTTGTTATTATTGCGTAATAACGAGCAATGATGGAATCAATGAAACTGTTGTAACAACTCATCCTGTTACTAACGCTCTAGAATATCAAGAAGCTGATTATTCTGCTTATTATTCTTTACTAGATGAAATGAATGATGTAGACAGAGAAATATATACAGAAGAATCGCTATTTGCTCTTGATGAACTTCTTAATACAGATATTTCAGGATTTTCCCTCGCGGAACAATATCTTATTGATGAACACATCGAAAAAATAAAAGAAGCTTTTTTGTCATTAGCTTATAAATATATTTTAGGTGATGTAAATGCTGATGGGAAAATGTCATTACTTGATGCAAGATTTGTTCTTAAAGTGGTTTCAGGTACAGAAGAGCTTGACCGAATTCAAACATTATCTGCTGATATGAATGAGGATGGGGAAATATCTTTAATTGATGTAAGACTAATTTTACGTATGCTTTCTGAAACTTCATAATAATAAAATTCCCGATAATTTTTTATCGGGAATTTTTTATGAGTATTTTTCCAAAATAGCTTGTGTATTTTCTTCTGAATATTCAATTTCAGAAGAAAAGAGTCTGGCATATTCTGCAATATCTTTGTAAGAAAGAGTTTTAAATTTTCTAAAATGATTTTTACACAATATTTTAATAACGTTGTAACTGAAAATAATTAATTGTACTCTCTGTGAAAGTCTGTTATCATCAAGATATCCGTATAAATGGCGATAAGCAAAATAAACCAGCAGTTGCTCTGCCACGATGTCAAAATAAGCGGGGAGCACAATTTTGCTTATATCAATATTCTTCAAATCATTAAGAATATCAGTCCATTTAGTATCAAGCCGTTCAAGGCTTATAAGAAAATCGATAATTTCTGTTATAGGTTCTTCAATAATTTTAATATTACATAACTCTGCGAATTTGCTAATGCGTTGTTCAATGGTGAGTTTTCTGTTTTGTAAAATATTACAAATATCGGTTCTTAATTTTAAAAATTCATTTTCTTCTGTTGAATTTTCATCGTTAAATCCATCATCATCAATAATTTCAAGTGTAACCTTTTCATTATGACTTATGATTAAATCTGCCGCCGCTTCACAGCAAAGTCCTAATCCGATTTCGGTAACACCACCGTAAAAATTACGAAATCTCGGGTGGTCATTACAGATTTGACAAAGATAATCTTCACCAAGATTTAGAATAATATCACACAAATTATTTTTATTTAAAAATGGACATCTTTCTTGTGCATCAAGCCTGAAACAAGCAACGCCATCACAAATATCAATATTTTCTCTTAAAGTGGTATTGAATTCGCCTGTAACACCCATATATTTTTCATAAGTATCTTGGTCAATATCAATTTCCCAACCGACGCAACAACTATGCTTGCATTTATCGGCAATACATTTGAATTCTTTATAATAATTTGGTGCTATGTATTTCATTTTTTTTCTCTTTTCGTTTTTTTAAGAATAACATAAAAGATAATAATTTTCAAATGAAATCTCTTTGTTTTAAGAAAATGGTATCGTATTAAAAGGGTTGAAACAATTATTCATATATGGTAAAATCTTACGAAATTTATTTTGAGGTGTGCTATGACATTTATTTTAGTTATAATCTATATTGTTTTTATTTCTCTTGGCTTGCCTGATTCTTTGTTTGGTGCAGCTTGGCCGGTTGTTCATAAAGATTTTGCGATTCAAGAAAGCTTTGCTTCTCTTTATGGAATAATTACAGGTTTTTGTGTAGGTGGTGTTAGCTTTATTGCTGGTAAAGTTATACGAAAATTTGGTACACCATTAGTTACACTTGTTTCTACATTGCTTACTGTATTAGGTCTTTTGATTATGAGCTTTTCGCCTAATATTGTTGTTATGATGCTTGGAGCAGTAGTTTTAGGTTATGGCGCAGGCGTAATTGATACCGCACTTAATAATTTTGTTTCACTTCATTATAAAGCTCAACACATGAATTGGCTTCACGCTTTTTGGGGTGTTGGTGTTACTATAAGCCCGCTTATATTATCTTATTTTTTATCAGACGAAGCAGGCTCGTGGCGTAATGGTTATCGTGTAATCGCAATGCTACAGTTATCGGTAGCAATTGTTATTGCTTTTTCCCTTAAAAGATGGCGACAAGTCAAAGAAGATAACGAGTCAGAAGAAGTTTCTAATGAAAATAAAAAAAGTCTTATTGAAATATTAAAAATAAAAGGTGTATTTACAAGTCTTCTTTCACAAGGTCTTTATTGTAGTATGGAGTTTCTTATAGGCACTTGGGGTGCGTCATACCTCGTTCATATTCATACTTTACAACCTGATGAAGCGGCTAAATGGATTTCTTTATATTTCTGCGGAATTACAGTGGGTAGAATTATTTCAGGTTTCATTTCAATGAAAGCATCTGATAACACAATGATTCGCTTAGGTGTTGCAACATCTTTTATTGGAATTATACTTTTGGCTTTACCAATTGGTGAAATTTCACTTTTAGGACTTTTACTTATTGGTGTAGGTTTCGGTCCAATTTTTCCAAGTGTTTTACATAGTGTACCCGATAGATTTGGTACTGAATATTCAGCCGATATTACAGGCTTTCATATGGGTGGTGCTTATGCAATAGGCTTTGGCGTGCAGTTGATTTTTGGCTTTGTAGCAACTGCAACAACATTCAAAATAACAACTTTTGTACTGTTTGCTCTTTGTGTTGGCGTTTTTGTTGCAAACGAAATTACAATTAAAAAGCTTAAAAAATAAATTTTTACACATAATAATCAAAAAAGGTTGTGATTATTATGTGTACGGCAGTTTCATTCCAATCAAAATATCACTATTTCGGGCGAACATTGGATGTTGAGTGTTCTTATGGTGAAAAAGTTATTGTCACTCCGCGAAAATTTCCGTTTAATTTCAGGCTTGAAAAATCAATAGAAAACCATTATGCAATAATTGGTATCGGTGTTGTTGCAGACAGCTATCCGCTTTATTTTGACGCTACTAATGAAAAGGGACTTTCAATGGCGGGACTTAATTTTCCCGAAACTGCTAATTATGAAGAGCCTGTGGATGGCAGACATAATATCGGTGCATTTGAACTAATTCCTTGGGTTTTGAGTAATTGTGCAAGCGTTGACGAAGCAAAAGATTTATTACAAAAAACTAATATCGTGGCAATGGACTTTAATGAGAATTATCATTCCGCACCACTTCATTGGATGCTTTCTGACCGCGATTATTCAATTACCGTTGAATGTGTAGAAGAGGGACTTAAAATCTATTATAACCCCGTTCACGTGCTTACCAATAACCCTGAATTCCCTATGCAGATGTTTAATCTTAACAACTATATGAGTTTAACTCGAGAAGAACCCGAAACACGATTTTCCGAGGGCTTTGATTTCTATAAATACAGCAGGGGAATGGGTGCATTGGGAATGCCGGGCGATTTGTCATCAATGTCACGGTTTGTAAGAGCATCATTTACACGGCTTAATTCAGTATGCGGTGAAACAGAAAATGAGGGCATAAGTCAGTTTTTTCATATTCTTGATAGTGTTTCGCAAACAAGAGGTTGTGTTCGTGTTGAAGATACTTTTGAAAAAACTGCATATTCTTCCTGTTGCAATACCGATAAGGGCATTTATTATTACAAAACTTATGAAAATTGTCAACTTTCTGCCGTGGATTTACATCGAGAAAATCTTGACAGAAATGGACTTATAATATATAATCTGGTTAACGAGCAACAAATTAATTATCAAAATTAAATAAATACTGCCACCGGGTAGTGAGATGCAAAGCATCCGTTGATATGTCGTTAGGTCTTTGAAGACATGTCGTACGGATGTTATTTTTTTTGAGGTGAATTATGAAAAGATTAGTAAACTATTTTACAAAATTTGAAATTGGCTTATGGATGTCGTCTATATTATTAATAACAATCTCTTTTTGTATTTTTGACAGAGAAAATTATTTAACACTATTAGCATCAATTATTGGTGCAACGTTTTTAATCTTCAATGCAAAAGGTAATCCAATCGGTCAGTTTTTAACAATAGTTTTTTCTATTCTTTATGGCTTTATTTCTTATAGCTTTTCTTATTATGGCGAAATGATTACATACCTTGGAATGACAATGCCAATGGCATTTTTTGCACTGATTTCTTGGCTGAAAAATCCTTTTGAGAAAGGTAAAGCAGAAGTTAAGGTTAACGAATTATCTAAAAAAGAAATTGCGTTTATGTTTGCACTTACTACAGTTGTGACAATTATATTTTATTTCATTTTAAAACATTTTAATACTGCGAATATAATACCAAGCACAATATCAGTTACAACAAGCTTTATTGCTGTTTATCTCACTTTCAGAAGAAGTCCGTATTTTGCATTGGCTTATGCTATGAATGACTTGGTGCTAATCATTTTGTGGGTGTTAGCGTCAATAACTGATATATCATATTTATCGGTAGTTATTTGCTTTATAGTGTTCTTTGTAAATGATATGTATGGTTTTATAAACTGGAAAAATATGGAGAGAAAACAAAATATAAATATGTAAAACAAAACCGATGTTGTGATGACATCGGTTTTATTTTTTATTAATAATTTATTTAGTTTCCCATATTTCTACCTGCATCGGACACTGCCTCACCAATACCGCCTATTGCATCGCCTGCGGCATTGCCTACATCACCAACAGCATCACCTACATTACTTACAGCATTTCCAATGTCATCACCAACTTCGCCTATGGCATTTCCACCATTGGAATTGTTGTTATTGCCATTGGTTGTACTGTTGTTATTGGTTGTATTGTTTCTTGTAGTACTTGTAGTTGTTGATGATGTGCTTGAATTTGTGTCACTTACCTTACCATCTTCAGCATCTGTGCAACCAACAAGGAATACGCAAAGAAGTGCTGTAATCATCACCATAACTATAGCTGCTTTTTTCATAATTATCCCTCCTTAAATAGTGGTGTTATTATTATTTCTTTTAAGTGACGGTTTATACTATTTTGTAAGCACGCCGCCGTCGCTGTAAAGCAAAATAAGAATATTGTCTTCTTCGCCCGTTTCGCAATCTACATAAACCAACAATTCTTGTTCTTCGTCAGTTTTACAATGAATTTCATAACAGTATTTCTCGGTTTGCCAATCGGTAGGAATTACACAAAGCTGTGTGTCAATAATCTCAAGACTGCCGTTAAGAGTCGCTTCAGCTTGTGCACGGCTAATTGTTGCATTAAGATTTTCTCTTTTTTGATGGTTATAAATATATCCTGTTGCATCAAAAGACATTATTTCGCCGTTAGAAAGGTTTACGCTGACTTTTATAAGGTCGGGGTATAGAATTACATCATCCTGAGAAGCGGCGAAATTAACCGTACAAATACCGTCTTCTGCAAAATAATAGCTCTCTCGCATATTCTGATAACCGATTTTAGATAAATATTTTTTTGCAATTGCAACTGCTTCTTTATATTCAAACTGAATTTCGCCCGCAAAATCAGAACTAATCATATATAGAGGTTTACCGCCTGTTTTTGTGATTGCAACTGTACAGTTTTCGCTTTGAAAAACATAGCATGGGATGTCGCCGTTTTCATCATAAACATATTCAAGTCCGTCAGCCTCAGCCATACAAACAGTTTGTGCAATTTCTAACGCTTTATTTTCACTTATTTCATCAAGACCCGCTAAATATCTTGGCTCACCTTGGTCAATGTGGTCAGAAAACGGACCGTCATATATAAGTGACGGTAAATCCGTCATTGCTTGTTCGGCATCATCAAGGCTCTGGCTTAAGGTGTTAAGCTCACTATTTGCTTGTGGCAGGGTAGAGTTGTAATCTTCAAAACTAAAATTTCCGTTTTGTAAATTAAAGCACATATTACTGACTTGCTCGTTTAATGAAATGCAAAAATTTTTCAGTTCTTTTAACTGTTCGCGTTCTTGGGTTGTCAGTTCCTGACCGGTTGCACTTTTTCTTTGAAGCGACATTACAAATTCACCAATTTGTGATAAAAATTTGTAGGTGTTATTAAGATGTGTGTCTTCGGTAGGCAATATTGAAAGACTTGTCTTTGCGGCAGATGTCTCACGCCATAAATCCGAACCCAATTCAGCAAGCATTGTGGGAGTGCTCACATAAATGGTTTTTTCAAGATTTGTTGAAATATTATTAAGGCTTTCTTCTAAAGAAAGTAACGCCATTTGTTTTGTTAAAGTAGCCTCACGCTCATATTTTTGTGCTTTAACAGTTTGCACAATACTTAGTATTCCCAATACGGTGATAACCGTGCCGATATATAGCCCGAGCCTGATTTTTCCTCGTCTTGTCATTTGTTTTTCATTCATTTTTTACTCTCCCTTGAAAAATCAAGTGTTTTGGCAATATTATTAACAAAAAATTCAAAAATATGCAGTAAAAAATATGATTTTGTATTTGCCAAACAGACTATTTTGTAGTATAATGTATTTTGATTTAATATGCAGAATGGGAGAGAAGTGTCGTGTGCGTTTATCTTGATAATAGTGCTACAACAAAACCGTGTGAAGCGGCGGTAAAAAAAGCGTTGCAGATGTGCAATGAAACCTTTGAAAACCCATCTTCTCTTCATCTTGGCGGATTTAATGCAAAGAAAGAATTAGACAATGCGAGAAGCACCGTTGCAAAGTTTCTGTTTTGTAATGATAGCGAAGTTTTTTTCACCCCAAGCGGAACAATTGCAAACTATACCGCTATTATGGGAACTGCCCGCACAAAGAAAAGAGAGGGCAAAAAGATTATTACCACACTTCTTGAACACCCAAGTGTATTGAAGAATTTCGACCTTTTATCTGAACAGGGTTTTGAACCTGTATATCTCAAACCTGATAAAAACGGTAAAATTAATCTCAGTGAGCTTTCAAATGCAGTTGATGAGAATACAATTCTTGTAAGTGTTATGGCGGTTAATAATGAGATTGGTTCAATTCAGGATATTGACAAAATCAAGGGTATTATCCGCGATAAAAAATCTAAAGCATATTTTCATTGTGACGCCGTTCAAGCATTTGGCAAAATACCGTTAAAGCCTAAAAAAATGGGTATTGACTTAATGAGTATGAGTGCCCATAAAATTCACGGTCTTAAGGGTGCGGGTGCACTTTATGTGAATAATTCAATCCGACTTATGCCCGCTATTCTCGGTGGCGGTCAAGAAAATGGTCTGGTTTCCGGTACTGAAGCAATGCCTGCAATCTGTGCATTTTCAGCTGCGGTCAACGATATTGGTAATGTTCAAAAAAATCTTGATGATGTCAGCAAAGTGAAAAGCTATTTTATTGAAAAAATAGCGGAACTTGACAAAGTCTATGTTAATTCACCTGAAAATGCATTGCCGTATATTATCAATATTTCAATTGAAGGCGTTCCATCACAGGTAATGCTTAACTCTCTTTCTTCAATGGGGATTTACGTTTCTGCGGGCTCTGCTTGTGCTAAAGGGCATAGAAGTGATGTTTTGACCGCTATGGGTATAGACCCTAAAAGAATTGATAGTGCAATTCGTATAAGTTTGTCAAAAACTACCACCACAAAAGATATGGATTTGTTGTATAATGGAATAGTTGAAACCATAAAAAGAGTCAGGAGATAGAAATGAAAGAAATCATACTTATAAAGAACGGTGAGTTGGCACTCAAAGGTCTTAACCGTTCAACTTTTGAAGATATATTAATTAAGAATATTCGTCGCAGAATTAAACCTCTTGGCGAGTTTGAATACAGAAAAGAGCAGTCAACAGTTACCGTAATTCCAATGGACGATTATATCGATATGGACGAGGTTAGCGAGCGAATTGGTCATGTTTTCGGTATTGCTGCATATTCAAGAGCTTTGCAGGTTGAAAAGGATATGAACGAAATTCTCGAAAATGCACCTGATTATCTTGCAGAACAACTCAAAAATGCTAAAACATTTAAGGTTGAGGGAAAGCGTTCAGATAAAAAATTCCCATTGACTTCACCTCAGATTTCTGCAGAAGTTGGCGGTGCGATTCTCGGAAAATTCCCTCATCTTAAGGTTGATGTGAGAAATCCCGATATTCTTGTAACTATTGAAATCCGCGAAAAATTTGCATTTATCCGTGGTAATCAGACTAAGGGTGCCGGCGGAATGCCCACGGGCACAGCGGGAAAATCAGCGATTTTGATTTCAGGCGGAATTGACAGCCCAGTTGCCGCATATATGATGGCAAAGAGGGGATTGTCACTTACTGCAATTCATTTTGCATCACCACCATATACTTCACCGCAATCAGAAGAAAAAGTTCATAATCTTCTTCGTAAAGTTTCAAAATATAGCGGTAATATTTGTTTGTTAACAGTTGGTTTTACCGAAATTCAAGAGGCAATTCGTGATAATTGTCCCGAAGATTTATTCACACTCATTATGCGTCGCTTTATGATGAGAATTGCACAGCGTATTGCAGAAAAAGAAGATTGTAAAGCACTTATAACAGGTGAAAGTCTTGGTCAGGTTGCAAGTCAGACTCTTAATGCTCTTGCTTGTACTGATGCGGTAGTTGATATGCCTGTATTCCGTCCTCTTATTGGTCTTGATAAGGATGAAATTATCAAGGTTTCAAGAAAAATCGATACTTTTGACATTTCAATTGAACCTTACGAAGATTGTTGCACGGTATTTACTCCTAAACACCCTAAAACTAAACCGCAGATTTCAATTCTTGAAAATGCAGAAAAAGCATTGGATGTAGAAGCTCTTATTGAAAGAGCTGTTGAGAACACAACAATTAAAAATATTTGTTATTAAGGTAATTTATAATGGCACTTGAAGAAAGAACCGTTAAGCTTTTAAAAGAGAAAAATATGGTAATGGCTTGTGCAGAGTCCTGTACGGGTGGCTTAATTGCAAAAAGAATTACCGATGTAAGCGGTTCTTCATCTGTGTTCAGTTGCGGAATTGTAAGTTACAGCAACGAAATAAAAGAAAAAGTGCTCGGCGTAAAGCACGAAACACTCGAAAAATTTGGTGCAGTCAGCGAACAGACTGTACGTGAAATGGTAAAAGGTGTTCTTGAAATCTCAGGTGCAGATATTGCAGTTTCTGTTTCAGGTATCGCAGGACCTATGTCTGATAATACATCCAAACCTGTTGGTCTTATTTGGCTCGCAGTATCGGATGGCAACACAACAGTAACAAAATGTCTTAATAATGATTTTGATTATGATATAAGAAATAATAACCGCATTAGTGCATCAGATGAGGCTTTTAAAATGATTTTACAGAAGGCAGGTGAATAATTTTGGCTAACAAAAAAAATAGAATAGGCAAGGGCAGAGCATTTCTTTTGGCTATTTGTATTGTTGTCTTCATCTTTTCTGCTTCGCTTGTTATTAAGCATTTTGTTGAAATCAATAACAATGAAAAAGGTTATGAAGACCTTTCAAATCTTGTTACTAATTCCACATCACAAAATGAAGAAACTGAAGATGATGTTGTGCCGGATTATTCGCCTGTACTTAAGCAAAATGATGACCTTGTTGGGTGGATAAAAGTACCTAATACAAAAATTAATCATCCTGTTGTTCAAAGTGGGAGCAATGATTATTATCTTAACCACAATTTTGAAAAGGAATATGACTATCGCGGTGCAATATTTATGGATTACCGTAACGACGCGATAAATCTCGATTCAAATACAATTATTTATGGTCACAACGCTTATGATACAACAATGTTTTCACAGCTTGTTCAGTATGAAGATGTTGATTTTTACAAAAAATCACCCATAATTGAATTTAATACACTTGATGCAAATTATAAATGGAAAATTTACGGTGTGTTCATAACAAATGCAACCGCAAGTGAAGATAACGGATATATTTTTAACTACATTTATCCCTATATGGATGGCGAAAACTTTGACGGATTTATTGACGAGGTTAATAAACGCAGACTTTATACAACTGATGTTGATATAAATGATGATGATAAAATGCTTGTTTTATCAACTTGTGTCAGAGCTCTTGACCTTAAAAACAAATATGGTAAAACAACATATCGTGCAGATGCAAGATTAGTTGTTATTGCCCGTATGGTACGTGATGGTGAAAGTGTAGAGGTTAATGTGGAAAATGCCAAGGTTAATAAAAATCCCAAATATCCACAGCTTTGGTATGATAAGCACGGATTAGAAAATCCTTATAAGAATGATGAAAAATGGTATCCTCAGGAGGTAGTACAGAATGAACAATGAAAATAATAACGAAGTACTTTCTTTTGAGGAGCTTCGCAAAAAGCTTGGTATGGATGATAAAACTATGACCAACTCAAATGTGAATACTGTTTTTTCTGATTTAGCAGATGATATTGGTTCAGTTGAAGAAAATAAATCTGATAAAAATACAGATATTATTTCGCAGATTGAAGAGGGGCTGAATAAAGCTAAAAGTAATACTTCAGCTGAGTTTTCAGAAAACGGAAAAACCTTTGTTGATATTACATCGCAGTATGTAAATAAAGAAGCTGATGTTGAGATTAAAGAAAATACTGTTGATAAAGCACAAGTAACTGAAAAGAAAAAAGTAAGAACATTCAACGAAATTTTTTCAGATTTCTTTAAAGGCTTTATACCGCTTAAAAAAGATAGTGCCAGAGAAAAAATCCGTAAGATTGTTATGGATATTTCAATAATTGCCATAATAGGTTGTTGTTTTGCTTTTGTTGAGCTTTATAATCAGTGGGTTGAACAAAAAAATATACAAGAAGATTTAAGCAATAAGGTTGTTAATACTGATGATATGAATGAAAATCAGTATGTTGAAGCCTGGCAGGAGCTTTTTGCCCAATATCCTGATATTACATTCCCTGAGGGAATGAATCTTAAATACTCATATCTGTATGCAGTTAATCAGGATTTAGTTGGCTGGCTTAAAATTGATAATACCAACCTTGATGTTCAGATAGTTCAGGGTGAAGATAATGACTATTATTTAAGACGAGATTTCTATCAGAAATCAAGCCGTTACGGTTGCCCATATCTCGATTTTAAAAACGACCCTAAATATCTTGACGATAATACGGTAATTTATGGTCATCACATGACCGATGGTCTTATGTTCTCTAATCTTGATAAATACCGAACATTGGAAGGATATAAAGAGTCGCCGATAATTGAATACAGCACACTTTATGACACCCATTATTTTAAGGTGTTTGCGGCATTTGTCACTAACTCCGATGTTGCTGATGATGATAATTATATGTACAATATAATGGTTACTGATTTCAGTACTGACCAGAAGTTCACAAGTTTTGTTGAAGAAGCAAAAAAACGCAGTATAATTGATACGGGAGTTTCGGTTCAGCCTGATGATAAACTTATTACACTTGTAACCTGTACTTATGATTTTAATGATGCAAGACTTATAATTATGGGCAGACTTCTTCGCGACAATGAAGAACCAACCGTTGATACAAGTATGGCATCGCTTAATACTTCGCCAAAGTATCCACAGGCATGGTATGATGCAAATAATATGGAAAATCCTTATAAGGATGATGAGGATTGGACTCCGTAATTGGATTTTTATATAAATGGGAAAAAGAGAGGTTTTATTAAATGAAGGTAAGATTACTGTCGCTTAATATTGATAAAAGTATGTCCTTCTCACGCTTTCAGGCAAGGATTGCAAGCAGTATTAAGCCTTATGCTGATGCAGACAGTTCTTTTGAGAATGCTGAAAATATGCGTGATTTTTTCTCACTTTTGCAAGATGCACTTGAAAATGATGAGATTATTGTAACTGCTGTTGATATAAAGCACTATGCAATGCTTAAAAATGCATTTGCCCAGGCTTTTGAAACAGATGTGGTTTATGACCCGTCAGTTCTTAATTTGCTTGAGAGTCACGATGAAATAGATGATGATACCAGAAAGCAGTTTTCATCATTCCCCGAGCCTGCCACCGTTTTTCTTTCAAAGGACGGTTTGTATTCAGGCTTCGGTGTAGAAAATGGCAGTCAGTATATTTTGTTTTTACCTATTGATAATGAACGAATTAACCATATTCTTCGCAATGGTGCAGTACCGTTCCTTGCAGAAAACATACAAATTCCTAATACTCAAAATTTTGCGAATGAAGCAAAAATGGTTGGAAATGCAAAGGTAAATGAAGCAGTTGAAAGACTTCTTGAAAGTCAGTCAGTTGTTGCAATTAACGGCACACCTAATGCAGAAATACTTAAAAGCTGTGGTGATAACACAGAGAGATTTGACGATGTCTTTATTTTCACTCCTCATGTTGAAGATAAAGGTGATGTAAACGCCACTGAATATGCGGCACAGCTTGCAAAGGTTAGTCTTGACCTATCTTCTGCAAATATTGGTGCTTCCATTAGTGAGATTTATGATTCAGGTGATTCAAAATATATCTGTATTGCGGTTGCAAATAACGAATCCGCTGTTGTTAGAAAGCTTTATATGAGTGAGGGTGAAACAGAATATGCCTTTGTTGAAAGTGCGGCACTTGAACTCATTGAACTTATCGGCGAAAAAGCAGCGGGATTACGTAGCATAGGTATTGAAATTGTAGATGCTGATAATCAGATGACTGACGATGAAAAAAAGGTTGCTGGCAAAAAGCCTCTTGCCATTATGGCTATTATTCTCGGTATAATGATTCTGCTTTGTGCAGTACTTGGAATTGTATATAAGGTTCAGGGCGAAAACGGACCTTTAGCCGCAGTATTTGATGGTATTTTTGGTAAAGAAACTACAACGACAACTACAACAACCACTACAACTACAGAACCTGTAACAGAAGATGAACCTGTGGTTGTTAAGAAAAAACTTTCTGATTTTATTACTGCTGACCTCATTGCATTGGAAAAAGCCAAAGCAGAAGCATCAACCGAAGAATCTACTGAGAGTGTAACCGACGAAGAACCTTCAAGTGACAATATTGAGGTTGAAACTGATAAAGGTGTACCCGAAAAAATTACAGTAAACGGTCAAGTGCTTGACGCAAAAGAGGCATTGGCAAGACTTGTAATGACAGAAATGGGCGATGGCTATGACGTTGAGGCTATCAAGGCTCAAACAGTTGTAATTTATACATATCTTAAATACAAGGATACAAACTTTACTATTGATGGAGTAGAAATCAGCGACAATTACAATGATGAAGTGAAATCTGCCGTTGATAGTGTTTTTGGTCAGTATCTCACATATAAAGATGAAATTGCATTAACGCCTTATTTTTCAATTGCGGCAAGAAAAACCGCATCGTCAGAGAATGTATTTTCTCAAACTTATCCCTATCTTAAAACTGTTGAAGTTGATGGTAATCCCGATTCACTTCATAAGGATTATAAAATGGAAAAAACATATTCAGCAGGCGAAGTTAAAGGCTTATTGCTTGAGAAAAACAGTGAATTTGCACTGACAGATGACCCATCACTCTGGATTATCGTAAATGAGCAGGATGCTTCAATCTCTTCAAGCATTGGCTATGTTACAAAAGTAACCGTTGGCGGTATTGAAATGACAGGTATTGAACTTCGTGAGCTTTTGGGAGCGGATGTTCTTGCCTCACCTTGTTTTACAGTCTCTTATGATGAGGCTACGGCAGAATTCATTGTTACAACTTACGGTAATGGTTACGGTGTTGGTATGAGCCAGACAGGTGCGAACTCAATGGCAGCAAACGGCGTTAGTTATAAAAAAATTCTTTCAACATATTACAGTGGTACAACACTCACTGAGGAGGAAAAGGTATGAAAATATTAGTTACAGGCGGAGCAGGATTTATCGGCTCTCACACTTGCGTTGAGCTTCTTAATGCGGGTTATGAAATTGTTGTAGTAGATAATCTCTACAACTCAAGCGAAAAATCTCTTGACAGAGTTCGTGAACTCACTGGCAAAGATTTTGCATTTTATCCTTTCGATATTCGCGATAAAGAGAATATGCGTAAGATTTTTGAAGACCATAAGATTGATGCTTGTATTCATTTTGCAGGTCTTAAAGCAGTAGGTGAAAGTGTACAAAAGCCTCTTGAATATTATGATAATAACATTGGTGGTACTCTTGCACTTTGTGAGGTTATGCGTGAATACGGTTGCAAAAAGATTGTTTTCAGTTCATCTGCAACTGTTTATGGTAGTAGCAACATTTCTCCTCTTAAGGAGGATATGAAGACGGGTGGCACAACTAATCCTTACGGTACAACAAAGTATATGATTGAGATTATTCTTGATGACTTCCATAAGGGTGATAAAGAATGGGCAGTAACACTTCTTCGTTACTTCAATCCAATCGGTGCACACAAGAGTGGCAGAATCGGTGAAAATCCAAATGGTATTCCAAACAATCTTATGCCATATATCACTCAAGTTGCAATCGGCAAATTGCCATATCTCAATGTTTTCGGTGACGATTATGACACACATGACGGCACAGGCGTAAGAGACTATATTCACGTTGTTGACTTGGCGTTAGGCCACGTAAAGGCGGTTGAAAAAATCCTTAAAGATGAGCCCGCAGTTAATGTTTACAACCTTGGTACAGGTAACGGTTATAGCGTTCTTGATATTGTTAAAGCATTTGAGCAGGCTTCAGGACAAAAGATTGAATATAAAATTGCTCCTCGTCGTCCGGGCGACCTTGACGTTTGCTATTCTGATGCTTCAAAGGCACTTAATGAACTTGGCTGGAAGGCTGAACGCGGACTTCTTGAAATGTGCGAAGATTCTTGGAGATGGCAGAGTGGAAATCCAAACGGATTTGAAGATTAATTTATAAATAAATTCTATAGTAGAGGGTGATTTTAGTGAAGAAAAAAGGCTTATTAATCGGAATTGGTGCAATTGTCCTTGTAATTGCATTGGTAATTGTCGGAATTGTGTCTACTAATAATAAATTGGTTGATATGCAAGAAAATGTTTTAGAAAAACAAGCACAGATTGAAAATTATCTTCAGCGTCGCGCTGATTTAATTCCAAATCTTGTCAGCACTGTAAAAGGCTATGCTGCTCATGAAGAAGATGTTTATACTGCTCTTGCAGATGCTCGTGCAAAGCTTAATTCTGCGTCAAATGCAGAAGAATATACCGATGCTAATGAAAGCTTTGACTCTGCACTTTCACGACTTTTGATAGTTGTAGAGAATTATCCTGAACTTAAAGCAAACGAGAATTTTATCTATCTTCAGGATGAACTTTCAGGTAGTGAAAGCAGAATTTCAACTGCACGCAAGGATTATAACGAAGCAGTAGCCGAATATAATAAAACTATTAAAAAATTTCCCACACGCATTTTTGCAGGTATATTGGGCTTTGATGAGGCAGAATACTTTGAAGCTAATAACGATGCACAGAATGCACCTATGGTAGATTTTGAATAATAAAAGCTATGAAAAAGTTTAAAAGTATATTGATTCTTACATTAGTTTTTTCTTTGCTTTTGTCTGTATCTGCTTTTGCTTTTAGATTTTCATTTTCTTCAAATGATTTTCCAGAACCTACAAGCAGTTTTTTTGTGAATGATTTTGCAGATGTAATTGATGCAGATGTTGAAGAAGAACTTATGCAAATTGGTTCAAGTCTTTATAATCAAACTACCGCACAGGTGGTTGTTGTAACTGTTGATTCCCTCAACGACTATGAAGTGGGTGAGTATGCTCTTCAATTAGGTCGAGAGTGGGGAATTGGTAGTGAAGAAAGAGACAATGGCGTAGTATTGCTTATGTCTGTTGGTGACCGTGAAATTACTATTCAAGTTGGTTATGGACTTGAGGGTTGTTTGCCCGATGGTAAAACAGGCAGAATTCTTGATAATTATGCAATTCCGTATTTAAGTCAGGATGATTTTTCAACAGGACTTGCGGAAACTTATAAGGCTATAGTTTCTGTTGTTTGCACGGAATATGATATTGAATTAAGCGATTACAACATTGAGAATTATAGCGATGATTATGAAGAAGCGGATGATGGCGTTATTTTAGGTGTTTTTGCGTCATTTGTGGTTATTATTTTATTTTCTCTTATAATGGCCAAATTCAATGGTGGTTCACATCATGGTGGTGGCACTTATTCTGGCAGACGAGTATATCGTGGTGGTAGCCATTATTCAGGCAGAAGTAGTTTCGGAGGTTCAGGAGGTTTCCGCGGTGGTGGTGGCTCATTCGGCGGTGGCGGAGCATCAAGAGGATTTTAAGCTATGCGAGTATTCGATTTTGATAATACAATTTATGACGGCGAAAGCATAATGGATATCTTTCTTTACTTTTTAAAGAAAGATACCAAAACGATTCTCAAATTTGCACCTAAATTCATTAAAGATTTTATCCGATATAAGTTTGACAAAATTACTGTTGATGAGGCAATGGCAAGCTACGGAAAAGCGTTTAAAGATTACTGTGAAAATGCAAAAGATATTTATGGTGATTTTGAGCGATTTTGGGATAAAAACCAACGTAAATTAAAACAGTTTTATTTCGATATGCAAGACGAAAATGACATTGTAGTGTCAGGTTGTCCGTATTGTCTTTTAAAGATTATTTGCGAGCGTATCGGCATAAAACATTATATCGGCTCTGATATTGACCCAATTAAGGGCGAAATCAACAGAATATGCTTTAAAGATAAGAAAATAGATGCTTTTCGTGAGGTTTACGGTGAAGCGGTTATTGATGATTTTTATACAGATTCAATGGCAGACAAGCCAATGATGGATATTTCGCGTAATGTGTTTATGGTTAAGGGTGAAAAAATCACTCAAATAAAAAAAGATGGTGTGCCCGTCAGTAAATAAGTTAATTTAAGAGTAGGTTGGGCAATTGCGTAAGTTTTACTTATGAGGAAAGTCCGAGCATCATACAGCAGGGTAACGGCTAACAGCCGCCGAGGGTGACCTTAGGGAAAGTGCATAGAAAATTACCGCCGTTTTTTAACGGTAAGGGTGGAAAGGTGAGGTAAGAGCTCACCGGCGTTGCAGAGATGTAACGGCCGAGCAAACCCTACCCGATGCAACATCGACTGAAGTTGTCAGCTGGGCAAATACTTCGACGGATGGCTTCAGGTACATAGCAATATGTGCCGCAGATAGATAATTGCCTTAAAAGACAGAACTCGGCTTACAGACCTACTCTTATTTTAATAATTAATTATGCCTTGATAATTATCGAGGCTTTTTTTAACACATTTTTTTTATTTTTCGTATAATGTGTTGAGGTGATTTTATGCTTGATGCATTAGTAGGGACTGTTTTTGTAGGCTTAATTCTTATAGGAACAGTTGCAATTTGCTATCTTATTATGTTAAAATTGTTAATACCGAAAAACAAAATGGATTATTACATATTTTTACCGCAGAATAAGAATTCTGTAGGTGTAAGAAGACTTGCATACGGCACAAGAATTAAACTAAATCTTATGGGTGATGATTGCCATAGTAAGATAATAATTCTGGATTGCGGTATAAGTGAAGAAGAAAAAGAAAATCTTCTTGAAGTTTGTAAAGAAAGTAACGGAATTTACCTTGTTCAAAAGGATTACATAAAGGATTATTTTGATGGAAGAATTTGAAAACAAGCTAAAAATTAAAGGTACGGTTACAGATATAACCTTTCGCAATGATGTGAACGGATATACTGTTTTCGCCATAGATAAAGGTGATGAAGAGCTCACAGTTGTTGGCACGGCGGCTGATATAAAAATCGGCGACCGTGTTGAAATTGTGGGCGATTTTACATATCATTCTGTTTATGGCAGACAGTTCAAGGCAGAATTTTGTAACGCACTTCTGCCCGAAACTGTTGATGACCTTTATCGTTACCTTGCAAGCGGAGTGATTAAAGGAATAAGAGAATCTACTGCACGAAAAATCATTGATAGATTTGGGAAAAATGCCTTTGATATTCTGCAGAATGAACCACATCGGCTATCTGAAATTAAAGGTATTTCCAAAGAAAAGGCTATTAAAATCGGCAAGGAATATAATCGTCAGTTTTCTACGCGAGCACTTATTATGAATTTATCCCGCTACGGTCTTAAAACCAGCGAGTGCATTATGGCTTTTGAAAAACTTGGTAACGGTGCAGTTGAACTTATTGAAGAAAATCCCTATCTTCTTTGTGAGGGCGATAACAGAATATCTTTTGAGCGTGCCGAACAAATTGCTGAAATGTTACCCAATAAGCCAAAATCTCAATACAGAATTGAAGCTGGAATAATCTATGTAATAAGCCATAATTTCCGCAATGGTCATACTTGCGTACCACTTGAAAAAATTTATACACCATCGGGTGCATTGCTCAACGAAACTCGCGACAATCTTGAAATTGCCGTCGATAGCCTTTTAGAAAAGAAAAAAATCGTGGTTGAAAAAATAGGGGAGAGAGATTTTGTTTTTCTTTCCGAGGCTTATCATGCAGAAAAAACAATTTCAAATCGTATGAAAGTTTTGCTTAAATATCCACCTGAAAATCCGATAAATGTAGCAAAGTATATTGAAAGGCTAGAAAAAAACGATAATATTCAATATGCCGAAAAGCAGAAAGAAGCAATTATAACAGCTGTTAATCGTGGTGTGCTTATACTTACCGGTGGTCCCGGCACAGGCAAAACCACAACTTTAAACGGCATTATCAGCATGTTTGAAAAAGACCAATTAGACATTGCTTTGTGTGCACCGACCGGACGTGCAGCACAGCGAATGACCGAGGCAACAGGCAGAACTGCAACTACAATCCACCGACTTTTAGAGGTGGAATGGGGTAATAATGATAAACCTGTTTTTAAACGAAATTTGCGTAATCCACTTGATTGTCAGGCTGTAATTGTTGACGAAATGTCCATGGTTGATATATTCTTATTTTCAAGTCTTTTAGATGCACTTCCGTTTGGTTGTCGTCTTGTACTGGTGGGTGATAGCGACCAGCTTCCGCCTGTTAGTGCAGGAAATGTGCTTAAAGATTTAATTGATAGCGAGCTTTTACCCGTTGTTCAACTTAGCGAGATTTTTCGTCAGTCTTTAGAGAGTAATATTGTCCGCAATGCACACTCAATTGTTAAGGGTGAAAAAATCGAAACCGATTATAAAGAGGGCGACTTTTACTTTATGCACCGCAATTTCCCTCTTGATGCAGTGCGTACAATCAAAGACGTTTATACAAAAAGATTGCCCGATGCTTATGGTTTTGACCCATTTACAGAGATTCAGGTGCTTTGTCCCTCAAAAAAAGGTGATACTGGAACATTAAATCTTAATAAGGTTCTGCAAGAGGCCATAAATCCACCATCGAAAGAAAAGAGCGAATATAACACAGGTTACCGACTTTTTAGAGTTGGTGATAAGGTTATGCAAACCCGAAACAACTATAATATTCATTGGGAAAGCAGTAATGACGAGGGTGACGGAATTTTCAATGGTGATATTGGCTTTATAAAAGTGATTGACTTGAGTCATGATGCCATAGTCATTGACTTTTCGGGGAAGCGTGCAACTTATTCAAGAGAGCAATTACAAGAAATAGAGCTTGCTTATGCGGTAACTGTACATAAGAGTCAAGGTAGTGAGTTTGATGCAGTAATTATGCCCGTAATTTCTGTTAATGACCGGTTGTGTTATCGAAATTTGCTTTATACTGCCGTTACTCGTGCAAAAAAGCTTATGATTCTTGTTGGTACGACAGGATGTGTCAATAATATGATTGAAAATTGTAAAACACAATTAAGATATTCTGCGTTAAAACATTTTTTGCTTGACAACTAAAAAAAGCGTAGTATAATATATTTAAGCCAAGTAAATAGTGCATGGGTGCTGACGGTTAAGTCGGCTGAGATTGAGGCTAATCTGCCTCTGACCATTGAACCTGATACGGATAATGCCGTCGTAGGAAAGCTTTTCAGTTCAGCCTTGCGGTATCTGCTATGGCTGAATTTTTTTAGGCGGAGTGTCATAGATATTTAATAGGTTTTAAGATAATAATTTCCGTTAATACTTCATAAAAATTTTTTACAATACACAAAGTATTGCAAAATTTTTATTATATTGTCTGAACGAAAATTCCTAATCTTAAAACTGCGTTGCATCTTAAATCAAAAGATTTTGGATGCAGAACGAGGCATAAATTCGCAGGAATCCTGACGGTTTTCAAGAATTTTAACGAAGTTATGCGACGAAAGGTTTGATTTAAGACTGTTAAATATCTATGACGCTCCGCAATAGGAGGAAAATAAAATGAATAAGAAAAGTATGGGTTGGCTTTATTGGCTTGTTGAGAGTGCAATAATGATTGCTTTGGCGGCGGTGCTGGAGCTTGTTTCAAAGTCAATTATTCCCGAGTTGACTTTTGGCGGACAAATCACAATTGTAAGTATGCTCCCTGTAATTTTAGTGGCTTGGAAGTATGGTATTGGCAAAGGTCTTATTACTGGATTTGTTTACTCGTTGGTACAGATGGTGATGGGTGTAAGTACTATCAGTAAAATGATTATGCCTTCGTCTGATGAATATCTCGGCAGCTTGGTTAATATTGTTCTTATGTTTATCTTCGATTACATACTTGCTTATACAGTTCTCGGACTTTCTGCAATGTATAAAAAGGTAATTAAAAAAGATGCAATTTCACTTGCACTTGGTGCTTTTACAGTTCTGGCACTCCGCTATATCTGCCATATTACCTCAGGTTATATTCTCTTTGGTGCTTGGGCAGAATGGTTCTTTAGTCAAGAGGGTTTCTATTCGTGGGGTGCTACAATTCTCAATACCTTTAGTGGTAACGCACTATCGCTTGTATATTCAGTAATTTACAATGGTTTCTATATGATACCCGAAATTATAATCACAACAATTGTTGCGGTGATTGTCGGTAAAATCCCGCAGATTACAAAAGTAAAAGCGTAAAGAAAAAGAGGCGGAAGAAAATTTTCTTCTACCTCTTAATTTTATGCTTTTTAATTTGTTTAATAAGTCGTTTTGACCTGTAATATAAATAATCCATCGGACAAAAACCAAGTTTTTTATACCAACCAAGTTCATTTATAAGTGCATATAATTCGATTTTTAAATTGCAGTATTTACTGATTCCTTTTCGCTTTTTATAGTTTTTATAAAGTTTAAGGTTTTTACCATATCCAACAGTTATGGCAAATAATTCATATTCAGGCTCAACCCATGCAACATTGTTTGGGTCAAAAATTCCTGCAACCTCACACTTTTGAGTGTCAATTATCATATTGTTAACCCAAAAATCGCCGTGAGATATACAAGCAGTTTTGCTGACATCATTAAAAATCTCATCAAAATTGATTTCAACAAGATTCAGAGCATCAATTACAACCTTTTTAATTTCGCCGTTGTTATACTTTTCAAATGAAAAATTGTAGATTGATTTAAAAAAATCCCAATAAAACTCACGCCAAGTATCATAAACTGCATTGTCATAAAACCCGAATTTATCATTATGAATATTCTGCATATTTTCAAAACAGTCGATAATATTATCTGCAAGATGCTTTTTGTTTTTTATGCGAAGCACCTTTTTGTTGCCACCGTTGATGCCTTCAAGAAATTCCATTCCAAGAAAGCCTGTTTTATCTTCGTTTGCATAGAAATATGTGCAGGGGATTTTAAAATTTACCTTTTCGCCGAGAAAATCAAGCATTTTTCTTTCTTCACAAAGCAAATCAATGTATTTCCCTGCTTTTACAACAATTTTATATGGCTTATCAATAATCTCAACCAAATATGCAGAAGCAGTTGCACCGTTACCGATTTCTGTAACGGTTTTAACAGCTGTATTCATTTCTCTCTCAACTATTTTCAGGATTTCGTCAGTTATTATCATATTTATAAACCTTTGTTATAAAATTCGTTTTTAAACCACACATCATCAACAATGAATTCTTTGTGGTTTAGATATTCAAGAATTCCCGAATCAGTGGTGAAGTCAAATACAAGTTTGTAAGAATATAAGAATTGCTTTTTATAGCCGTATTTCTTGTTTTGTGCATTTGTGCCGTATTTCCCGTCACCTAAAAGGGGATGACCGATAGATGCAAAATGTGCTCTAATTTGATGTGTACGACCTGTTAAGAGTTCAACCTCAACAAGGCTTAAATCTCCGTCAGTATCAATAACATTGTATTTAGTGCGAATTTCTTTTGAGTCAGCAAGCTTCTTTTTAGAAACAGTTACCTTATTCTTGCTTTCATCTTTGACGAGGTAGCCCTCTAAAAGACCAGACTTTTTCTTTATTTCACCGTGAACTATACAAAGATAAAACTTGTGTAGTTCACGGTCTTTCATTTTCTGATTAAGTATGCGAAGAGTTTCAGCATTTTTTGCTGCAATTACAATTCCGCCTGTGTTGCGGTCAATACGGTTTACAAGCGACGGTACAAACGAGTTTTCGTCATCAGGTTTATATTCACCCTTTTCATAAAGATAACGCTTAATTCTGCCAATTAGGGTATCAATATACTCATTATCATCAGGGTGGGAGAGTACGCCAACTTTTTTGTCGCAGAGAAGTATATTTTCATCTTCGTAAATTATGTTGAGATTTTTTGATGCCTTGAGAAAATCATACTTTTCTGGAGATTTCTCAAAGAATTCATCATTTATATACATATCAACAACATCACCTATATTTAAGCGAGTTGAAATATCTGCACGCTTACCGTTTATCTTAATTCGCTTAATGCGTATATACTTATATAAAAGTGTTTTAGGCAGAAGCGGAACACTTTTTGTAATAAATTTATCAAGACGCTGGTTAGCATCGTTTTTGTTAATTGTAAAACTCTTCATTTTTACACCTCAATATTGTATCAATTTAATATACCATAACTTAAACCTCTTTTCAACTTGAAACTTCCAATATTTTGTTATAGAATATAAAAAGGTGATATTTATGGAAATAAACAAATTTCATTATAAGCAATTAAGTGAACCGCAAAAAATATATCTTGATTTTCCGACCGTTAAAATTCGTGAGAAAATTAATATTGCTTTTAAAAATCCAACCGCCGAAGATGATATGACGGGAATTTTTGGTAAATTTTCTAAGCTTGATAAAATGTATAAGGTGAAATATATTCATTCGCGAAACAATCAACTTCAGCCTCAAACCTTTGACCGTTACCATTATCTTCTTGACGTTGGCGAGGACGAAAAAGGTTGCTACATCGAATATGCAATGGTTTATGACAGACTTTATGACCCGCTAATAAGAATGGTTTATATTTTTGCAGTTTGTGCTGTTCTGGTATATCTCTATTATGCTTATTCTCAAAAAGCAATGCAGGCTTTTTCTGCAATTACTCTCGGTGTAATTGTTTCTGCCAGTGCTTTTCTTGTGTTAAAAAAGCCTAAAGAAAATGCAGAAGAATGCAAAAAAGCTGAAGACTTATTAAAAAAACTTATAGAAGAATTGTAATTTATGTTGACAAAAGTTTCTTGATGTTGTATTATACTAACGTGCTAACGCTTTACCACACTAAAAAGGAGTTAATATTATGAAAATGAAAAAATTTATTGCTATTCTTATGGCAGTGCTTATGATGACACTCTGCTTTGCAGGTTGCGGCGGAAATGATGCTAAAATCGTTGTTGCTGAAAAAGGTTCAGCAGGTGAAGAAGTAATGAATGCTGACAAATATTTTGCGGATTATGAAAAAGTTGCTGTTGATTCACAGGCTAAAACACTTGTTGAGGTTAAATCAGGTACGGCTGATGCTGCTGTTATTGACTATGTTATGTCAATCGGTTCAATCGGTGAGGGTACTGATTATGCTGACCTTAAGGTAATTGATGATGTTGCTTTTAATCCTGAACAGTATGGTATTGCTTTTAGAAAAGGCTCAGATGCTACATATTATATAAATCAGGCAATGACCGACCTTAAAGCTGACGGTACACTCAATACAATTGCTACAAAGTATAAGCTTCAAGACCTTCTTGTTGTTAAAGATACATTCACAAAGCCAGAAGTTGCTGAATCTGATTGGGAATACATTAAGAACAAGGGCGAAATGATTATTGGTATTACTCTTTTCGCACCAATGAACTATGAAGTTGACGGTAAGCTTACAGGTTTTGAAACTGAATTCGCTGAAGCTGTTTGTGCAAAACTTGGCGTTAAAGCAAAGTTCCAGGTTATTGATTGGAATTCAAAAGAAACAGAACTTGCAAGTAAGAACATCGACTGCATTTGGAACGGTATGACAATTACACCTGAAAGAGAAGAGAATATGTCAATTACAATTCCTTATATGGAGAATAAGCAGGTTGTAGTCGTTAAGGCTGACTAATTTTAGGAGTTTTTGTTTAATGTCTTTTGTAAATATAAGCCTTGATTTACTTCAAAGCTTTGCTGAAAACTGTGAACTTTTTGCACTCACATTGTTATTTTCATTGCCATTGGGACTTATTATTTCAATGGGCTCAATGTCAAAAATAAAAATTATAAAGTACATAACAAAAGCATTTGTCTGGGTCATCAGAGGTACGCCTCTGATGCTCCAGCTTTTTGTGGTCTTTTATGTGCCGGGTCTTGTATTCGGGATTCCGATGAAATCAAGAATGACTGCTGCATTGATTGCTTTTGTTATTAACTATGCTGCGTACTTTTCAGAAATTTATCGTGGCGGAATTGAATCAATACCTAAAGGTCAGTATGAGGCCGGCCAGGTGCTTGGAATGACAAAGTCACAAATTTTCTTTAAAGTTGTTTTAATGCAGGTTATAAAGAGAATTATTCCGCCAATGAGCAATGAAATTATTACATTGGTTAAAGATACCTCTCTTGCACGTGTTATTGCTATTTCTGAAATTTTAATGACAGCGACAGAATATACAACTGATGGACTTATCTGGCCATTATTCTATACTGCACTTTATTTCCTTGCATTCTGTGGCGGTCTTACCTTGTTGTTCAACTTTATTGAGAAAAAATTTGATTATTATCGGAGTTAAAGATTATGTCTATATTACAAGTAGAAAATATTAAAAAAAGCTTCGGTAATAACGAGGTTTTAAAGGATATCAGCTTTTCGCTTGAGAAAGGTGAAGTATTATCAATTATTGGTTCATCAGGTAGTGGTAAAACTACTCTTTTGCGGTGTCTTAATTTTCTTGAAACTGCAGAATATGGCAAGATTTATGTTGATGGCGATATGCTTATAGATTTTGAGATTGATATAAATGAAAAAGATGCTCAACTTCGCAGAAAAAGACTTAATTTTGGTTTGGTATTTCAATCTTTTAATCTTTTTCCACAGTATAGTATATTAAAAAATCTTACTTTAGCAGTTCAACTTCTTGAAAATGTTAAGAAAAAAGATAAAGAAAAAATTAAAGAAATTGATGAGCGTGCTATTGAATTGCTTAAAAGGGTAGGGCTTGAAGATAAAGTTAATGCATATCCATGTGAACTTTCAGGTGGTCAGCAACAACGTGTGGCTATTGCAAGAGCTTTGATGCTTTCACCCAAAATTCTATGTTTTGATGAGCCTACAAGTGCTCTTGACCCCGAACTTACAGGCGAAGTTCTTCGTGTAATCCGTGAACTTCGTGACGGCAATACTACAATGATTATTGTTACACATGAAATGAACTTTGCAAAGAATGTTTCTGATAAAGTAATCTTTATGGCTGACGGTATTATTGAGGAAATAGGTTCTCCTGAACAGGTATTTGAGAATCCGCAAAGCCCAAGACTTAAAGAATTTTTGAGTTCGTCGTTAAAAGATTAAAATTAATCCCTCGTTTATTCGAGGGATTTTTCTTGTATTGTACTGAATTTTGTGTTAATATGTATTTGGTGATAATTATGAAAAAAGTGATTTCTTTAATGTTGGTATTATTTATGTTAATATCATTATTTTCAACAACTGTATTTGCAGAAGAAAAGGTAAAACTCTCTTTAACAAACGAAACTGTCTATGCAGGTGAGGAATTTAAACTAAATCTTTTTATAAGTGACAATTCAAAAATGAGTGGTGCTGTTATTGACATAAGTTATGATAAAAATATGCTTGAATTTGTATCTGCAAAGCAAGGGGCAATTCTTGACAATTCTGCCAATATCAGTATTAAAAATATTGACAGTGAAAAATCAAAAGTTCGTTTTACATACCTTGCACCAAGTTCTTCTGTCACCTCAGAAGGTGTTATAATGACAATTACGTTTAAGGCATTGGAAAACGCTACCGGTGATAGTGATTTAACTATTTCAATTCCCAATCAGGCGGATTTTGTCACACAGGACTTACAGAATATTCCTTATGAAGTCACTAATTCTGTTGTAAAAATAATAAATACAACTTATGTTGAACAAAGTGACGAAACTTCAACTTCTACATTAGAGGATGAAACGGAGTCAATAAGCGATATTTCTCAATCAACAACAGAGGAACAAAATGATAAAATAGATTTACAAAACAACAAAGATAACGATACGGCTATAATCATTGTTTTACTTGTTGTTGGGCTTGGTTTTATTACCGTAGGTGCGGTAATGCTTGCCCGTAGTAAAAAGAAAAAGGAATAATCAAATTTTTACCGCATATTATTTAGCGGTGATTATATTGAAACATTACATAACAGAAAATGAAAAACTTGATATTCTTGTTCATTTAATTGTGAACGGATATCTTACAAAAAATCAGATTAAAGCAATAATAAAGCGGGGCAGTGTTTAACTGCTCCGCTGTTGCTTTATTCAATGGGCTCAAAATCCTCTGCTCCGTGTTTGCAAAGAGGACAAATAAAATCAGGCGGTAATTCTTCACCCTCATAAACATATCCGCAAATCTTGCATACATAACCTTTTTTCTTTGGTGCTTCGGGCTTGGGTTTGATATGGTCAAAATAGTATTGATATGTTGCAGACGGAACATCTGACAAAGTTTCAGCCTCGGTTACATCTGACAAGAATAATAGGTGAGTGCCACAATCAATAATGTCAGTGACAGTACAAGAAATATAGGCGTTTGTACCTTCACAAATGAAGTATGTTCCGTTTTCTGTGCGATAATGGTCATTGTATCCTGCAAATTTATCAGTATCTCTACCACTTGCAAAACCAAATCTTTTTATCATATCGAATGTAACATCCTGTGAGAGAACGGAAACTGTAAACTTTTTAGTTTTTTCAATCATTTCACAAGTATAATTGTTTTTATTCACAGCAATAGTTAATCTTTTTGGGGTGTCAGTAACTTGAGTAACTGTGTTGATAATGCAAGCATTATCTTTGTCATTTTCGTGTGCACTTAATATAAATAATCCGTAACTTAATTTGAACATTGCTTCATTTCTTATCATAAAATCAACTCCAATGTGTTTTTTAGTATTATACCACAAACATAATTGTTCAACAATAAGTTTTTACCATTCAATTAATAAATTTTTACATTGACAAAAAACGACAATTATGGTATCTTTTTATGTATATTATTTGTATATTTTTATACATAAAAGGAGTTGTAAAAATGAAAAGAAAATTCAGCATTAAAACTTTGGCTGTAATGGCAATTGCTATTATTCTTGTTATGACAATGTCAATTGTTGCATTTGCTGAAGGGGATGCGGCAGAGGTAGAATATTCAAGTAGATTTTATTCAACAATCTTCTCACTTCTTCCTCCCGTAATTGCTATCGCATTGGCACTTATTACAAAAGAAGTGTATTCTTCATTGTTTGTTGGTATTGTTGTAGGTGGTGCTCTTTATGCAGTTGGCCCCAACGGCTTCAGTTTTGAAAAAATGTTTAATACCATTATGACCGACGGCTTTATCGGTAAGCTTGCTGACACTTGGAATATGGGTATTATCATCTTCCTTGTTGTTCTTGGCGTTATCGTTGTTCTTATGAACAAGGCAGGCGGTAGCCGTGCTTATGGTGAATGGGCAAAGAAAAAGATTAAAACAAGAAAAGGTGCAATGCTTGCTACCTTTGGCCTTGGTGCTTTGATTTTCGTTGACGACTATTTCAACTGTCTTACTGTTGGTAGCGTTATGCGTCCCGTAACAGACACACACAAGATTTCTCGTGCAAAGCTTTCATATATTATCGACGCAACAGCAGCACCTGTTTGTATTATTGCTCCGATTTCATCTTGGGCAGCTGCCGTTAGCGGTGTTGTTGAGGGTACAGACGGTCTTGAACTCTTTATCAAGACAATTCCCTTTAACCTTTATGCATTGCTTACAATCGTTATGGTTGTTATGATTTCAGCACTTAATATTGACTTTGGTCCAATGAAAAAACACGAAATCAACGCGATGAATGGTGACCTTTATACAACAGATTCAAGACCGTATGCCAATGTTGTTGAAGAACCTGTTACAACACGAGGCAAGGTTATTGACTTAATACTTCCCGTTGTAATTCTTATTGCTTTCTGTATTTTAGGTATGGTTTACACAGGTGGCTTGTTCTCAGGTGAGAATTTCATTGATGCGTTTGCTAATTGTGATGCTGCTTACGGCTTGGCACTTGGCTCAATCGCTGCACTTATCATTGTAATTGCATACTTTATGATTAGAAGAGTTCTTTCATTCAAAGACTGTATGGGAGCAATTCCAGATGGCTTCAAAGCAATGGTTCCTGCAATACTCATTCTTACATTTGCTTGGACACTCAGTGCTATGACAAACAATCTTGGTGCGGATGTATTTGTTGAAGGTCTTGTTGATGCAACAGCAGGCAAGCTTACATACTTCTTGCCCGCAATTCTCTTCCTTGTTGCAGTTGGACTTGCATTTGCAACAGGTACATCATGGGGTACGTTCGGTATTCTTATCCCAATTATCGTTCCTCTTTTCGCAGCAACAGATACAATGCTCGTTGTTTGTATCGCAGCTTGCCTTGCAGGTGCGGTTTGCGGCGACCACTGTTCACCAATTTCTGATACAACAATTATGGCCTCAACAGGTGGTCAGTGCGACCACGTTAACCATGTTTCAACACAGTTACCTTACGCATTGACAGTAGCCGGTGTATCATTCCTCGGTTACTTACTTGCAGGTTTTGTTCCAAATGCATTGGTTGTACTTCCTGTTTCAATAGCTATTCTTGTAGTAGCTCTCCTTATTATTAAGTTTGTTACAAAGAAAAAAGCATAATTGATACGAATAAAAGTTTATCCCTCTATCCAATCGGGTAGAGGGATTTTTTATCTGTTCAGAATTTCATCCATTCATCAAAACATGCATCTGACGGCATAACCCAAGCACCACGGGGAGAAAGATTTACGGAGCCGACTTTTGGACCATCGGGTGAGCAAGAACGTTTGAACTGACTTATGAAAAATCTTCTTATGAAGATTTCAAGCCAACGCTTTAATTCTTCATCAGTGTATATACCTTTAAAAGCTTGTTTTGCAGAATTTAAAATTGTTTCAGGTTTTTCATTATGACGAACAAAATGATACAAATAATAGTCGTGTACTTCATAAGGACCCAACGTATTCTCTGTTTTTTGCTCCATTTTGCCGTTTTTATCGGGTGGTAGTAATTCGGGACTAATTGGTGTGTCAAGCACGCTGTAAAGGATTTTAGCGGTATTCTCGTCGCTATTATCTGCAATATAGCGAACAAGGTGTTGCATAAGTGTCTTTGGAACAGAGGCATTAACACCATACATACTCATGTGGTCACCGTTATATGTGCACCAGCCAAGTGCCAATTCGCTTAAATCTCCTGTGCCAACCAAAAGAGCACCAATCATATTTGCATAGTCCATAAGAATTTGTGTGCGTTCTCTTGCTTGAGTGTTTTCATAAGTTACATTGTGAATATCTACATTGTGGCCAATGTCATCAAAATGCTGTAAACAAGCATTTTTTATGTTGATTTCTTTTAATGTTGCACCAAGAGATTTTACAAGCTCGCAAGCATTTTTGTAGGTCAAATCCGTTGTACCAAATCCGGGCATGGTAATGCAAATTATATTTTTGATAGGATATTTAAGCTTGTTCATCGTTCTGACTGCGACGAGTAAGGCAAGTGTTGAGTCAAGACCGCCGGATATACCGAGAACAAGTTTATTGGTGCGAGTGTGTAACATTCTTTTTGCAAGTCCAGTACTTTGAATTTCAAGTATTTCTTCACTACGTTCGCACAACTCTGTTTTATTGGTAGGTATGAATGGGTGAGGGTTATAAGGAGTGACAGTATTTATAACCAAATCATCTAACTTTGAAGAAATACTACAATTATTAATATTTACTTCTGCAGTTGTAACTTCGCTGTTAAATGAATATCTTTTACCTTCTGAAAGAATTCTACCGTTTTCAGTAATAATGCAAGCACCTGAATATACAGTATCGGTTGTTGATTCTCCCGCACCCGCCGAAGCATAAACATATCCACATCCGATGTTTTGGATATACTGTTTTAAATTCTTATATTTAGTAACTTCACTACCAACAGCAGAAATATTTATTACAAATTTTGGAAAATTGTTTTCTATACGATTTTCACCAATTACAAGTGAAAAGGGGAGCTCAGCAGAATTTTCGAATTTAAAATCTTCGCCATCCGTAAACCATCTTTTTTCGCTAAGTGATAGATTTGTCTTTGCAGTAATATCAATGATTTTGCCATCGCTTATTACAATTCCGCAGTTGTAAAGTTTACTGTCTTTTTCAATAGGTGAGCCGATTATAACAGTGCCTTTATAGTTTTCTGTAGCGTTGCAAATTCTTTTAATACCATTTTTACAGGCATCAATAAGTGTTTTATGGATAAATAAATCGCCACAAGTTGCAGAGCTTACACAAAGTTCAGGAAATACAACAATGTCTGCATTTTCTGTTCTTGCCTGTTCAAGCATATTTATAATCTCGTCACAGTTTTCAGTAACATTTGCAACTGTAAGCTTGGGAGAGATTGCTGCAATTTTGTAAATTCCTTTTGACATAAACATTTTCCTTTCAAAAAGGTTACACAATATTATATATCATTTATTCATTATAATCAAGAAAAAATAGGGCTACCTTTCAAGGTAACCCTAAAATTTTATTTAACATCTTTTAAAACGTTGATATATGCTTTAATTGCCTCTGTGCAACCTTTAAAGCCTAATTCAGCACTGTTAAGGCATAAGTCATAGTTACGAGCATTATCCCATTCGCGACAAGTATAATAGTGATAATGTTCACTACGGTGCTTGTTAATTTTGCGAATTTTCTTATCCGCATCTTTCTCGCTCATTCCAAACATATCCATTACAGTTTTAACACATACACTGTGCGGTGCCCAGATGAAAACCTTAATAACATTTTCATAATCTTTTAATATAAAATCAGCACATCTGCCAACAATAATGCAGGATTCTTTTTCGGCAAGTGATTTAATAATTTTTGCCTGATAATTAAAAAGATTTTCTTTTGATGTGAATTTGCTGTCTTCAGGAGGAATTAAATTACCACGGTATTTATGTGTTGATGGTTCAAAAAATCCTTTATTTATTTCTTCATCGTGTTTTTGAAAAAGACCAAGGTTAATACCACTGTCATCTGAAGCCATATAAAGAATTTCGCGGTCATAGAAGGGGATGTTAAGTTCTTTTGCGAGCATCTGACCAACAGTTTTACCACCACTACCGTAATCACGGGCAATTGTAATAACAATTTTTTTATCCATAAATTTTCCGCCTTTCAGAAATTATTCACTAAGATAAGCTTTCTTAACAGATTCATCGTTCATAAGGTCTTTTGCATCTCCTGAAAGAACAATTGAGCCTGTTTCAAGAACATAGGCTCTGTCAGCAATAGAAAGTGCTTTTTTAGCGTTCTGCTCAACAAGAAGAACAGTTGTTCCATTTTCATTGATTGCCTTGATAATTTCAAAGATTTCAGAAACAAGGAGTGGTGAAAGACCCATTGAAGGTTCATCCATTAAAATGAAATCGGGTTTAGACATTAAAGCTCTGCCCATGGCAAGCATTTGCTGTTCACCGCCGGAAAGTGTACCTGCAATCTGATTTTTTCTTTCTTCAAGTCGCGGAAATCTTTCATAAACATATTTTAATGTTTCCTCAATTTCAGACTTATCTTTTCTTGTATAAGTTCCAAGTTTAATGTTATCAAGAACTGAAAGTTGTGAGAAAATTCTTCTTCCTTCGGGAACATGAGCCATACCCATTGTAACAATTTTGTGAGCAGGTATTTTTGTAATATCATCACCGTTATATATGATATTGCCTGTTTTAGGCTTTATAAGACCTGAAACTGTGTGAAGAATAGTTGTTTTACCTGCACCATTTGCACCGATAAGAGCAACAATTTCACCTTTATTCACTTCAAAAGAAACACCTTTTAAAGCCTTAATCATGCCGTAATATACTTCAATATTATCGACTTTTAAAAGTGGTGCCATCTCTATTCCTCCTTAATCACCAAGATATGCCTTAATAACCTCCGGGTCATTAAGTACATCACTTGTTTTACCTTGTGCTAATTCCTGACCAAAGTTAAGTACTGTTACTTCTTCACAGATACCGCTGACAAGCTTCATATCGTGCTCAATAAGAAGAATTGTCATATCAAAACTATCACGAACAAAACGGATTGTGTCCATAAGTTCTTGTGTTTCGCTTGGGTTCATACCCGCAGCAGGCTCGTCAAGAAGTAAAAGCTTTGGATTAGTTGCCAATGCACGAGCGATTTCAAGCTTTCTTTGTTTACCGTAGGGGAGATTACAAGCAAGATTGTTTCTTTCTTCTTCAAGGTTGAAGATACGAAGAATTTCTTTTGCTTTTTCTTTCATTTCTTTTTCGGAAGAAAAATGCTTTGGAAGTCTGAACATACTTGAAAATGGGTCACATTTATATTCAGGCTGATTATGAAGTCCAACCATAACATTTCTTATAACGCTCATATTGTTGAATAAACGAATATTCTGGAAAGTACGAGCAATACCTTTATGGTTAATAGCTTCTTCTTTTTTACCACATAATTCTTCACCATCAAGATAAAATGTGCCGGTTGTAGGCTTATAAACACCTGTGAGGATATTGAATGCTGTTGTTTTACCCGCACCATTTGGGCCAACTAGACCATAAAGCTCATTTTTCTTAACGCGAAGATTTAATTCCTGTACAGCCTTTAATCCACCAAAGGAAATACCGAGGTTTTTAGTTTCAAGCATATATTCCGCCATATCAGTTATCCTCCTTTGAGTAAATATCAGCATCTGAAATATCATCACCCTGAAATTCAGTGGTCAAAACTTCGTTCATCTTAATTTTTGTATCAATTCTATTCCATTCAGCATCATCATCTTTTTCTTTTGATTTCTTGCCTTTGCCCTTGAAAGTAAGCTTATTCTTCAAGTTTTTAAAGCTTGGGGCATTGTTGAAGAGAATTGCAAAAATGAGAATGATTGCATATACAACAAGCTTTACAGAAGCTAAAGGACCTGAAAGCTCATTTTGGAGAAGAATATTCAAATAGGTGATAATAGTTGCAGCAATAATTGAGCCGTTAATACTGCCCATACCGCCAAGAACAACCATAACAAGAATTTCAATTGAATAGTTGTATGAGAATGAATCCTGCTTAACCTGACCGAAGCATTGAGCATAAATTACGCCTGCAACGCCGGCAAAGAAAGCGGCGATAATGAAAATAAAAAGCTTGTAGAAGGTAACGTTAATACCCATTGATTTTGCGGCGATTTCATTATCACGAATTGCAGTAACAGCACGACCGTGTTTACTTCTGATAAGATTCTGTGAAAGAACAAGTACAATAATTACAACTATGAGTGCAACAATAAAAAGCTCTTTTTCGGGATACATTTTTACGGTAAGACCCTGTGAACCACCGAAAAAGCTAAGGTTTTTAAAAATATTTCTAACAATTTCACCAAATGCTAAAGTCGCGATTGCAAGGTAGTCGCCACGAAGCCTTAATGCCGGCACACCTATAACTAAACCAAAGAATGCAGCGACAACACCGCCTATAAGCATAGAAATAATGCAAACAATAAGGTCGCTTTCAATCACATTGGAAAGAATATTTATACAATAACCGCCAAGATATGCACCAACACACATAAATCCTGCGTGTCCAAGGCTCAATTCACCTAAAAAGCCAACAACTAAATTTAATGAAACTGCAAGAATAATGCTGAAAGAAATTCTTACAAGAGTGCTACGGTCAAGACGGCCTAATTCACCGGTCATGTTTAGGATAACTGTTATAAGAAGTACAATTCCAACTACGATGTAATTAAGATGGTTTTTAATTTTAAACTTTGATTTTGCTTTAGCCATATTCAATTACACCTTCTCTCTGATTTTTTTGCCAAGGATACCTGTTGGCTTAACAAGAAGAATTAAAATAAGTAAACCGAATTCAATAGCGGTAGTGTATGGAGCAATAACATCAATACTTAAGCAGATGTTTTCAACAAGACCTAAAAGAATACCGCCAAGCATTGCACCGGGGATTGAACCGATACCACCAATAACAGCGGCAGCAAATGCTTTTATTCCCGGCAATGCACCGAATGAAGGGCTTACGGGAACTTTGATAAGGTAGAATAAGCTTGCAAAGGCGGCAAGTGATGAACCAATTGCAAAAGTAATCATAATAATTCTATTAACATTGATACCCATAAGCTGAGCGGCACCTTTGTCTTCAGATACAGCAATCATTGCACGTCCTGTTTTTGATTTTTTGATGAACAAGGTAAGAGTAATCATAATAACAGCACTCAATACAAGTGTAACGATTGTGCTGATATTGATTGAAAGGTCATCTGTAATTTGCCAAGCCCCTAATTTATTAAGAATAATAACAGATTTTGGTTCAGTACCGAAGATTAACTGAGCTAAACCTTGAAGCAAGTTGCTGACACCGATTGCAGTAATTAAAACAGCAAGAGGTGAGGCAGTTCTTAAGGGCTTGTATGCCAATTTTTCAATTACTATACCTAAAACAACACAAACAAGTATTGATATAACAAAAGCTATAACAGGATTGCCGGTAATTGCAAGTGCGGTGTATATCACATATGCACCAACCATAATTACGTCACCGTGAGCAAAGTTAAGCATTTTTGCTATACCGTAAACCATTGTGTAGCCAAGTGCTATCAACGCATATATACTTCCAAGACTAAGTCCGCTTATTAAAGCTTGTAAAAAATTAATCATTTAATTGCCAATCCTTTCTTTTGAAGTAACAACAGACTTTCTTTAAAAAAAGCACACTAATGTGCTCTCTTTAAAAAAAGCCTAAACCATAGCCTGACAGTAGCTATCCGAACCTGATTTTAACCGTTTGCTTTGTACCGAAACTGCGTCAAAATGCGTGCCAATACATAAAGTACCGGCTGTGCTTTTTTCTTGTTGCGGCAAAAATCATCTCGGTTAAAATTCTAAGACCTGAAACAGAATAAATTTGAGCAGATTTTGCCGCAGAGGATGCAGGCAGGCTGTAGTCTGTCAAAGACTATAAGCCAAAATATGCCAAAATTATACGTTTCAGGCAGGTTTGTATAACTTGCTGTAATACCAGCATAGCCGCACGAAGAAAAAAGAGTTTTTTCGTGCGGTCATCTGCATTTTTAAAAATTATACTTAGATATTTACTGATTATTCAGCTTGAGAAGTGTAAGCCTTAGCAACACCGTCGTTGATAATCATAGCAAGAGCAGCCTTGTTTGTTTCACCGTCTGCTGTCCATGTCATTTTACCTGTTACACCTTCAACTTCGATTTCTGTCATAGCTGCAACAAGCTTTGTGTTGAAGTCAATCTGGTTATCAGCAGTAATTTCAGCCTTCTTGAGAGCTTCTGCAATTACAAAGATTGCATCGTAGCCATCTGCTGCAAACTGGTCAGGTGTAGCATTGAACGCGCTCTGGTATGCTGCAACAAAGCTCTGTGTCTTTTCGTCTGCAGAGTCAGCAGCAAAG